>NZ_JBFALF010000006.1:0-422893 GCF_040656115.1 Nonomuraea sp. NPDC050202 | reverse complement strand
TAGGAGACCACCTGGGCCGCCGAGCGCAGCCCGCCCAGCAGCGCGTACGGCGAGCGCGACGACCACCCGGCCAGCACCACGCCGTACACCGACACCGCGCCCATGGCCAGCATGAACAGCACCGCCACCGGCAGATCCACCAGCTGCAGCGGCGTCTCCACCCCGAACAGGTTCACCACCGGCCCGAACGGCACGATGGAGAAGGCCAGGAACGCCGGCACCACCATGATCACCGGCGCCAGCAGGTAGAGCACCCTGTCCACGGTCCGCGGGAAGATGTCCTCCTTCAGGCCCATCTTCAGGCCGTCGGCCACGGACTGCAGCAGGCCGAACTTGCCGGCCCGGTTGGGGCCGTAGCGGTGCTGCATGCGCGAGATCAGCTTGCGCTCGAACCAGACGCCGAACAGGATGCCCAGCATCAGGAAGGCGAAGAGCATCACGGCCTTGATGATGGTGATCCAGAGCGGATCGTGGCCGAAGTTCTCCAGGGTGGGACTCATGAGGCGCTCCCGATGGTGACGATGTCGCCGGCCACCGCGCGCAGGTCACGCGTGACCGAGCAGCCGCCGGAGTTCGCCGGCACCCAGACCACGCGGTCGGGCAGGTCGGCGACGCGCACCGGCAGGGTGACGTTCTCACCGACGACGAGCTTGTCGCCGTCCGTGACGCCCAGCTCGGCGGCGGTGCTCTCCGAGACCAGCGCTTCGGCGGTGCGGGCGGTGCCCGCGAGGTACGGCTCGCCGTCCTGCAGCCTGCCCTCGTCGAGCAGCAGGTGCCAGGTGGCCAGCAGCGCCTGACCCTGCTCCGGCATGTCCAGGGCGCGGGGCAGCGCGACCGGCGCGCTGACGCGGCTGCCGCGCCACGAGCCGAGGCTGGACAGCTCGCGCCGGGCGGCCTTGGCGTCCGGCAGGCCCAGGTGCACGTCCATGCGGTCGGCCAGGTTGCCGATCACGGCGAGGTCGGACTGCAGGCCCGGCACCTTGAGCGGCGCCTCGAACGAGCGGCCCCTGCCCTCCCAGTTGACGAACGTGCCGCCCTTCTCCTGCACCGCGGCGACGGGCAGGACCACGTCGGCGCGGTCGGTGACGGCGCTGGCGCGGATCTCCAGGCTGACGATGAACGGCGTGTGCTCCAGAGCGTCGAGCGCCGCCGCGGGGTCGGGCAGGTCGTAGGGGTCCACACCGGCGACGACCAGCGCGTCCAGCTCGCCGTCGCGGGCGGCGGCGAGGATGCCGGAGGTGTCGCGGCCGGGCGTGGCGGGCAGCGAGGCCACGTTCCACGCCCTGGCGACCTCGGCCCTGGCGCTCTCGTCGTCCACGGGGCGGCCGATCGGCAGCAGGTTGGGCAGCGCGCCGGCCTCGACGGCGCCGCGCTCACCGGCCCGGCGCGGGATCCAGGCGATCCTGGCGTCGGAGGCGGCGGCGAGGCGGACGACGGCGGACAGCGCGCCCGGCACGGTGGCCAGACGCTCGCCGGCCAGCACGATCGTGCCCTCGGCCAGCGTGCCGACCAGGTCGCCGATCGCGTCGGCCTCCGCGCCGGGGGCGGTACGGATGAGCGTGCCGCCCATCTTCACCAGGCCGGGCGAGGCGAACGGCGCGATCGAGGTGACCTTGAGGCCCTTCTTCCGCCACGCCTTGCGCAGGCGCAGGAAGAGGATCGGCGACTCCTCCTCGGCCTCGAGGCCGACGAGCAGCACGTGCGGGGCGTTCTCGAGGTCGGTGTAGCTGATCTCGATGCCCTTGCCGGCCACCGCGTGGGCCAGGAACTGCGCCTCCTCGGCGGAGTGCGGCCTGGCGCGGAAGTCGATGTCGTTGGTGCCGAGGGCGAGCCTGGCGAACTTGGCGTAGGCGTAGGAGTCCTCGACCGTGACGCGTCCGCCGACCAGCACGCCGGCCTTGCCGCGGGCCTTCGCGAGGCCCTCGGCGGCCACCATCAGCGCCTCCGGCCACGAGGCGGGCACGAGCACGCCCTCCTCGTTGCGGACCAGCGGCTGCTTGAGCCGGTCGGGCTGCTGCGCGTAGGTGAACGCCCAGCGGCCCTTGTCGCAGTTCCACTCCTCGTTCACCTGCGGGTCGTTGCCCGCCAGGCGGCGGGTGACCCGGCCGCGCCGGTGGTCGGTGCGCAGGGCGCAGCCGCCGGCGCAGTGCTCGCACGAGCTCGGCGTGGACACCAGGTCGAACGGGCGGGCGCGGAAGCGGTAGGCCGCGCCGGTGAGCGCGCCGACCGGGCAGATCTGCACCGTGTTGCCGGAGAAGTAGGAGTTGAACGGCTTGCCTTCGGCCGTGCGCACCTGCTCCTTGGCCCCGCGCTCGAAGAACTCGATGAGCGGGTCACCGGCGATCTGGTCGGAGAAGCGGATGCAGCGCGCGCACTGCACGCAGCGCTCGCGGTCGAGCAGGACCTGCGTCGACAGCGGCAGCGGCTTGGGGAAGGTGCGCTTCTGCTCCTGGAAGCGGGACTCGCCCTGGCCGTTGGACATGGCCTGGTTCTGCAGGGGGCACTCGCCGCCCTTGTCGCAGACCGGGCAGTCCAGCGGGTGGTTCATGAGCAGCAGCTCCATGGCCCCGCGCTGCGCCTTCTCGGCGACGGCCGAGGTGAGCTGGGTCTGCACCACCATGCCCTCGGCGACCTCGATCGCGCACGACGGCTGCGGCTTGGGGAAGCCGCGGCCGTTGCCCGCGTCGGGGATGTCGACCAGGCACTGCCGGCAGTTGGCGGCCGGGTCGAGCAGGGGGTGGTCGCAGAACCGGGGGATCTGGATGCCCAGCAGCTCGGCGGCCCTGATGATCAACGTGCCCTTGGGAACACTGACCTGGAACCCGTCGATGGTCAGGGTCACCAGGTTCACTTCTGTCTCTACGACGGTCACTGCTCACCCCAGAGAGTGGACTTCTTCGGGTCGAACGGACAACCGCCGATCTCGAAGTGCTTGAGGTACTCCTCGCGGAAGTACTTCACCGAGGAGTGGATCGGGCTCGTCGCGCCGTCACCCAGCGCGCAGAACGAGCGGCCCAGGATGTTGTCCGCGATGTCGGTGATCGTGGCCAGGTCCTCCTCGGTGCCCTGGCCCTTCTCCAGGCGCTTGAGCACCTGCTTGAGCCAGTACGTGCCCTCGCGGCAGGGCGTGCACTTGCCGCAGGACTCGTGGGCGTAGAACTCGGTCCAGCGCAGCACCGTGCGGACCACGCAGGTGGTCTCGTCGAAGATCTGCAGCGCGCGGGTGCCGAGCATGGAGCCCTTGGCGCCGACCGCCTCGAAGTCGAGCGGCACGTCGAGGTGCTCGTCGGTGAAGATCGGCGTGGAGGAGCCGCCCGGGGTCCAGAACTTGATCTGGTGCCCCTCGCGGATGCCGCCTGCCATGTCGAGCAGCTCGCGCAGCGTGATGCCGAGCGGGGCCTCGTACTGGCCGGGCCTGGTGACGTGGCCGCTGAGGGAGAAGATGCCGAAGCCCTTGGACTTCTCGGTGCCCATCCCGGCGAACCACTCGGCGCCGTTGGCGATGATCGAGGGAACAGACGCGATCGACTCGACGTTGTTCACGACAGTAGGCGAGGCGTACAGGCCCGCCACGGCCGGGAACGGGGGCTTGAGCCGCGGTTGACCTCTGAAGCCTTCCAGCGAGTCGAGCAGCGCCGTCTCCTCGCCGCAGATGTACGCGCCCGCGCCACTGTGCACGACGAGCTCCAGATCGAAGCCGGAGCCGAAGATGTCGGTGCCCAGGTAACCCTTCTCGTACGCCTCGCGCACGGCCGCGTGCAGCCGCCGGATGACGTGCAGCACCTCGCCGCGCACGTAGATGAAGGCGTGGTTGGCCCGGATCGCGTACGAGGTGATGATGATGCCCTCGACCAGCGAGTGCGGGTTGGCCATCATCAGCGGGATGTCCTTGCAGGTGCCCGGCTCCGACTCGTCGGCGTTGACGACGAGGTAGTGCGGCTTGCCGTCGCCCTGCGGGATGAAGCCCCACTTCATGCCGGTGGGGAAGCCCGCGCCACCGCGGCCGCGCAGGCCCGAGTCCTTGACGGCCTGGATGACCGCGTCGGGGTCCATGCCCAGGGCCTTCTTCGCCGCCTCGTACTCGCCGTAGGAGTCGAGGGTGAAGGAGTTGGGCTGGTCCCAGTTCGCGGTCAGGACCGGTGTCAAAGTGGTGCTCATGCCTCCGGTGCCTTCCATCCCTTGGCCTTGGCGACCTTCAGGCCCTCCAGCGAGGCGCCGGCGGCCGACGGACCCTCGCCCGCGAGGTCGTCGGGCAGGCCCGAGAGCACGCGCGAGGCCTGCTTGAAGGTGCACAGCTTCTTGGGGCCGCGCGTGGGCGCCACGTCCTTGCCGTCACGCAGGTCGTCGACGAGCTGCTTGGCCGACTCGGGCGTCTGGTTGTCGAAGAACTCCCAGTTGACCATCATGACCGGCGCGAAGTCGCAGGCCGCGTTGCACTCCAGGCGCTCCAGCGAGATCTTGCCGTCGGCGGTCGCCTCTTCGTGACCGACGCCGACGTGCTCCGAGAGTTCCTCCCAGATCTGGTCGCCGCCCATGACCGCGCACAGCGCGTTGATGCACACGCCGACGTGGTACTCGCCGGCGGGCTTGCGCTTGTACATGGTGTAGAACGTCGCCACACCCGTGACCTCGGCCTTGCTGAGGCCGAGCATCTCCGCGCAGAACTCCTGCCCGTCGTCGGAGACGTAACCGTCCTCGGACTGCACGAGGTGGAGCAGCGGCAGCAGGGCGGAGCGCGTCTTCGGGTAACGCCCGATGATCTCCTTGGCGTCCCGCTCCAGACGCTCACGGATCTCCGGTGAGTAAGTCACCGGTCCACACCTCCCATGACGGGGTCGATAGATGCCACCGCGGCGATCACGTCGGCGACCTGGCCGCCCTCCGCCATCGCGGGGAAGCTCTGCAGGTTGCAGAAGGACGGCTCGCGGAAGTGCACGCGGTACGGCCGGGTGCCGCCGTCGCTGACCACGTGGGCGCCGAGCTCGCCCTTGGGCGACTCGATGCTGGCGTACGCCTGCCCGGCCGGCACCCTGAAGCCCTCGGTCACCAGCTTGAAGTGGTGGATGAGGGCCTCCATGGAGGTGCCCATGATGTGCGCGATGTGGTCGGGCGAGTTGCCGAACCCGTCAGGCCCGAGCGCGAGCTGCGCGGGCCAGCCGATCTTCTTGTCCTCGATCATGACCGGGTCGCCCTTGAGCGGACCGGCGATGCGGTCCAGCGCCTGCTCGATGATCTTGAGGGACTCCTCCATCTCCCGCATGCGGACGAGGTAGCGCGAGTACACGTCGCAGCCGCGCTCGGTGGCGACGTCGAACTCGTAGGTCTCGTAACCGCAGTAGGGCTGCGACTTGCGCAGGTCCCACGGCAGGCCGGCGGCGCGCAGGATCGGCCCGGTGACGCCGAGCGCCATGCAGCCGGTCAGGTCGAGGTAGGCCACGTCCCTGGTGCGGCGCACGTAGACGGGGTTCTCGTCGAGGAGCTTGCGGATGTCCTTGATCCGCTTGGGCATCTCCTTGAGGAACTCGCCGACCTTGTCCACCGCGCCGGCGGGCAGGTCCACGCTCACGCCGCCGGGGCGGATGTAGGCGTGGTTCATGCGCAGGCCGGTGATGTACTCGAACAGGTCCATGATCATTTCACGATCGCGGTACCCGAACAGGAACGGCGTGGTCGCGCCCAGCTCCATGCCGAACGTGCCCATCGCCACCAGGTGCGAGGCGATGCGGTTGAGCTCCATCATCATCACGCGGATGGCCTGCGCCCGCTCGGGCACGCGGTCGGTGATGCCGAGCAGCTTCTCCACACCGAGGCAGTACGCGGTCTCGTTGAAGATCGGCGAGAGGTAGTCCATGCGGGTCACGAACGTGGTCCCCTGGGTCCACGTCCGGTACTCCATGTTCTTCTCGATGCCGGTGTGCAGGTAACCGATGACGCCGCGCGCCTCGGTGACCGTCTCTCCGTCGAGCGTCAGCACCAGCCGGAGCACGCCGTGCGTGGACGGGTGCTGCGGGCCCATGTTGACGACCAGGCGCTCCTCCTCGGAGTCGCGCACGCCGGTGACGACCTGGTCCCAGTCAGCGCCGTTGACCGAATAGACCTTGCCCTCGGTCGCCTCGTCATAAGCGGTGCTCATGAGTAGCTCCTTCTCTGGTCAGGCGAGGGGATGGTGGCGCCGCGGTACTCGACCGGGATGCCGCCGAGCGGGTAGTCCTTCCGCTGCGGGTGGCCGTCCCAGTCGTCCGGCATCATGATCCGGGTGAGCCCGGGGTGACCGTCGAAGATGATCCCGAAGAAGTCGTACGTCTCCCGCTCGTGCCAGTCGTGACCAGGGTAAACGCTGACAGTCGATGGAATGTGCGGGTCGGAGTCGGGCGCGCTCGTCTCGACGCGCACGCGCCGGTTGTAGGAGATCGACACCAGGTGGATCACCGCGTGCAGCTCCTCGCCCGCCAGGTGCGGGTAGTGCACGCCGGACACGCCGGTCGACAGCTCGAAGCGCAGGGCGGGGTCGTCGCGCAGCTTCTGGCAGACCTCGACCAGGCGCTCGCGCTTGACGTGCAGGGTCAGCTCGCCGCGGTCGACGACCACGCGCTCGATGGCGTCGTCCATCGCCAGGCTGTCGACGATCTCGTCGAAGTAGCCCCCGTACGGGCGCGGCGTCGAGATCTGCGGCGCCCGGCGCACGACGAGGCCGCCGTAGCCGGAGGTGTCGCCGCTGTCCTGGGCGCCGAACATGCCCCTCCGGGCGACCGGCGGCTCCTGGGCCGCCGGTGCCTCCGGGACCTGCGCGTCCGGGACCTCGGGGAGGTTGTCGGGCGAGGTCACTTCGCGGCCCCCTGGTCGATCAGCGGCAGCGTGCGCAGCGCCTGCAGCTCGAGCTCCTCGATCTGCTTGGCGCGGTGCGCGCCGAACTTCGTGTTCTGGATCTTGTCGTGCAGCTTCACGATCGCGTCGATCAGCATCTCGGGCCGCGGCGGGCAGCCCGGCAGGTAGATGTCGACGGGGACGACGTGGTCGACGCCCTGCACGATGGCGTAGTTGTTGAACATGCCGCCGCTGGAGGCGCACACGCCCATGGAGATGACCCACTTGGGCTCGGCCATCTGGTCGTAGATCTGGCGCAGCACCGGCGCCATCTTCTGCGACACCCGGCCGGCCACGATCATCAGGTCGGCCTGCCGGGGAGACGCCGAAGCGCGCTCCATACCGAAGCGCGCCAGGTCGTAGTGGGGGCCACCGGTGGCCATCAGCTCGATGGCGCAACACGCGAGGCCGAACGTCGCCGGCCATACGGAGTTCTTCCGCGCCCACCCCGCGGCCGCTTCGACCGTGCTGAGGATGAACCCGCTGGGGAGTTTTTCTTCAAGTCCCATTTTCAGTCCCAGTCCAGACCCTTGCGGCGCCACACGTACGCGTAGGCGACGAGCACGGTGACGATGAACAGCAGCATCTCGACGAGCGCGAACAGGCCAAGGCCCGAGGAGAGCACGCGGCCGAGGTCGTCCGTCTGCGGAGCGAACGAGACGGCCCACGGGTAAAGGAAGATGATCTCGATGTCGAAGACGATGAAGAGCATCGCCGTGATCATGTATTTGAGCGGGAACCGTCCACCACCGACAGGCTGGGGCGTGGGCTCGATGCCGCATTCGTAGGCGTCGAGCTTGGCGCGGTTCCAGCGCTTGGGACCGGTGAAGGGAGCGATGGCGACCGAGAAGATCGCGAAGCCCCCCGCGAGAACGGCGAGCACCAGGATGGGCACGTAAAGGTCCATCGCTACGCCTCCTCTGGAGTCGCCGCGCGCGCGGGCGCGCAGCCGGATCTGTTGATTGCGAGATTCATGCTGATGGCGCGACCTTCGAGAGTGCGTTGATGATCATGTCGGACGCATCGCCTCGCCGGTCGGTGAGATTACCAAGGAGTTTGAGCGCGAAGCGCATCAGCCTCGGATGGGGAAGCCCGTGCCTGGTGCCGAAGCTCATCACACCCGGCTTCCCAATCGCCTCGACGAACAACCTCCCGAGCGTGAAATATCCGCCGTAAGCGTCCTTCAGCGTCTGAGGATAGGTCCGCAGGATCCGCTCGCGTTGCGCGGGGGTGGTGTCCTTGAGGGCCTTGGCGATGATCTCGGCGGCGATCTCCCCGGTCTCCATGGCGTAGGCGATGCCCTCGCCGTTGAACGGGTTGATCGAGCCGCCGGAGTCTCCCACGAGCAGCAGGCCGCGGGTGTAGTGGGGCTGCCTGTTGAAGGCCATCGGGAGCGCGGCGCCGCGGATCGGGCCCGTCATGTTCTCCTCGGTGAAGCCCCACTCCCGCGGCATCGACCGGCACCAGCGGCGCAGCAGGTCGCGGTAGTCGATGTTGCCGAACTGTGAGCTGGTGTTGAGCAGGCCGAGGCCCACGTTGGCGGTGCCGTCGCCGACGCCGAACACCCAGCCGTAGCCGGGCAGCAGCGTGTCGCCGTCCCACAGCTCCAGCCAGGTCTCGAGGTAGTCGTCGTCGTGGCGCGGGCTCTCGAAGTACGTCCGCACGGCCACGCCCATCGGGCGGTCCTCCCGCTTGTGCAGGCCCATGCCCAGGGCCAGGCGGGTGCTGTTGCCGTCGGCCGCCACGACCACGCGGCTGCGGAACTCGCGGCCGTCCTTGGTGGTCACGCCCACGATGTGGCCGCTGCGGTCGTCGAGCACGGGGCCGGTGACGGTGACGCCCTCCATGAGGCGCACGCCGTTCTTGACCGCGTTGGCGGCGACGATCTGGTCGAAGTCCTGGCGGGTGCGGACGAGCCCGAAGTCGGGGAACCGCTCCAACTGCGGCCAGTCGAGCTCGAAGCGCAGGCCGCCGCCGACGACGCGCAGGCCCTTGTTCCTGATCCAGCCGGGTGCGTCGATGTCGACGCCCATGTTCTGCAACTGCTTGACCGCACGGGGGGTCAGGCCGTCGCCGCAGACCTTCTCGCGGGGGAACCTGGTCTTCTCCAGGAGCAACACGTCGAGACCGGCCTGAGCGAGGTAAAAAGCGGTTGCGGAACCGGCGGGACCGGCGCCGACGACGATGACGTCGGCGTCAGCCTGTTGGGCTGCTGGCACGGTCACTGGACATCCTGTCCCTACACGCTCGAAGGCCGTGGGGTGTCGCGCCTTCGTTCCTTTGTGAACCCCTTCACAAACTTACCGGCCCGCAGTCTACTGCTTTTCCTGTACATAGTGGCAGTCGGGGTGCGGTTCTGTGATCCATGAGGACGGCGTGTCGCCTGAGGCCGCGCAGTCATGATCGTCACGCTAGCAGCAGCCCCCGGGACGGTCAGAGCCCGGCCAGTGAGGCGATGCAGTCTCGAGACCCGTCATGGCGAGCACGGCCTGATCGAGCGGATCGAAATCGATGATTTCCGCCGCCCGGAAAAGCGCACCTTCGCTTGACCCGCGCGCAGGAAAGCGGGCTGGCTGGAAATGAGGTTTTCGGCGCCGGGCGCAGCGATTAAGCGGGCTTGAACCCCCTGTGCATGGCGACGATCCCCATCGTGAGATTGCGCCAGGCCACCCGCTCCCAGCCGGCGCCCTGGATGATGCGGGCCAGCGTCGGCTGGTCGGGCCAGTCCCTGATCGACTCGGCCAGGTACTCGTAGGAGTCGTCGTTGGACCCGAACACCTTGGCCACCTTCGGCAGCAGCCGCATCAGGTACTCCCGGTAGACCAGGTCGAACGCGCCGAAGGTGACGTGCGAGAACTCCAGGATCACCAGGCGCCCGCCCGGCTTCGTCACCCGCAGCATCTCGCGCAGCGCCTGCGAGGTGTCGTGCACGTTGCGCAGCGCCACCGAGATCGTCACCGCGTCGAACACCTCGTCGGCGAACGGCAGCCGCATCGCGTCACCCGCGAGGAACGGCACGCCGGGCCCCGACAGCGCGTTGCCGCCGCGCCGCCGCACCCCCGTGCTCAGCATGCCGAACGAGAAGTCGGAGGCGATCGCCCGCGCGCCCAGCCTGGTGAAGGTGTCGGTGGACGTGCCCGTGCCCGCCCCCAGGTCGAGCACCAGCTCCCCGGGCCCCGCGTCCACGGCGGCGGCGACCGCCTTGCGCCAGAGCCGCACCTGGCCGAGGGAGATCACGTCATTGACCAGGTCGTAGCGCCGGGCGGTGCGATCGAACATCGCGGCGACCTCGTCCGGCTGTTTGTCCAACTGAGCGCGCGTCATGCCTCACACCTTATTGGGGCCCGCCTGCGGGTACGCGGGCATCCCCATCCGGGACAATCAACGGAAAGTAGCAGCATGACTACCGAACGTCTGCTAGATATTGGCGAATGTTTGCCCGTGTCGCCCTTGCGGCGATCATCGCCTCGGCCCCCGTCCCGCACGCGCGCGTCGTGTCGGCCGACCCGATCGACAGCACCCCCCACGTGCTCGACGGCATCGTCAACGCCATCGTCGTCGTCGGCCGCACCGTCGTCGTCGGCGGTTCGTTCAGCGAAGTGAGCGACGCGTCCCGTACCACGGTCCACTCGCGCGACAACCTGTTCGCCTACGACCTGGTGACCGGACGCGTCCTGCCGGGCTTCGCGCCGAGCGTGGCTGGCCCCGTCTTCGGCCTGGCGGCCGGCGACGGCGGCACCGTCTACGTCGGCGGGGAGTTCCACGGCGTCGACAACCGCAGGGCCCGCGGCCTGGCCAGGCTCAGCCTGGCCGACGGCGCGCTGGTGCCCGGCTTCCAGCCGCGCATCGGCGGCGGCATGGTGACCGCGCTGGCCAGGCAGGGCCCCGACCTCTACGTCGGCGGCGACTTCACCAGCCCGCGCACGGCGCTGGCCAGGCTGGACGCCACCACCGGCCTGCCCGACACGAGCTTCGACATCGAGCCCGGCGCGCCGCTGACGTCGCGGGTGAAGGTCTACGCGCTGGCGGTCTCCGGCCGCAGGCTGGCGGTGGACGGCACGTTCACCACGCTCGACGGCCATTCCCGGCCGCAGCTCGGCCTGATCGACATCGGCGCGGCGGCCGCCAGGGTGGCGCCGTGGCGCACCGAGGCGTACGCGCGCAGGTGCAGCAGCGCGTTCCCCTCCTACGTACGCGGGCTCGACTTCTCCCCCGACGGCCGCTACTTCGCGGTCGTCACCACGGGCGGCCCCAAGGGCGGCATGTGCGACACGACAGCCCGCTTCGAGACCTACGCCACGGGCTCCGCCATCCGCCCGACCTGGGTGAACAGCACCGGCGGCGACTCGCTCTACGCGGTCGCGGTGACGGGGGCGGCGGTCTACGTGGGCGGGCACCAGCGCTGGCTGGACAACCCGCGGGGCCGCGACTCCGCGGGGCCGGGCGCGGTGTCACGGCCGGGCATCGGCGCCATTCATCCGAGCACCGGAAAGGCTCTCAGTTGGAATCCCACGCGGGAGCGCGGCATCGGGGTGAAGGCGTTTTACGCGCACGCCAGTGGACTACTTGTCGGTAGCGACACAACGAGACTCGGACGGGAGTACCATGCCCGGATTGGCATGTTCCCCCTGCCCTAGTCGTTCTGTGGCTTCGGCCGGTCGATCCTGTCGCTGAGACGCGCACTCATGGTGTCGCGCTGCTTGGACAGCAAGACGTAGCTCGCTATGCCGCTGATCACAAAAGAACAGACGATCAGCCAGAACGGGTTTTGCAGTCCTAGCAGCCAGAGGACACCCAGGGTCACGACGAACAGGCCGATCCGCGACGCGGTGTAAACGAGAACGGGACGCACAGGTTCGAGGTTACTCGGACCTGCGTAGCGGTCGCTCTTCGCATCGGACGCGAGCACTGCTACTGTTCCCAGTTAGGGAGTTTCGTAAAGAAACACCCACGAGAGCCCCAAAGAGGCTCTATCATATAACAATCGGGCAGTCAGCTGATAACAACCCGTGATCTTTGTAGAAAACCACGGATAAATCAGGCTTCGCTCGACACACTGGTTACCTGTCCGCCCGCTGGCAGGAAGCGGGATGCGAGGGGGAGAGATTGGTGGAGAGTAGCAGCGAGCGTCTGCTGACCCCAGGAGAGGTTGCCGCCCTCTTCCGGGTAGACCCAAAGACGGTTACGCGCTGGGCTGCGGCAGGCCGCATCAGCAGTATCCGCACCCCCGGAGGGCACCGGCGCTTCCGCGAGTCGGAAGTCCACGCCCTTCTCCGAGGCGAGGACGTTCTCACGGCCGACAGGCCAGCAGGTGAGTCCCCGCGCGTCTGACGTTCCGTCTAGTCGGTGATCCTGCACGGCCGGGCCGCCTGAACAGCGGTCCTTCCCGCCAGGATCACCGCTGGCGGAACCCACTGTTTCGCGTGCCCTCCCGGCCACACTTCCGTACGGGAACGGCACGGGGCGGCGCCAACCGCCGACCGTGGCTGGCGCCTGTCCGTTCGCCCGGACCGGGCCCGCGTTCCCCCTGCTGCCACCCGGTCAGGCGTCCTCCTGCTGCGCCTTGAAGGCCAGGAACTCCCGCTCCAGCTCGTCGTTCTCCTCTTCCCAGCGCCGGCGGCGCAGCTCCGCCTCCTCCTCGGTCAGCGACTCCGGCAGCCACTGCTCGTAGTCGGGGTCACCGGGCTGGACCTCGACGTAGGCGTTGCCGATCAGACGGCCGTCCTGGCTGGTCAGGCTCTGCGGTACGCGCAAGGTCCCGTCCGCGAGCCGGATGACGTACATGGCCGATCACCTAGATTCCGTAGCGCCGGTTGAAGAACAGCATGATGTCGAGCGCCATCCGCGTGTCGCCGCCGAGCATGTCCACCAGGGCCGGGCGCTGGCGCGAGGCGATGGCGGCGAAGGCGTCGGCGAAGAACTCCTTGCGGCCCAGCCCGCCCCCCTGGCGGTGGAACGTCGAGGCCAGCAGCGGGACGGCCGTGTCGTACAGGCGCACGAACTCCGGCGAGTCCGACACCCAGTCACCGTGCGCCGCGTCGATGTCGTCGATGGCGTGGCCCACCTCGTGCATCATCACGTCCGGTGTGGGCGAGGGGCGGTCGCCCACGACGATCTTGCGGTCGCCGTACGCGCCGGCGCAGATGTCCCAGGTCGCCCGGCTGGACGGGAGCGGGGCGCCGCGCAGGTAACCCATGTCGTCGAGGTCGGGCACGCCGCCCGGGCCGACGTAGATGCCCTCCAGGCCCGAGGCGAGCAGCTCCTTCAGCCGCTCGGGCAGCCTGGCCAGGCTCTCCACCGCCCTGATGACGTCCGCCGGCGGCGGGCCCTGCCTGGCGTCCCACTGCCGGTGCAGGATCGTCTCCAGCCGGCCGCAGTGGCGCAGGCCGTCGCCCAGCGAGGGCGCGTCCGGCCGATGGGGGCGGGCCCTGAGCGGCTCGTCGGTGAGCTCGAAGTCGTCCCAGGTGTAGCGGGGGCGGTCGACCACGACGGCGGCGGGGAGGCGCTCGCCACGCTCCCGCACCGCGAACGCGTCCCACCCCGGTCCCGAACCGCGCTCGTGCCCCGCGAACGCGCCCCGTCCCGTTGCCGAGCCGCGCTCGCGCCCCGCGAAACTGTCCGGGCCCGCCGCCGAGCCGCGCTCGCGGCCCGCGAAGCCGTCCCGGCTCGTTCCGGGGGAACGGGTGTCCGGCCGGCCATCGAGCGGCCACATCGTGCGTTCCGGCCCGTCACCTCCGGGCCACATCACCCTGTCCTGGGCGCTGGCGGGCCTGCCCCTCTCGCCGGGCCGTGCCGCTTCGTGCGGCTCGTCGCCACCATCGCGCCGGCTGTCGCGGGCGCCGGACCAGAACGAGCGGTCGGCGTCGGGGTGTGCCTCGCTGCGACGCGAGAAGAGGTACGAGCCGCGCCGCCACCAACGGCCACGCCGATGCCGTCCTCTGTCGCTGGGTCCCCTGTCGGAAGAAAAGGCCATCGCACCCCTCAACGCCATGTGGAGCCCCGTGGACACCGACGCATCGGCTTCCACCGTACGACGCCGATCTTCCGCTAGTCACCCGAAATGGGACATCAGGCAGCACGATCACGCCGATTCATGGCTTACAGTTCGGGACATGGCAGGTGTTCTGATCGGCCTGGCGCTGCTGGCCTTCTGGCTCTTCTCACTGTTCGACGTGGTCACCACACCGGAAGACGAGGTGCGGAACGTACCAAAGCCGCTGTGGATCCTCGTCGTCGTGCTCATCCCGCTGCTCGGCGGCGCGGTGTGGATGGCGCGCGGCCGCCCGCGCGCGCCGCGCGCGGCCTGGCCCGTCCCCCCGGGCCCGGGCACGCCGAAGGGACCGGACGACGACCCCGACTTCCTTCGTGACCTCGACCGGCGGATGCGCGGCGACGACGTCGCCTAGCCCCTCCTAGTCCACGTCGGCGTAGCTGTGCAGGCCGTCGATGAAGATGTTGACCCCGATCAGGTTGAACAGGAGGCAGCCGAACGCCACGAGCTGCACGATGGTCGCGGCCTTCCCCCGCCAGCCCGCCGTCACCTTCGCGTGCAGGTAGGCCGCGTAGGCCACCCACGTGATGAACGACCACACCTCCTTGGGGTCCCAGCCCCAGTAGCGGCCCCACGCCCGGTCCGCCCAGAGCGCTCCCGCGATCACGGCGAACGTCCACAGGGGGAAGGCGAACACGATCGCCCGGTGGGCCACCTTCTCCAGGTCGGCGCGGGACGGCAGCCGCGACTCCCCGTCGCGGCGCACCAGGTACAGCACGCCGGAGACACCGGCCAGCGTCAGCAGCCCGCTGGAGATGATCGCCGCGCTGACGTGGATGGCGATCCAGTACGAGTTCAGCGCGGGCACCACGGGACCGGCGGCCGTGTAGAACACCTTGACGGCCAGCCCGAGCCCGAGCGCGGCCGTGACCATGACGAAGCCGCCCAGGTAGCGCACGTTGTGGCGGAGCTGGGTGCCGAGGAACGCGGTCACGGCGGCGAAGCAGATCGCGACCACGAACTCGTACATGTTGCCCCACGGCCACCGGTCCACGGCCAGGCCGCGGGTGACGATCGCGCCGGCGTTGGCGGCCCAGCCCAGCCAGGCGAGCACGAGCGCGACCAGGCCGGCCTTGGCGCCGCCGCCCGGCGCCTCGGCGACCGCGGGCGCTCCCGGCGCCCTGCCGTCCACCCTGCCGTCCACCGTGCCGTCCACCGTGCCGTCCGCCACTCCGGCGCCTTCACCGGACGGCTTCTCGGCGGCCTCCTCGGACCCCGTCACCGCGCCGGACACGCCGGCGGAGACCTCGTCCGACACCGCCGCCCCGACCGCGACCGGTTGCTTGACCTCGACCGGCCGCGCCGCCTGCGCCTTGCCGGGCCGGGCCCGGCCGAAAGCGAGGTCGATCGCGAAGAACACCATGGCGACGACGTAGAGCAGGACGGCTGCGACGACGAAAAGGTCGCTCAGCTCGGCGAGTTGCTCAGCGGACATCCTTTTCTCCTGCTGATAGAACCTTCACGATGTCGGAGAACTCCTCGGCGAAGCCCGCCGCGGAGCCCTCGGTACGGGTCAGGCCGCCCACCTCGACCCTGCCCTCGAAGACGCGTACGAAGACCCGCCGGCGGCGGATCATGAGCGAGAGCGCGATGGCGACGACGGCAGTGGCGCCGGCCGCCAGGGCGGGGAAGCGCCCCGGGTCGTAGGAGGTCTGGAGCGTGATCCACTCCTTGACCCCGGTGAACTCGAGCCTGCCCAGCCCGCCGGGCAGCTCCATCGACTGCCCCACGGCCAGCGGCTTGGGCGCGCTGGACCCCATGACCAGGGGCTTGAGCTTCTTCAGCACCTCGGGCTCGGCCAGCTCGTAGACCGACTGCGGCTTGCCCGAGCGCACGCCCAGGTCGCCGGAGAACGCGCCGAGGATCTTAACCTCGGGGTTGAGCTCGCCGGGGAAGGCAGAGGCGTGGTCGCCGTTGGTCAGCGGCACGCTGGTCGGCAGGAACTGCAGCAGGAACCCGAGCTGCGACGGCTGCGCGTCGGGCACCTTGACGACGCAGCCCGAGGTCATCGTGGCCTTCTGCTCGATCAGGCAGGGCACGGGCCCCTCGAAGGCCACCTGCCCCTTCCCGTCGGTGACCTTGAACACGGGCGCGTAGCCGTTGCCGATCAGGTAGAGCTGCGTGCCGTCGACCTCGAGCGGCTCGTTGACCTTGAGCTCGTAGTCGCGGGCGGGCGAGGCCGGCGTGTCGTTGACCTTGAGGTGCGCCGAGTAGTCGAGCGCCTGCCCGCGCTTGTCGCCGGCGACCTGGTAGGCCACCTTGAACTCCGACAGCGTGAAGGAGAACGGCTGCAGCGACTCGGCCGAGACCTGGTTGCCGGGCATGAACCGGTCGTAGGCGGCCACGGTGTTGGCGAAGCCGTCGCCCTCGACGACCAGGACGTTGCCGCGGTAGCCGAACAGGGAGCCGGCGCCGATCGCCACCAGGATGCCGAGCAGCGCGACGTGGAAGAACAGGTTGCCGATCTCGCGCAGGTAACCCTTCTCCGCCGACACCCAGCCATCGCCGGTCACGACCCGGAAGCGCAGCTTGCGCAGCTTCCTGGCGGCCTGGTCGACCTCCAGGTCGCTCTCGAACGAGGCCGCGTGGGGCAGGCGGGACAGGTTCTTCGGGGCCGCGGGCGGCTTGCGGCGCAGCTCGCGCGCGAAGGTCGCGGTGCGCGGGATGATGCAGCCGATCAGCGAGGTGAACAGCAGCAGGTAGACGGCCGCGAACCAGGTCGAGCTGAACACCTCGAAGAGCTGGAAGCGGTCGTACCACTCGGCCAGCGCCGGGCTCTGCTCGTAGATCCGGGCGACCTTGTCGGGCTCGACGCTGCGCTGCGGCACCAGCGAGCCGGGCACCGAGCCCAGCGCCAGCAGGAACAGCAGGATGAGCGCCGTCTTCATCGAGGTGAGCGTGCGCCACGCCCAGCGCAGCCAGGCCACCAGGCCGAACCCGGCCTGCTTGGGCGCCTGCTCCTTCTCCAGCTCCTGGACGGTCATCAGATCACCGGCTCGAACGCGCCGATCAGCCCCTGCATGGCGGCGATCATCTCTCCCCAGAGCCCGGTCACCAGCAGCACGCCGACGGCCACCATCATGCCGCCGCCGACCCTGGTGATCAGGCGTGAGTGCTTGCGGATGGCCCGGAACGTGCGCAGGGCCCTGCTGTAGGCCAGCGCCGCGCCCACGAAGGGCAGGCCGAGGCCCAGGGCGTACGCGACGGCCAGGAGCGCTCCCCGGCCCGCGCTGCCCTCGTTGAGCCCGAGGGTCAGCACCACGGCCAGCGTGGGCCCGATGCACGGCGTCCAGCCCAGCCCGAACACCACCCCGAGCAGCGGCGCGCCCGCCAGCCCCGCGGCCGGCAGGCGGTGGATGCGCACGTCGCGCATCAGCCCGGGCAGCACGCCCAGGAAGGCGAGCCCGAGCACGATGGTGAGCACGCCGAGCACGCGCGTGATGAGGTCGGCGTTGCCCAGCAGGACGGAGCCGAGGCCGCCGAACAGCGCCCCGCTGAGCACGAACACCAGCGCGAACCCGGCCACGAACAACGACGCGCCGAGCACCAGCCGCCCCCGCTTGGGGTCGGCGCTCATGCCCGTGACGTACGACAGGTAACCCGGCACCAGCGGCAGCACGCACGGCGACAGGAACGACACCACCCCGGCCAGCACCGCGATCGGCACGGCCAGCAGCAGCGAGCCCGAGGCGACGACGTCACTCATCGCGCACCTTGGTCACCGCGTTCATCAGGTCGGTGTACTTGACGGCGCCCAGCGCCCTGGCCGCGATCCTGCCCTGCTTGTCGATGATCAGCGTGGACGGGATGGCTGCGGGCGGCACCGTGCCCTGGAAGGCCAGCGCGACCTTGCCCGGCTGGTCGAAGATGTGCGGGTAACCGGTCTGCTCGGTGCGTTCGAACGCCTTCGCGTCGGCCTGGCGGTCCTTGAAGTCGACGCCGAGGAACTCCACGCCGCTGCCCTTGGTCTTGGCCGCGACCTCCTTGAGCACCGGCGCCTCGGCCCGGCACGGGCCGCACCAGGAGGCCCAGAAGTTGAGCACCACGACCTTGCCCCGGTGCGCGGCCAGCGAGGCGGTGGCGCCGTCGAGGGTCGGCCCTTCGACCGCGGGCGCGGGCCTGCGCTCGGCGGCCTCGAAGACCTGCATCTTCCCGTCGCCCGCGACGAACCGGGTGTCGCCCGCCTGCGGCTGACCGCCCTGGTTGCCGGCGCAGCCCGCGGCCAGCGCGGCCAGGAGGAGAACGAGGGAGAGGGACTTGGCGCGCACGGAGGAAGATCTCCTTGTACTACAAGCGGTAGAGCTTGCAACTCTACCGGGGCGACCGCGCGCTCCCGACATCAGGCCCCGGGGAGCGAAGGCCCCGTCTCCAGTGATCCAGCGGGCTCGCTGTAGCCGATGCTGATCAGGCGGTCGCCGTCGAAGGTGAACGTGGTCACGCTGGCCAGCGCGCACTGCCGGCGGCGCGGATCGTGCCAGAGCCGGCGCCCCTCGGCGGCGCACCTGATGGCCCAGATGGGGAGCTGGTGGCTGACCAGCACCGTCTCGTGCCCGCGCGCCGCCGCCCTGGCCTCGTCGATCATCGACTTCATGCGACTGACGATGACGGGGTACGACTCGCCCCAGGACGGGCGCAGCGGGTTGTAGAAGTAGCGGTAGTTGCGCCAGTCGCGCAGCACGCCCAGGCCCTTGCCCACGGTGCGGCCCTGCAGGAGGTTGCCCGCCTCGATCAGGCGGACGTCCTGGACGATCTCCAGGCCGAGCTTGTCGGCGAGCGGGGCCGCCGTCTCCAGGGCACGTTCGAGCGGCGAGCTGAACAGCTTGACGATGTCGCGACCGCCGACGGCCTTGGCGACCGTCTCGGCCATGAGCTGACCTGTCTCGGACAGGTGGTAGCCGGGCAGCCTGCCGTACAGGATGCCTCCGGGGTTGTGCACCTCACCGTGGCGCAGCAGGTGGACGACGGTGGTTTCAGCCATGGTGCGCACAGCCTATCCGCTCGCCCCGGCCGCATGGCCTAGGCCCCGGCCGGTGTCAGTTCACCGCCCAGGCGTTCTCCTGCTTCCTGCTCGACTCCGCCAGCGCCTCCACCATGGCCCTGATGGCGGGGCGGCGGGCCGCGTCGGTGCGCCACACCGCGTAGATGCGCCGCGACTGCCGCGGGAGCAGCGGGACGAGCCGCACGCCGGAGGGCACGCAGTCGCGGCCGAGCCGCGGCACGATCGCGCAGCCCAGGCCGGCCGCGACGAGCGCGAGCTGGGTCGGGTACTCGTCGGCCATGCACGCGATCACGGGCTCCAGCGAGGCGCTGCGCAGCGTGAACACCAGCCAATCGTGGCAGACGGTGCCCGGCGAGCCGCTGATCCACTGCTCGCCGCGCAGCGTGGCCAGCTCGATCTCCCGCTCGCCCGCCATCGGGTGGTCCGCGGGCACGGCCACGTCGGCCACGTCGTCGAGCAGAGTGGCCTTGGACAGGCCCTCGGGGACGGCCATGGGGCGGTTCAGCCAGTCCTGGATCACGCCCAGGTCCAGCTCGCCCCTGGCGACCTCGCGGACGACCCGTTCGGGCTCGCGCTCGTTGAGCTGCACCCACAGGTCGGGGTGGCGCTGCTTGAGCGTGACCAGCGCGCCGGGCATGAGGCCGCGCACGGCGGTGGGAAAGGCGGCCACGTTGAGCCGGCCGACGACCTCGCCGCGCAGCGCCTCGAAGTCGGCCTCGGCGGTCTCGACCAGGGCGAGGATGCGCTCGGCGTGCTCGGCCAGCAGCCCGGCGGCGTCGGTCAGGCGCACGCCGCGCCCGCTGCGCTCCATCAGGCGGGCGCCGGTCTCGCGCTCCAGCTTGGCGATCTGCTGCGAAACGGCGGAGGGGGTGACCATGAGCGCGTCGGCCGCCGCGCCGACCGACCCGTAGACGTGGACTGCGTGAAGAGCCTTGAGCCGGTTCAGGTCCAACATGTAAGCCAGCCTAAACGGTTTAGCGTAGAAAGTCTCGCTTGTCGTTGAATGTGTAGCAGACGAAAATAGTTGCATGAGAATCCTGAAGACGAAGAAGCAGCAGACGAGCTCCGTGTCGTACCTCAAGGCCCTCGCCGAGCAGGCCCGCGAGCAGCGGATCCGCTACCAGAAGCCCGCTCGCTGAACAGCAGGACGGGCGGGCACGCCGGGTGCCAGGACCCGCCGCCCCGCCCGCACTCGTCAGGCGCCGCGTGCCGCCGTCACCGCACGGCGGCGGCCGCCTCGGCCGCGGCGGGAAGAGCCTCCGCGACCCGGCCGATGGCCTCGTCGTCGTGCGAGGCCGACAGGAACCACGCCTCGTAGGCCGACGGCGGCAGGTAGACCCCCTGGTCGAGCATGGCGTGGAAGAACGCGGTGAAGGCCGCGGTGTTCTGCGTCTTGGCCTCGGCGAAGTTCGTCACCTCGGCGTCGGTGAAGAAGATCGAGAACAGGCTGCCCGCCCGCTGCAGCCGGTGCGGCACCCCCGCCTTCGCCAGCGCCTCCGAGGCCAGGTCGCCCACCTGGAGCGCCGCCGCGTCCACCCGCGCGTACGCCTCGGCGTCCAGGGCCCGGAGCGTGGCCAGCCCGGCCGCGCAGGCCAGCGGATTGCCGGACAGCGTGCCCGCCTGGTAGACGGGCCCCTCGGGCGCGAGGTTGGCCATCACGTCCGCCCGGCCGCCGAACGCCGCCGCCGGCAGGCCGCCGCCCATGACCTTGCCGAACGTCATCAGGTCGGCGTCCACGGGGTCGAGGCCGTACCAGCCCGCCGCGGAGACGCGGAAGCCCGTCAGCACCTCGTCCACGACGAGCAGCGCGCCGTTGGCGGTGCACAGCTCGCGCAGGCGCGCGTTGAAGCCGTCGCGCGGCGGGACGATCCCCATGTTCGCGGGGCACGCCTCGGTGATCACGCAGGCGATGTCCGCCGCGGCGAAGGCCTCCTCGACGGCCGCGAGGTCGTTGTACGGCAGCACGATCGTGTCGGCCGCCGACGCCCCCGTCACCCCGGGCGTGTCGGGCAGCCCGAAGGTCGCCACCCCTGACCCGGCGGAGGCCAGCAGCGCGTCCACGTGCCCGTGGTAGCAGCCCGCGAACTTGATCACCTTGGACCGGCCGGTGAACCCCCTGGCCAGCCGCACCGCGCTCATCGTCGCCTCGGTGCCCGAGCTGACCAGCCGCACCTTCTCGACCGGCGCCACCCGCGCCACGATCTCCTCGGCCAGCTCCACCTCGCCCTGCGTGGCGGTGCCGTAGGAGAACCCGCCCGCGATGGCGCCCTGCACCGCCTCCACGACCGCGGGGTGCCGGTGCCCGAGGATCATCGGGCCCCAGGAGCAGACGAGGTCGACGTAACGGTTGCCGTCGACGTCGGTGATGTAGGGCCCCTGCCCCGAGGCCATGAAACGCGGCGTGCCGCCCACCGCGCCGAACGCGCGCACCGGCGAGTTCACGCCTCCGGGCACGATGTCCTTGGCTCGGGCGAACAGGTCCTCAGAATTCTGCGTACGGCTCACCGGATCAGGTTATCCGGCCCCGGTGCCCGTCCCGCGGTCAGTCGGCCAGCCACTCCAGGACGCGCAGCGGGTCGGGCAGCGGGCGCCCGTCCGGGGGCCGCAGCCAGGACACCGGCTGCCCGCTGGGCAGGGTGGAGGGCGGGGCGAGGACGTAGCTGTCGCGGCAGTGCCAGCGCAGCCCCGGCGTGTCGTCGATGGTGGCCGGGTCGCAGTCGAGGTGGCACGACCACCACTCGTCCTCGTCCTCCGGGTTGCCCCTGGTGGCCACGTAGAACAAGACCCGGTCGCCGTTGGCGGCGACCGGGCCTGGGTGGGCGTCGGCGGCGTCGATCCGGGTGAGGGCCGACAGGCCGGCGGCGAGAGGTACGTCGAAGACGTCGAACACCCGCCCCGTGGGCAGGATCACATTGGCCTCGGGCTCGGCCTGCCACCAGCGCGTGAGCAGGGCGGGGTCGGTGGTGGCCTGCACGTGCCAGGCGGGCGAGAGCGGATGGGCGCCGGGGTCGGGACAGCCGACCCGGTCGCAGGAGCAGGCGCGCGGCCCGTGACGCAGCGGATAGGCGCCCGGCACGACGGGCCACCCCAGGGCGGCGTACTCGAGCACGGTCGAGATGCGTGTCGGCCGTGCCTGTTTCTGGGCCCGCTTTTTGGTACGCCGAGCCAGTGGTACCCCCACCATGGTGTCTCCCGTTCGACTCACAGCGCCTGAGGAGGCCCCGACCCCGGGCGGAAGGGCAGCCGCGTTCAGCGGCCTGCCGCAGTCACTTACGCACCCGCGGGACACACCAGCACTTGTCATGCAACTCTAACCCACGGGCCCCACGAGTTGACGGGAAACCCCTTGTTAGAGCCGTCGAGCCACTTCTGTAGCCCAATATGTCAAGATCAGGTCCGCCCCCGCCCGCTTGATCGCGACCAGCGACTCCATGATCATCCGTTCGCGGTCCACCCAGCCGTTGGCCGCGGCGGCCTCGACCATCGCGTACTCGCCGCTGACCTGGTAGGCGGCCACCGGCACGTCCACCTCGGCGCGGAAGCTCGCGATGACGTCGAGGTAGGCCAGCGCGGGCTTGACCATGACCGCGTCGGCGCCCTCCGCCAGGTCGAGGCGGACCTCGCGCAGCGCCTCCTCCAGCGGGCCGGCCGGGTCCTGCTGATGGGTGCTGCGGTCGCCGAACTGCGGCGCGCACTCGGCGGCCTCGCGGAACGGGCCGAAGAAGGCGGAGGCGTACTTGGCGGAGTAGGCCAGGATCGGCACGTTGCCGTGACCGGCGGCGTCGAGGGCCGCGCGGATCGCGCCCACCTGGCCGTCCATCATGCCGCTCGGCGCCACCATCTGCGACCCGGCCTCGGCCTGGGCCACCGCGATGGAGGCGTAGCGCTCCAGCGTCAGGTCGTTGTCCACGTCGCCGGACGGGGTGAGGATGCCGCAGTGCCCGTTGTCGGTGAACTCGTCGAGGCACGTGTCGGCCATGACCACGATCGAGTCGCCCACCTCGGCCACCACGTCGCGCAACGCCACCTGCAGCACCCCGTCGGGGTCGTCGGCGGCCGAGCCGCGGGCGTCCTTCACCGCCGGGATGCCGAACAGGATGATGCCCCCCACGCCCGCCTCGGCGGCCTCGTGGGCGGCCTTGCGCAGCGAGTCGCGGGTGTGCTGGACGACGCCCGGCATCGAGGCCACCGGCTGCGGCTCGGTGATGCCCTCCTTGGCGAACATCGGCAGGATCAGGTCGGCGGCGTGCAGCCTGGTGCCCGCCACCATCCGGCGCAGCGCCGGGTTGCGCCGCAGCCGCCTGGGACGGGAGACGGGGTATTGCGCGCTCATTTGGCTCTCCTCCTGGCGCCCCGGCGGTTCTGCGACGGCCGGCGGGGCGTGTCGCCCGCGACCAGGGCCGCCTGGCGCTGCTTGGCTCCGAACTCGGCCACCGCGGCGGCCAGGGCGGAGGCTGACGGCTTGTCGGCCATGACGTCGACCCGGAGCCCGAACTCCTCGGCCGTCTTGGCCGTCTGCGGCCCGATGACCGCGATCACGGTGACGTTGTGCGGCTTGCCCGCGATGCCCACGAGGTTGCGCACCGTGGACGAGGACGTGAAGAGCACGGCGTCGAAGCCGCCGCCCTTGATGGCCTCGCGGATGGGCGCGGGCGGCGGGGCGGCCCGCACGGTGCGGTACGCGGTGACGTCGTCGCACTCCCAGCCCAGCTCGGTGAGCCCGGCCACGAGCGTGTCGGTGGAGATGTCGGCCCGCGGCAGCAGCACCCGGTTGATCGGGTCGAGCATCGAGTCGTACGGCGGCCACTCGGCCACCAGCCCCTCGGACGACTGCTCGCCGGAGGGCAGCAGGTCCGGCTTGACGCCGAACTCGACCAGGGCCCGCGAGGTGGCCTCGCCCACGGCGGCCACCTTGAGCCCGGCGAAGGCACGGGCGTCGAGGCCGTACTCCTCGAACTTCTCGCGTACCGCCTTGACCGCGTTCGCGCTGGTGAAGGCCACCCACTCGTAGCGGCCGGTGACCAGGCCCTTGATCGCGCGGTCCATCTGCTGCGGCGTGCGGGGCGGCTCGACCGAGATGGTCGGCACCTCCTCGGGCACCGCGCCGTAGGCGATGAGCTGCTCGGACAGGGAGCGCGACTGCTCCTTCGTCCTGGGCACCAGCACCCGCCACCCGAACAGCGGCTTGGTCTCGAACCACGACAGCTTGTCGCGCTGCCCCACCGCCTCGCCGACCACGATCAGCGCGGGCTCGGTGAACCCGGCGTGCTTGAGGTCGGCCTGGAGCCGGCCGAGCGAGGACACGACGGTGTACTGCTCGGTGGTGGTGCCGCCGCTGCTAACCGCGACCGGCGTGGTGTCGGGCTTGCCGCCGGCGATCAGCGCCTTGCCGATGGCCACGGCGTCACCGATGCCGTTGTAGACGACCAGCGTGCCGCGGCAGGCGGCGTGGGCGGCCCAGTCCTGCTCCTGGGCGGCGTCGACGATGCGGAACTCGGGCACCGCCGTCGCCGGCGGGATGCCCGCGTAGGTGAGCACGGCGGTGGCGGGCGGCACGCCGGGCACGATCTCGAAGTCCACCTCCGCCGCGGTGCAGGCCGCGGCCTCCTCGGTGATCGAGGAGAACAGCATGGGGTCGCCCTCTATCAGGCGGACCACGAGCTGCCCCCGTGCGGCGCGCTGCACGAAGTCGCCGCCGGACAGCTCGGCGACCTCGACGCCTTCGCGGCAGTGGCGCAGCAGCGGGGTTTGCGTTTCGACGTCGAGCACCACCGCGTCGGCCTTGGCGAGCAGCTCGGCGGCGCGGAGCGTCAGCAGGTTGGGGTCGCCAGGACCCGCGCCCACGAACGCGACGAAACCGGAGGTTGGACTATCGGAGCTCAATGGGAATGCTCCCCCATCAATCTGTCGGCACCTTCGGCGATCATCTCGGCCGCTAGGAGGCGGCCCAGGTTCGCAGCCTCCGAAGGAGAGCCGGCGGCGGACTTGCGGACCGTTTCGCGGCCGTCGATGGAGACGACCACAGCGGTCAGGTTCAGAGTGTGCCCGTCATCGACCGCGAACGCACCCACCGGAGCAGCGCACCCGGCCTCCAGGGAGGCCAGCAGGGCACGCTCGGCGGTCACCGCGGAGCGGGTACGCGGGTCGTCGAGCACCCGCAGGAACTCGATCACGTCGGCGCGGTCGGCGCGGCACTCCACGGCCAGCGCGCCCTGGCCTGGAGCGGGCAGCAGCTCCTCGACCTCGAAGATCTGCGCGATCTCCGCACCGCGGCCGAGCCTGTCGAGCCCGGCGGAGGCGAGCACGACCGCGTCGAGCTCGCCGGAATTGACTTTGCCGATGCGCGTGTCGGCGTTGCCGCGGATCGCGACGTACTCGAGGTCGGGGCGGAGCGCGCTGAGCATGGCGACACGGCGCGGCGAGCCGGTGCCGACCCTGGCCCCGGGGGCCAGGTCGGCGAACTTGTGCGTGCCCACCAGCGCGTCGCGGTGGTCGTGGCGGGCCGGGAGCGCGGCCAGCGTGAAGCGCGGGTCCTGCTGGGTCGGCAGGTCCTTCAGCGAGTGGACGGCGAAGTCGATCTCGTTCTCGGCGAGCTTGTCACGCAGCGCGCTGACGAACACGCCCGTGCCGCCGAGCTGCGCCAGGTGCGCCTTGGTGACGTCGCCGAACGTGGTCACGCCGACCAGCTCGATCGCCCGCCCGGTGCGCTCGACGTAGGCGTCGGCCACCATCTGGGACTGCGTGGTCGCCAGGAGGCTACGGCGGGTTCCGAGCCGCAACGCGCCGGACCGCGACGTCACAGCTCCACCTCCCTCACGGCCTCGGGCACCTTCGGATCCAGATTGAACAGCTCACGCAGGGCTTCCGCATAATGATCGCCCCCTGGGCAGGTGGCGAGCTGCTTGACACGCACAGTCGGCTCGTGAAGCAGCTTGTCGACGACCCGCTGGACGGTCATGGCGACCTCGTCCCTGGCCCGCTCGTCGAGGTCGGGCACGCGCATGAGCAGGCGGCCCAGCTCGGACTCCACCACGCCGGCCGCCTTGCTGCGCAGCGCCACCACGGTCGGGGTGACCTTGGCGGCCCGCTCGGCGTCGAGGTAGGCGCGCAGCTCCTCGGCGACGAGGGCGCGTACGGATTGCACGGCGTCGCCCTCGCGCGAGCCGATGCCGGACTCCTGGATCGTCTCCAGGTCCACCAGCGTGACGCCGGGCACGGCGCGTACGGCGGGGTCGATGTCGTGCGGCAGCGCCAGGTCGAGCAGGAACGCGGGCCCGCGCAGCATGTCGGGCGTGACGATGTGGCGGCCCGCGCCGGTGCAGGTGATGACGATGTCGGCGGCGGCCAGCTCCTCGCCCACGGCGGCGAACTCGACCGCGCGCCCGCCGACGGACTCGGCCAGCCTGGCGCCCCGCTCGTACGTGCGGTTGGCCACGACGATGTCGCTCACCCCGGCGCGCGCCAGCGTGGCGGCGGCCAGCGAGCTCATCGAGCCCGCGCCGATCACCAGGGCGCGCCGCCCGGCCAGCTCGCCCGCCAGCGCGAGGCCCGCGGTGACGAGGGAGGCGCCGTGCTTGTCGATGCCGGTGTCGGTCTGGGCCCGCTTGCCGACCCGCAGCGCCTGCTGGACCAGCTCGTTGAGGGTGGCGCCGACGGTGCCCTGGCGCTGCGCCAGCTTGAGCGCCTGGCGGACCTGGCCGAGGATCTGGCCCTCGCCGACCACCATCGAGTCGAGGCCGCACACCACGGAGAACAGGTGCTCGACCGCCCGCTCCTCGTAGTGCACGTAGAAGTGCGGCGTCAGCTCCTCGACGGGGACGCCCGTGTGCACGCCCAGGAGGTCGCTGATGGCGGTGACGGCGGCGTGGAAGCGGTCGACCGTGACGTAGACCTCGACCCGGTTGCAGGTCGAGACCACCATGGCCTCCGCGACGCAGGGATCCCGCTGCACGTCGTGCAGCAGCTTGACCAGCGCGTCGCCCGTCACCGAGACACGCTCCAGCAACGCCACCGGCGCGGTGCGGTGGCTCAGTCCGATAGCCAGAACGCTCATTGACTGTCCACCGCCATGAGTGGCCCCCCAGCCTTGCGTTGCTCGTGGAACGCGAGAATCTGCAATTCTATGGATAGATCGACCTTACGGACATCGACGCTGTCGGGCACGGTGAGCACGACGGGGGCGAAGTTCAGGATGCTGGTGACGCCCACGGCGACCACGCGATCGCACACTTCCTGCGCCGCTGCCGCCGGTGTCGCCAGAACCACGATCGAAACTCCCCGCCGCCTGATCACGGCTTCCAGCTCGTCGATGTGCTCCACATTCAATCCCGCGATGGTGTCGCCCACGACTTCGGGGTCGGCGTCCACGAGCGCCGCGACCCGGAAGCCCCTGGAGACGAAGCCGCCGTAGTTGGCCAGCGCGCGGCCGAGGTTACCGACTCCGACGATCGCGACCGCCCAGTCTTGCGTCAGGCCGAGCTCACGGGAGATCTGGTAGACGAGGTACTCGACGTCATAGCCTACGCCGCGCGTGCCGTACGAGCCGAGGTGTGACAGGTCCTTGCGCAACTTGGCGGAATTGACCCCGGCGGCGACGGCGAGGTCTTCCGAGCTGACGGTCGCGATGCCCCGCTCGGCCATCCCGTGCAGCGCCCGGAGGTACAGCGGAAGCCTGGCGACCGTCGCCTCGGGGATACCGCGGTCACGGGGCTGGGACGGGCTCTTCACGTGCCGGTGCTCCAGGGTAGGGGCGGCTTGGGGACCGCGTGAACGGAATCGAACCGTCTTTCAGGTTAATCCCTTTGTGAACCGATGCACAAAGTCGACGGGGTACCGTAGCGCCATGCATCGCATCACCTTGCTCGGCAAGCCCGGCTGTCACTTGTGTGACGACGCGCGCGAGGTCATCGCCAGGGTCGCAGGCGAACTCGGCGTGCCGTGGGAGGAGATCAGCATCGAGTCGTCCGCCGAGTTGCAGGAGAAGTACTGGGAGATGATCCCGGTCACGCTGATCGACGGGGTGCAGCACGACTTCTGGCGGGTGGACGAGGCCAGGCTGAGGGCCGCCCTCAGTACGTGACCATCGGGAGCGGCACCACCTTGGCGGCGTTCACGTCGAGCTCGATGACGTTGGTGGCCAGCACCATCGCCTGCCGCTCGCTGACGAACCGCTCCACGTGCGGCTGCCTCTGGTGGTCGCGGTAGGCGACCTCGTCGCGGTAGAGCTCGTAGACGATGCGCTGCAGCGGGGCCGACTTCACGGCGTGGCAGGCGTACACGAGCGTGTCGGGCTCGCCGCGGCGCACGGCCTCGACGGTGGCCTCGGCCAGCCGGTCGAACGCCTCCCCCGCGCCGTCCACGATCGTGAAGACGGTGAGCAGGCCGTAGATGCTCGGCGAGGGCCTGCCCGCGCCGGGCTGCTGCTGGGCGGGCGAGAACAGGTCGGCGCCGGGGAAGAGCGCTCCCGTCGCCGGGGCGGGGGGAGTCATGGGCGGGTTCGCGGGC
This sequence comes from Nonomuraea sp. NPDC050202, assembly GCF_040656115.1. Lineage (NCBI taxonomy): Bacteria > Bacillati > Actinomycetota > Actinomycetes > Streptosporangiales > Streptosporangiaceae > Nonomuraea > Nonomuraea sp. NPDC050202. The sequence continues at coordinate 394,475 of NZ_JBFALF010000006.1, read as the reverse complement.
GCGTTCATGGGTGGGGCGCCGTTCATGATGTAGCCGGTCGAGGGGCCGTCGTCGAGCGGCGCGGCCATGCGGGCCGCGTAGTCGACCTCCCGCCCCCGGAGGCCCTCGTCGCCCGCCCGGTACTCGGCCACCAGATCCCCCAGCCCCGACGAGCGGCGCGGCGGCGCGGGCGGCAGGTCCGCGACCGGCACCGGCTCCGGCATGCCCCGGTGGCCGCCCTGCTGCGGGACCTCGTCGCGGAACATCGGGCGGTCGCCGGGCGTCATGCGGTGCTCGTCCAGCGGCATGGGGCGCTCCTCGCGGCGCTGAGAGCGCTCCTCACGGCGCGGCGAGCGCTCCTCGTGGTCGTCGTCGAAGTCGTCCTCGTCGTCGTCCTCGTACGGCGCCAGCGGCCGCAGCACGGTGTACCAGACCGCCGCCGCGGCCACGGCCAGCAGTGCCGTGGTGAACAGCCCCGGCACCGGGAACCTCATCGCGCCCACGAGGGCCAGCCCCGACGGGACGATGACCACGGTCGCGTGCAGGTTGTCGGTGTCGTACTCGTCGCCGTTGCGCCACTTGAGCCCGGCCACCACCAGCATCGCCAGCATGACGAGCACGGCGACCGTGTGCGCGCCGATCAGCAGATAGGCGGGCGGGACGTTCCAGTGCGCCGAGCCGGTGGGCAGGGACGTGCCCATCTCGTCGGTCTTGAGCGGGTCCCAGACCATGATCACGACGGACACGAAGGTCAGCGCGATGCCGAACAGCCACGCCAGGAACCTGGGCGGCACCTTCTCCGACAGCAGCTGCACCAGGCCGATGGCCAGCCAGAGCGGCGCCACCAGCGATCCCGTCACCTGGTAGATCCGGAACGTGACGCCGCCGAAGCCGGCGAGGTAGCCGAAGCCGATCACGCCCAGTGCCAGGCACAGACCCACGACTGCAACGGTCCAGGCGACCAACCACCCCTCCGGCTCGTCGCGCAGTCGTTGGATCAGGGCACCGGCCGCAACGGCGGCCAGGAGCGCACCGGCAAATGCTATGACAGCAACGAGGATCTCCATGGTGACTCCAATGCTGCCGGACGATGCCTCCCAGCCGGTAGCCGAAGAGGGAACGGGTCGGTCCACCACGGTATCCGCCGATTACGCCTAGTCATGCATGACTTCCGTGGATTGTGGATTTTCCGGTTGATTTCTAGAGTGTTCGAGCACGCCGCACCCCTTACCCCTAGGGATACCGGATGCCTGACTCGTCGCCGTTCGCCGGGCTGCTGGCGCCAGCGGTCGCTGGACCTGCCCGGACGGGCGAGTTCGCCGTGCGCGAAGACGTCTCCGAAGACATTTCGGGTGACCTGCGTACGCTGGTGATGCATGCCAAGAACGGATGCACGCAGTCCTTTGGCACGCTCTACGACCGCTACGTGGACCTGGTCTACCGCTACATCTACTTCCGGGTCGGCTCGCATCCGCTAGCGGAGGACCTCACCAGCGAGACCTTTCTGCGGGCGCTGCGCAGGATCGGCGACTTCACCTGGCAGGGCCGCGACTTCGGGGCCTGGCTCGTGACCATCGCGAGAAACCTGGTGACCGACCATTTCAAGTCAGGGCGCTACCGGTTGGAGATCCCGACGGGAGAGGTCATCGACGTTCCGCTCGACGGCTCGCACATCCCCGAGAACGCCGTGGTCACGGCCATCATCAACGACCGGGTGCTGCGTGCCGTACGAGACCTCAATCCCGAACAACAGGAATGCGTCGTCCTGCGCTTCCTGCACGGCCTCTCGCTCGCGGAAACCGCGCTGATCATGGGGAAGAAGAGTGGAGCGATCAAAGCGCTGCAGTTCCGTGCCGTACGGGCGCTGGCCAGGGCGCTCAAGCACGATCTGGCGTAACCTCCACCATCCGCTCCTCGTTAGGCAGGTGTCATGGCCGCGTCGGTCAGGGAGCCGTCATGAGTAGCGGGCGCAGGCGGCGCGAACGCGTGCTGGAGCAGCTCACCGAGCTGCGGGAGCTGCCTCTCGGCGGCGCGCCCGGGGTCGCGTTCAAGGAGCGGCTGCGCGCCGAGCTGATGTCCGGGGCCCTGGAGCCCGAGCCGGAGCCGGCCGGATCGCCGGGCCGCCGGCCCGGCCCGCGGCGCAGGCCGCTGCTGTCCCAGCTCGCCGCCGTGGGGCTGGCGGCGGCGCTGATGGTCTCCTCGTTCGCGACCTACCAGGCCGTGCCGGGCGACTCGCTGTACCCGCTCAAGCGCGCCGCCGAGACCACGCTGGTGCATCTCAGCTCCGACGACGCCGAACGCGGCGAGCGCGAGCTGGACTCGGCCCAGACCCGCGCCAGGGAGGTCGCCAGCCTGCTCGGCTCCTCCGCCGACGGCCCGCTGGTCAAGAAGACGCTCAAGGACATGGAGGAGTCCACGCGGGCGGGCATCAGCAGGCTCGAACGGGCCGAGCCCCGCTCGCCGAAGATCAAGAAATTCGCGCGGGAGCAGGAGGAGGCCGTCAAGCCCATGCTCCAGGAGCTCGACGAGGACCAGCTCGCCCAGGCAGAGGGCTATCTCGACTACATCGAGGGGCTGGTCGCCCCTGAGTAGGTAAGTAAGCTGAAGCCCATGTGGCGGCTTATGCGACGACAACAGCAACCGCAGCCCGAGGTCGCCGGCGAGGTCGCGGCACAGGCGGCGGTCACCGTCGCGCCCGCCGAGCCGGACCTGCAGGGTGCGGCCTTCTTCGACGTCGACAACACGATGATGCGGGGCGCGTCGATCTACCACTTCGCCAGAGGGCTGGCCACGCGCGGGCTGTTCACCACGTCCGACCTGTTCAAGTTCGCCGTGGGGCAGGCGGTGTTCCGGCTGCGCGGCAACGAGAACCCCGAGCACATCGCGGTGGCCAGGGAGACGGCGCTGGCGTTCGTCGCCGGGGCCAAGGTCGACGACGTCGTCCGCCTCGGCGAGGAGATCTACGACGAGGTCATGGCCGACCGCATCTGGGGCGGCACCCGCGCGCTCGCCCAGCACCACCTCGACGCGGGCCAGCGGGTCTGGCTGGTCACCGCCACGCCGATCGAGCTGGCCAGGGTGATCGCGCAGCGGCTCGGCCTGACCGGCGCGCTCGGCACGGTCGCCGAGACCAGCAACGGCGTCTACACCGGGCGGCTGGTCGGCGACCTGCTCCACGGGCCCGCCAAGGCCGAGGCGGTGCGCGCGCTGGCCCGCAGGGAGGGCCTCGACCTGACCCGCTGCACCGCCTACAGCGACTCGGCCAACGACCTGCCGATGTTGTCGCTGGTCGGCACCGCCGTGGCGATCAATCCCGACAGCGAGCTGCGCGAGCACGCCAGGAAGCACGACTGGGAGATCAAGGACTTCCGCACCGGGCGCAAGGCCACGCTGACGGCACTGCCGATCGCGGCCGGCGTGGGCGCCGTGGCGGGCGGTGTGGCGGCGGGCATCGCCCTGCGCCGCCACTACCGCCGCTGAACGCCCCTACTTCAGCGACTCGAACAGCGCCCGCGCCGCGGGCTGCTTCAGCTGGAGCCGGTTCGGGTCCTTCGCGTAGGGCTCCCAGGGGACGGCCACGAAGTTCATCCTGGTGCCGGTGAGCTGGGTGCCGAGCTCGTACATCGCCTCCAGCGAGAGGTCCGTCCCGACCGACTCGCGCATCGCGCCCATGAACTCCTTGAGCTTGCCGGGGTCGCCGGCCAGGCTCCGCTGGGCCTTGTGCAGCATCGTCTTCACCAGCACCTGCTGCCGCTTCATGCGGGCGATGTCGGAGCCGTCACCGTAGTGGCGCAGCCGCGCGTAGCCCAGGGCCTGCTCGCCGTTGAGCAGCTGCTCGCCCGCGGGCAGCCTCAGCTTCGCTGCGCGGTCGTCCACAGGCTCGGGAAGCTTGACCGTGACGCCGCCGATCGCGTCCACCATGTCCTTGAACCCGGCGAAGTCCACCTCGACCGTGTGATGCAGGCGCAGCCCCGACAGCTTCTCCAGCGTCGTCCGGAGGCACGCGACGCCGCCCGAGCCGTACGCCGCGTTGATCAGGTCCACCCGGGCGGGCTGCGAGCCGCAGCGCGGGATGTCGACGATCAGGTCACGCGAGACGCTGACCGCGGTGGCCCTGCTCCGGTCCGCGGGCACGTGCACGATGATGATGGTGTCGGACCGGCGGCCCGCCTTCTGCCTGGCCGACTCGGGGCCGTACTTCTTGTTGCCCTCGCCCTCGCGCGTGTCCGAGCCGATCACCAGCACGTTCCTGGTGCCGCTCATGTCCACCGTGTCCGTGCCGGCCGGCGGTGCGGCCGTGTGCCGGGTGGCGACGAACGCCACCGGCGCCGCGACGGCGGCGGCCGTGGCGACGGCCACGAGACCGGCCGTCCACCATCCCGGCCACCTGCGCCGGGGCCGGGCACGCAGCAACCGCTCGCGCTGGCGGACGAGCGTGGCAGGTGGCTGGTGCTCCAGCTCCGCCCCGAAGTCCTGGAGCAGCTTCAGGTCGTCCATCGTCACTCCTCCTCCATCGGGTTGGCGTCGCCGAGCGCGGCACGTACCTTCCGCCTGCCCCTGTTGAGGCGGGAGCGCACGGTTCCCACGGGTATGCCGAGCGCCCGCGCGGCCTCCTCGTACGTCAGATCGCCCCAGGCGATCAGCAGCAGCACGTCGCGGTCCCTGGCGGGCAGCGCGGCCAGGGCGCCGGCCAGCTCGGCGCGCACGGCCTGGGCGGTCACCCCGGCCGCCACCCGGTCGGCGGGCGACTCCACCTCGGAGTCCACAGGGGCACGCAGCAGGGCCCGGTAGCGGGCCGCCTCGGTGCGGTGGTGGCGGGAGACCAGCTTGGTGAGAATGCCGAAGAGCCACGGCCTGGCGTCCGCGTACGCCAGGTCGTAGCTCTTCCTGCGGGAGAACGCCACCAGGAACGTCTCACCGACGAGGTCCTCGGCGGGCTCGGGGCCGAGGCGTCTGGAGACGTACCGGTAGAGCATGGCGGAGTAGCGGTCGAAGAGCTCGGCGAAGGCCTCGGGTTCCGTCCACGAGGCCCGTACGAGGTCGGCGTCCGCACCCCTGACGGCGGGTTGCGTGATCATCTCCGCCCTTCTGCGGGGGATCGGTCACGGATGTCTTGCCACAACCCGCCGATCGGGTTCAGATCTCCTTCAGCTGGCCTCCGTCGATCACGAACTCGGCGCCGGTCGTGCTGCCGGAGCGGGGCGAGACGAGGAGGGCGACCGCGTCGGCGATCTCCTGCGGGTGCACCAGCCTGCCGGTGGCCAGCCCCATCATCGTAGGAGCCACCTCGTTGATCACGCTGTCCCTGTCGGCGCCGACCATGCCCGCGAAGACCTCGGCCGCGCCACCCTCCTTCGTCCACCAGTCCGTCAGCACCGCCCCGGGCGTGACCGTGTTGACCCGCACGCCCTGCGGCGCGTACTCGGCGGACAAGGACTTGCTCAACGCCAGCACGGCCGCCTTGGCGGCGCTGTAGTCGACGTTGACGGCGCCGGCCTGCCTGCCCATGGTCGAGGAGACGTTGACGATCGAGCCGCCGCCCCGCTCCAGCATGTACGGCACCGCAGCCCGGATCATGCGTACCGCCGCGAACAGGTTGAACTCGAACATCGCCGCCCAGTCCGCGTCGTCCGGCGCCATGAACCCGGCCCGCGGCAGCGTCGCTCCGGGCGGCGGCCCGCCGGCGTTGTTGACCAGGATGTCCACCCCGCCGAACTGCTCCACGGCCCGCTCGACGACCCGTGCGGGCGCGGCCGGGTCCATGAGGTCCACCGCGACGTGCGTCACCTTGGCGTCGGCGAGGGCGTCGGACGGCGTGCGGGAGGCGGCGACCACGTGGGCGCCCTCCTCGGCCAGGGTGCGGGCGACGGCCAGGCCGATGCCCCTGGACGCGCCCGTGACGACGGCGACGCGGCCGGAAAGCTGCAGATCCATGAGGGTTGTCCCTTCGGTGTTCCGTGAAATCCGTGCGAAGAACACCGGGGGGATCGGAGCGGTTGCACCCGATCGTCAGAGAAAGGGCGGGAAGGCGTGCCCCCTGCGCAGCCGCAGCTCGTTGAGGAGTTGCTGGATGACCTCGCGCACGTGGTCGGTGATGTTGAAGACGAGCATGGGATCGTCGGCGGCGGACGGCTCGTACTCGTCGGTGCGGATCGGCTCGCCGAACTCGATCATCCACTTGGACGGCAGCGGCACCAGGCCGAGCGGCCCCAGCAGCGGGAAGAACGGGGTGATCGGCAGGTAGGGCAGCCCCAGCATCCTGGCCAGGAACTTCAGATCGCCGATCTTGGGATAGATCTCCTCGGCGCCCACGATCGCGGTGGGCACGATCGGCACCCCGGCGCGGATGGCCGAGGCCACGAAGCCGCCGCGGCCGAAGCGCTGCAGCTTGTAGCGCTCGGAGAACGGCTTGCCGACGCCCTTGAAGCCCTCGGGGAACACCCCGACCAGCTCACCCTTGCGCAGCAGCCGGTCGGCGTCCTCTCGGCAGGCCAGCGTGTGGCCGGTCTTGCGGGCCAGGTGGCTCAGCAGCGGGAGCTGGTAGACCAGGTCGGCGCCGAGCAGCCGCAGCGGCCTGCCGGCCTCGTCGTGCAGCGCCACCTGCAACATCAGCGCGTCCAGCGGCAGTGTGCCGGAGTGGTTGGCGACCATCAGCGCGCCGCTGTCGTCGGGGATGTTCTTCAGCTCCAGCGTCTCCACCCTGAACCAGTGGGTGTAGAGCGGCCTGATGAGCTCGAGCACCACCTTGTCGGTCAGCTCGGCGTCGTAGCCGAACTCGTCGACCTCGTAGTCGCCCGTCATCCGCCTGCGCAGGAAGGCCAGCAGCTTGGCCAGCCGTTCGGCGAGCTCGTCGGCGGAGGGCTGCTGCTCGAAGGACGGGGCCGCGCTGATGGGGATCACGCGGGCCTCCTCCCCGTGGGGGACGCTCACGCGCACACCTCCGGGTCGTGCTGCGGGACGCTCACGCGCGCACACCTCCGAGCGGCCGCAGGCCGCGCGAGCGCAGGAAGTCGTCGAAGGCCGCGCCGGTGGTGAACTTGGGCCTCCAGCCCAGCTCGGCCTCCAGCCGGGAGATGTCGACCGCGCGGCCGTGGCACATCAGGCGGACCTGCTCGGGCGAGTACTCGACCAGCCCGATCTGGCGCACGGCGCCGCCCAGCACCTTGAACGCGGGCGAGAACAGCGGCAGCTTCGGCCGCCCCGCCCGCCTGGCGCACTGGGACAGGAGCAACACGCCCGCCCCGGCCACGTTGAACGTGCCGGGGTGATCTTCGGTCGCCATCCGGCGCAGCACCTCGACCGCGTCGTCCTCGTGGACGAACTGCAGCCGCGGGTCGAAGCCGAACACGGTCGGCAGCACCGGCTGGGTGAAGTAACGAGTCAGCGGCGAGTCGACGCCAGGACCCATGAAGTTGGCGAAGCGCAGCAGCGAGACGACCACGTCGGGGCGGCGCCGGGCGAAGCCCCGCACGTAACCCTCGACCTCGGCCGCGTCTTTGGCGTATCCGTGGATCGGGCCGTCGTGCGGCTCCAGATCCTCGGTGAACACCGCCGGATCCCGGGGCGACGAGCCGTAGACGGCGGTGGTGGAGCGCACCACCACACGTCGCACGGTCGCCGACCGCTGGCAGGCACCGAGCAACTGCATGGTGCCGATGACGTTGTGCTCCTTCATGGCCGCCCTGCCGCCGTTTCGCGACGGAGCGCTGACCAGGCTCATGTGCACAACGGTGTCGATGTCCGCGGCCGCGATCACCTGAGCGATGTCAGGGCTGCGCAGATCGACCCGGACGAACTCCGTCCGGCCGAGAGAGATGCCGCCGTCTCGCGTCAGCGAGGGGGGCGGCACGGTGTCCACTCCTATGACGCGGCTGATGTCCGGGTCCGCCGCCAGAGCACTCGCCACCCGGGCGCCGATGTGGCGCGAGACCCCGGTGACAAGCACGGTGTGGGTCATCAGCGCCTCGCAGCTGCGTCGGTTACTTCTTGTTACGCCGCTGGATGCGCGTCTTCTTGAGCAGCTTGCGGTGCTTCTTCTTAGCCATCCGCTTGCGGCGCTTCTTGATCACAGAGCCCACGGGACCCCCAGGTACTGATAGCACGTCTGAACCGGAGTGCGAGCGCACACCGGCTCACAGACTACCGGCGATCCACGGTAGATCGCCCCTCGGGGGGTGAGAGCCCGGCCGCATCAGCGGCGGCCGGGCCTCTCCCGCGAGAGCACTCACGACACGACTCGGCGTGTCGCTACGTCAACCTGCCTCGATGTAGGCCTCCCGCAGATAGTCGTGTACCGCCTGCTCAGGCACCCTGAACGATCGGCCGACTCTGATGGCCGGCAGCTCGCCCGAGTGAACGAGCCGGTACACCGTCATCTTGGACACCCTCATGACCGTCGCCACTTCTGCGACGGTCAGGAACTTCACCTCGCTGAGAGGTCTTTCGCCTGCACCCATCGGACGCCTCTTCCGCACGTGTTTCCGGGTTATCCCCACTGGTGCCATTGCTCACGCACGTGTACTGCCGTCAGCGTAAGTCGGGACTCCGGGTGCGCAAACCCCCTAGTTTCTCAACTGCCGGAGTCATCTGTCAGCCGAACCAGCGAAATCGCTGGCCAGCAGCCTGCCCGAGCACCACTTTTGGACGTTGGAACTGTCCAAGTTGCCACACATAAGAGTCGCCGGAGCCCCGTCAAAAGTTGGCAAAGGGACAGCGAGCCTCTTGGAATGCAGGCGCGAAAAGACGGTATGCGGATGACCGAATTAGACTCAAAGGGCGCGTGAGACTCCTGTGACCAACCTCTCGGTCAACGGAGCGTAGTAGCGGGGTAGCACGTTGTCGTCGAGTGGCACGACCACGTCAAGCTTGCCTTCCGCCTCACCGACGAAGAGCCCCGGGTCGTTGCAGTCGGCGAACGCCACTGTGGGCACACCCGCCTCCCCTGCCGCTCCGGCCCAGCCGTGGTCGGCGATCACGAGGTCGGGGTGGTCGCCGTCCAGCTCGTGCAGCATGTGCCGCATCGGGGCCGCGTCGTGGGTGTGCACCAGCGCGCCGCGGTCGTCGAGCATGGCGATGTCCTGGAGATAACGGATCCTTCTGGGACGACCGAAACCCGACCCCGCGTACGTCCAGCCCTCGGCCGGCGACAGCAGCCGCGCGCCCTTCGCCGCGCAGAAGGCGGCCAGAGTCAGGTGGATGGCCAGGATGCCGGTGGGGTGCCCGGTGGCGAACAGGATGCGCGGCTCCGGCCGCGACAGCACCGAGGCGATGCGCTCGGCCATGGCGTCGATCGCGTCGATCGTCAGGTCGGGGTCGATGGTGTCCTGGCCCCAGCGGTGGTCGGGGTCGGAGACCACGCCCGCGGACTTGGCCATCAGGGCGAGGATGTCGCGGTACGACCACGGCTGGTCGAAGGTCAGGCCCAGCGCGTAGTAGGGGTCGCCGTTGGCCAGCGAGCTGTAGTGGTCCAGGTTGTTCTCGCGGGGGGTCGCGACATCGCCGGCTATGCGGCTGTATACAAGATGATCTCTGAGTTCGTCGCGGCTCAGCACTGGTTCTTCCTCGTCAGGGCTACGGAGCGAGGCCGTGCGCCTCGGTCAGGGCATCGGATCGAGGCCGTGCAGGGGGAACACCGCGTTTCGGGTCGCCATGACCGCACGGTCAATGGGGTCCGCTGGATCATAACCACCGGACAAGTCGCGAAATTCCGGGTTTCGGCCGTCCGTCATGGTCAGCGGCGGTGTCTCGCCCGTACGCTCCCGTACGAACTGCCGCCAGCCCTGACCCGTCGGCGTGGCGGGATCGACCGGATGCCCCGACAACTCGGCGATGAGGTGAGTCCAGGCCCGCGGCACCACCTGCACCAGCTCGTAGCCGCCCCCGCCGGTGGCGATCCACCGGCCGCCTGCCGTCTCGTGGGCCAGGCGGTGCAGCGCCGCGTACGCGGCCCGCTGGCCGTCGACGCTGAGCATGAGGTTGGCCAGGGGGTCGAGCGCGTGGCTGTCGCAGCCGTGCTGGGTCACCAGGATCTCGGGCCGGAACTCGTGCAGCAGCGGCGGCACCACCGCGTGGAAGGCCCGCAACCAGCCGGAGTCGCCCGTGCCGGCCGGGAGCGCGACGTTGACGGCCGTGCCCGCGGTCCCGGTCTCCTCGGGGAAGCCCGTGCCGGGGAACAGCGTGCGCGGGCTCTCGTGCAGGCTGATCGTCAGCACCCTGGGGTCGTCGTAGAACACCGCCTGCACGCCGTCGCCGTGGTGCACGTCCACGTCCACGTACGCGACGCGGCTCGCGCCCTGCCGCAGCAGCCACGCGATGGCCAGCGCCGGATCGTTGTAGACGCAGAACCCGCTCGCCGCGGCGGGCATCGCGTGGTGCAGCCCGCCCGCGACGTTGACCGCGTGCTCGGCCGTGCCCTCCCACACCGAGCGGGCGGCGGCCAGCGAGGCCCCGGCGATCAGCGCGGACGCCTCGTGCACGCCCGCGAACGCCGGATTGTCGCTCGTGCCGAGCCCCACGCTCAGATCGGGCCTGCCGGTGGCGGACACGCGCTTGACGGCCTCGATGTAGGCGCGGTCGTGCACCATGGCCAGCTCGTCGTCGCTCGCGGGGCCGCAGCCGGCCATCTCGACCTTGTCGAGCACGCCGAGCTCGCGGGCGAGCGCCATGGTGAGCTCCACCCGCACGGGGGCAAGTGGATGGCTCGGGCCGAAGTTGTAGGAGGTGAGAGCGTCGTCCCAGATCACCCGTGCCGACCGGCTCATGCCAACCCCTCCGCGTGTCCCTCGCCTTGCGCCGACGTTACCGCAGGGCAGACGCCCGGTTGTAGCCCGGGCTCGGCGCGGTAGAACGTCCCAGCAACGCCGACATGTCCTGAACTAGGGTTTGATCGTGCGCGCGGTGCGGACCCTCATGAAGATCGTGCGATTCTTCCAGCGTCCCAAGGTCTCCGACCGGACGCTGGTGATCGTGCTCACCATCCCGTCGATCCTGGGCGCCGTCGCCGTGCTGGTCCTGGGCGACACCCGGCTCGCCCTCGGCAACGTGCACTACCTGCTGACCGTGCTGCCCCTGCTCATGCGCCGCAACCGGCCGATCACGACCGTGGCCCTGGTGGCTGCCGTGGACGCGGTGAGCATCCTGACAGGTCTCGTCGACTCCCCCAACGTCGCCACGACCGTCGCCCTCTACAGCATGAGCCGCTTCACCACCGGCCGCACCACCGCCATCGTCTCGGCGGTGACCTGGCTGTTCTACACCGTCGTGATGGAGCTGGGCACCCCGGTCCAGGCCGCCTGGGCGACGGCCCTGTTCATGGTCGCCATCCCCGCGGGCCTCGGCCAGCTCGTCCGGCTCAGGACCGAGCTCAACGAGCGCGGCAGGCGCGAGGCCGCCGACGCGGCGGTGCGCGCCGAGCGGCGGCGCATCGCCAGGGAGCTGCACGACGTGGTCGCGCACCACATCACCGTGATCAACGCGCTGGTCGGCGGCGCGCGTGCCACGCTGCCGCCCGAGCAGGCGGTCACCAGGGAAGCCCTGGAGAGCGCCGAGCAGACCGCCCGCCAGGCGATGTCGGAGATGCGCCGCCTGCTCGACGTGCTGCGGGCCGACGGCAACGAGGGGCCGGACGCCGCCACCGGGGTGGGCGCCGACCGCCTGCCCGCGCTGATCAAGGAGGCCAGGTCCGCGGGGCTGCCGGCCCACCTGGCCGTGACGGGAGAGCCCGTCGAGCTGCCCGCCGCCGTGGACCACGCCGTCTACCGGATCGTGCAGGAGGCGCTGACCAACACCCGCAAGCACGCGGCCGGCGCCAGGGCCAGCGTGCGCCTGGCCTACGGGGCCTCGGCCGTGGAGGTCGAGGTGCTCGACGACGGCCTGCCGAAGGACGACGGCACGCCGGGCTTCGGGCTCGGCGGCATGGCCGAGCGGGTCGCCCTGTGCGGCGGCCAGCTGTCCACCGGCCCCAGGCCCGAAGGCGGCTTCCGCGTGCACGCCCGCTTACCCCTGGAGAAGGCATGATCAGTGTCCTGCTGGCCGACGATTACGCGCTCGTGCGTACGGGCTTCAAGCTCATGCTGAACGCGCAGCCCGACCTGAGCGTGGTCGGCGAGGCGGCGGACGGCGAGCAGGCCGTGGAGCTGAGCAGGCGGCTGCGCCCCGACGTGGTGCTGATGGACCTGCACATGCCCGGCATGGGCGGGGTACGCGCCACCGAGCTGATCACCACGGAGCTGCCCGGCGTGCGGGTGCTCGCGCTGAGCACGTTCGACCTGGACGAGAACGTGGTGGCGGCGCTGCGGGCGGGCGCCGACGGGTTCCTGCCCAAGGACGTCTCCCCCGAGGAGCTGATCGAGGGCGTGCGCGTCGTGCACCGGGGCGAGTCGGCCGTCGCGCCGCGCCTGCTGACCCGGCTCATCGGCACGTTCGTCCGCACCTCGCCCCCGCGCACGGCACCCGCCGAGCTGTCGGGGCTCACGGACCGCGAGCGGGAGATCCTCGTACTGATCGCCCGCGGCCGGTCGAACGCGGAGATCGCCGCCGGCCTGGCCGTCTCCCCCTCGACCGTGAAGAACCACGTGACGAGCCTGTTCGCGAAGCTCGGCGTCAGGGACCGCGCGCAGGCCGTGATCATCGCCTACGAGGCGGCGCTGGTCCACCCTGGAGAGTAGGACCACGGTCCTAGCCCGCCGCCCGGCGAACGGTTCCCTGGCAGGAAGAAAACCGGCGGGCGCGACGGCACGCTTGCACCATGACCGCGATTCGAGCAACGAACCTGAGCAAGCGCTACGGCTCAACCATGGCCGTCGCGGACCTGTCGTTCGACGTCGAGCCGGGTCAGGTGACCGGCTTCCTCGGGCCCAACGGCGCCGGCAAGTCGACCACCATGCGCATGATCCTCGGCCTCGACCGCCCGTCCGGCGGGTCCGTGCTCGTGGCCGGGCGCCCCTACGCCGAGCTGCGGCATCCCCTGCGCAAGGTGGGCGCGCTGCTCGACGCCAAGGCCGTGCACGGCGGGCGCAGCGCCCGCAACCACCTGCTCGCCATCGCGCAGAGCAACGGCCTGCCGGCCTCCCGCGTGGAGGAGGTGCTGGAGACCGTCGGGCTGCGCGAGGTGGCCAAGCGGCGGGTCGGCGGCTTCTCGCTGGGCATGTCGCAGCGGCTCGGCATCGCCGCGGCGCTGCTCGGCGACCCCGAGATCCTGCTGTTCGACGAGCCCGTCAACGGGCTCGACCCCGACGGCATCCTGTGGATCCGCACGTTCATGCGCGAGCTGGCGGCCCAGGGGCGGGCGGTGTTCGTCTCCAGCCATCTGATGAGCGAGATGGCGCAGACCGCCGACCACCTGATCGTCATCGGCAGGGGCCGGCTGATCGCCGACACGAGCGTGCAGGAGTTCATCGGCCGCAGCTCCCAGGGTTACGTAAGGGTCCGCTCGCCCCGGCTGGCCGAGGTGGCCGAGCTGGTCAAGGTCGGTGAGCTGCACCACGACCACCTGCGGGTGACCGCGATGAGCACGCTGGAGATCGGCACCCTGACGGCCAGGGCCGGCATCCCGCTGGAGGAGCTGACGTTCGTGCAGCCCTCGCTGGAGGCGGCCTACATGGAGCTGACCAAGGACAGTCTGGAGTTCTCGGCATGATCGACATCCTCAGGTCCGAATGGACGAAGATCCGCTCGGTGCGCTCGACGGTGTGGACGCTGGCGGCCGCCTTCGGGCTGATGGTGGGCCTGTCGGCGCTGCTCAGCGCCTCCATCAAGAACGACGCCGAGGGGCCGATCCCCGCCGGTCAGGCCGTCGCCGCGAGCCTGCTCGGGATCATGTTCGCCCAGCTCGCCATCGCCACGCTGGGCGTGCTGGTGATCTCCAGCGAGTACCGCACCGGCGGCATCCGCACCTCGCTGATGAGCGTGCCCAAGCGGATGAAGCTGCTGACCGGCAAGCTCGTGGTGTTCGGGGCGACCTCGCTGGTCGTCTCCGCGCTCGCCTCCGCCGCCGCGCTCGGCGTCGGGCTGGCCTTCACCCAGCCGCCGGAGCTCGCGACAGGCGAGGTCGTCCGTGCGCTGATCGGGTCCTCGCTCTACCTGACCGCCTGCGGGATCTTCGGGCTGGGGCTCGGGACGCTCGTCCGGCACACGCCCGGGGCGATCGTGGCGGCCATCGGGCTCATGCTGGTGCTGCCCCAGGTGGCCAACCAGCTTCCCGGGCAGTGGGGCAGGACCGTGGCCGAGTACTTCACCACCAACGCCGGCCAGTTGCTCGTCGCCGGACAGAGCAGCGAGTCGCTGACACCGTGGGGCGGGTTCGGCGTCTACCTGGCGTGGATCGCCGTCGCCACGATCGCGGGGGCGGTCCTCATGCAGCGGCGCGACGCCTGAGCTCGACACGGGCGGCGATCACGGGCCCGGCCGCGACGGCTGGGAGCTCACTCGGCGCGAAGGGCGATCACCGGGTCCAACCGGCCCGCCCTTCGCGCCGGCGCCACGCCGAAGAACACCCCGACCGCCGCCGACACCCCGAACGCCAGCGCGATCGACCACCACGTGATCGACGCCGGCACCTCGGTGAGCGCCGCGATGGCCAGCGAGCCGCCCACCCCGAGCAGGATCCCGATGAGCCCGCCGATCGTCGTCAGCAGCACCGCCTCGATCAGGAACTGCGCCAGGATGTCACGCTGCCTGGCGCCCAGCGCCTTGCGCAGCCCGATCTCCCTGGTCCGCTCGCGCACGCTGACCAGCATGATGTTCGACACGCCGACGCCGCCGACCAGCAGCGAGATGCCCGCGATGGCCGCCAGCACGCCGGTGAGCATGCCCAGCACGCTGCCGACCGTGCCGAGCAGCGCGGTCTGCGTGACCGCCGAGAACTGCTCGCCCGGATACCTGTCCCGCAGCGCCGCCGTCACCCGGTCCGACAGCGGATCGATCTCGTCCGGCCCGGACGCGCCCACCGCCATCCCGTTGATCCGCTCGATCCCCAGCAGCCGCTGCGCGGTCGTCACCGGGATGTGGATCTCCTGGTCGCGGGAGAGCCCGAACGTCTGCCCCACCGTGGCGTACACCCCGACCACCCGGAACCTCGCCCCCGCCACCGTCACCTGCCGCCCGATCGGGTCCAGCTCGCCGAACAGCCGGTCGGCCACCTCCGAGCCGAGCACCGCCACCCTGCGCCGGGTGTCCACGTCGGTCTCGCTCAGCGGGCGGCCCTTGTCCACGGGCCGCTCGAAGATGTTGACCAGGTTCTGATCGGTGCCGATCACCGTGACGAACGCCTCGGTCCTGCCCACGCGCACGGTCTCGCCCGACTGCAGCGACACCGTCACCTTCGACGGGTCGCCCACCACCCGCCGCACGTAGGCCACGTCGGCCAGGCCGAGCTTGCTCTGCGTGGGCGCGGCGCCGAGGCTGATGCGGCCAGGGACGACGAGGATGATGTTCGTGCCGAGGCCGGAGATCTGCTTCTCGATCTCGTCCTTCGCGCCGGTGCCGATGGCCACGAGGATCACCACGGCCAGCACGCCGATGATCACGCCCAGCATGGTGAGCACGCTGCGCAGCCGGTTCACGCGCAGCGCCTCCATCGCCATGGCCAGCGCCTCACCGTTCCTCACGACCCGGCACCCCTCATGACCCGCCACCCCTCACGAACCGCCACCCCTCACGAACCGCCACCCCCCACGAACCGCCCCTCATGAGGCCGTCGCCCCTCCTGGGCCGTCGTCCCGCTCGATCAGGCCGTCCCGCACGTGGATCTGCCGTCTGGCGTGGGCGGCCACCTCTGCCTCGTGCGTGACCAGCACCACCGCCATGCCGCCTTCGGCGTTGAGCCGGTCGAGGATGGCCATCACCTCGGCCCCGCTGGCGGTGTCGAGGTTCCCGGTGGGCTCGTCGGCCAGCAGCACCTCGGGCTCGCCCACCAGCGCCCTGGCGATGGCCACGCGCTGCTGCTCGCCGCCGGACATCTGCGAGGGCCGGTGCTGCAGGCGGTGCCCGAGCCCCACCGACTCCAGCGCCGCACGGGCCCTGGCCCGCCGCTCGGCCCTGCCCAGCCCCCGGTAGACCAGCGGCAGCGCCACGTTGTCCAGCGCCGTCGTCCTGGCCAGCAGGTGGAAGGACTGGAAGACGAACCCGATCGTCCTGTTCCGCAGCTCGGCCAGCTCCCCGTCGGACAGCCGCGAGATGTCCACCCCGCCCACGCGCAGCACGCCCGAGGACGGGCGGTCGAGGCAGCCGAGCAGGTGCATGAGCGTGGACTTGCCGGACCCCGACGGGCCGACGACCGCCGCGAACTCGCCCTGGCCGATCCGCAGCGAGACGCCCCGCAACGCCTCCACGGCCACGCCGTCGAGCTGGTAGCGGCGGGTCAGCTCGACCGCCTCGATCGCGGGCCCGCCGGCCGCCTCTCCCCTCCGGGCCCCGCCGGCCGGATCATCCTTCCCAGGCCCGCCGGTCATGGGAGGGTCTGCCCTGCCCGTACGGAGTCCGCTCCCCTGACCACGATCCGCTCGCCCACGGACAGCCCGCTCAGCACCTCCACCACCGCGTCCCCCTGGGCGCCGAGCTTGACCACGCGCCGCTGGGCCACGCCGTTCCCGACCACCCAGACCACGCTCTCGCGCCCGCTGGAGACGATGGCCGAGGCGGGCGCGGCGACGGCCGACGGCGATTCGCGCACGGTCAGCCGCGCCACCGCGCTCATGCCGGGCTTGGGCGTCGGCGCCTCGGAGCCGTCGTCGAACGCGCCGGTGCCGATCCTGAGTCGTACGGGGTAGCTGACGCCGCCGGTGGTGCCCTCCATGGGGGCGACGCCGATGCCGGTCACCGCGGCCGCGTACGTGGCGCCGGGCACCGCGTCCAGCTCGACCTCCGCCTCGACGCCCTCGCGCACGAGCAGCACGTCCGTCTCGTCCACGTCGGCGTCCAGGGTGAGCTCGGACACGTCGGTCACGGTGACGATCGGGTCGCCCGCCGAGACCGGCACCCCGGCCGCCACCGGTGTCCCCTGAGCGGACCCGCCGGAGGGCACCGAGGGCAGCTGCTGCCCGCTCCCGCCGGGGAGCCGGCCGAGCAGGCTCTCGACGCCGCCGGGCATGCCGCCACCGCCCGAGACCCGGCCGAGCGTGACGACCCCGGCGAACGGCGCCTTGACGGTCAGCGACCGCACCGTCCGCTCGGCCACCTTGACCGCGGCCCTGGCCTGGGACCTGGAGGCGGCCTGCAGCGAGGCCATGGAGCTGGACAGCCCGCTGGTGACGCCGGTCATGAGGCCGCTGATGGAGCGGTTGAGCTGGGCGGTGATCGAGGCCAGCGCCCTGGTCTGGGCCCGGTGCTGGGTCCTGGCCAGGTCGATGGCGTTCATGAGCTGCTTGCGGGCCCGCTTGTCCTCGACCTTCGCGGCCTCCTGGCGGGCTCTGGCGAAGTGCCGCGCCACCTTGCGGTCGAAGGCGCGGGTGTCGAACGACGGCAGGCGCACGCTCGGGGCGCTGAAGCGGGCCGGAGTGGCCATCTCGGACGCCTGCCGGGCCTGGCGGAGCTGGTCCTCGGCCTGGGGCGAGCGGATCCTGGCCACGATCTGCCCCTTGCGGACGCGGTCGCCGTCGCGGACGTGGAGCCTGGCGATCGTGCCCTGGGCGGGCGAGCGCAGCGTCGCGGAGGCCCGCGCCCCGATGGTGGCGGGCGCCTCGACGACCTCGGTGACCGGCGCCCGCCGAACGTCGGCGACCTGGACGGTCGCCGGTTCCTCAGCGGTGCAGCCGGTCAGCGCTAACAGGACGAGCAACGGGGCGGCCCCGTAACGAATCGTCACCCGACCCATCGTGGATCCCCGCCACCTGCCCGCACAAGCGCCCGCTCGGGCGTCCGCGTGGCGGATCGCGGCCCGGCCTCGGGAAACCACCCAGACGGTCAAGAAGACGCACGTAACGGCGGCCGGCCACGTGCGGGTTCAGCGGGCGTTCTCCTGGAGGCCCTCAGCCACGTGCGGCGGGGGGCGGTGACGCCGGCTTGCCGTAACGGATGGGTGGGTTTCGGGCATGAGGCGGGCGGCATCACCCCGACGCGAGCTGACGCCCCCGGTCGCGGGCGGCCTCGATGGCGGCCAGGAAGGCGGCGCGCACGCTGTGGCGCTCCAGCTCCGCGATGGCGGCGATCGTCGTCCCGCCCGGGGAGGTGACGGCCTCGCGCAGGATCACCGGATGCTCCCCCGAGTCGCGCAGCATCACCGCAGCCCCCACGATCGACTGGGTGACCATGTCGAGCGCGGCGGCCCGCGGCATGCCGAGCAGGATTCCCGCGTCCACCATGGCCTCGACCAGGTAGAAGAAGTAGGCGGGCCCGCTCCCGGACAGCGCCGTCGCGGCGTCCTGCTGCGACTCGGGGATCCGCAGCACCTTGCCGACCGGCTTCAGCAGCCCCTCGGCCAGCTTCAGGTGCTCCTCCCCCGCGTACGCCCCCGCCGAGATGACGCTCATCGCCTCGTCGAACCGGATCGGCGTGTTCGACATCACGCGCACCACCGGCACCTCCACCCCCAGCCGCTGCTCGACGAACGACGTGGTGATGCCGGCCGCCGCGGAGATCACCAGCCGCTCGGCGGGCACGTGGGGGGCGATCTCGGCCAGCAGCGTCCCCATGTCCTGCGGCTTGACGGCCAGGATGAGCGTGTCGGCGGCCTTGGCAGCCTCGGCGTTGGACACGGTGCGCACGCCGTACGTCTCGCGCAGCGCCTCCGCGCGCTCGGCCCTGCGCGTGGTCGCCATGATGTCGCCCGGCTTGAACCCGGCGCGCAGCAGCCCGGACAGCAGAGCCTCGCCCATCTTGCCCGTGCCCAGAATCGCGATCATTTCGGCCCCTCGGCGGAAGTATCGGAGGAAGTAGACGCTGACCTGGAGCTTATCGGCTGCCGTCGGCCACGGCGGCCGGGAGAGCGGGGGCCGGGGCCGGTCAGCCGCGCGACAGCAGCGAGCGGAGGAAGAAGGCCAGGTTGCGCGGGCGTTCGGCCAGCCTGCGCATGAGGTAGGCGTACCAGTCGGAGCCGTAGGGAACGTACACGCGCACCCGCGCCCCCAGCCCGGCCAGGCGCACCTGCTCGTCGGGCCGCACCCCGTACAACATCTGGTACTCGAACCCGCTCAGGTCACGCCCGTCGAGCACCGCCAGCGCGGAGGCGATCCGCAGCAGCCGCGGGTCGTGGGTGGCGACCATCGGGTAGCCGGTGCCGGCCATCAGCACCTTCAGGCACCGCACGAAGGAGCGGTCGATGTCGGCGGGCCTGGCGTACGCGCCGGGCGCCGTGTACGCCCCCTTGCACAGCCGCACCCGCGCCCCGCCCAGCTTCTCGCAGCGGTCGAGCGAGTCCGGCAGGTACGCCTGCACGACCACCCCCACGTCGGGATGGTCCCTGCGCAGCGCGGCGTGCACGGCGTGCAGCCCGGGGATCGTGTCGTGCTCCTCGGCGTCGAGCGTGACCGTGACGCCCTTGCCCGTCGCGGCCGCGCAGATGGTGGCGGCGTTGGCGAGCGCGAGCCGCCGCGACTGCCGCAGCCCCAGCGCGGTGAGCTTGACCGACACGTCGGAGCCCGCGGGCAGCAGGTCGAGCAGCGCGACGTAGGTGGCGACGGCCGCCTCGGCCTGGGCCGGGTCGTTCACCTCCTCGCCGAGGTGGTCGGCGCTGACCAGCAGCCCGTCGCGGGTCAGCGCGCCGACCACGGCCCCGATGTCGTCGGCGACGTATCGCCTGACCACGTCCGCGGTCAGCGGGGAGGTGGTGACGAGCCGCTCGGCGCGCCGGCTCTTCGAAAGGGCGAGCATGGCCTGTCGGAGCACGCGACCCACACTAGTCACCTGAACCGGCGGGCGCTGTGATCCGTCGTAAGGGTATGCGGACAATGACAGCGACTCTCCTGGCCGGATGTCTGGCGCTCGCCACGGGCTGCGGCTCGGCGGCCCCGCCGGCCGAGCGGGCCTCCACCTCGGCCGCGCAGAAGCCTCCGGCCGTGTCGAACCCGGTGGTCTCGAACCCGGTGACCACCACCCCTGCGGCGAAGGACCCCCAGCCGGTCAAGCCGACCGGCAACGCCATCAACGTCCACAAGATCCGCTGGACCAAGGCCAAGGCGGTCTCGAAGGGCAAGAAGGTGCAGCTCACCTGGTGGTCGGGGGTGGAGCCGTGCACGGTGCTCGACCGGGTCAAGGTGAAGGAGACCGCCAAGAAGGTCACGATCACCCTGTACGAGGGCACGTCGCCCAAGGCGAAGAACATGTCGTGCATCATGATCGCGGTCGAGAAGACGACGACCGTCAAGCTCAAGGGGTCCCTGGGCAAGCGCAAGATCGTGGACGGCGCCAAGTAGCGGGTTGTCCACTTATGGACAACCCCAGTGACAAATGATCGATTACTTGCGATACATCGATCAGAGCACCATGGCGTGGGGGCGCCGGGGACGAGGTCACGCTCCCATGGGGGAACCCGTGAGACGGCTCTTACGCTGCCTGATTTCCGCTGCCCGGCCTCGTCGCGCCGGCGCCCGACACGAGCACTCCCCTCCGAGCCATCCCCCGAAAGCGGACCCCCGGCGACGCGCCCACCGTTCCGGGGGTCCGCCTTTTCACCGGCGCACCGAGCAGTTCCCTGGACGGTCGGGCCGCTCGTCGGTCCAGCCGCCCTCGACGGCGCCGTAGACGATGACCGCCCCCTTGGGCAGCCCCGGCGCCCCCGCGTTCGCGGTGTCGACGGTGCCCAGCGCGACGCCCGTGCCGGGGTCGATGACGTAACGGGTGATCGTCGGCACGAGGGTGGAGCGGCCCTGCGCGTACCAGTTGACCTTCAGCCCTTCCCGGTTCGTGAAGGTCAGCGACAGGCCCTTCCTGCCGAGCGGGTCCATCACGGTGCCGCCCACCACGGTGTACGGATGGGCGGCCAGCAGGCGCAGCACCGCGGCCCGCTGGCCGGGGCGCAGCGGCTGGCTCAGGAGCCTCATCGCCGTCGAGAGCACGTACGTCTCGACCGGCTGGGACGTGCCCCGCCGCTCGAGAGCCCGGTGCTGGTCGCGCAGGTAGGCGTCCAGCTTGTCCGGCCCGGTGGGCAGCGCGTCCAGGTCGGCCAGGGTGACGCCGTCCTCAGGCTCCTCGGGCAGGACGTTCTCGCGCCTGACGCCCCAGGTGTAGACGCAGCCGGGCCGCGCCTTGCCGGCCACCGGCACCGCCTTGCACTCCAGCGTGGCGGAGCCACTGGGGCAGTCCGGCGTGACGCGGCCGGGCGATCCGGCCGCCCGCCAGGCCCGCTCGTCGGCCGGCGAGCCGGGCCGGGCGGCGGGCATCGTCCACCGCGCCAGCGCCGGGTCCCCGCCGTCGCGCGGATGCCAGTAGTCCGCCTCCGACGTCACCTGCACCGTGTACGTCCCCGCGCGCATGCGGTGTCCGGTGGTGACGGTCTGCCGCCAGTACGCGCCCTCCTCCGCGGGCAGCCGTTCCACCCGGTCGGCCAGGTCCAGCAAGGCCTGGCGGGGATCGGCCGGACGGACGGCCACCGGCGCCGGCGCGAGGTTCGCCACCAGTGCGAAGACCACCCCCACGATCCCCGCCGTGGCGGGCGCCGCCCACAACGCCCACGACCGCCCCCACGGGCGCCGCACCTTGCGCGCGGGTTCCGCCCCGGCGGCCACGCGGGCGCGGGCGCGCGCCACGACCGCCGGGGACGGCGGGCGCGCGTCAGGCAGCGCCCGGTTCAGCAGGTCCAGCTCATCCATCGGAGCCCTCCTTCAGCGGGTTGACGCCGCCCAGCGCCTTGCGCAGGTGCTTGCGCGCCCGGTTCAGCCGGGACGCGACCGTTCCGTAGGGGATGTCGAGGGCGGCGGCCACCTCGGCGTGGCTCAGCCCGACCAGCGCGACCAGCAGCACCACGTCGCGGTCGCGCTGCTTCAGCCCGGCCAGCGCCCCCGCCAGCGGGCCGGTGAAGCGGGCCGCGGCGACCCTGTCGACCACCTCGTCCTCGTGGCTGCCGCCGTCGCGCTCGGCCGACCGGCTGATCGCCTTCCACCGCCTGATCTCGGTACGGCGGTGCCGCGCCACCAGGTTGGTGGCGATCCCGTACAGCCACGGCCGCACGGCGCCCACCGAGGCGTCGTAGCCCCCGCTGACCGCGATGAGGAACACGTCGGCCGCGAGGTCGTCCGCCACGTCCTCCGACAGCCGCCGCGCGATGTAGCGGTGGATCTCGGCGAAGTGCGTGTCGAACAGATCGGGAGGCAGATCAGGAGGAACCCCTAACCGCTCAGGCCCGTTACGCGTGTTGTGCACTGTCACGCCCGTTCTTGCCCTCTCGGCGGGAATGCTTTCACGCTCATCGAGGTTGAGTCGGGTAGGCTCAAGTCGTTTGACAAAGACGACACGCATCCATAGGTTGAGTCCAACCGACTCAACTTTGATCACAAGGACGTACTCATGGCACGTGCGGTAGGTATCGACCTTGGGACGACCAACTCCGTCGTCTCGATCCTCGAGGGCGGTGAGCCCACCGTCATCGCCAACGCGCAGGGCTCGCGGACCACGCCGTCCGTGGTCGCCTTCGCGAAGAACGGCGAGGTCCTCGTCGGCGAGGTCGCCAAGCGGCAGGCCGTCACCAACGTGGACCGCACGATCCGCTCGGTCAAGCGCGAGATGGGCACCAACTGGTCCCAGGAGATCGACGGGAAGAAGTTCTCGCCCCAGCAGATCAGCGCCTTCGTCCTGCAGAAGCTCAAGCAGGACGCCGAGGCCTACCTGGGTGAGAAGATCACCGACGCGGTGATCACCGTCCCGGCCTACTTCAACGACGCCCAGCGCCAGGCCACCAAGGAAGCCGGCACGATCGCGGGCCTCAACGTGCTCCGCATCATCAACGAGCCGACCGCGGCGGCCCTCGCCTACGGGCTCGACAAGGAGCAGGACCAGACGATCCTCGTCTTCGACCTCGGCGGTGGCACCTTCGACGTGTCGCTGCTCGACGTCGGCCAGGAGGACGGCCACGGCTTCGTCGAGGTCAAGGCGACCTCCGGTGACAACCACCTCGGCGGCGACGACTGGGACCAGCGCGTCGTCGACGAGCTCGTCAAGCGCTTCCAGAACGCGCACGGCGTCGACCTGGCCAAGGACAAGATGGCGCTCCAGCGCCTGCGCGAGGCGGCCGAGAAGGCCAAGATCGAGCTGTCCAGCCAGTCCGAGACCAACATCAACCTCCCCTACATCACGGCTTCCTCCGAGGGCCCTCTGCACCTCGACGAGAAGCTGACGCGCTCGGAGTTCCAGCGCCTGACGGCCGACCTGCTCGAGCGCACCAAGGGCCCGTTCCACCAGGTCATCAAGGACGCCGGCATCAAGGTCTCCGACATCGCGCACGTCGTGCTCGTCGGCGGCTCGACCCGCATGCCCGCCGTCTCCGAGCTCGTCAAGGAGCTGACCGGCGGCAAGGAGCCCAACAAGGGCGTCAACCCCGACGAGGTCGTGGCCATCGGCGCCGCGCTCCAGGCCGGCGTGCTCAAGGGCGAGGTCAAGGACGTCCTGCTGCTCGACGTGACCCCGCTGTCGCTGGGCATCGAGACCAAGGGCGGCATCTTCACCAAGATCATCGAGCGCAACACGACGATCCCGACCAAGCGCTCCGAGGTCTTCACCACGGCCGAGGACAACCAGCCGTCGGTGCAGATCCAGGTCTACCAGGGCGAGCGCGAGATCGCCTCCTACAACAAGAAGCTGGCGACCTTCGAGCTGACCGGCATCGCGCCGGCGCCGCGCGGCATCCCGCAGATCGAGGTCACCTTCGACATCGACGCCAACGGCATCGTCAACGTCTCCGCCAAGGACCTGGGCACGGGCAAGGAGCAGACGATGACGATCACCGGCGGCTCGGCGCTGCCGAAGGACGACATCGAGCGCATGATGCGCGAGGCCGAGTCGTACGCCGAGGAGGACAAGAAGCGCCGCGAGGAGGCCGAGGTCCGCAACAACGCGGACGGTCTGGCCTACCAGACGGAGAAGTTCCTCCGCGAGAACGACGACAAGGTCCCCGGCGAGATCAAGACCGAGGTCAACGACGCCCTGGCCGAGCTGAAGAAGGCTCTGGAGGGCACCGACACCGACCTCATCCGCACCTCGGCGGAGAAGCTCGCCACGGTCAGTCAGAAGATGGGCTCGGCGATCTACGCCGCGAGCCAGGGCCAGCAGGCCGGCGGCGAGGGCGCCCCGCAGGACGCCACGGCCGGTCAGGACCAGCAGAAGGCCGATGACGACGTGGTCGAGGCCGAGATCGTCGACGACGACCAGCCGAAGAAGGACCAGTGATGCCGCCGCGTGACAACGGGCACGAGGAGCCGGTGATCCGCGACAACCGCAAGATCGACCCGGAGACGGGTCAGGTCAGGGAGTCCGTCCCCGCCGACGTCCAGGAGGGCGCCGAGCAGGCGCCCGCCCCGGCCGGCAACGGCGAGCTGGAGGCCCAGCTCGCCGAGCGGACCGCGGACCTGCAGCGCCTCCAGGCCGAGTACGTCAACTACCGCAGGCGGGTCGAGCGCGACCGCGCCGCGGTGCGTGAGCAAGCGGTCGCCGGAGCGCTGACGGACCTCCTGCCCGTGCTCGACGACATCGGCAGGGCCCGCGACCACGGTGAGCTAACCGGCGGCTTCGCGAAGGTGGCGGAGTCGCTGGAGTCGGCGCTCACCAAGCTGGGCCTCAGCGCCTTCGGGCAGAAGGGCGAGCCGTTCGACCCGACCGTCCACGAGGCGCTGATGCACAGCTATTCGCCGGACGTGAGCGAGCCAACGGCCGTCGAAGTGTTGCAGCCTGGATACCGGATGGGTGACAGGGTGCTGCGCCCGGCGCGGGTGGCCGTCGCCGAGCCCGAGGACGCCCCTGCCGCGTCCGATGACGACGAAAACTAAGGCATTAGGACGAAGGGCCGTAGATGAGCACCAAGGACTACCTGGAAAAGGACTACTACGCCGTCCTTGGTGTGCCCAAGACCGCCACCGCCGACGAGATCAAGAAGGCCTACCGGAAGCTGGCCAGGCAGTACCACCCCGACACCAACCAGGGTGACGCGACCAAGGAGACCAAGTTCAAGGAGGTCTCCGAGGCGTACGACGTCCTGTCCGACAGCAAGCGCCGCAAGGAGTACGACGAGGCGCGCACGCTGTTCGGGTCCGGGGTGGGCGGTCAGCGTCCAGGCGGTGGCGGTTTCCCGTTCGACTTCGGTGACCTGTTCGGCGGCACCGCCCAGCAGACCGGTCACGGCGGGAGCGCGGGCGAGCGGCTCGGCGACCTGTTCGGCGGGCTGTTCAACCGCGGGGGCGGCACCGGCCGCACCACCGGCACGACCCGCCCCCGGCGTGGCCAGGACGTCGAGTCCGAGGTGACGCTGACGTTCACCGAAGCCGTCGAGGGCACCACCGTGTCACTCAGGCTGACCAGCTCCGCCGCCTGCACCGCGTGCAGCGGCACCGGCGCCAAGGCGGGCACGACCCCCAGGGTCTGCCCCACCTGCGAGGGCACCGGCGCGGCCAGCCGCAACCTCGGCAACTTCGCCTTCTCCGAGCCCTGCCGCGACTGCAAGGGCCGCGGGCTGCTCGTGGACGACCCCTGCCCCGTGTGCGAGGGCAGCGGCCGCGCCAAGAGCACCCGCACCATCCAGGCGCGCATTCCCGCGGGGGTGGCCGACGGCCAGCGGGTCAAGCTCAAGGGCAAGGGGGCGCCGGGCGAGAACGGCGGCCCGGCGGGCGACCTCTACATCCAGACGAACGTCAAGCCGCACGCCGTGTTCGGCCGGGCGGGCGACAACCTGACGATCACGGTCCCCGTGACGTTCACGGAGGCCGCGCTGGGTGCCGAGATCAAGGTGCCGATCCTCAAGGGCTTGCCGGTCACGCTGCGCATTCCCGCGGGCACCCCCAACGGGCGCACGTTCCGCGTCCGCGGCAGGGGTGTCACCAGGAAGGACGGCACCAAGGGCGACCTGCTCGCCAGCGTCGAGGTGGTCGTGCCGAAGACGCTCGACGACAAGTCGCGTGAGCTGCTCAACGAGTTCAACACCGCGCACGCGAGTGACGACCCGCGCGCAGAGCTCATTCAGCGAGCCAGAAGCGAGTAAGCCGATGGACGCCAACTACTTCGACCTGTCAGACGACACCCCTGTCTATGTGATCTCGGTGGCCGCGCAGCTCTCCGGGCTCCACCCGCAGACGCTGCGGCAGTACGACCGGCTCGGCCTGGTCAGTCCTGGGCGTACGGCGGGGCGCGGCCGCCTCTACTCCACGAGAGACATCATCCAGCTCCGCGAGGTGCAGCGGCTCTCCCAGGAAGAGGGCATCAACCTCGCGGGGATCAAGCGGATTCTCGAGCTCGAGAACGAAGCCCTGCGGCTGCGCGAGGAGGTTCACCGCCTGCGTGCCGAGATGCGCATGGTCAGAGCCTTGATCCGCTACGAGCTGCCACCGGGGGCCTAGAAGGACATGGACTACAAGCTCACCCAGAAGAGCCAGGAAGCGCTCTCGGGTGCCATGCGGCGTGCCGCCGCGGAGGGCAACCCGGAGATCTCCCCGGCCCACCTGCTGACCACGCTGCTCTCCCAGACGGGCGGCACCGCCGTGCCGCTGCTCGAGGCCGTCGGCGCCGACTGGCGCACGGTGCGGGCCCGCACGGAGGAGCAGCTCGCGGCGCTGCCGAAGGCGCAGGGCTCGACGGTGGGGGCGCCGTCCAGCTCCCGCCAGCTCCTGACGGTGCTGAACACCGCCGCCCAGCACGCCAACCGCCTGGAGGACCTCTACGTCTCGACCGAGCACCTCCTGGTCGGCCTGGCCGCCGACGGGGGCCAGTCGGCCGAGCTGCTCAAGTCGCAGGGCGCGACGCCGCAGGCGCTGCTCGACGCGTTCGAGAAGGTACGCGGCAACGCCCGCGTCACCAGCGAGACCCCTGAGGACACCTACCAGGCGCTGGAGAAGTACGGCGTCGACCTGACCGAGCGGGCCCGCGGCGGCAAGCTCGACCCGGTGATCGGCCGCGACACGGAGATCCGCCGCGTGGTCCAGGTGCTCAGCCGCCGCACCAAGAACAACCCGGTGCTCATCGGCGAGCCCGGCGTCGGCAAGACGGCGGTCGTCGAGGGCCTGGCCCAGCGCATCGTGGCCGGCGACGTGCCGGAGTCGCTGCGCAACAAGCGGCTCATCTCGCTCGACCTGGGCGCGATGGTGGCCGGCGCGAAGTACCGCGGCGAGTTCGAGGAGCGGCTCAAGGCCGTGCTCTCCGAGATCAAGGAGAGCAACGGGCAGATCGTGACGTTCATCGACGAGCTGCACACCGTCGTCGGCGCGGGGGCCGCCGAGGGCGCGATGGACGCCGGCAACATGCTCAAGCCCATGCTGGCCCGCGGCGAGCTGCGCATGATCGGCGCGACCACGCTCGACGAGTACCGCGAGCGCATCGAGAAGGACCCGGCGCTGGAGCGCCGCTTCCAGCAGGTCTACGTGGGCGAGCCCACGGTCGAGGACACGATCGCGATCCTGCGCGGGCTCAAGGGCCGCTACGAGGCCCACCACCAGGTGCAGATCGCCGACGGCGCGCTGGTGGCCGCCGCCGCGCTGTCCGACCGCTACATCACCAGCCGCTTCCTCCCCGACAAGGCCATCGACCTGGTCGACGAGGCCGCGTCGCGGCTGCGCATGGAGATCGACTCCCGTCCCGTGGAGATCGACCAGCTCCAGCGCAACGTGGATCGGATGAAGATGGAGGAGCTGGCCCTGTCGAAGGAGACCGACGAGGCCTCCGTCCAGCGGCTCGAACGGCTCCGCCAGGAGCTGGCCGACCGCCAGGAGGAGCTCAACGCCCTCGTCGGCCGCTGGGAGCACGAGAAGGCGGGCCTCAACAAGGTCGGTGAGCTGAAGAAGCAGCTCGACGAGGCGCGCGGCTCGGCCGAGCGGGCCCAGCGCGACGGCGACTTCGAGGCGGCCTCCCGGCTGATGTACGCCGAGGTGCCCCGGCTGGAGCAGGCGCTGAAGGCCGCCTCCGAGGCCGCGCCGCCCGAGAACGCCATGGTCAAGGAGGAGGTCGGCGCCGACGACATCGCCGAGGTGATCTCGTCGTGGACCGGCATCCCCGCCGGGCGCCTGCTGGAGGCCGAGACGGCCAAGCTGCTGCGCATGGAGGAGGAGCTGGGCAGGCGCCTCATCGGCCAGCAGCAGGCCGTACAGGCCGTCTCCGACGCCGTACGCCGCAGCCGGGCCGGCATCGCCGACCCCGACAGGCCGACGGGCTCGTTCCTGTTCCTCGGCCCCACCGGCGTGGGCAAGACCGAGCTGGCCAAGGCGCTGGCGGAGTTCCTGTTCGACGACGAGCGGGCGATGACCCGCATCGACATGAGCGAGTACTCCGAGAAGCACAGCGTGGCCAGGCTGGTCGGCGCGCCTCCCGGTTACGTCGGCTACGAGGAGGGCGGCCAGCTCACCGAGGCCGTCAGGCGGCGCCCGTACACCGTGGTGCTGCTCGACGAGGTCGAGAAGGCCCATCCCGAGGTGTTCGACATCCTGCTGCAGGTGCTCGACGACGGGCGGCTGACCGACGGCCAGGGCCGCACGGTCGACTTCCGCAACACGATCCTGATCCTGACCTCCAACATCGGCTCGCAGTTCCTCGTCGATCCGGCGCTGGAGAACGGCGCGAAGCGCGAGGCGGTGATGGGGGCGGTGCGCAGCTCGTTCAAGCCGGAGTTCCTCAACCGGCTCGACGACGTGATCCTCTTCGACGCGCTCGGCTCGGAGGAGCTGGCGCAGATCGTCGACCTCCAGGTCGAGCGCCTGGCCAGGCGCCTGGCCGACCGCAGGCTGACGCTGGAGGTCACGCCGGCGGCCCGCGAGTGGCTGGCGCTGACGGGCTACGACCCGCTGTACGGCGCCCGCCCGCTGCGCCGCCTGGTCCAGTCCGCCATCGGCGACAAGCTGGCCAAGGCGGTGCTGTCCGGCGAGGTCGCCGACGGCGACAAGGTCATGGTGGAGCTGGGCGACGACGAGCTGCTCGTCCAGCGAGCGGCCTAGAGCCCGGTTCCGGGGCCCGGGGATCCTGGCGATCCCCGGGCTCCGGCGTGTCATGGCACGGTCATCGGGCCACCCGCTCGGTAAGGTTCGCCCCACTCTTCGGACAAGCGGTGCTCCCCCGGCCCGGCGGGTGACTACGTTCAGCGTTCGTCAGATCACCGACATCGACTCAGGGGGACGTGCGGTGTCATTCCAGAAGTTCCGGAGCATGATCGCGGTGGCCGCTCTGACCGCCGGCGTCAGCTGGCTGTTCGCCGGCGCCGCCACGGCCGGCAACTGCGCCGAGACCGCGGTGCTGTCGCCCAGCTCGGTCGTCTCGACGTGCGACGGCCCAGCCGCGCTGCACATCGAGCAGAGCGGCACCGCGGGCAGCCGCATGATCACCAGCGAGAGCAACAAGGTGGCCATGGCGGCCGGCGAGATGGCCAGGCACATCGGCTACACCGGCGTGGCGACGGGCAAGGAGGTGCTGCGCATCGCGGACGTGAGCGGCGCGGGGGCCACCTGGGGCCTGTCCTCGCTGTTCTCGGCCTCTCCCGCGCTGTTCCCCATGGTGCCGGGCCCGGCCGGGGTGGCGGATCTGGCGACCAGGGCGAACCTGCCGCCGCTCCCGCCGCTCCCGGTGCTGCCCGAGGTGCCGGGGGCGCCGCTGGACAGCAGGCTGCCGCACGAGATGACCATGGGCCAGGGCCCCTACCACAACCGCGTCGTCGGCACCGGGCTCGACTCGCCGCTGGCCCTGCAGAAGCCGGTCAGCGAGGTCAGCTCCGAGCTCATCGGCCAGGTGCTGCCGAAGGCGGTGGACGGCCTCCAAGGCATCTCGATCCTGCCGGGCGGCGGGTCCGGGGCGTCCGGGCTCACCGATGCCGTGGGCGATCTCGGGCTGAACTGAGCCACCCTGTCCGGGCGTGGACCGTGCCTGCCACGCCCGGCTTCCCCTGGCCGAGGGGTCGCGGTCCCTCCGAACGGACCGTGCGGGGATCGCGGCCCCTCCGGCGAGCACGACCCGGCGCAGCCCCGCCTCATCCGCCGGAGCGTACGCGGGCATGGCTGTACGAGCCCTGCCCCAGCGGGCGGGCCCAGCAGCCGCGCGGCCGCCTCAGGAGACGAGCTCGTCCAGCTCGTCCTCGGGAAGCCCGAGATCGACCCTGATGCGGTAGCGGGTGCGCAGCAGCGCCACCTGCTCCGGATCGTTCTCGTCACACCGCAGGGCGGCCTGGGTGGCCCAGTCGAGGCCCCCCTGGAGATCGCCATAGGCGACCAGCGTCTCGGCGATCGTGTGAGCCGTCGCCGTGGAGACGTTTCCCTCCGCGCGTATCGTCTCGATGACCTCCCTCGCCTCGTCGGGCCTGTCGAGCTCGAAGAGCGTGTCGGCGATGCCGGCACGCGGGTCGAAACCCGCCTCGCCACCGTCCTCGACCGCGCGCTGGAAACACTCCATCGCGCGTGCCGGCTGCCCCGCCGCTCGCCACTCCTCGGCGGCGAGAACCAGGATCGAAGCCCTGGAAACGTCGCCGGACGAGTAGTCGAGAGCGACGTCGTACAGCCGGCTGGCCAGGGAGTCGTGGTCGTCGGCCAACAGCGCCTGCTCAAGCAGACGATCAAGGTGCTCACGGGTCACATGCGCCACACCGCGAGACTACCGAGCCACCCGGGCCTTTGCCCGGTCAATCCGCATCGCCGGTCACGTGCAAATTCGGTAACGTCTCGCCCAAGCCTGCTCACCATATGCGTGTTCGCGCAGGTCACAGGGCATATACCAGTCACTTTGCCGCCACGCGAGCGGAGGGACTGTGATGGGTATGTCCAAGCAGATGACCTTCACGCTGGCCTGTGCTGTCGTGCTGTCGGCCGTCGTGCCCGGCGTCGCCGGCTATCTGTCGGCCCGTTTGGAGGCCGTCGAGACCGCCGAACGCAACCTGCGGGCGCTGGAGGCCCGCCTCAGCGTGCGCGAGGCCAGGGACACGCGCGCGGTCTCGCTCCCTGCCCCGTGCCTGCGCACGCCGGTCACGCCGCGCCTGCACCAGGTGCCCGCCACCGCGCTCGGGGACCACGGCAAGCGCTGGCTCCGCGACGTGCCGGCCTGGCTGGCCGAGCCGCCGGCCGAGCAGTAACCCGCGGGCAACTTTCCCGCCGGTCACCGGCGTCGTACGGGTGACCGACGGTGGAGAGAGGCTCGCATGGCGGATCGATCGGAGTACGACGCGTTCGTCGCGGCGGCGTGGCATCGGTTGCTCCGCACGGCCTACCTGCTCACCAGGGACTGGGCGGTGGCCGAGGACCTGGTGCAGACGGCGCTGATGAAGGCGTGGCTGGCCTGGGGGCGGATCAGGGACGAGCACGAGGCGTACGTCCGCAAGATCATTGTCAACGTGCACGTGTCGTGGTGGCGGCGGCGCTGGCGGCAGGTGGAGCTGACCACCGGGGCGCCGCCCGACCATCCCGAGATCGCCGACCGCATGGGGCAGGCGGACGAGCGAGAGCTGGTCTGGCAGGCCCTGGGCCGGCTGCCCGCCCGCCAGCGGGCCGTGATCGTGCTGCGCTTCTTCGAGGACATGACCGAGGCCCAGGTCGCCGCGACGCTGGGCTGCAGCGTCGGCACGGTCAAGAGCCAGACCAGCAAGGCGCTGGCCAAGCTGCGGATCGACGAGTCGGTCACGACCGCGTACGCGAGAGAGGGGTAGGGACGTGCCCGTCAGCCGTCAGGACCTGCATGACCTGCTGGAGGAGCGCAGCCGCCCCGCCCTGGAGCGGCCGGTCCCGTGGGGGCGCCTGCGCACCCGTACGCGGGCGGCCAGGCGCCGCCGTCTGGTCGCGGTCGCGGTCGCCGGGGCCGCCGCCGCGTCGGTCGTGGTGGCGGGCATGCTCGTCGCGCCATGGTCACCCGCCCAGGTGGCCCAGCTCCGCGAAGCCGGCCCCCCGATCACCGCCGTCTCGCCCCACCTGCTCCCGGCGAGTTTCGAGGAGCCGGACGGCACGGTTTATCACCGGATCGCCACGGCGACGCTGGACGCGCCGAAGAAGTCCGAGGTGACGTTCGAGGTGAAGGTGAGCGGGAAGCCGCTGGCCATCATGGCGAGCTGCCCGTCGAGAGCGCCCAGCGCGGTGCCGCACGTGACCGTCGAGAAGCCGGTCGAGCGGTGGGCCGCCCTGACGCCGGTGCCCAGCTTGAGCGCGGCGTGCACCTCGAACCGGCCCGTGGACGTGATCCCGCTGCCCGCGGGCACGCGGCAGGCCACGTTCTCCATCACCATGCCGAAGTCGTGGGAGCAGCCGAAGGCGTGGCGGTTCGGCGTCTACGAATGGACTCCTCCCAGCACCATGAAGACCCCCGCACCCCCCGTCGCGCCGCCGAAGGCGTTCGGCGGCCCGTCGGGGGACGAGTACCGGCTGGTCGCCACGCGGAGCGTCACCTGGCCGGCGACCCGCGAGGTGACCCTCACCGTCCCCGCCACCGGACGGGCGCCGGTCCTGATGGTCTACTGCGGCGACGGGATCGCGCGCCGGCTGAGCGAGGAGATCTTCGTCAACGGCCGGCTGGAGAAGGAACTGCGCGGCGATTGCGCGGCCCCGCCCACCACCCACAGCCAGGGCTACACCGTCCTGGGCCGCAAGAACCTACCTGGCCCCGGCGGCACGGCGACCATCAAGGTCAGGGTTTCGTCCCCGATCCCCGAGTACGAGCGCCGCCCCGGCACCCTGACCGTCGCCGTCTACGACTCCCCGCGCTAGCGCGGCGACCAGGATCTGAGCTGGCGGGTCAGGAACCCCCTGATCAGCTGCTTGGCCGCGTCGATCATCTCGGGCCGGCCCTCGGGATCTCGGCGGAAGGCCAGCTTCAGCACGGCGTCGCCCGCCTCGACGGCCACGAGCACGGCCAGGTCGAGCTCGGGGCTGTCGGCCAGCCCGAACTCCTTCAGGAACAGGCCGCGCAGCCGTCCCGCGATCACCGTGTTGTTGTCGGAGTCGGAGTCGAGCAGGTTGAGGTCGACGACGTCGCCGAAGTGCAGGCTCTTGAAGCCGGAGACCGTCCTGTGCATGTCCACGTAGATGTCGATGATCGCGTCGACGGCCTCCCACCAGCCGCGATAGTCCTCCTCGAGGAACCTGCGATCGACTCTGCGGACGAACTCCTCGACGTTGCGCCGGGTGAGCTCCTGGGTGATGGCCCGTTTGTCGGGGAAGAACTGGTAGACGGATCCGATGGCCACGCCCGCCCGCTCGGCTATGCGGGTGGTGGACAGGGCCTCGTAACCGGTCTCGTCGAGAAGCTCGGCACACGCGTCGAGCATGCGCTCGACGCGCCGGGCGCTGCGGCGCTGTGCTGGCTGCCGCCTGAGGGCGTTGGGGTGGACGCACTCGTCGTCCATTTGCGGCGAAGACACGGATTCATCTTCTCCTGTATGGGCGATCGTTACCCGCCAATTTGCTCAACCGGGCCAGCCCGCGCATCGCTCGCGGCGAAATCCGGGACAGCGCATAGCCGATTTTCCCCTCGGCGTTCACGGGGACGATCGCCTGGTTTCTGTGCACGGCCCGCAGAATGTGCGCGGCCACGCGTTCCGGCGGGTATCCGCGCCGCGCCAGCCCCCGTACGGCCTGCGCGCGCAGGCTCTCCTTCGTGTACGTGGCGTGGCTCGCGATGCCGGTGGAGACGAATCCGGGGCAGATGGTGCTGACCCCGATGCCGTGACCCGCCAGTTCGGCCCTGAGGCAGTCGCTGAGCATCTTCACGGCCGCCTTGGAGGTCGAGTACGCCGGCAGCACCTGGGAGGGCGCGAACGCGGCCAGGGAGGCGACGTTGACGATGTGCCCGCCCTGGCCCCGCTCGGCCATGGCGGCGCCGAAGAGCCGGCAGCCGTGGACGACGCCCCACAGATTGACGTCGATGGTCCTGCGCCAGTCGTCGAGAGTATGGTCGAGGAACGCCCCCGCGACGGCGATCCCCGCATTGTTCACCACAATATCCGGCACGCCATATTCAGTGATGATATTTCGCGCAAAATCCTCCATCGCAGCGGCATTCGCCACATCGACCTGCACGCCGTAAGCCGTAATCCGAAGGTCTCTCGCAATACCGTCCGCCACCCGCTTCGCGGCGTCGATATCGATATCCGCACAGACCACTTCCGCCCCGTGCGCCGCGAACGCCCGCGCCGTCGCCCGCCCGATCCCGGACCCCGCGCCGGTGACCACCACCAGCCGCCCGCCGAACGCCCCGGCCGCCCGCGCGCGCCGCAACTCCCCGCTCGCGGGCCCGCCTTCGACGTGCTCCACGAACTCCGCGATCATCCCGGCCACGGCCTCGGGCCTGCTCCGGTGCGCCCAGTGCCCGGCCACGATCCTCCGGTGCCACAGCCTGGGCGCCCACCGCCCCACCGCGGCCAGCAGCGCCGGGGTGACGTACGCGTCGCGCGTGGCCTCGACGATCTGCACCGGCACGCCGGGCACGCGCGGATCGAGCCCGGAGCCCGGCATGTTGCACCGGTAGAGCGCGAGCCCGTTGATCCCGTCCCTGACCAGGGTCGCCGCCGGATGACCCGCCCGCGGCGCGATGCCGTCGCCGCGCAGGGCGCGCGTGACCAGCCACGGCAGCACGGACCGCCACGCCAGCTCGGGCAGCACCGGGAGCCGGAACGCCCCGATGTACCAGGACCTGGCCCGCTGCACCGCCACGTCGCGCCGCCGCCCGTGCCGGGTGAAGTCCGCCGCCTGCCGCAGCCCTGGCCCGCCCAGGCTGGTGAACGAGGCCAGCCGGTCCCTGACGCCCGGCCGGCCCAGCGCCTCCCAGCCCTGGAGCGAGCCCCAGTCGTGCCCCACGAGGTGCACCTGGGCCCGTCCCACGGCGTCGAGCACGGCCTCCAGGTCGCCGATCAGCCGGTCGAACCCGTACTCGCGCCGGTCCGCCGGCCCGGTCGACGCCCCGGCGCCGCGCACGTCGTAACGCACCACGTGGAAGCGGTCGCGCAGCAGCCCGGCCACCTCGTCCCAGACACGATGCGTGTCGGGGTAGCCGTGCAGGAGCAGCACGGCGGGCCTGCCGGGATCGCCCTCCTCGAACACCGCCAGCCGCACGTCACCGGACTCGACCATCCGCATCGCGACCTCCTATTGGACGAATTGTCCAGTAGAATAGATCGATCAGGGCCGGGCGGCCAGGCCCGTGCAGGAACGCAGCGCCTTCCAGTCGGCCACGGCACCGGTGCGGGCCGGCCCCGTCATCGGGATCGGGATACCCCCCTGGATCGTGGCCGGAGTCCACGAATCCTTCAAGATCTTGCGACCGTTGATGGTGAGCGTCAGCACGCCCGTCCTGCCGGTGGTGGCGGGGTTGGAGTTGTAGAAGACGAAGTTGCCCATGCCGTAGTTGACGTAGGCGTCGCCGAGGTAGCCGGAGCCGAGCAGGATGTGCGCGTGCCCGCCGACCACCACGTCGGCGCCGGCCTTGACCAGCTTGGGAGCCAGCGAGAGCTGCGCCGCGTTGGGGCACTTCTGCATCTCGGTGCCCCAGTGCAGGTGGACGATCACGGTGTCGGAGTTCTTGCGGGCCTGGCGTACCGCGCGCAACAGGGCCGGCTCGTTCTTCGCCGAGGCCAGCCCGCCCTGGTCCGCCGTGGCCGTCCACGACTGGATGAACTCCGCGTCCAGCACCTGCGTGGCCCCGATGATCGCCACCCGGTTGCCGTTCACGGTCTTGCGGAAGGGCCGGTACGCCTGCGCCGCGTCCGCCCCGATCCCCACCACGGGGAACCTGCTGCGCTTGACCGCCGCCAGCGAGTCGGCCAGCCCGGTCTCCATGTAGTCCATGCCGTGGTTGTTGGCCATGGAGGCGACGTCCACCCCGGCGGCCTTCAGCGCGGTCAGCGCGCTCGACGGCGCCCTGAACGTGTACTGCTTGCCGGGCGCCGGCGTCCCTCCCGTGGTGATGGCCGTCTCCAGGTTCACCATCGCCAAGTCGGCCTTGCGCAGCACGCTCGCGATCGGCCCGAGCGCCGTGCGCGGATTGTTGAGCCGTGGCCGCAGGATGCCCTCGAAATGCACGTCCCCGCCGAAGGCGATGGTGAACGGCTCGCGCTCGGGGGTCGGCTTGGCCGTCCTCTCCTCCGCCTGCTCCGGGGTGGCGGCCACCTCCTTGCTCTGGAGCTGGCGTTCGGGCGCCGCCGAGCACGCGGCCAGTAATCCGACGACAGCGATCACCGGGAGGGCATGGGGGAGTCTCATCTGCCGCCACTTCCGCTCGAAACCTGTCTTACAGGGATCGAGCATGCCATGTGGGGCGGATTACCGCGCA
Organism: Nonomuraea sp. NPDC050202; assembly: GCF_040656115.1. Taxonomy (NCBI): domain Bacteria; kingdom Bacillati; phylum Actinomycetota; class Actinomycetes; order Streptosporangiales; family Streptosporangiaceae; genus Nonomuraea; species Nonomuraea sp. NPDC050202. The sequence continues at coordinate 358,160 of NZ_JBFALF010000006.1, read as the reverse complement.
GGCTCCCTAATGCTCATCAACCTGGACATAGCCAGTCGAGTCTTGTCATCCATCGGGGTGTAGACGATCAGCCGGATCTCCGGCATCGCCGTCAGGCTGGTCGTGCTGAAGCGCAGCCTGCCGTGCTCCCGGTGCTTGTAGCCCTTCACCCTGGGCCCCGGATCGGCCACGTCCTGCCGCGCCCACAACCGGGCGAACTCGGCGCTCTCCGCGCTGAGCCGGCGGACGAAGTCCTGCCAGCACGGGGAGTCGGCATGCCGGCTGTAGGCGCCCCTGAAGACGGCCACCGCCCGGGCCAGCTCGTGGTCGCGGTCGAGCAGCCGCGTCATGGGCGCGGGGTACACGCAGGCCTGCCAGAGCGAGTTGCGCTCCCCCTCCGGCGCCCCGACCAGCTCGGGGAACAGGGCGGCGTACGCGTCGTTCCAGGCCAGCACGTCGCACCGGCTGTTGGACACGCAGGCCGGCATGTCGCCGAGCCGGTCGAGTATCCCCTGCATCTCGGGCGTCACCTGGCCGGAGTTCACGGGGATCGGATCGGCCGCCTGCCCGGCCAGCCGGTAGAGGTGGTGGCGCTCGGCGCTGTCGAGCCTGAGCGTGCGGGAGATCGCGTCGAGCACCTGCGGGCTGGCGTTGATCGGCCGCCCCTGCTCCAGCCACGTGTACCAGGTGACCCCCACCCCGGCGAGCTGGGCGACCTCCTCGCGGCGCAGCCCGGGCGTCCGCCTGCGCGGGCCGGGGGCGAGATCGACCATCTCCGGCGTGATCCGCTCCCGCCGCGAGCGCAGGAACGCCGACAGGTCGGTACGTCTTGCCTCTACCACGGTCATTTCTCCACTATGGGGGCACAAGGGGAGCTTATCCAGTTAGCATCAGTACCAGTATAAATAGGCTCTCGTTACTGGTACCAGGATGGCGGCAAACTGAACATCATGTCGAGATCTGCCGCTTTCTCCCCTCCTGTGAACACCCAGACACAGGAAGCCGTTCCCAAGGCCAGCGGCCTGCTCCTGGCGATCATCCTCGTGGGGCAGTTCCTGGCGATCCTGAACGTCAACATCGTGAACGTCGCCACCCCCACCATCGAGAGCGACCTGCATGCCTCGGGGGCCGGGCTGCAGATGATCGTCGCCGGGTACACCATCGTCTACGCTGTCTTGCTGATCACCGGGGCCAGGCTCGGTGACCTGTTCGGCTACCGCAAGGCGTTCCTGGGCGGGCTGGCGGTCTTCACCATCACCACGCTCGCCGCGGGCCTGGCTCCCTCGACGGGCTGGCTGGTGGCCTCGCGGCTGCTGCAGGGCGCCGGGGCCGCGATGATGATGCCGCAGGTGCTGACGTTGATCCAGCGCAACTATCACGGCGCCGCCAGGGGCCGGGCGATCGGCCTGTGGTCGCTGGTGATCAGCGGTGGCATCGTGGTGGGCCAGGCGCTCGGCGGGATCCTGCTGGGGCTCGGCCTGGGCTGGCGGGTCGTGTTCCTGACGCTGGTCCCGATCGGGGCGCTGCTGCTGGTGGCGGGGCTCCGGGTGCTGCCGGCCGACGAGGGCGGCGGCCGTACCGGGCTCGACCCGTTCGGCCTGGCGACCCTGTCGGCCGCCGTGCTGCTGTTCGTGGTGCCGCTGGTGCTCGGCCGCGACCTCGGCTGGCCGGTGTGGGGCTGGGTCTCGATGGGGTTGAGCGCGGTGACGTTCGCCGCGTTCGTGCGCATCGAGCGGTGGGTGACCGCGCGGGGCGGGCGGCCGCTGGTGGACGCGCGAGTGCTGCGCGCGCCCGGCATGCGTCCCGGGCTGGCGATCCTGCTGCTGGGGCCGGCCACGTGGGGCGCGTTCCTGTTCACCTCCGCCCTGCACCTGCAGGGTGACCTGCACCTGTCGCCGCTGGCCTCCGGCATGATGCTGGTGCCCTGTGCCCTCGCCTTCGGCCTGGTCGGGCTCGCCTGGCCGCGCCTGCCCGTACGGCTGCAGCGCCCGCTGGTGCCGGTCGGCTACGTGGTGGCCGCCCCCGCCTACGTCGGGCTCGGCCTGGCCTCCGGCGGCGGTCTCGGGTACGCGCTCATGAGCGCCCTCATCGGCGCCGGCCTCGGCGTGCAGGTCGCGGTGACGAACATGGCCACCGAGCAGGTGGACGACGCGTACGCGGCGGACGCCAGCGGCGCGCTGCTCACCGTGATGCAGCTCGGCCAGGTCATCGGCGTCTCCACCGTGGGCACGCTGTTCATCTCCCTCGACCAGGACGCCGCCGCCTCGGCCTCCGCCTCGCTGGCCACGGCCCTCGCCATGGCGGCCCTGGCCGTGCTCGCCGGGCTGAGCTCGCTGTTCCTCGTCCGGCGCCGCGTTCCGGCCGCCGCCTAGACTTGGATAATTCCTTTACTTGAATCATTCAGGTTTAGCGCATAGGTTGTCCGGCATGGGGGACGACGACCTGATCCGTCAGGCCGGGCTGCGGGTGACCGCCGCCCGGCTGGCGATCATGCAGACCGTTCGTGCCGGCGACCACCTCGACGTGGACGACGTGCATCGGGGCGTGCGTGATCGCGTCGGGCAGGTCTCCCTCCAGGCTGTCTACGACTCGCTGCACGCGCTGCACGGGGCCGGTCTCGTCCGCAAGATCGAGCCCATGGGCAGCCCGGCGCGCTACGAGGCCAGGGTGGGCGACAACCACCACCACCTCGTGTGCCGGGCGTGCGGCACCGTGACCGACGTCGACTGCGCGGTGGGGCGGCCACCCTGCCTCGACCCCGTCGACACGGCTGGGTTCGTCGTGGACGAAGCCGACGTCACGTTCTGGGGCGTCTGCCCGAGCTGCCAAGAATGATCATCCGGAGGAACGCGCCATGACTTTCACGACCGACGACGCGGGCATCCCCGCACCGAGCGACGACCACTCGCTCTCCGTCGGCCCGAACGGCCCCCTGCTGCTCCAGGACCACTACCTGATCCAGAAGATGGCCCACTTCAACAGGGAGCGCGTCCCCGAGCGGGTGGTGCACGCCAAGGGCGGCGGCGCCCACGGATTCCTGCACATCACCGAGGACGTCAGCCAGTTCACCAAGGCCAAGCTCTTCCAGAAGGGCACCCGGACCCCGCTGTTCCTGCGCTTCTCCACCGTCGCCGGCGAGAACGGCAGCGCCGACACCGCCCGCGACCCCCGCGGCTTCGCCCTGAAGTTCTACACCGAGGACGGCAACTACGACATCGTCGGCAACAACACGCCGATCTTCTTCATCCGCGACCCGCAGAAGTTCTCCGACTTCATCCACAGCCAGAAGCGCCGCGCCGACAACCACCTGCACGACCACAACATGCAGTGGGACTTCTGGACCCTGCACCCCGAATCGGCCCACCAGGTCACCTTCCTGATGACCGACCGCGGCACCCCCGCCTCCTGGCGGCACATGCACGGCTTCGGCTCCCACACCTTCCTGTGGTACAACGCCGCCGGCGAGAAGTTCTGGGTCAAGTACCACTTCAAGACCGACCAGGGCATCCGCAACTTCACCGCGGCCGAGGCCCAGGCCCTGACGGCCACCGACCCCGACTACCACACCCGCGACCTGTTCGAGGCGATCAAGCGCGGCGACCACCCGTCCTGGACCGTCAACGTGCAGATCATGCCGTTCGAGGACGCCGCCGGCTACCGCTTCAACCCCTTCGACCTGACCAAGGTCTGGCCGCACAGCGACTACCCCGAGATCACCATCGGGAAGTTCACCCTCGACCGCAACCCCGCCAACTACTTCGCCGAGGTCGAGCAGTCCGGCTTCGAACCGGCCAACCTGGTGCCCGGCATCGCCGCCTCCCCCGACAAGATGCTCCAGGGCCGCCTGTTCTCCTACCCCGACGCGCACCGCTACCGCATCGGCCCCAACTACCTGCAGCTGCCGATCAACCAGCCCCGCGTGCCGGTGCGTTCGTACAACTTCGACGGCCCGATGGCCTACCGCAACCCCCAGGACCCGGTCTACGCCCCGAACACCGCAGGCGGCCCCGCCGCCGACCCGTCCCTGTACGCGGGCGAGCACTACCACGTCACCGGCGAGATCATCCGCTCCGCCTACGCCAAGCACGCCGAGGACGACGACCACGGCCAGCCCCGCGCCCTGTGGGAGAACGTCCTCTCCGACACCGACCGCGCCCACCTGGTGAGCAACATCGTCGGCCACGCCTCCGCCCCCGAGGTCACCCCCGAGATGAAGCAGCGGGTCGTGCAGTACTGGAACAACGTGCACAAGGACCTCGGCCACGGCGTCGCCCAGGGCCTGGGCCTGGCCTAGCCCGCAGAGCGCGCCCGGCGTGCCCGGTGCGAACGGGGCACGCCGCGCGCGCTGCGGTCAGATGAGGTCGGTCAGGCCGGCGACGGCCGCCATCACCGAGAGCGCCAGGACCACGGTGCCGCCCAGCACCTGCGCCAGGGTCTGCGGCCAGACCTTGGCCCGGAACCAGCCCCAGGCTCGTCGCGGCCCTCCGGGTCCGCCGCCGTTCGGCTTCCTTCCCTGGCAGTGGGGCCGGATCTCGCCGATCACCTCCTCCACCAGGTCCTGCGGCACCCTGCCGGATTCGACGACTTCGATGGCCGGCTGCCGGACGTCGAGCAGCACGCGCACGCGCAGCTCGTAGCCGGTGTCGGCCACGATCATCTCCACGCGGAACGACTGGTGGGAGGTGGCGTCGAGCACCCGCCCGACCTTGGGGAGCACTTGGCTCAGCCTCTTGCGATCACTGAGCCGGTATCGCCGAGGGGGCCTTTTCGGCTCGAATAACGGCATGGCGTGTCTCTCCTGGAACTGACGGCTACGAGGCGCAGGCCAGGAACGCGCGGGGTGTGCCAGGGCAAGCTCGCGCCGCGTCCGTGCGGGAGAGCGCGTAGTTGCGTGATCTGGACGGGCGATGCCACAATGTAAATGATCTATGCCCACCGAAAGGTCGGGTCATTGTGACAGGGCGCATTCACAGCCTCTGTTGAAACGGCTCTGGGAGTTGTTGCAGCAACCCCCAGAGCCGTTTTTCATGAGCTGGCGGCGAGGGTGGCCAGGTCGAACTGATGATCTTGGACGCCCGCCACAAAGGCAGCCCACTCCGACGGCGTGAATACCAGGACCGGCCCGTCCTGCTGCTTGCTGTCACGCAGCGCGACGTTGCCATCCGCCAGAGGTGCAACCTCGACGCATGCCGTTGCGCCGTTGCAGTAGCTGGCCTTACGCCAGGCCGCCTTCGTGATGTCGTTGTGCATTTTCTTCCCTAGGCTCCGTTGCCTGTGTATTGAGGTGACGGCGTCGTCAACGCCGCCAGAGCATGGCCTTGCGCTGGATGAGTACCCGTGACTCGTCCTCGTCCAGAGCCTCCGACCGCATGTGGTCGAAGGCCGTCTCGTAACCAGCCACTCGCTCGAGGTCCTCCACGAAGTGGGCGGAGTAGAGCTGCTCCAGGTACACCACATCGTCGAATTCCGCGAACTTGAGATGAATGAACGCACCGGTGTTGACCGGGTGAAGCGAGTCCAATGGTAGGACCTGAACGCTGACGTGTGACAGTAGGGACACCTCCAACAGATGTTCCATCTGCTCACGCATGACCGAGGGCTCCCCGAAGCGGCGCATAAGTGCCGCTTCGTCCAGAATTACGCTCATTCGGCAGGGATCGGCTCTGTGCAGGACGCGTTGCTGCCGGTCGAGACGGGCCTCGACCCTGCTACGGACACCGCTGTGCGTGATGCGCGCGATGCCCCGCGTGGCGAGGATGACCTCCCGGGCGTAGTCCTCGGTCTGCAGGAGACCCGGCACAGCCTGGGGTTCCCAGTTGCGCTGGTGGATGGCCTCCGCCTCCAGGCCGAGGAATCTTGTGTACTCCTCGGGGAGGGTGTCCTCGTAATCTTCCCACCACCCGCGCTGCTCCGCATCACGCAACAGGCCGACGAGCTCGTCAAGTTTGTCACCATCGACGCGGTACAACTTCGCCATGGACTTGATGTCCTCGGCCGATGGCATGGTCTTGGCGGCCTCGATGCGGCTCACCTTGCTCGCCGACCAGCCGAGCTCGCCGGCGGCCTTGGCCCCGGTGAGCTTCCGCCGCTCACGCAGGAGGCGTAGCTCCTGCCCCAGCCGGAGCCGCCGTACTGTTGGACTGCCCTGCTGCGATGGCACCGTCCACGCTCCTTCTCAGGAATGAAGGTGTAGCCGGATGGGACCGTTTGGGGCCCGGCTTTTTGGGCCGTTCGCCCAATCTTACACTGCAAGTTGCATGTGTTGTGCCGCACAGCCTTGCCAGAAGGCTTTCATGGGTAGAGCGTAGGAGCAAGGACAAGCTCCACGAACAGGCCGAAGACGGGGTAGATATTCCGCCTTCTACCGGGCGCGTGACGCTTGTCGTGCAAGTTGCATCGCAAGTAGCGAAGAAAAGTAAATCTTCCCTTGCTGGAAGTCTTGCAGCATCGACGGTCGCAGGGGACGATCAGAGCCAGGAGGGTTCTCGAGTCGCAGAGGAGGCCGGACATGATGACACGGCCCAGCGCACGAGGCTTTCCGTCCAACGTCGCGCGCCCGTACGAGGGCCGCATCTCCGGCAACGTCGCCGTCCCCGCAACGAACATCCGCCACAGGGAGGCCACTTGCCGGAAGGATTCCTCCATCGCCTGAAAGACACAGCGCGACTTCGCTCATTCGAGCACGAAAAAAGCCGGGCCGAGGCTGATCACCGAGTCACCGCATATGGGCTGCCACCCTGCGGCGAAACTCGGTCACCAGCCGTCGGACCGGCAAGAAGCCACCTCTAAATGCCGCGAAAGGGGTCTTCTATGTACTCACAAGGTACCAAGGCGGTCAGCCGAATCAAGGCCTGGATCCAGGATCTCATCGCGTCCGCCGACTACGAAATCTGCGTGGAGCCCGACGAGTTCGCCTTCCGGGTGGGCTGGACCGTCTCCAGGACGGGGTTCGGCTCCCGCAGGTACCGCGACCCACGTTTCGACCAGCTCCGCCAGCCCAGCAAGGTGATCGAGGAGGTGTCCTGACATGCCGAGGAACCCGCGCAAGCAGATGTACCCGGCCGGCGAGGACCTCCCCGCCGCGCGCGGCGGCTCGCCGCCCGCCAGGCTCTGGCGGGCGCGCACCGAGCTGCTGCTGCTCGGCGGGCTGGCATTGCTCGTCGCGGCCCTGCTGAACGCCGCGCACGAGGGCCGGTGGGCGCCCTTCGTCCTGCTGGCCGGTGCCGTCTCGGTGCCCGCCGCCACCAGGTTCGGCCGCAACTGGATCGTGGCCCACTTCTGGTGCGTGGTCTCCAGGCACCGCCTGCAGCGCACCTGCCTGGAGACCACCATGCACACCAGGGCAGGCCGCATCCCGCTGGTGCTCTGGATCACGCCGACGACCACGGGCGAGAAGGCGCTGATCCTGGTACGGGCCGGCGTCAGCGCCGAGGCGTTCGAGGCGTACAGCGAGGAGATCGCGGCGGCCTGCTGGGCCCGCAGCGTGAACGTCTACCGGCACCGCACGCGCGCCCAGCTCCTCATCGTGGAGACCGTCAGGCGGGACGAGGCGCCGGGAGCCGCCTCTCCCGGGCTGGACCGCCTGTACGGCCGCAGATCGTGGATCCCGCTGAGATCCGAGCTCGAGGAGCCGCCTGATCTGGCGACACTGCCGCAGGCGGCGTGAGGACCTAGGGAACGGGGCCGTCCCTAGGGGTGCAAGCCCCGGAGACCGCGGGGGCTCCGGGGCTTCCCCATGTGCCCGGTCCGCGCGAAGATGAGTTCATCTGACGAACTCAGGAGTCGTGATGACGTCGACCGTCCACCGGACCTGTCCCCTGTGCGAGGCCGTCTGCGGCCTGACTCTCACCCTCGACGACGGCGGGCACGTGACCGGTGTCCGAGGTGACAGGGACGACCCGTTCAGCAAGGGGTTCATCTGCCCGAAGGGCGCCAGCCTCGGCCGGCTCGACGAGGACCCCGACCGGCTGCGCAAACCGCTGATCAGGGAGGGCGAGCTCTGGCGGGAGGCCGGCTGGGACGAGGCGTTCGCCGCCGTGAAGGCCGGGCTCGACCGCCTCGCGGACCGCCGCTCCATCGCCGTCTACCTGGGCAACCCCAACGCCCACACCATGGCGGGCGCCCTGTACGCCGCGCCGCTGATCAAGGCGCTCGGCACCCGCAACGTCTTCTCCGCCAGCACCGCCGACCAGATGCCCAAGCACGTGGCCAGCGGGCTCATGTTCGGCCATCCGCTGGCCATCCCGGTGCCCGACCTGGACAGGACCGACTACCTGCTGATGCTGGGCGCCAACCCGCTGGAGTCCAACGGCTCATTGTGCACCGCGCCCGACTTCCCCGGCAGGCTCAAGGCCCTGCGCGGGCGCGGCGGGCGGCTCGTCGTGGTCGATCCGCGGCGCACGCGCACCGCCGCGCTGGGCGACGAGCACGTCTTCATCCGCCCCGGCACGGACGCGTACCTGCTGTTCGGCCTCGTCCACACGCTGTTCGCCGAGGACCTGGCCAGGCCGCGGCACGAGGTCAACGGGCTGGACGAGGTGCGCGAGGCGGCCAAGCACTTCCCGCCCGAGTCCGTGGCCCGGCGCACCGGGGTGCCCGCCGAGACGATCACGCGGCTGGCCAGGGAGCTGGCCGCGGCGCCGACGGCCGCCGTCTACGCCAGGATCGGCACGTGCACGGCCGAGTTCGGCACGCTGGCCCAGTGGCTGGTGGACGTGCTGAACGTGCTCACCGGCAACCTCGACAGGCCCGGTGGCGCCATGTTCCCCAAGCCCGCGACCGAGTTCGCCGGGCGCCGCAGGCCGTACGCGGTGGGGCGGTGGAAGAGCCGCGTCAGGGGCCTGCCCGAGGCGAACGGCGAGCTGCCCGTGGCCACGCTGGCCGACGAGATCGAGACGCCGGGCGAGGGACAGGTCAGGTTCCTGCTGACGATCGCGGGCAACCCCGTGCTGTCGGCGCCGCACGGCGACCGGCTGGACACGGCCTTCCAGGGGCTCGACTTCATGGTGAGCGTGGACCCGTACCTGAACGAGACCACCAAGCACGCGAACGTCATCCTGCCGCCGCCGCGGGTCCTGCAGTCGGGGCACTACGACTTCGCGCTGCTCGGGTTCGCCGTGCGCAACTACGCGCGCTACTCGCCGCCGCTGCTGCCGCTGGACGAGCGGCCGTCGGAGGCGCAGATCCTCGCCAGGCTGGCCATGATCGCCTCGGGGCTGGAGGGCGACCTCGACGCGTTCGTCATCGACGAGACGTTGCGCAAGGCCGCGCAGACGCCCGGTTCGGGGATCGAGGGGCGGGACGTGGCGGAGCTGCGCGACCTGTTGGAGGGCGAGACGGGCAGCGAACGGCGGCTCGACCTCATGCTCAGGCTCGGCCCGTACGGCGAGTGGTCCGGCAAGGGCGACCTGTCGCTGCGCAAGCTGCTCGACAACCCGCACGGCCTCGACCTGGGCGCACTGGAGCCCAGGCTGGGCGAGGTGCTCAAGACGGCCTCCGGGCTGGTCGAGCTGGCGCCGCCGCAGCTCATGGAGGACGTGGAGCGGCTGCGCGGCAAGCTGGAGGAGGAGCCCCCGGAGATCGTCCTCATCGGGCGGCGGCACCTGCGCTCCAACAACAGCTGGATGCACAACGTGGGCCCGCTGGTCGGCGGCAGCAACAGGTGCACGCTGCAGATCCACCCCTCGGACGCGGCCAGGCTGGGCCTGGACGGCGAGGCCGTGGTGCGCTCGGCGAAGGGCCAGGTCACCGTGCCCGTCGAGCCGACCGACACGATCATGCCGGGCGTCGTCAGCCTGCCTCACGGATGGGGGCACGCGGGCAGCGCCCAGAACGTGGCGGCCGCGCACGCCGGTGTCAACGTCAACACGCTCACCGACGAGACGACCATAGACGTTCCGAGTGGTAACGCAGTGTTCAACGGAGTTCCGGTCACGATTTCACCAACCGGGGTGATCATCGCACATTAGGGTGTCGCGCGTGACTATCGCGCCAGAAGAGGACCGCCTGAACGCCCAGATCGCCTTCGCCATCGAGATCGACAAGTTGAAGCGGATCATCCGCCGCAACCATCTCATCGACGGCTCGCGGCGGGAGAACTCCGCCGAGCACTCCTGGTACGTGGGCACGCTGGCGATGGTCCTCGGCGAGCATGCCCCGCCCGGAACGGACCTGCAACGGGTGGTGGCCCTGCTGTTGGTGCACGACCTGGTGGAGATCGACGCCGGTGACACGTTCATCTACGACACGGTGGCGGTCGAGGCCCAGGCCGAGGCCGAGCGGGCCGCCGCCGACCGGATCTTCGGCCTGCTGCCGGACGAGCAGGGGGTGTGGCTGCGGGAGCTGTGGGACGAGTTCGAGGCCAGGAAGACTCCGGAGGCGAGGTTCGCCAAGGCACTCGACCGCTTCGCCCCGATCCTGGCCAACCACCACACCGAGGGCGGCACGTGGCCGCTGTTCAAGGTGACGGCCGCGGAGGTGAGGGAGAAGGTGCGGATCATCGAGGAGGGCTCGCCCTCGCTCGGCGCGTACGCCTTGGAGCTGGTCGAACTCTCCGTGGCCCGCGGACACCTGTCCGAGTGATCCCCACATGCCCGGGGTAGGGGACTTGTCGTGAAAGAGACAGTACGAGCGAGACGTCGGCAGTTTCGGGGTTTCGCCGGGCCGGTCGCCATCGCCGATCGGCTCGAGAAGTCGAAGGCCATGGACAAGCCGATCAGGGGGCTGGCCAAGTTCGTGCGGCAGCGGCTGCCCCAGGGCCGCCTGCGCGACTTGCTGCACGGCGTCCCCATCGGAGAGCCGGTGCATCCACCGCTGGCCACGGTCAGCCTGGGCTGCTGGCTCTCCACGGCCGTGCTGGACCTGGCACGCGCCGATCCGCGGGCCTCGCGGCTGCTGCTCGCCACGGGCCTGGTCAACGCCCTGCCCACGGCGGCGGCGGGGCTGACCGACTGGTCCTCGCTCCACCGCGAGCAGCAGCGGGTGGGCTTCGTGCACATGGCGGCGAACATGACCGCGCTCGGCCTCATGACCGCCTCGCTGATAACCCGCGTGCGCGGGCACGAACGGCCCGGCCGGATGCTCTCCTTCGCCGGGCTGGCCGTGGGCGGGCTCGGCGCCTACCTCGGCGGGCACCTGGCCTACCGGCAGGCCGCCGGGGCCAACCACGCGCCGCAGGTGACCCACCTGGTGCCGCTGGGCTGGCACGACCTGTGCCCGCTCAAGGACCTGCCCGAAGGCCGTCCGGTGGCCAGGCGGCTGGGGTACATCCAGCTCTTCGTGCTGCGCCAGGGTGACGGCGTGACCGTGCTGGCCGACCGGTGCCCGCACCTGGCGGGGCCGCTGCACCAGGGCAGGCTCGTCATGGAGGACGGGGAGGCGTGCGTGGTGTGCCCGTGGCACAGCAGCACGTTCCGGCTGGCCGACGGGTCGGTCAAGCACGGGCCCGCGACCGCGCCGGCGCCCGTGTTCGAGACGCGGATCAGGCGTGACGGCACCATCCAGGTGCGGCCGGGGTTGACCTGAAGTTTGGTTGAGGTCCTACGGTCGTGGCATGGGAAAGATTCTTGTGACCGGCGCGACCGGGAATGTTGGCAGGCATGTGGTGGCGCAGCTCGCCGCGGCGGGCATCGACGTGCGGGCGTTCGCCAGGCGCCCGGAGCGGGTGCAGGCGGGCGTGGAGGCCGTTCAGGGCGACCTGACCGTCCCCGAGACGCTCGAACCCGCGTTGAAGGACGTGGAGAGCGTGTTCCTGCTCTGGCCCGGCCTCTCCACGGGCAACGCGGCGGAGGTGGTCTCGGCGATCGCCGGGCACGCGCGGCGGGTGGTGTACCTGTCGGCGTTCGTGCCGGGCGGCGACGGCTCCGCCGGGCACTACGGGGAGATCGAGGGGCTCATCCGGCGGTCGGGGCTCGGCTGGACGTTCCTGCAGCCCGGCGGCTTCGCGGCGAACACGCTGGGGTGGGCGGACCAGGTGAGGCAGGGGGTGGTGCGCTGGCCGTACGGGGAGGCGTCCCGGGCGCTGATCCACGAGAAGGACATCGCGGCGGTGGCCGTGCACGTGCTCACCTCCGCGGGGCACAACGGGGCCTCGTACGCCATCACCGGGCCCGACGAGCTGACGCAGGCCGAGCAGGTGCGGGTGATCGGCGAGGTGGTCGGGCGTGAGGTGCGCTGGGAGGAGCAGCCGCCGGAGGAGGCCCGCGAGCGGCTCCTGGCGGCCTGGGGGGACGAGGCGTTCGTGCGGAGCGCGCTGCAGGCGTGGGCGAGCTTCGTCACCACCCCCGAGCGGGCCACCGACACCGTGCAGCGACTGCTCGGCCGGCCCGCGCTGAGCTTCCGCCAGTGGGCCGAGGACCACGCCGCGGACTTCCGCTGACCTGGCCCCCGAGCGCGATTCGGGCGAGTGGGATTCAGGCCCCGCCGGCCGTGGCCCCGTCAGCCGTGGCCTCGTCGGCGGGGTGCTCGACGAGGGCGAGGATGCGGCTGGACATGAAGCGGGCCGTACGCACCGGGGTGCCGCTGCGGGTGACCTCGCTCACCTCCACGAGCCCTCGCCTGGTGGCCACCTCGACCCGGCGGCCGGCGCGGGTGGCCCTGATCTCGTAGGTGCGCGGCGACGACTCTCCGGCGTCGATGACGATCTCCACCCGGTCACCTTTCATACCGGGTTCCTACCCACGGCCGATTATCCGTACACCAGTACGACAATCGCCCCGATGCCCACGCACACGATGACCGCGCGCAGCACCGGGGCGGGGATGCGCCGCCCCAGCCGGGCGCCCAGGAAGCCGCCCACGATCGCGCCCAGCGCCACCCCCGCGGCGGCCTGCCAGTCCACGTCCGCGGCCACGATGAAGAAGGCCGCCGCCACCGCGTTGACGATCAGGGCCAGCACGTTCTTGGCGGCGTTCACCCGCTGCAGGCCGTCGTCGAGGAAGATGCCGAGCAGCCCGATCAGCAGCACCCCCTGGGCGGCCCCGAAGTACCCGCCGTAGACGCCCGCGCCCAGCACGCCCAGCCACAGGGCCGTGCCGCCGTGCGGGTGCGCCTGCTCGCGCCGCGCGGCCACCCACGCGTTGAGCCTGGGCTGCGTCATGACGAGCACGCAGGCCAGCGCGATCAGGACCACGACGACGATCTCGAACACGTCCGGATCGAGGAACAGCAGCAGGATCCCGCCGATCAGCGCCCCGAGCGCCGACGCCGCGCCCAGCCGCAGCAGCCGGTCGCGCTGGCCCTGGAGCTCGGTGCGGTACCCGTAGGCGGCGCTGAAGGAGCCCGGCACGAGGCCGACGGTGTTGGAGACGTTCGCGGTGACGGGGTCCACTCCCAGCGCCACCAGCGTGGGGAACGTGATCAGCGACCCCGAACCGACCACCGCGTTGATGGCCCCTGCGACCACACCGGCAGCGCACACCGCCGCCAGCTCCCAGCCCGTCACGAAACCCTCCCGATGCCGCCGCGTGATGCCCGGTCGAGGCCGCGGCGGCGGGTTTCCTACCGGCTGTCCTGTCCCTTGGGGGGTGTGAACAGGCCGCCCAGGTTCTCCAAGACTTTGCCCATTTCAGAGGGGACGATCCAAATCTTATTGGCGTCGCCCTTGGCGATCTCGGGCAGGGTCTGGAGGTACTGGTAGGCGAGCAGGTGCTGGTCCGGCTTGCCCTCGTGGATGGCCCTGAAGACCATGCCGATCGCGTCCGCCTGCCCCTTGGCCCGCATGGCCTGGGCCTCGGCCTCCGCCTGCGCGCGCAGCACGGCGGCCTCCGCCTCGCCGCGCGCCCGCAGCACCGACGCCTGCTTCTCGCCCTCGGCGGCCAGGATCGCCGCCTGGCGCTGCCCTTCGGCGGTCAGCACGGCGGCGCGCTTGTCGCGGTCGGCGCGCATCTGCTTCTCCATCGAGTCCTGGATGGAGGCGGGCGGGTCGATGGCCTTGAGCTCGACCCGGTTGACCCGGATGCCCCACTTGCCGGTGGCCTCGTCCAGCACGCCGCGCAGCGCGGTGTTGATGTCCTCGCGGGAGGTCAGCGTGCGTTCGAGGTCCATGCCGCCGACCACGTTGCGCAGCGTGGTGACCGTGAGCTGCTCGACGCCGATCAGGAAGTTCGCGATCTCGTACGTGGCCGCCTTCGGGTTGGTGACCTGGAAGTAGATGACGGTGTCGATGGAGACCACGAGGTTGTCGGAGGTGATCACGGGCTGCGGCGGGAACGACACCACCTGCTCCCGCAGGTCGATCATGTCCTTGATGCGGTCGATGAAGGGCACCACCAGGTTCAGCCCGGGCGTGAGCGTGCGGTGGTAGCGCCCCAGGCGCTCGACGATGGCGGCCGTGGCCTGCGGGATGATGCGGATCGTGCGGGCCACCCCGAAGCCCACCGCCGCGACCACGACCAGGGCGACGATGAGCTGCTCGACGGACATGGCGACGCTCCGGAGTCGAGGGAACCGACTACGTAGATCCTATTTGGTTTTGAGGATCGGCGTCTTTATCACCATAAAAGGTGATCTAGTGAGCGCGCGCGTACCAGCGGCCCTCGGCGCTCCGGTCCAGCGACAGCGGCACCCCGAACGTCTGCGAGAGGTTCTCCGCGGTCATGACGTGCTCCAGCGGCCCCTGGGCCACCACCGAGCCGTGCCGCAGCAGCAGCGCGTGCGTGAAGCCGGCCGGCACCTCCTCCACGTGGTGCGTCACCAGCACCAGCGTCGGCGAGCGGTAGTCGCCCGCCAGCACCGACAGGCGGCGCACCAGATCCTCCCTGCCGCCCAGGTCGAGCCCCGCCGCCGGCTCGTCGAGCAGGAGCATCTCGGGATCGGGCATCAGCGCGCGGGCGATCTGCACGCGCTTGCGCTCGCCCTCCGACAGGGTGCCGAAGCGCCGCCTGATGAGATGGGCGGCGCCCATCATGTCGATCAGCTCGACGGCCCTGGTGACGTCGTTGGAGTCGTACTCCTCCGTCCAGCGGCCCATGATCCCGTACGAGGCGGTCAGGACGAGGTCGATGACCTTCTCCTCCGGCGGGATACGCTCGGCCAGCGCGGCGCTCGCCAGCCCGATCCTGGGTCGCAGGTCGAACACGTCCGCCTGCCCCAGCCGCTCCCCCAGCACCTCGACGACACCCTCGCTCGGGTACAACAACGTGCCCGCGACCTGCAGCAACGTCGTCTTGCCCGCGCCGTTGGGACCGATGACGGCCCACCGCTCGTCCCCGTTGACCGTCCAGTCGATGCCGCGCAGCAGGGCCGCTCCGTCGCGCCTGACGGCGACGTCCTGGAGCCGCAGCACCTGACCACCCATCCCCGATACCTCCTTAGGAGTCACCCTCGGGACAAACCTATTGCAGGGCGAGCGCTTATCGTGGATCGGTGCGCCCTGAATCGCCTGTCTGTCCATCCCTGGTCGCCTGGGGCAACGCGTGGCTGTCCGGCCACGTGGGGCTCGACGAGGCGGCTGACCACGTGGAAGCCGTCGGCGGGCCCGCCGTCGCGGGCGACGTGCCCCTGCGTAAATACCTCGCAAACCTGCGCGCCGAAGGCCTGCGGGAGCTGCGGCTGGCCCTGCCCGCGCCCGGAGACCCGCTCGGGCTGTCCGGGCCGCCGTCGTTCAACTCGGCCGCCGTGGACGCGGGGCAGGCGGCCGTCGCCGTGCTCAGCGACCGCAACCTCGGCTTCGTGCCCCACCCCGACCGCCGCGGGTCCTCCTACCGCGGGGTACGGCTGGAGGTGCACGACGCCGGGCCCGTCCGCCACGACCTGCCGTCGCTGGCCGAGGCCGAGCGGGAGCTGTCCGACGCGATGCGCGCCGCCATCGAGGCCCTGACGTCGGTGGACGGGCCCGCGCAGGACCGTCCGGAGGGGCCGGGGCGCGGCGGGGAGCTCGCGCCCGGCTACCCGGGGCGGGCCCACCGGGTCTCCGCCCTGGCCACGCGGCTGGCGGTGGTGCTGCGCGTGGCCGACGAGCGGGGGCTCACCTCGGGGCAGGTCGCCGTGCGCGGGGCCGCGCTGCGCGAGCTCGACCGTGCGGTACGCCGCGCGCTCGTGGCGGCGCACCACGCGATCTTCGAGCCCGTCAGGAACCCATAGCGTCGTCCTCGGACTTCCAGAGCCTGACCAGCTTGTCCTTGCCGCCCGAGACGACGGCCACGCCCTCGTACAGGGGGACGATGCCGACGGCGTACACGCCGCTCCTGTGGGCCTTGACCGGTTTGCCGAGCGGCTTGCGGGCTTCCGGGTCCCAGGCCGGATTTTTCGTCTTTGCCGCCCGATGCCACGACCGTCTCGCCAGCCACGAGGAGTCGAACAAGAAGAAGGACACGTAGGCGCCTTCAGCCCAGACCGTGCCGTACCGCGTACAGCGCGGCCTGGGTGCGGTCCTGCACGCCCAGCTTCATCAGCACGTTGGAGACGTGCGTCTTGACCGTCTTCTCCGCCACGGCCAGGCTCCGCGCGATCTCCCTGTTGGAGCGGCCCGCCGCGATCAGCGCGAGCACCTCGCGCTCGCGCTCCGTCAGCGGCACCGGCGCGGGGACGGCCGCGTCCGCCGCGGTGGCCAGCATCGCCTCCGCCGCCTCCGGGGCCAGCAGCACCTGCCCGCCGTGCACGGCGCGTACGGCCTGGACGAGCGCGGTCGGATCGACGTCCTTGTAGAGGAACCCGGCGGCCCCCGCCCGCATCGCGGGGCCCACGTCGGACGGGTCGCTCACCGAGGTCAGCACCACGATCCTGGTCGCACCGCCCGACAGCCGCTCCAGCGCGCCGAGCCCGTCCATCACCGGCATCTTCAGGTCGAGCAGCAGCACGTCGGGCGACAGCTCCCCGACCAGCTCGACGGCCTGCGCCCCGTCGCCCGCCTCGCCGACGACCGTGATGTCGTCCTGCAGGTCGAGGAAGGTCCGCAGCCCCTGCCGCACCACCGGATGATCATCGGCGATCAGCACCCGGATCACACGCTCACCTCCACGCGTACGGTGGTCCCGGCGCCGGGCGCCGACTCCACCGACATCTCGCCTCCGACGGCCTCGGCCCTGTCGCGCATCGACACCAGGCCCAGCCCGCGCGAGTCCGCCTGCTCGAACCCGCTCCCGTCGTCGCGCACGACCAGCTCCAGCCTGCCGCCGGCGTACGCCAGCCGCACCGACACCGTCTCGGCCCCCGAGTGCCGCAGCGCGTTGTGCAGCGCCTCCTGCGCCACCCGCAGCACCGCCACCTCGACCGCCGAGTCGAGCGGCGGCAACTCGGCGCACTCGAACGTGACCACGGCCGGATGCAGCCGGTCGAGCAGGCGCACGTGCTTGCGCAGCGTCTCGGGCAGCCCGTGCCGGTCGAGCTCGGCGGGGCGCAGCTCGACGATCACCGCGCGCAGCTCGGACAGGGCCTCGCCGGCCAGCCGCTGGACGCGTTCGAGCTCGGCGGCGGCCTTGCCGGGGGCCTTGTCCAGCATGGCGCCCGCGGCCTGCGCGGACAGGCGCAGCGAGAACAGCTTCTGGGTGACCGCGTCGTGCAGCTCCCTGGCCACCCGGTTGCGCTCCTCCAGCATCGCCAGCTCGCGCCCGCGCTCGTACAGCCTGGCGTTGATCAGCGCGATCGCGGCGTGCGCGGCGAACAGCGTGAGCAGTTCCTGGTCCTCCTGGGTGAAGCCGCCGCCCGCGCGCTTGTTCGCCAGGAAGATGATGCCGAGCACCTGCTCGCCGTCGCGGATCGGCACCCCGAGGAAGTCCTTCATCACCGGGTGCGCCTTCGGCCACCACTCGAACCTCGGGTCCTTGCGCAGGTCGGGCAGCCTGACGGGGGTGCCGTCGCGGAGCATCGCGCCGAGCATGCCGTGCTGCCTGGGCAGCGGCCCGATCGCGTCCCACTGCTTGTCGGTCAGGCCCTCGGCGACGAACTCGGCGAACGACCCGTCCTCGTCGGGCACGCCGAGCGCGGCGTAGCGGGCGTCGAGCAACCGTTGCGCGGAGCGTACGATGACCTGCAGCACCTCGCGCACCGACAGGTGGCGGGTGACCGCGAGCACCGCGGAGCTCACCGCCTGCAGGATCTCGTCCCGGTCTGAGGTCACGGCGCCCACTCTATGGTCCTAGGACGATGTGCCGAGGCCCGCACCGGTCCTGCGCCCGATGCCCGGCGCGCGCCGCGTTCCTACCGTCGGTTGTATGACGAACACCGCGATTATCACCGGCGCCTCCCGCGGACTGGGTCTCGCCCTGGCCAGAGTGCTGGCCGGCGCGGGCTGGAACCTCGTGCTCACCGCCCGCGGGTCAGACGACCTGGAGCGGGCCGCCGACGAGCTCGGCGCGACCGCGATCCCGGGCGACGTGACGGATCCCGCGCACGTCCGGCGGCTGGCCGAGGCGGCGCCCGAGCTGGACCTGCTGGTCAACAACGCCAGCGACCTGGGCGTGACGCCACTGCCGCCGCTGGCCATCTACCCGCTGGAGGCGTTCAGGGCGCTGCTGGAGACGAACGTGACGGCTCCGCTCGCCCTCGTCCAGGCCACGCTGCCTGCGCTGCGCGCGTCCCGCGGCGCGATCGTGAACATCACCTCCGACGCCGCGACCGGCGCGTACGAGCGCTGGGGCGGCTACGGCGCCACCAAGGCCGCGCTCGAGCAGCTCTCCAACGTGCTGTCCGCCGAGGAGCCCGAGCTGCGCGTCTGGTGGGCCGACCCGGGCGAGATGAACACCCGCATGCTCGCCGACGCCGTGGGCGCCGAGGAGGCCGCGTCCGCCGCGGACCCCGCCAAGGTGGCGGCGGCGCTGCACGACCTGGTCGCCTCCCGCCCGGCGAGCGGGAAGGTGAGCCTGCAATGACCGCCGCGCTGGACTTCTCGCTGCCGCCCGGCCTGTCGGCCACCGAACCGCCCGAGGCGAGGGGCATGTCCAGGGACGCGGTCCGGCTGATGGTCTCGCGGGGGGAGGCGGAGCCGTCCCATCACCACTTCAGCGACCTGCCCCGCCTGCTGGACCCCGGCGACCTGATCGTGGTGAACAACTCGGCGACCCTGCCCGCGGCCGTCCGGCTGGACCGCCTGGCCGTGCACTTCTCGACCGCCAGGCCGGACGGCACGTGGCTGGTGGAGCTGCGCCGCCGTACCGGCAAGGGGTCGGAGCCGTACGGCGGGGGCGAGCCCGGCGAGTGGCTGCCGATGCCGGGGCGGGCCACGTTGCGGCTGGTCGGGCGGGAGACGCCGCGGCTGTGGCGGGCGGTGCTCGATCGGGACGTGGAGGCGTACCTGCGGGTGCACGGGGTGCCGATCCGCTACTCGTACGTGGAGCGGGACTGGCCGATCGAGGCGTACCAGACCGTGTTCGCGACCGTGCCGGGCAGCGCGGAGATGCCGAGCGCGGCGCGGCCGTTCACCGTCGAGCTGGTGACGGCGCTGGTGGCGCGGGGGATCGGGATCGCGCCGATCACGCTGCACACGGGGGTGGCCTCGGCGGAGAAGGACGAGCCGCCCTACGCCGAGCGGTACGAGGTGCCGGCCACCACCGCGCGGCTGGTGAACCTGACCAGGGAGAACGGCGGGCGCGTGATCGCGGCGGGCACCACGGTCGTGCGGGCGCTGGAGACGGCCGCGGGCGCCGGCGGGCGGGTCACCGCGTCGGAGGGCTGGACCGGGCACATCGTCACGCCTGAGATCGGGGTGCGGGCCGTCACGGGGTTGATCACGGGCCTGCACGAGCCGCGCTCCAGCCACCTGCTCATGCTGACGGCGATCGCGGGGGAGGCGGCGCTGGGCCGGGCGTACCACGAAGCGTTGCGAAAGGGATATCTGTGGCACGAGTTCGGGGACACACACCTGATTCTGAAGTAATACACTTTACGAAGATTTTGCGTTTGTGATAGGAAAAGCCGACATTTACGGGGGCCTGGTTGTGTGACGTCCCCGTGTCCCTTCGTAACGGAGACGTGAATGCGAAACCCCCTGATCAAGGGCGCTGCGCTGGCAATCGCGGCAGGCGCCCTGCTCCTCCCGGCCGTTCCCGCCTCGGCCACCACGGCTGTCGCGGCCACCGCCACCGCAGCCGTTGAGCCGTTCTCCGCCTTCGACGTCAAGGTGAAGGCGTCCAAGACGGTCAAGGCCGGCGGAAAGATCACCTACACGATTAACGCCGTCAACAAGGGCCCGCACTACGCGGACTCCTGGTTCATCGGCGGCGAGTTCCCCAAGGGTGTCGACCTGCGTCGGATCAACTACTGGGCGGAAAAGGGCACCGAGTGCTTCCTCGACGGGCGCGCCTTCTACTGCTTCGTGCCCAGGGTCGTTGAGAAGGACGAGGCCGTCAGCATGCGCTTCGTCGCGAAGACCACGAAGAAGGCCAAGGGCACCCAGACGGCGACGCTCGGCGTGGTCACCTACAACGTCGACCAGGGCATGGAGAACATGTCCAAGGAGGAGCTGGACCGGCTCGGCGTCCCCGAGTTCGCCTTCGCCAAGACGGTGAAGACCAAGGTCGTCCGCTAGGCGCTCACCCCCTGCGCCCGGGCCCGAATGCTCGCCCTGCTTCGCGAGCATCGGACCGGGCGCAGTACCGTGGCTGGATGTGGACCAGCGCACCCTCCTGATCACACTGACCGGCCCTGACCGCCCGGGCGTCACTTCACGTCTTTTCTCCGTTCTGTCGCACTTTCCGGTAACGGTCGCCGACATCGAGCAGGTCGTCATCCGAGGCCGGCTCACGCTCGGCGTGCTCGTCGCGTACGCGGGCGGCCCCTCGACCGGCACGGGCACCACCCTCGGCGCCATGTGGACCGCCGTCGAACGCGTGGCCGAGGACCTCGGCATGGAGGTGGAGCTCTCCACCGGATCGCAGGCCAAGGAGCAGCGCCGCCGCGGGCGTCTGTCGGTCAGCGTGCTCGGCGCCACCCTCCAGCCCGCCGCCATCGCGGGCATCGCCGGCCGCATCGCCGCCGCCGGCGCGAACATCGACCGCATCGAACGCCTCGCCCAGTGGCCCGTCACCTGCATCGAGCTGTCCGTCTCCGGCGCAAACCCCGACGCGCTGCGCGTCGAGCTGGCCGCCGAGGCCGCCGCGCAGGAGGTGGACGTGGCCGTGCAGCGCACCGGCCTATCACGCCGCGCCAAGCGCCTGATCGTCATGGACGTCGACTCCACCCTCATCCAGGGCGAGGTCATCGAGCTGCTCGCGGCGCACGCCGGCTGCCTGGAGGAGGTCGCCAGGGTCACCGAGGAGGCCATGCGCGGCGAGCTCGACTTCGCCGAGTCGCTGCGCCGCCGGGTGGCCCTGCTCGAAGGGCTGCCTGCCGAGGTGTTCGAGCAGGTGCGCAAGGAGGTCGTGCTCACGCCCGGCGCGCGTACGCTGGTGCGCACGCTCAAGCGGCTCGACTACCGCTTCGCCATCGTCAGCGGCGGCTTCACCCAGATCACCGACGGGCTGGTCGAGGAGCTCGGCATCGACTACTCCGCCGCGAACGTGCTCGAAGTCGCCGACGGCCGCCTGACCGGGCGCGTCGTCGGCGAGATCGTCGACCGGCCGGGCAAGGCGCGGGCGCTGGAGCGCTTCGCGCGCGAGGCCAAGCTGCCGATCTCCCAGACGGTCGCCATCGGCGACGGCGCCAACGACCTCGACATGATCGCCGCCGCCGGGCTCGGGATCGCGTTCAACGCCAAGCCCGTGGTGCGGCAGGCGGCCGACACCGCGGTCAACACGCCGTACCTCGACTCGATCCTCTACCTGCTGGGGATCTCGCGGGACGAGGTGGAGGCCGCGGACGCCGAGGACGGCGTGCTCACGGCACTGTAGGCGTCGACGTGCTCACGCACGGCCCTCAGCCGTCCTCCTTCGGGTCCCACCTGGTGATGAGGCGCCCCTGGCCCGGCCAGAGGTCCTCCCAGGGGGGCTCCACCTCGATGACCGCGAACGCCCCCGGCCTGAACACGTACTCGCCGCCGGCCAGCCCCAGCGCGAGCTCGTGCACGCCCGGGTTGTGGCCGCACAGCACGACGGTGCTCAGGTCGGGGTCGGTGCGGCGGAGCAGCTCCAGCAGCTCCTCGGGGTATGCCTCGTAGATGTCGCGCTCGTAGCTGATCTCCACCTCGGGGAAAGCGAGCTCGGCGGTGCGCCTGGTCCTGACCGCCGGGGAGCAGAGCACCGCGTCGGGCTCCAGGCCGGCCGCTCTGAGCTCGTCGCCCACCCGCTTGGCGTCCCGCTCGCCCCGGTCCGTCAGGGGTCGCTCTCGGTCGGCCAGGCCCGGCACCTGGGCGGCTTTCGCGTGGCGGAGCACGATCAACGTACGCACGGAGTCATCCCGTCCTCGAGGCCCAGACGGACAGCGCGATGATCAGTGCGAGGATCCCGATCATCGCCAGGAGAATCAGGCCCAGGGTCTTCCCGCCACTGGGCCGGTTGTCATCGTTCACGCGCCCAGTTTCCCACTGGGGTGCGCGAGGTCCCGTTCCGGCTTCGGGGTTTCGGGGGACTCACGTGGAGACGCGCCCGGCCCCCTTCGCCGGGGAACGGGCGCGCTCGTCCTTCTGCTGCTGACCGAGCGCGCCTTGCGGGGCGCGCTCGGTCGTTGCGTATCGGGTGCGCCTTGCGGGCGCGCCCGTCCGGCCGGCTACGACGCGACGGGCTCGGGATCGCGGTCGTTGTCGTTGTTGTTGTTGCTGGTCGGCTCGCTGGCCACCGAGCGCCGCTTGGACACGATGATCGCGCCGACCACCACGGTCACCGCCACCACCGTGATGCCGATGCGCACGGCCGGGTTGCCCGCGTACAGCACCACGGCGGGCGCCACCAGCAGCGCCACCAGGTTCATCACCTTGATCAGCGGGTTGATGGCCGGACCGGCCGTGTCCTT
Source organism: Nonomuraea sp. NPDC050202 (assembly GCF_040656115.1). Classification (NCBI taxonomy): domain Bacteria; kingdom Bacillati; phylum Actinomycetota; class Actinomycetes; order Streptosporangiales; family Streptosporangiaceae; genus Nonomuraea; species Nonomuraea sp. NPDC050202. The sequence goes on along the minus strand of NZ_JBFALF010000006.1, from coordinate 335,363 downwards.
GAACGGGTCGCCGACCGTGTCGCCGATGACCGTGGCGGCGTGCGCCTCGGAGCCCTTGCCGCCGTGGTGACCGTCCTCGACGAGCTTCTTGGCGTTGTCCCAGGCGCCGCCCGAGTTGGCCAGGAAGACGGCCATCAGGGTGCCGCAGGCGATGGCTCCGGCCAGGAACGCGCCCAGCGGGGCGTACCCCAGCGCGAACCCGACCGCGATCGGCGTCATGACCGCCAGCAGGCCCGGCGTGGCCAGCTCGCGGAGCGAGTCGCGGGTGCAGATGTCCACGACCCGGCCGTACTCGGGCTTCTGGGTGCCGTCCATGATGCCGGGGTTGTTGCGGAACTGGTCGCGTACCTCGAAGACCACCCGCATCGCGGCCCGTCCGACCGCCATGATCGCCAGGCCGGAGAACAGGAACACGACCGATGCGCCGATGATCAGGCCGACCAGGACGTTCGGCTGGTCGATGCTGAGCGAGAAGGTCGAGAAGCTGCCCAGGGCGCTCTTGACCGCCTGTGTGGCCGTGGCCAGCTCGCCCTCCACCGCCGTGCGGAAGGCGCCGAACAGCGCCGTGGCCGCCAGCACGGCGGTGGCGATGGCGATGCCCTTGGTGATGGCCTTCGTGGTGTTGCCCACGGCGTCGAGGCTGGTCAGCACGCGCGCGCCCTCACCCTCGACGTCGCCGGACATCTCCGCGATGCCCTGGGCGTTGTCGGAGACTGGGCCGAAGGTGTCCATGGAGACGATGACGCCGACCGTGGTCAGCAGGCCGGTGCCCGCCAGGGCCACCGCGAACAGCGCGACCGTCACGTTCCCGAAGCCGAGCAGGAACGCGCCGTAGACGGCGCCGCCGATGAGCAGCGCCGAGTAGACCGCCGACTCCAGGCCGACGCTGATGCCGGCCAGGATGACGGTGGCGGGGCCGGTGGCCGAGCTCTCGCCGATCTCCCTGACCGGGCGGCGGGTGGTCTCGGTGAAGTACCCGGTGAGCAGCTGGATGGCGCTGGCCAGCACCAGGCCGATCAGGACCGCGCCGATGGCGATCAGCCGCGGGTCGGCGTCGAAGCCGGTGATGGAGGAGCCTGTCAGGCCGCTGAAGCTGCTCGGCAGGTACCAGAACGCCGCCGCCGTCACCAGCACCGCCGAGATGGCGGCCGAGATGAAGAAGCTGCGGTTGATCGCGGCCATGCCGCTGCGGTCGCGGTCGCGCAGCCTGGTGACGAAGATGCCGATGATCGCCGTGATCACGCCGATCATCGGGACGATGAGGGGGAAGACCAGCCCCTCCTGGCCGAAGGCCACCCGGCCCAGGATGAGGCTCGCGACGAGCATGACCGCGTACGACTCGAACAGGTCGGCCGCCATGCCGGCGCAGTCGCCGACGTTGTCGCCCACGTTGTCGGCGATGGTGGCGGGGTTGCGCGGGTCGTCCTCGGGGATGCCCTGCTCGACCTTGCCGACGAGGTCGGCGCCCACGTCGGCGGCCTTGGTGAAGATGCCGCCGCCGACTCGCATGAACATCGCCAGCAGCGCCGCGCCGAAGCCGAAGCCTTCGAGCACGCCGGGCGCGTTGCCCTGGTAGACGAACACCACCACGGCCGCGCCGAACAGGCCGAGGCCCACGGTGAACATCCCGGCCACACCGCCGGTGCGGAACGCGATGCGCATGGCGCGCTTCTCCCCGGCTTCCCTGGCCGCGGCGGCGACGCGGACATTTCCGCGCACGGCCAGCCACATGCCCATGAATCCGGTCAGCGCGGAGAACACCGCGCCGACGACGAAGAAGAGGGAGCGCCCGATGCGTACGTCGGTTTCTCCAGGTAGCAACAGCAAAAGGAAGGGAATCACGACGACGAAGATCGCCAACGTGCGGAACTGACGCGCGAGGTATGCGGCGGCGCCCTCTTGCACGGCGCACGCGATGTTCTGCATTCGTTCGGTGCCCTGGCCGGCGGCCAGCACCTCGCGTACCAGGCCGCCTGCTACGGCCAGCGCGATGAGTGCGACCGCGGCGACCACGATCACGATGGTGAGATTGTTTCCGCTCAGGGCCAGATTGGACGCTGGCTCCGCTGCCAGCATGTGCCTGCTCATCGTTCTCCTCGGCAAGACCGGTCGTCCTGCCCGGGCGGTGCTGCAGTTTTCCTCGGCGGGTGTTGCGGCACCATCCGGGTTGTGGGTGCCGCTTCCGGTTGAATCCGCGTTCCTCTGGATCACCTTGGCCGGTGCCGGGAGTCTACGCAGGCACTCAGCGGATATGAAGGCTCTCGCGGTCGCTAATTGTGCGAGTGTCTAGTAATCCCCTGCCTGGGACCCGGTTTGGGATCTGACAAGTGGAATTTCCCTGAGTTACGGTCATAGCAAGAGCAGGAAACGGGCGGACCGTAATTCGCATTGGAGGTGGCATGCTTTGGAGGCTGGGGAGGGTTTTGGGGGTGGATGTGCGGGAAGGGAAGGAGAGGCTTGGGCGGGTGACGTGTGTCTTCTGCGCTCAAGTGCGCTCTGTGCGCGTTCTGGCCCGTACTCCGGGCGGACGTGCGCGGCCGTGCGTGCTTCTGACGCGCGCGTGTAGAACCTGCGTGCTTCGGGCACCCCATGCGTGCTTCGGGCATGCGTGCTTTCGGCCATGCGTGCTTTCGGCCATGCGTGCGTGCTTGCCCCCGCCTGTGCGCTTCTGCTTCCCGCTACGCCCGTACGCCGTGGATCACCCGCTGTGCACCATTGGCCACCCCTGCGCCGTTCAGCCGTGCGCTGCTCGGCCTGCGCTGCTCGGCCTGCGCTGCTCGGTCGGGCGCTGTTGGTCACCCACGCTGCGCCCACGCTGCGGCGCCCCGGCTCGCCCCGCGCTCGCCCGCTCTGGCTGGACAACCGCCCTGCCCACCCACGACGCACTGCCGCGCGACCCACTCACGCGTGACCGCGTCTCCAGAGACCCGCCCCGCGTGACCGTACCCCCGCGCGACCTGCCCACGCACGACCGCCCGCGCGACGACAGACCTCTCCCACCGCCACATCCGCTGAGAGGCACAGCCGCAGCCTTCCCGACGCCGCGCCGGACACGCCGGGAAGCACGTACGACTACAACCCCACACGACCGACGCCCAGGCACAAGGACCCTGGACGCCTGGACTTCTGCATGGGCGCCTACCCAGAACACGCCTGGCATGCCCACAGGCGCACCAAGGGACAGGCCGGACCCCGGACCCGAACACGCCCGCCAGAACCCAGCCCCAGAAGGCCCGGGGAGGGATCAGCCCGGCTCAGGTCAGGGTCAGGTCAGGGTCAGACGCCGACGGCCGCCGGCCAGCTCATGCGAATATTCGTCCCCTTAGGACTGGGAAAGACCTGTACGTCATCGGCCAAGCCCTCGATGACCGCGATGCCGAAGTTCGACATGAACGAGTCGGAGAGCATGCCCAGATCGAGGGGTTGTTCCTGCTTGATCTCGTCACTGGGGGCCTGGTCGCTGACCGTGACCTCGAAGCGCCCCGAGTCGTCACGCAGCTCGATGCGGATGGGCTCGCCCGGACAGTGAGCGCGATGTGCCTCCACTGCCCGGGAACACGCCTCACCCACGGCGAGCCTGACCTCGTCCAGCAGGGACTCCTCCACGCCGGTGCGGCGAGCGATCGCCGTCGCCACCAGCCGTGCGGTCCGCACATGCGCGGGGAGGGCGCTGAACGTCAGCTCGACGGTAGCCATGCTACTTGTCTTTGCCGTGAGCTTCCTTGGCCTCGTCGACCGAAGCGTAGATCCCGAAGACCTTGGTCAGACCGGTGATCCGGAAGATCTTGAGGATGCGCTCCTGCGTGCAGACGAGCTCGAGGGAGCCGTCATGCGCACGTACCCGCTTGAGCCCCCCGACCAGGACACCGAGGCCCGTGGAGTCGAGGAAGTCGACCTTCTCCATGTTGACAAGAAGGTGGAAGTTGCCCTTGTTGACCAGGTCGATGAGGAGCTCACGCAATCTCGGCGCCGTGTAGACATCGATCTCACCCTCGACCTCCACGATGGTGAGTCGGTCTTCGGTGCGGTGATCCAACTTCAGATCCACAGATCCTCCAGCGCCTAGCCTGCGAAAGTACTCTTGCGGGCCTGGCAATCTGGAGCGTGGCCCCAGACTGTCCGACCCTGACGCGCGGCATTCAACCACGCGCCTGGCTTGTGTCTATACGAAATCACGATTCCCGGCGACTTTGCCCCTCGATGCAAGACTGGAAACAGTGACTTCTACCGGATCCTCCCCACAACAGGCAGGTCCACTCCTCCACCACCTGCTTGGCGTTCCCGCACGTCATGAGCGTGTCACCCATGTGGAGCATGTTCCAGCACGTCAGGCGGGTCAAGTCCGTTGGCCTGAATGGACGCCTGAAGTACTTGTTACGCGCTTGGCGAACCGCGGGGTGACAGGACTCTGGCCTCACCAGTACGAAGCCGCCGACCTGGCACACCGTGGCCGAAACGTGATCATTTCCACGGGCACGGCCTCGGGGAAGTCCCTGGCGTACCTCACCCCGGCGGTCGCCTCGTGTCTCGACGGCGGCACGGTCCTGTACCTGACACCGACCAAGGCCCTGGCCGCCGACCAGCTCCGCGGGCTGCGTGAGCTGCGCATCACCAAGCTGCGCGCGGCCTGCTTCGACGGCGACACGCCGTTCGAGGAGCGCACCTGGGTGCGCCAGCACGCCAACTACGTCCTGACGAACCCCGACATGCTGCACCGGAGCATCCTGCCCCGGCACGCGCAGTGGTCGACGTTCTTCCGGCGTCTGCGCCTGGTCGTCGTGGACGAGTGCCACGGCTACCGCGGCGTCTTCGGCTCGCACGTCGCCCAGATCCTGCGCCGCCTGCGCCGCGCCTGCGCCCGCTACAACGCCCGGCCCACGTTCATGCTCGCCTCGGCGACGGCCAGCGAGCCTGGCGTGTTCGCGACGCGGCTGACGGGGCTTGAGATGGACGAGGTGACGGTGGACGCCTCACCCAAGGGCTCAACCACCATCGCGCTGTGGGAGCCGCCCCTGACGGAGCTCCGGGGCGAAGGAGGGGCTCCTGTACGGCGGACGGCCACGGCGGAGGCTGCAGACCTGCTGGCGGACCTCGTCCTGGCCGACGTACGCACGCTCGCCTTCGTGCGCTCCCGCCGCGGCGCCGAAACGGTCGCCCTGTCCGCCCGTGCCAAACTCGCCGACGTCGCCTTCTCCATCTCACCCCCCTTCCCCATCCCCACCACCACGACCAACCCGACGCCGCCCTCCACCACGCCCACCCCCGCCTCCTCACCCCAGGCCCCCGGCGCCACCACAGGCACCTCCCCCGCCCCCTCCGACGCCTCCCCCCTCACCACCGCGCCCTCTGACGCCCCTCCACCCTCCGAGGCCTCCCCCCTCGCTTGCAGCCGATCGGACGCCCCCGCCCCCTCGAACGCCCCCGCCCTCACCTCCAGCCCATCTGACACCCCCGCACCCTCCGACGCCTCCCTCCTCACCTCCAGCCCGTCGGACGCCCCCGCCACCTCCGACCTCTCCGCTCCCTCCGACCTCGCCCTCAGACCGTCTGAGGCCCCCACACCGTCTGATGTCCCGGCACCGTCTGACGTCCTGGCACCCGAACCGGCATCGGAACCGGAACCGTCGCAAACCGCCCCCACCCACGGCCCCCTCACCTGGGCTCTACCGGACACCCCCGACCCTGACCTCGCCGACCTCCCCAACAAGATCGCCGCCTACCGGGCCGGCTACCTCGCCGAAGACCGCCGGCTCCTCGAAAAGGCCCTCCGCGCCGGCACCATCATGGGCCTGGCCACCACGAACGCCCTCGAGCTCGGCGTCGACGTCTCCGGCCTGGACGCCGTGCTGATCGCGGGCTGGCCGGGCACCCGCGCCTCCCTCTGGCAGCAGGCGGGCCGGGCGGGCCGCGACGGCCAGGACGCGCTCGCCGTACTGATCGCCAGGGACGACCCGCTGGACACCTACCTCGTGCACCACCCCGAGGCCCTGTTCGGCCAGCCCGTGGAGGCGATCGTCCTCGACCCCGGCAACCCGTACGTCCTGGGCCCTCACCTCTGCGCCGCGGCAGCCGAGATCCCGCTCACCGAGGACGACCTGCCCATCTTCGGCGCCACCACGTCCAAGGTGCTCGATGACCTCGTTGCCCAGAACCTGCTCAGAAGGCGCCCGGCGGGCTGGTTCTGGACCAGGCGGGAGCGCGCCACCGACCTCGCCGACATCCGAGGCGGCGGAGGCAGCCCCATCCAGGTCGTGGAGTCGTCCACGGGCCGCCTCCTGGGCAGCGTGGACGAGCCTTCGGCCCACACCACGGTCCACACCGGCGCGATCTACCTGCACCAGGGTGAGACGTTCCTCGTGGAGCTCCTGGACCTGGACGCCGGGGTGGCCCTGGTCACCAGCGCCAATCCGGACTACACCACCTTCGCCCGGGACATCACCGACATATCCATCCTGTCCACCGAACGCTCCCAGGCTCTCGGCTCCGGCACCCTCCACTTCGGCGAGGTGGAGGTGACCCGCCAAGTCGTCTCATACCTCAAGAGACGCCTCCAATCAGGCGAAATGCTCGGCGACGAGCCCTTGGAACTGCCGCCCCGCACCCTCCGCACGCGCGCCGTCTGGTGGACGCTCCCCGCCTCCGCGGTGGCCCCTCTGGCCGAAGCCGGCATCGACCTCGGCGGAGCCGCGCACGCCGCCGAACACGCCTCGATCGGACTGCTCCCGCTGTTCGCCACTTGCGACCGCTGGGACATCGGCGGCGTATCCACGGAGTTGCACGCCGACACGGGCCTGCTCACCGTCTTCGTGTACGACGGCCACGAGGGCGGCGCCGGCTTCGCCGAACGCGGCTACGCCCGCGCCACCGACTGGCTGACGGCCACCCGCGAGGCGATCATGTCCTGCGAATGCGAACGCGGCTGCCCGTCGTGCATCCAATCCCCCAAATGCGGCAACGGCAACGAGCCCTTGGACAAACGAGGCGCCATCCGCCTCCTCAACACGCTGCTCGCCTCACAATGATCCCGCTCATCGCCATACCTCCGCAGGAACCGGTCGCCATTCCTCCGCAGGAACCGGAACAGCTCCCAGAAACCCTGGCCGCAGCAGCCACATCACCGGCTGACACGCAGACTGATCAGCCCACAAGCCGACCGCGCCACACAAACAAGCCAATCCAGCACGAACAGGCCACCCAATACGAACGAGGCCATCCCCATACGAACCCAGCCGACCTCAACATGAACCCACTTGGTTCCAGCACACAAACCGGAGGGCACGCCCACATTCCGTGCGGCAACTTGCTCACCGAAGTCCAGCCAAGTTGCGAATACAGCACCACATGAACTCGCCCGTCCACGCGGTCACGTTCGCACACGCCAGCGCACTCAGTGATCACTTACGCCCGAAACTCAGCCCGCGCCCCGCCACGCATCACCTGCACGGGCTTCTACGAATTCCGACCTTCTCCGGACTTCCGACGCTTGCGCTAAATGCCCGACAAGCATGAACGGCCGGGCACCGGCACACGCGCTGACGCCCTCCCTAACTCCAACCATCTCGGTGCCGACGACCCGCCTGAGTCCGCTCATCACCCTTCGCGTCGCCACGATCATCGCCATCCTGATCAGCGGCCCAGAAATCGGCCGCCCCCGGCTGTGGACGCTCCCAGAACCCGCTGTCCTCCATCGATCTCGGTGACGGCGGCAGGTAGTCATCCCAACGCTCCTCCAGCCGTACGGCAGGAGCGACCGTTGGAGCGGCAGGCTCGGGGACATCCGTGACCGCCGAACTCGGCAGGGCGATATGGAGCGGCCCCTGCTGCGCACCCCATTCCGCCTGCCGTCCATATTCCTCCTGCCGTCCATGGACGCCATCTGAATCGTCGCCATCGGCCACGTGCGCCAGCGGACCTCCGGGCACATTCCGGCGCGTCCGGTCACGCAGGAACACCTCCCCGCCCGTCCGATCAGGCGTGCACGTATCCCCACCCGTCCGATCAGGCCTGAACGTCTCCCCACCCGTCCGATCGGACATGGACACCTGCCCACGCGTCCCATCAGGCGTTGACCTCTGCCCACGTGACCGATCAGGCGTTGACCCCTCCTCACGCGTCCGACCCGGCGTGGACCCTTCCTCACGCCTCCGGCCCGGCGTGGACTCCTCCCCACGCGTCCGACCCGGCGTGGACTCCTCCCCACGCGTCCGACCCGGCGTGGACTCCTCCCCACGCGTCCGATCAAAGGTGGACACTTCCCGCCGCCCAGGCGCAGCACCGTACGGCGGCGTGCCACGCGGCGGGCCCGTTACAGCACGCAGCGGAAGCTCCACAGAGAAGGCTGAGGCACGCGGACCAGGGGACGTGGCAGGATTCGACGGCGGCTCGACGGCGGAAGCCGGCAACAGCGGCTCAGCGTCAACAGTGCCCAACCCCGCCTCCGACCGCGGCCTCAGGGCCGGGGAGGACGGCGGCTGTCCCTCACCACCTGACTGCTGTCCGCGATCTCCCAGTGACACATCCGCCTTGAGACCCGACCGTTGCCCCCGGCCATCGAGGGACGGCTCCGCCCCCTCACCCGGCCACCGGCTTCGACCCTCGTTCGGCGAACCCGCCTCCCCAACCGGCCGCTGGTTCCGGGTGCCGGGTGAGCGCTCGGCCTCCGTTCCAGGGACCTGCTGGGGCCGGGAGGGCTGTTCGGGAAGCCGGGTCTTGGCGACGGCCAGGATGACGGCGGGCCGACGGGGTGCAGCTGTGGGATGCGGGGTGCCGGCATCCGCCTGCCTGACATGTAACCCAGGGTGCGCGTTTTGTGCTTGCGCCGATCCAGCGGGTGCATCGGTGTCGGGTGTGGGTGTGAGGGTGGAGCCACTTGCGCCCGTGGCGAGCGCGCGCCGCCTTGCCCAGGCGCCCGCGTGCGCGCCGAGCAGCAGCAGGAGGATTCCGCCCGCGACGTAGATGCCGTACTGACCGATGTTCCCGATCGGCGACTCGCTCGACTGGGCCTTCACGCCGTCGCTCTGCACGGGATCCTCGTCGGTGCCGTCCTTCGTATCGGCCGGGACCAGACCGCCGTTCTCGGCCTGCTGATCAGCGGTGGGGATGGGAAGATTGCCGCTCGGGTCGGCGTCCGGGATGTCGGGCAGCTTCGTGGTCGTCGGCTTGCGAGTGGGTGTGGTCGGCTTGCGCGAGGGGACCGCCGCCTGCTTCTTGGCGGGCAGCGTCGGCAGCGCATCGACGCCCTGGGCGTCTCTGTTCTTCTTCGGCACCTGCACGCTGTCGGTGGCCTTCTTCGTGGGCTGGGCCGCGGGTGGGGCGGGGAAGGTGACGTACGCGGCCGCCGACTCGCCCGACCCGATCGAACCGCCGTCGCCATCCCCCCTGAACGCCTTGACCGAGAACCCCACCTTCTGACCCGCCGCCTTGGACGGCACGGCGAGCACCGCCTTGCACGAGGAACCCGCGCAGGCGCTGTCGGCGGACAGCCGTCCGACGACGCCGGACTGCGTGTTGGCCACCTCGTACGACTGCAGGTCGGGCTCTGACCCCTTGCTCCAGGTGACGAGCACCTTGTCGGCGCCCTGCCTGCTCGCGTTCACACCCCCTGGCGCTTCGGCCGGCCGACGCAGCTTGAACGTGCTGCTCGCGTACCGGTTCCCGGTGATCTCCCCCTTGAGGGTCACGGTGAAGGTCCCGTTGGGGGCGTCGCCTGCGTCGAACGTGCCGGACAGCGTCTGATTGGCGCCGCCTGCGGCGACCTTCTGGCTGGGCGTGGAAGGCCCGTCGACGTACAGCCCCATCCTCAGCTGCATGAGCCCGGTACGCGCGGAGACCATCACCGACGAGCTCGAGATCACCTCGCCGTCGGAGGGCGACGTGATCTGCCCGGAGGATCCGGCCTGTCCCGTCACCACGGACGCCTGGGCAGTGCCGCCGAGCGCGATGGATCCGGCCACGATCATCCCTGCGGCTACAACTCTGCCGACTACCGACACGACGCTTCCCTCCATCGAGAGCCTCGCGCCGCCTGAGCACCCTCTGGGCGTTCACGCGACGACCGGAAGTGCAGTGCGCCCGGCCGATACGGTCACCGACCGTCCCCGGGCCCGCACCTTAGCGACTGCGCTCCTGCTCTCCCAGGCTCCTTGACGCATACGGCATGAACCGAGGGTAAGCGGAACCTTACGGGAGACATCCGACTCTTGGACACCACGTCCAAGAAGTCGTGACTTGATTGCGACATTGCCCCTCAGACCTCAATCACCCCATAAACGCCCTCACCTCCAACCGCCCTCTCCGCGTGTCCTGCAATGCACTGGCCGCACCCCATCCGCGGACCGCCGCCGCGCCATCCCGGGATGCGCTCGGCCACCCCGAGATGCACTCAGGCCACCTCGAGATGCACCAGGGCCACCTCGGGGGCTGGCTGGCTCGTGCCCATGGGTGTGCGCTCCCTGCCACCTCCGGGATGGGGCTCACCCTCAGGTGGATCGGTTCGCGAACCCCTGACGCCAACTCCTGCCACTGCGGGGATCGACCCCCGCACCCTGGGAGCATCCTCGCGCGACCTCGGGATCGGTAAGCGCCTCCGGGATGCGCTCCTCCCGCACCGGGATGGGACCGCGCACCTGGGGGCCTGCTCGCGTCACCTTCGGGATCAGACCGCACACCTCGGGGCGCGTCCGGCGCCTCCGGGCACCGTCCGTACGCATGAGCGAGTCCGGTTCGCTGCGGATGCTCATGCCCGCCAGCAGGAGCACATCGGATTCGTCATTCGGGCGCCGATGCCGTGGGGCCGGCGCGGGACCTGCCTTGAACGGTGCGAGGGCCTAATAACGGCAGCGAGATGGTCACGGCGGTCCAGACGTCGGCGATGTCGTCGGTTATCTGGCATTTCATGAGCTTGACGCCGTTCTGTGCTGCCAGCTCGGAGGCCCGGCCACAGGCGCCGTCCGGGTCGATCAGCGCAAGTTTGGCTGCCGCGAGGGCGCTGAGGTCGGCGGCGCCGCTGGCTCGGTGGTGGGCCACGCGTACGGAACCCACCGTCGCGAATGCCGTGGCAGTTGCCATCAAGAGGCCCATGAGCGCCACACCCCACAGGGTGGCGGAGCCGCGGTCTTTGGAGTTGATCGTTTTCTCCTGCCGTTCGTGTGAAATGGGTGTTCCGCCGACTGGTGACGGGGTGGGCGCGGTGTCACTGTTCGGTGGCTGCGGTGGCTGTGGCTGATACGCGGACTGCGGGCAGGGCTTCGCCCCAGGAAGGACGCACTTCCACTGTGATCTGCACATTGGTGAGCTCAGAGCCGCGGGTTATGGCTACTTGGGCGTTCGGGCGGGTGGCTGCTTGGGCGAAGGCGCGAACCTGATCCAATGGCTCCCCTCTGGCCGCGGCGCGGGCCGCCATCCGGGCGGCGTCCACGCATTCGAGTTGGACTCCGACCGCTTGGATGGCCCACAGGGCGGCAGCCAGGACGACCATGAGGGCGGGCAGCATCGCGGCGGTCTCGGCCGTTACCGAGCCCCGCAATGCCGACCGCTTGATGCTCTTGGAGGTCCGCGCGCGGCGCGGCGTCATTCCTGCCCGGTCTTGAGTGCCCGGTCGATGAGTGAGGTCAGCATTGCCTGGACTTCTGGGCTGCTCACGACCTTGAAGAGGAGCGCGGCGAAGGCACAGGCCGCGATGGTTCCGACTGCGTATTCAGCGGTGGACATGCCGTGCTCTCGGTGGGTGGCCGCGTAGTGAAGCCACTTGTTCGTCCGCGGCCGGGAACTTCTGATGCGGAGTTGCTTGCCGACCGAGGAGGGAGTCTGTGACTCGCCGGAGCTTGAGGTGGTCGGGGCGCTGGAGGCCTTTTGGGAGATGACGGGGGCGCTTGTGGAGGGCTCGTGAGTGCGTCGATCGGTCGCGATGCTGTGGCGGCGGGTGGTGGCTGCGGTGGTGGTCTTGACGGGGTGCTCGCGGTGCTTCGGGTGCTCCGGGTGCTTCGGGTGCTCGGGGTGCTGACGGTTCTTACGGGGCGTGGGCGTGATGGCTGCAGGGGCTGTCGGGCTTCGGATGATTGGGGTGCTGGGGTGAGCGGGTGGTGTGGTGATGCCCGCATGCGCTGTGGCGGCTGCGATGTCGTCTGGCGTGGTGGCGGGACTATGCATCTTGCCTCCAGGAGTTGGGAGCCGGGGTGTTGGCCGGCGGGAGTTCAAGGGTGGCGGGGGCGGGGTGGGGAGATCCGGGCCGAATGGCGTTCTGTGGATAAAGGTCGGGACGTGGTCATTGCCTTGTGGATAAACCGAAGGGTGGACTGAACCTCGCGCGGGCGCAGAGAGGACCTTCCTCGCAATGGAGGGCGCGGCGGGCGGCCTTTCGGTGGGGCGTTCAGATCATGGGTGGTGGTTGGTGCACGGCGGGTGCGTTGCGATGCGACAGGCGGACGCGACGCCGCAGGCGGACGCGACGCGGCAGGTGGGAGCGACGCGGCAGGTGGGGGCGCGGCAGCAGGTGGAGGCGACGCGACCGCGGGGCACCGCGACGGCGGGTGGACCTGGGGGCAACGCGGTAGGTGTGTTGAGACAGGCATAGGCCGCCGCGGTGTGTGTTGAACATGGCGGTGGGTTCCGAGACGGTGCATGCGTTGGCACCGCGGCTCGGGCACAGCGGCACACTTCGGGATGGCGCGTGCGTCGGGGGCGCGGCGCGTGCGTTACGAAACGAAGCCCGCACGGGATACAGGGCGCACGGGGACACCGTGCCCATACGAAGGCGCGGACGCGATCAGGCACAGCCCGGTGCGGCGGTGTGTTGGGGCACGGTGGTGCGTGGGTTGCGTGCTCATCCGGGTGTGGGTGTGGCGGTGATTCCGGGGCCCGTTGTTCGTGCCGGCGGGTGGTTCATGGGATGACGATGGCTGAGGCCAGGCCCGCTACTACCGGGATGATGCCGAGTAGGACGAAGGCTGGGAGGAAGCACAGGCCCAAGGGGGCGACCGCCTTCACGCCGACGCTTCTCGCCGCGGCGACCGATGCGGCTCTGGATGCCTCCCGGGCGTCGTCGGCCAAGCGTGTCAGCACCTCGGCGACGGGGGCGCCGCTCTGGGCTGCTCGGCTCATGGCTCGGGACAGTTGGCCCATGGCGGGGTCTTTGGCGAGGGATGCCCAGGTGGGGTCGGGGTCGGCGCCCAGGCGTAGTTGGGTGCTCACCCATGCCAGGCGTTCGCCTACGGGGCCGCCTACCGCGTTGGCGGCGATTTCGGTGGCGGCGCTCACGGGTTTGCCCGCATGCAGGCAGGCGGTCATCAGGTCGGCGGCGAAGGGCAGGTCGGCGGCTATGCGGCGGCGGTCGACAGGGGGTTGCCGGAGTTCTCTCTTGTGGAGGAACAGGGCTGTTGCGGGGGTGACGAGGATTCCTGTCATGGCTCCTGGGATGCCACCGATCAGGAGTGCGGAGAGGAGTCCTGCGCCGGAGGCGATGAGTGTTGTTCTGCGGGTGAGACGGTTGGGGCGGTTGGGGTGATGAGGGTCTTGGGACGGCCAGGGCGGGAGGGGGACGGGGCCGGTCGGGAAGGGGGATGGCTGGCGGTTTTTGGGCTCTCGGGGAGGTGTCATCCCTGGGCGTAGGCGGGTCAGGCGGTCTGCGGGTGTTCGTGGTGAGAGCCACAGCCAGGCCGACAACGCGGCGCAAAGGGCGGAGAGGAGCTGAAGCATCGGAGGGTCCGATCCGGGTCAGGCTTGGGCTCGGGTGGCCATGCGGGTGGTCCACCACAGGCCGCAGACGTCCAGGGTGATGCCGGCCATCAGGCACATGAGGCCGGGGAGGGTGCCGAAGAGGAAGGACAGCGGGTGCATGTTCAGGGCTGCGGCCATGAGGAGGCCGAGGGCCGGGAGTGCGGCGAGCATTCGGGCTGTGGTGCGTGGTCCCGCCAGTTGTGCTGCGACGTTTTGGCGATGGGCCTGGGCGGCTCGTAGCGTGTGCGCCACCCGGTCCACCAAGGAGGCCAGGCCCGCGCCTGCCGTGGTGCTGACCTCCCAGCAGGCTGCCAGCCGGCGTAGGCCCTCGCCTCCTTCTTGGGGGGCCGATGAGGTCAGGGCCGCTGAGACGTCGCCGCCGTCCCGTGCGGCCGCGATGACCGGGCGCAGGAGAGCCGGGTCTGGGAGGTCCACTGCTGTGATGGCTCTGGTCAGGGCGTCGCTTGGGGTGCGGCCGGCGGAGAGCTCCGCCGCGAGGGACTGGCACAGCTCGATCGACGCACGTCGCCAGGCCTCTGCGCGGCGGGCGGGGGTGGGAGTGGCTGTGGGGTGGGTGAGGAGCTTGAGCAGGGATTTCCACTGAGGGGTGGGGCTGGCTGAGGTCAGCAGCTTGTTCAGGCGGGTTGTGGCTGTGTTGGGGCCTGTCCACAGCCAAACGGCGCAGGCTGTGGACAACGCCGCTATGAGGGTGCTGGTCATCGTGCTCTTTCGTCCCAGGTTGCGTGGCTCGCTAGGCGTTTGGTGGGGCTTGCGGTGGTTCGTCTGGCGCACGGCTTGGAGCTGCGGTGGCTCATTGGTCCTGTGGTTGGGCCTGCCTGCGGCAGCTGCTCGGGGTGGGTTTGCTATGGGCGGGCTCGTTGGGCCAGGGCTTCGTAGCCGGGGCCGGCGTGGGTGCGGCCTTGGGCGTCGAAGGTCAGTGCGGGGACCGACTCGACGAAGCCGGTTGGCGTTCTGGAGAGCAGGCAGATTTCGGCTACGCGTCTTCGGCCGTCCGGGCGGCCTCGCGTCAGATGGATGACCGCGTCGAGGGCCGCCGCCAGTTGGCTGTGGACGGCCTCTCTGGTCAAGCCCGCCGCGCAGCCGAGGGCCTCCAGGCGTGGGGGGACGTCGGCCGCCGTGTTCGCGTGCAAGGTGCCGCAGCCGCCCTCATGACCCGTGTTCAGGGCGGCCAGGAGGTCGACTACTTCGGCTCCGCGTACCTCTCCGACCACCAGGCGGTCCGGACGCATTCTCAGCGCCTGCCGTACCAGGTCGCGCAGACCCACTCCACCGGCGCCCTCCAGGTTGGCCGGGCGGGTTTCCAGGCGGACCACATGAGGGTGGAGGGGGCGGAGCTCGGCTGAGTCCTCCACCAGCAGAAGGCGGTCGCCGGGGTCCGCCAGGGAGAGGAGGGCTGACAGGAGGGTGGTCTTGCCCGTGCCTGTGCCGCCTGTGACGAGGAAGGCGAGTCTGGCGGTGACCATGGCGGTCAGCACCGGGATCGCTGGTTGGGCGATCGTGCCTGCCGTGACGAGGTCCTGCAGGGTGAAGGCGCGGCGGGGTGGGAGGCGCAGGGAGATGCAGGTGCCGCCGGACGCTATCGGGGGGAGTACGGCGTGGAGTCGGACTCCGCCGGGGAGGCGGGCGTCCACGTACGGGGACGCGTCGTCGAGGCGCCGGCCTGCGGCGGTTGCCAGGCGCTGGGCCAGTCTGCGGACGGATCCGTCGTCGGTGAAGGTGATCGGGGTGCGGCGTAGGCCGGTGCCGTCGTCGATCCAGACCTCGCGCGGGCCGTTGACCAGGACGTCTGTTACGTCCGGGCGGGCCAGGAGGGGCTCCAGCGGGCCCGCGCCGATGAGGTCGGCGCAGAGGGCCCGGGCTATGGCGAGGATTTCCGCGTCGCCGTAGACGGACTTCTCCGCTCTCAGGGCCAGAGCTACTTGGGCGGCGGTGGGTTCGACGCCTGTTCTGGCCAGGCGGACGCGCACCGCCTCCACGAGCTCTGGTGAGACCGGAGCGGCCGGCGGATTCGGGGAGGGGGCGGGCGGTTCGAGGTCCGGCGGCTGTGGGGGTTCTCTCCGTGGTCGCGAGTGGCGGGCCAAGTGAGGCTGGTGGTACGCCTCCCGGTCACGCCGAGGGCTCGGCTGGGTTCGGGGGGACGGCGAGTCCCGGGGCAACCCGGTTCGCGGCGTCTCGCCGGATCTGGGGAGCGGGTTCTGGGACCGGAGTGGGGTGGTGGGGTTGGGGATCATGCAGCTGGGAGGAGGTCTCGGAGGAGGGATGTGCACAGGGCGCCCAGTACGGTGCGGGGGCCGAGTCTGGGGAGCTCGCCCCGGTTGAGGGTGGCGGTGAGTCTGGGCTGGTCGGGGAGGGTGCCGGCGGAGGGGATGCCCAGGGCTGCCATGGCCGTGTCGTCGTCCAGGATGCCGGGGCGGAGGATCGCGCGGATGTCGGCGGTGTGGTCTCGCAGCTCGGCGAGGACCTGGACGGCGGAGAGGATGCCGCGCACGTCGGCGGTGGCGACCAGCAGGGTGGAACTAGCTCTGGTCAGGGCTTCTATCGCTGACGGGTCGAGGTGCCTGGGGAGGTCGACGACCACCAGGTCGAAGCCGCGACTGCCTGCTTCGAGGACTGAGCGCATGGCCTGGGGCGGGATCGCGTCGACCTCGCCTCTGTGGAAGGAGAGGACTGCCAGGTCTCCGAACGCCGGGAGAGCGGCCTGCAACGCGCCGGAGTTGATCCTGCCTTCTCTGGCCACCAGATCTGCCCAGCGGGCGCCTGTTGCCTCCTCGTGGCCCAGCAAGGCGTCTATGCCTCCGCCCAGCGGGTCGGCGTCCACGAGGAGGGTGCGGAGGTGGTCGGTCGAGGCTCGCAGGGCCAGGCAGGCGGCGAGCACGCTCGCGCCGGCGCCGCCTCGGCCGCCTATCAGGCAGATCACGGCGCCTGAGCGGGGGTCGGGGTCCATGGCGTCGGCGAATCTGTCCACCAGGTCGCGCTCGTCGTTGGGCAGGGTCATGACGGATTGGGCCCCTACTGCTACGCATTTTCGCCAGGTGTCGGGGTCTTCGGTGTCGCGGGTTACGAGGAGGACCTGGTCTCGGGGTGGGGGTGAAGTGGCTGCCACGGGATCTGCTTGGTCGGCGCCTATGGCGATGAGCGGGGCGAGGTTCCAGAAGGGGCGGGCGTGGGTGGGGGTCTGGGCCACGTCGAGCTGGGCACCTGCGGCGGCTGCTATGCGGACGAGGTCGTCGAGCAGGGCTGGGTCCTCGGTGATGACCAAGGGGCGGGGCATGTCGGCCTCCCTGTGAGGGATGTTGTGGTGTCCTGCGCGAGGCGGGGGTGGGAGGTCGAGCTTGCTGGAAGTGGTGATCGAGAGGTTGAGCCGAATGGGGTTCTGGGGATAAGGGTGGGCGCGGGCAGCTGGGGCTGTGGATAACGCGTCTTGCTGAGGGCTGTGGGGCTGAGGCCAGTGCGGATGCCGGTGCCGGTGCCGGTGCGGGTGCGGGTGCCGGTGCCGGTGCGGGTGCCGGTGCCGGTGCGGGTGCCGGTGCCGGTGCGGGTGCCGGTGCCGGTGCCGGTGCCGGTGCCGGTGCCGGTGCCGGTGCCGGTGCGGGTGCCGGTGCCGGTGCGGGTGCCGGTGCCGGTGCGGGTGCCGGTGCCGGTGCCGGTGCGGGTGCCGGTGCGGGTGCGGGTGCGGGTGCGGGTGCGGGTGCGGGTGCCGGTGCGGGTGCCAGTGCCGGTGCGGTCTGGTGCGGGTGAAGAACGCAGGAGCGGGGCGGGGCGGGGCTCGGGCTCAGGGCACGGGCGGGCGGGCGTGGTGCGGCCGGGGCAAGCGCGCGGCACAGGCCAGGCGCGGGCGGGACACGGGTGCGGGGGCATCGCCGGCTGCGCGGGCGGAGTACGGAGGGTGAGCGCGCGGCGGGGAGACGCCCACGACGCGGGCGGGGTTCGGAGAGATTGGCGGCGCGAGCGCGGAGGAGCGTGGAAGCGCGGGCAGAGCGGGCGCGCGTGGAGCAGGCGCGGGTGGAACGCCCGCGTGTGAAAAGACGAGCGCGGGGGCGCAGGCGCGCGGGGGAGAGCGCGGGGGCGCGGGCGCGTGGCGCGGAACGGTATGGAGGCGCGAGCGCGTGGACGCGGAGGGCGCGGGCGGCGTGACGCGGGCGGCGTGGGACGGCGCGCGCAGCGGGACGCCTTGCGTCCTATGACCGGGTCGGCCAGACGGGAGGCGGGATGGCCGGAAAAGGGGCGACCCCCGCCGGGGGGGAGAGCGGGGGTCGCCTGATCGGTCCGGCTCCGGGGGGGTAGAGCCGGTCCCGTTTCAGAAGAAAGCTTTCATCACTAGACCGGAGCCTGGCAAGGGACTTGCAAAGCTATCCCGTGCAAGGGCGCTCCAGTTTCGGGCGATACCCCCGTATGCTGCCCGATCGACGCGAGTTTCGTCGAGCAGCAATCTCGCATTTTCGCCAAGTTTTTTCCCCACCTGATAACGATCACATAAAGCTGATCACAGAGAGTGATCGTCACAGGTTGGTAACCGAGTCGGCGGGCCCGGCCGCCACACATGCCCGAAGCGCCGGTCCAAGGTCGAGTAAAGGTCTTGGTCCGAGGGGTTCCCATCAGGGCGGATCCGTCGTAGAAAGGTGTCACGGACCTCTTGTCCGGGTGCACCACCCGGGTACCCACGCGCGACCAGCCGCGGGAGGCGCGTCGTGACGGGCTTGTCCCGCTCCGACGGATTGAGGTGCACGCTTGGTAACCCGGTGTGATGCACCGGCGGACGGCGTCTCGTGACTGAGACGCCGTCAGCTATGTCAGTTTCCCGCGAGCACCCTGACTTCCCCGGTGAGCGCTCTGCGGGCACCGCTCAGGTCAGCCCCGCTGCATGGCCTCACAGATCGCGGTCGTCTCCCGCACCCCCAGGCTTACTGCAGAGGCACAGTGCTGTACCCAGGCGGCCACGCCCTCCGGCGACCCCTCCAGGTACGCCCGCAGCGCCTCCCCATACGGCAGCTCCAGGTGCCCCACCTCCACCGCCACCAGCGACTTCGGATCCAGTCCGTACTCGACGAGCGTCAGCCGCCCGGCCGACCGCGCCACGACCCCATCGGCCGTGCCGAACGGCCGCAGCACCGCCAGTTCCGCGTGCACCACGGCGGCCAGCACGATCGCGGGCGCCTTCGTGGGCCGTTCCAGCAGCTCGAACAGCCCCTCCATGCGGGCCGCGGTGTCGGCGGCGCCCGGAGCCGGGCCCAGGGCGAGCGGGTCGGGAGCCTCGCCGGAGGTCCGGGGGCGGCCCAGCGTCTCCTGCGGCGCGAGGCCGGCGGCGGCGACGGCGTGCAGCCGGGCCAGCACCTGCCTGGGCGCCTTTCGCCAGGTCGAGCCCAGCCTGCCCAGCTCCGCCGACGCGCGCAGCGCGCCCTGGACGAGCGGGTCGTGCACCGCGTCCCGGCGCAGGGCGTCCAGCGGCACGTCCACGCCCTCGATGGCGGCCGACGCGCGCGCGCCGCGCAGGGACGACTCGGTGGACACCGCGGGGCTGGCCCGGCGCAGGACTCGGTGCCGGTAGAGCCTGTCGACGGCCTGCCGGGCCTCGTCCACCGCCTCGGGGACGCCGGGGAGCTGGGCGATGACGGCCAACGGGTCTGGGTCACTCACAGGAACCGACCTTACCCGCGCGCCCACGGGCGCCCGACGAGCCCCGAGCCCCACGACGACCGAGCTGACGCTTGGTGGGTGGCAGGTGGCGGAAAGTGAGCATCACGTCGTGCGCGCGCAGGCCCGGCACGCCCGGGTACGTCGATAAATCCGCCGCCAGGGGGCCCATAAACCCGCCTCCATCCCCGGTTCGCATATTCTCCGGATTTCAGGATGACAACATTTCAATAGCGTTTGTAATGCGCACGGATAAACCTCACCCGCTCCCACGGACTCGGTACAGACCTGTCTAGACCTCTTGTGTACGACGGTCATGAGCTGGTGAAGTGGGACACGAACCTGACCAATCTGGCCATAGAAGGAGCACGAGGTGGCCCCGGAGACCGCTGGTAACGAGACCCAGGCGTTGTCCAACCTGCTGAAGGAGAACCGCCGGTTCGAACCGCCGGCTGACCTGGCGGCGGCCGCGAACGTGACCGAAGCCGCATACAACGAGGCCGCCGCGGACCGCCTGGCCTTCTGGGAGCGCGCGGCCGAGCGGCTGACCTGGGCCAAGCGGTGGGACACGACGCTGGAGTGGAAGGCGCCGTTCGCCAAGTGGTTCGTGGGCGGCGAGCTCAACGTCGCCTACAACTGCGTCGACCGTCACGTCGAGGAGGGGCGCGGCGACAAGGTCGCCTACCACTGGGAGGGTGAGCCCGAGGGCGACACCCGCACCCTCACCTACGACGACCTGAAGCGCGAGGTCAGCAAGGCCGCCAACGCCCTGCAGGAGCTGGGCGTGGGCAAGGGCGACCGGGTCGCCATCTACATGCCGATGATCCCCGAGCTGCCGATCGCGATGCTGGCCTGCGCCCGCATCGGGGCGATCCACTCGGTGGTGTTCGGCGGGTTCTCGGCCGGCGCGCTGAAGAGCCGGATCGACGACGCCGACGCCAAGCTGGTCATCACCGCTGACGGCGGCTACCGCAGGGGCAAGCCGTCGGCGCTCAAGCCGACGGTGGACGAGGCCGTCGCCGAGTGCCCGCAGGTCGAGCACGTCCTCGTCGTACGCCGTACCGGCCAGGACGTCGCCACGAACGGCAAGGACGTCTGGTGGCACGACGTGGTCGAGCGCCAGAGCGACCAGCACACCGCCGAGCCGCACGGCGCCGAGGACCCGCTGTACATCCTCTACACCAGCGGCACCACCGGTAAGCCCAAGGGCATCCTGCACACCACCGGCGGCTACCTGACGCAGACGGCCTGGACCCACCACGCCGTCTTCGACCTCAAGCCCGAGACCGACATCTACTGGTGCACGGCCGACATCGGCTGGGTGACGGGCCACTCCTACATCGTGTACGGCCCCCTCGCCAACGGCGCCACCAGCGTCATCTACGAGGGCACCCCGGACACCCCGCACCGCGGCCGGTTCTGGGAGATCGTGCAGAAGTACAAGATCACGATCCTCTACACCGCCCCGACGGCGATCCGGACGTTCATGAAGTGGGGCGACGACATCCCCGCCAAGTACGACATGTCCAGCCTGCGCATCCTGGGCTCCGTCGGCGAGCCGATCAACCCCGAGGCGTACGTCTGGTACCGCGAGCACATCGGCGGCGCGCGCTGCCCCGTCGTGGACACCTGGTGGCAGACCGAGACCGGCGCCATCATGATCAGCCCGCTGCCCGGCGTGACCGCGGCCAAGCCGGGCGCCGCCATGCGCCCGCTGCCCGGCATCGTCGCCGACGTGGTGGACGACCAGGGCAACAGCGTCCCGAACGGCGGGGGCGGCTTCCTCGCCGTACGCGAGCCGTGGCCGTCCATGCTGCGCACCATCTGGGGCGACGACCAGCGCTACATCGACACCTACTGGAGCCGCTTCGAGGGCATGTACTTCCCCGGCGACGGCGCCAAGAAGGACGAGGACGGCGACCTGTGGCTGCTCGGCCGCGTGGACGACGTCATGCTGGTCTCCGGCCACAACATCTCCACCACCGAGGTGGAGAGCGCGCTGGTCAGCCACCCGAAGGTGGCCGAGGCGGCCGTCGTGGGCGCGACCGACCCGGTGACCGGCCAGGCCATCGTGTCGTTCGTGATCCTGCGCGGCACGGCGGAGGAGGGCGCGGACATCGCGGCCGAGCTGCGCAACCACGTGGCCAAGACGCTCGGGCCGATCGCCAAGCCGCGCCAGATCCTGGTGGTGCCCGAGCTGCCCAAGACCCGCTCGGGCAAGATCATGCGCCGCCTCCTGCGCGACGTGGCCGAGAACCGCAGCATCGGCGACGTCACCACGCTGGCCGACAGCACGGTGATGAACCTGATCTCGGAGAAGCTCCCCAGCGCCAAGGCAGAGGACTAGAAGCGCCCCTGTGACCGCATGTCCCGGACAAATCGGGGCATGCGGTCTCATATGGGTACGCTGTATCGCAAGGTGTGCCGGGAAGTCTGGTCGGCGAGTCAGAGCGACGAGCGCGTGCGACAGCATGCCGACCCGACCGAGGGAGTTCCTTGCGTACCGAGAAGTGGCCTTTTCCCGCCGGTGCCCGCTATGCCCGAGCCCTCGCCGAGGCGCTGCGCATGGAGACGATCGGCGGCGTCATCATGCTGGCCGCCGCCGTCATCGCCCTGATCTGGGCGAACGTCTCCATCGACAGCTACGAGGCGCTGCGCCACGCCCACCTCGGCCCCATGGAGCTGTACCAGTGGGTCCAGCACGGCCTGCTGACGATCTTCTTCTTCGTGGCGGGGCTGGAGGTGAAGGAGGAGTTCATCCACGGCGAGCTGGCGAACCCGCGCAAGGCCGCCCTCCCCATCATCGCCTCCGTGGCGGGCATGGTGCTGCCCGCGGTCGTGTTCCTGCTGGTGAGCTGGGGGGCGCAGGACGCCGCGAGGGGGTGGGCGATCCCGACCGCCACCGACATCGCCTTCGCCCTGGCCGTGCTGGCCGTCATCGCGAGCTCGATGCCCGCGGCACTGCGCGCGTTCCTGCTGACCTGCGCCGTCGTGGACGACCTGGGCGCCATCACGGTCATCGCCGTCTTCTACACCGACCACGTGAACGTCCCCATGCTCCTGCTCGGCGCCGCCCTCGTGGCCGCGTACGGGCTGCTCCAGCGCCGCCTCGTCACCAACCCGTGGGTGCTCGTCCCGCTCGCCGTGGCCGCCTGGTACGCCGTCGAGACCAGCGGCGTGCACGCCACCGTCGCGGGTGTCGCCCTCGGCCTGATGACCAGGGTCACCACGGCGGAACACGAGCAACGCTCCCCCGCCGAGGCGGCCGATCACTACTTCCGCCCGATTTCCGCGGGTCTGGCCGTGCCCGCCTTCGCGTTCGTGTCGGCGGGGGTGAAGCTCGATGGATCAAGCCTCGGCGCTATCTTGTCCGATCGGGTAGTTCTGGGAGTGATGGCGGGACTCGTGCTCGGTAAGTTCCTCGGCGTGTTCGGCGGTGCCTGGCTGTCAGTGCGGCTCGGCCTGGCGAGACTGTCGGAGGAGCTCCATTGGCGGGACATGGCGGCGGTGTCGTTGCTGGCCGGGATCGGGTTCACGGTGTCACTGCTGGTCGGCGACCTGGCGTACGGCGACGACCCGCAGCGCGCCGAGGCCGTCACCACCGGGATCCTCGCGGCCAGCATCATCGCGTCGATCCTGGCGGCGGTGCTGCTCAACATACGGGTACGCAAGCGTCGCATTGCGCTGGATGATGTTTGACACGGCCACCAGGCCTCGATAGGAGACGTTCATGCCGCAGACTCCCGAGGAAGAATCCCTGGGCTCGCTGGTCGCCCAGGCCAGCAGTCACATCTCGTCCCTGATCCGCTCGGAGATCGAGCTGGCCAAGGCCGAGTTCAGGTTCGACGCCAAGCGGGTCGGCATGGCGGCCGGATTGTTCGCCGCCGCCGCCTTCATGGCACACCTGTGCCTGATCCTCGCCTCGTTCGCCATCGCGTACGCGCTGGCCCAGGTGATGCCCCACTGGCTGGCCTTCCTCATCGTCACCGTGGTCTACCTGCTGGCCGCGGGTCTGCTGGTGTTCATCGGGGTCCGCCGGCTCAAGGGGCTGGCCGGGATGAAGCGGACGGCCCGCTCGATCAAGGATCTCAGGGAGATCGCCACACCCGAGGAGCAGGCACTGCCCGCGCTCAACCCGGATCGCGAGCCGGTGACCCGAGATGGCGCCTGACGAGTCGGCCGTCCACATCGAGGGGCCCTGGACGCACCGCGCGGTGCACGCGGGCGGCACCCGCTTCCATGTCGTCGAGGCGGGCGAGGGGCCGCTGGTCCTGCTGCTGCACGGGTTCCCGCAGTTCTGGTGGACCTGGCGGCACCAGCTCGTCTCGCTGGCCGGGGCCGGCTACCGGGCCGTGGCGGCCGACCTGCGCGGCTACGGCGGCAGCGACAAGCCGCCGCGCGGCTACGACCTGCCCACGCTGGCCGCCGACGCGACCGGGCTGATCAGGGCGCTGGGCGAGACCGGGGCGATCGTGGTGGGCCACGACTGGGGCGGGCTGCTGGCCTGGACGATGGCCGTGCTCGACCCCAAGTGCGTGCACCGGCTCGTGGCCGTGTCCGCCCCCCACCCGCTGCGGCTGCGCAACGCGCTGCTGACCGACCCCTTCGGGCAGCTCAGGGCCAGCCGCAGGACGTTCGGCTTCCAGCTCCCGCTGCTGCCCGAGCGCCGGCTCACCCGGCACGACGCGGCGCTGGTGGGGCGGCTGCTGGAGGAGCGGTCGCGCCCGGGGTGGCCGGAGCCGGCGGAGTCGCGTACGTACCGCGAGGCGTTCCTGATCCCGACCGTGGCGCACTGCGCGCTGGAGTACCACCGCTGGTTCGGCCGCTCACAGCTCCGGCCCGACGGGCGGCGGTACGCCCGCGCCATGCGTACCGAGGTCGAGGCGCCCACGCTGCACCTGCACGGGGCGCTCGACCCGAGCGTCCTGCCGCGTACGGCACAGGGTTCGAGCCGCTACGTGGCGGCGCCTTATCGGTGGCGGCTGTTCGAGGGAGCCGGCCACTTCCCCCATGAGGAGATTCCCGACGTGTTCGACACCGAGCTGCTCGGCTGGCTGTCCGATCCGGAGCCCGACCGATGAGAGACCGCGACCCCGGGGGCAGGCCCCGCAACGCCCGGCCGCGCGACGCCTACGGCCGGCCGCTGCCTTACGGGTCCACCGGGATGCCCAGGGTGCCCGACGACTACGCGCCCACCTCCGAGCAGGCACTGGCCGACGGGCGGCGCTTCCTGGAGGAGGGGCTGCCGTTCAACGCGCACGAGGTGTTCGAGGGGCGGTGGAAGTGCGCTCCCGAGGAGGAGCGGGAGCTGTGGCAGGGGCTGGCGCAGATCTGCGTCGGGCTGACGCACCTGCAGCGGGGCAACGGGCGCGGGGCGGTGACGCTGTTCAGCAGGGGCGCGGCCAAGGCGCAGTCGTACGGCGGCGCGTACGACCCCGTCGGCAAGGCGGCCTCGGCGCTGACGCAGGACACCGAGCCGGACGAGGCCATCGCCCTGATCCTGGACAAGCTGCCCCGTTAGGCGAGCGCGGCGCGGCCGGCGATCAGCGCCCGGGTGGCCGCCGCCGCCCGCTGGACCGCCGTCTCCACGGCCCCCTCGCCCGCGCCGAACGTCCCCAGGTGCAGCAGCCCCGCGTGCCCCTGCGCGATCGCGATGACGGCCATCCCCAGCGCCTCCGCCGCCGCCGGGTCGCCCCCCGACAGGGCCATCGCGGCGTCGTGGAAGGCCGCCTTCACCGGTCGCATGGCCCTGTCCAGCTCCGGCTCCCCTGCCGGGGTGAGCGTCCCCAGCAGCGCCTCGAACAGGGCCCGGTGCCCGGCGGCGAAGCGCACGTACCCGCGGACGACCGCCACCAGCCGCTCCTCGGGCGAGTCGCCGCCGCGTTCGGCCGTCACGGCCGCGACCAGCAGCTCCCCGGTGCGCACCCCCACCTCGACCAGCAGCTCGTCGCGGTCGGCGAAGTGCCGGTAGGGGGCGCTGACCGCGACGCCGAGCCGCCTGCTCGCCTCCGCCAGCGAGAACCCCTGCACCCCCTGCTCGGCGATCAGCTCCATCGCGGTGTCGATGAGCGCGGCACGCAGGTCGCCGTGGTGGTAGCGGTCTCGTTTGGTCGTCCTGGGCACCGCATCAGGTTAGCGACAGCGCGTTCAGCCTGCCGATCTCGGTCTCGGTGAGCCGGAAGTCCATGGCGGCCGCCGCCTCGGCCGCCTGACGCGGCTTGGAGGCGCCGGGAATGGCCACGACCGTGTCGCCGTACCGGTTGATGACCCAGTTGATGGCCACCTGCGAGATCGTGGCGCCGTACGCCTTGCCGATCGCGCGCATCTCGTCGATCAGCGGCCTGGTACGGGCGAGCCCCTGGGCGCTCAGCTCGCGGCGGCCGAAGAGCCTGCGCATCACCGGCGCGGACCTGGCCAGCGCGGGATCGTCGTGGAAGCGGCCGGTGAGCAGCCCGCCCTCCAGCGGCGAGTACGCGATCAGCGTCACGCCCAGCCGGCGGGCGGTGTCCAGCACGCCGTCGCGCTCGACGTTCCTGTGCACCAGGTTGATCCGCACCTGGTTCGAGGCCAGCGTGATGCCCTCGGCGGCGAGCACGCGGTGGGCGAGCTCGAGCTGGCGGGCGGAGAAGTTGCTCACCCCGACCGAGCGGATCCGGCCGGCCTTCAGCAGCCCCGCCATGGCCTTGAGCTGGGCCGGGATGCTCGACAGCGAGCCGGTCGGCATGTGGATCTGGTGCAGGTCCACGGGGAAGCCGCCGAGGTGGCGCAGGCGGTCGCCGATCGTGCGGGTGATGCTGGCGGCCGTACGGCCCAGCGGCGCCCACTTCGTGGCCACCGTCACCTCCCCCGGCGCGATCGCGCACGTCTTGAGCGCGGCGGCGAGCAGCTGCTCCGAGTGGCCGTTGCCGTACATCTCGGCCGTGTCGAACCAGTCGACCCCGCCGTCGAGCGCCGCCCGCACGACGGCGGTGGCCGTCTCCTGGTCGATGGGCCTGACCATCCAGCGCGCCATGTTCGCGGTGCCGGCGAACTGCATGCAGCCCAGGCCGATGGGGGTGATCTCGATGCCGGTCTTTCCGAGCGTCCTCACCATGTGATGCCTTTTCACATTGTGAGAAGCTATCACATCGCGGCGCGCGGATGAAGGAGCCCTCTCGGCTCAGGGGATCAGTCGCACTCCAGCGTGCTGGCCGGCGTGGTGTCGTTGCGGCCCGCCGAGGCGTCCGGGGCGACCTCCTCGGCCGTCAGCACGTAACCGGTCTGCTCCTCGTTGATCGCGGCGGCGAAGATCACGCCGTAGACCTGGCCGTCCACCGTGAGCAGCGGCCCGCCGGAGTTGCCCGGCAGCACCTGGCCGCGGATGGCGTACACCTTCCGCCTGACCGTGTTCTCGCGGTAGATGTCGGGGCCCTCGGCCTCGAGCTGGCCGCCGATCCTGGCCGGCTCGGCGGTGAAGCCCTTGCCCTTCGGGAAGCCCGCGATGATCGCGTTGTCGCCGCGGCTCCCGTCGCCGTCGAAGGCGAGTTGCGGCAGGTCGAGCCCCGGCACGGCGAGGACCGCGATGTCGCGGCGCGGGTTGTAGCGCACGACCGTGGCCGTGTGGCGGTCGCCGTTGTAGTCGATCACCTGGAGGTCGCGGGTGACGCCGGCGACCACGTGCGCGTTGGTCATGATCCGGCCGCGCGCGTAGACGAAGCCGGTGCCCTCGATGTGCTTGTTGCAGCTCTCGGCGTTGCCCTGGACCTTCACGATCGCCTGGCGGGCCCGGCCCAGCTTGGCGCCCTGCAGCACGCTCTGGTCGGGCGGCTGCACGTCGATCAGCGTGCCCGCCCCGATCGCGTCGAAGACGGGCGGGAACTCCGAGCGGTCGATGAACTTCTTGAACGGCTGCTGCCAGTTGCGCGCCGCCTGCGGGATCGCGTCGTCGACCGTGGTGAGCAACGCGGAGTTCTTCACCTGGTCGACGAGCGGGGTGAACGCCGTGGAGACGATCAGCGAGCCGATCAGCCAGGCGATGACCAGCACCGACAGCGCGCTGGCGAACGTGCCGCCGATGGCGTCGGCCATCTTGGCCGGCTCCCACGTGACGTGGCTGCGCACCACGGCGCCGAGCGTCGAGGAGGCGAACTGCCCGATGGTGGCCGACAGGAACACGATCACGATGGCCAGCAGCGCCTGCGGCGTGTCACCGTCGACGACCGCCTTGGAGATGGGAGGCGCGATGAAAACGCCCAGCACGGCACCGCCCACGAACCCCACGAAGCTCATCGCCCCGATGATGAAACCCTGCCGGTAACCCGAGATGCCGAAGGCGATCACGAGGCCGATCAAGATGAGGTCAAGCAGATCACCGCGCACGCTTCAAAGGTAACCAGCGATACGGTCAAGTGTGCACGTCTTCGATCAGGACGGCGTCACTCACCTGGCTATCTTGAGCGGTATGCCGCCGGACGAGGGAACAGTGCGCGAACTCATCCAGGCTGCGCTGCGCGACACCGATCCTGACGGGCCCCTGCGCTGGCACGTGATCTCGTTGCTGCGCCAGCGAGGTGACCTGGAGTCGTTCATCGAGGCCAGGCGGTTGTGCGCCGCCGACACCGTGGCCGAGCGGTTGCTCGGCGTGGACATCATGGGGATGCTACGGCCGTTCGTGGACCGGACGCTGCCGGTGCTGCGTTACCTGGCCGCCAGCGAGGACGACGCCATGGTGCTGTACTCGGTGCTGATCGCCTTCGGCCATCTGGCCGATCCGCGGTCGCTGCCGTCCGTGATCGACCTGGCCGGTCACGTCGATCCCAGGGTGAGGTACGGGGCGGCGTACGCGCTGCAGCACGTACTCGGGGACCCGCCCGACCGGGCGGGACTGGAGACGCTGCGCACGCTGGCGGCCGACAGCGACGCCGACGTGGCCGGGTGGGCCTCGCTCGGGGTCGCGCTGCGATCGGCGCACTAGCCGGTACGCGAGGCGAGCCGCACCACGTCGGGCGGCAGGTCCTCCATGCGCGTGGGGTCCCACGGCCGTTCGAGGCCGCCCTCGCGCAGCACGGTGTCCAGCACCATCGCCGTGAACCCCCACACCAGCATCCCGCGCACCCGGAACGCGGGCCCGGCCGTGCCGCGCGGATGCCGCAGCATCACCCGGTTGCCCGGATCGACCAGCTCGGCGATCGGCACCCGCTCGACCGAGTCGACCTCGTCGGGCGAGGCCGCGTGCACCGCGGACGGCTCGCGCCACCAGGCGATCACCGGGGTGACGCGGTTGTCGCTGTAGGGGAGGTAGAGCTCGGGCATCGTGCAGATCACGTGCACCCCGCGCGGGTCGGCACCGGTCTCCTCCTCGGCCTCCCGCAACGCGGCCTCGATCGGCCCGGCGTCCTCGGGGTCCACGCCGCCGCCCGGGAAGGCCGGCTGGCCCGCGTGCCTGCGCCCGCGCGTGCTGCGCTGGATGAGCAGCACGTCAGGGCCGTGCGGCCCCTCGCCGAACAACATCAGCACCGCGGCCTTGCGCCCGCGCCCGTCGGGTGGCCGGAGGGGGACGGGAACTCGGGTCCGCTGCGCTTGCGCCGCCAGTCTCTCCAGCCAGTCGGGCACTTGGGTCACGCATCCTCCAACACGCCGTGGCGCCGATGACTTCCCCGCATCAGGAGAAAGGGCCGGATCTGACGAGCTTCCGGGCCTCTGCCTGGCCGGTGGGGCCGGTGCCGTACGAGGGGCACAGCGCCGCCAGCGGGCACACGCCGCACGCGGGCCGGCGGGCGTGGCAGATGCGGCGGCCGTGCCAGATCACCCGGTGGGAGAAGATCGTCCACTCGCGCTTGGGCAGCAGCTCGGCCACCACGTGCTCGATCTTGACGGGGTCGGTCTCCTCGGTCCAGCCGAAGCGGCGTACGAGGCGCTGGAAGTGGGTGTCCACGGTCAGGCCCGGCACGCCGAAGGCGTTGCCCAGCACCACGTTGGCCGTCTTGCGGCCCACGCCGGGCAGCGTGACCAGGTCTTTCAGCTTGGCGGGCACCTCACCGCCGTACCGCTCGCAGACCGTCTGCGCCATGCCGATGATGCTGTTGGTCTTCGCGCGGAAGAAGCCGGTGGAGCGGATGATCTCCTCCATCTCCTCCCGGTCCGCGGCGGCATAGTCCTCCACCGTCGGATATTTCGCGAAGAGGATGGGGGTGACCATGTTGACCCGCTTGTCCGTGCACTGCGCGGAGAGGATGGTCGCGACCAGCAGCTCCAACGGGTTGCGGAAGTCGAGCTCGCAGTGGGCGTCAGGGTAGGTCTCCGCGAGGATGCGGTTCATCTTGCGCGCCCGCCGGACCAGTGCGAGCTGGCTCTCCGGCTTGCGCCCCGCCGCGTTCGTCGCCATGCCGCAAGAGTAGAAGCTCCCGCGAACTGTTGAACCCAGGACGGGCCCGACCGCGTACAACCTGGCGCCTCGGAAGGGGGTCGTGACATGGGTGATCAGGGTGCGACGCTGGCGGAGTTCGTCAGGCAGGCAGGGCCGCTGCGCGGCCAGGCGCTGCACCGGCTGGCCGTGAGCTGCGTGGCGGCCATGGCCAAGCTGCACGCGCGCGGCACCGCCGGGATCCGGCCAGGCAAGGAGAGTGTGGCGCTCGGCGCGCGGGGGCAGGTGCTCATCGGCTGGCAGACCTCCTCCGCTCCCGGCGACCTGCCGGAGGCGGAGGACATACGGGCCTGGGCCGACCTGGTCGTGTTCGCGGCGACCGGCGCCGAGGACGGCGACCTCCGCGTGCTGACGCCGGCACTGCGCATCGCGGTCCAGCAGTGCCGCCTGCCCGACCCCGCGGCGCGCCCGAAGTCGGTGGACGTGCTCCGCGTCCTGCTCAGCCGGTCCATGGCGGCGGCGGTCGCCTCGGTGGACGACCTGCTGTCCCGGCAGGCCGGATGACGTCGTGGGCACGCCCACTGGTTGGAGCGTTCTGGGGCTCGCGGACGACCCGGCTCCCGGAGATCCCGGCCAGGTCCGGCTGCTCGCCGACCGGCTGCTTCGAGCAGGCTCGGCTGGCCGAGGTCTCCGGGCTGTCGCCCATGGAGGCCAGCGGCCTGGTCCACGAGGAGTCCTCGCACGTCGCCAAGCAGATCGCAGGGCGCGCGCTGGAAGAGGGCAAGGACGTCCTGTGGGACATCACCATGGCCTCACCGTCCTCGGTGGAGAGCCGCGTCGACGCCCTGCGCGCGGCCGGGTACCGCCAAGTCGACGCGGTCTTCGTGGACATCCCGGTGGAGATGAGCGTCGCGCGCCACTGGGAGGAACCCGGCACGTTCCCGGTAGACGATCTGATGGCCAGACAACTGCACGATCCGCCGCCCGACGTCCCGGGATCCGTCGACGACCTCAACCTCGCCTACGCCCGTGGCCACCTGTCCGCCGAGGAGTACGACTACCTGGCCGACGCCGCCATCGACTCGATGCGGGCGCAAGAGGAAGGTTCCGGGTAGTCCGGTCACAGTACGGAAACGGCCGTCGGGTACCTTTCCCCCGGGCTTCCACGCACCCGGGCAAGCCCAGAACACTCCGGCATTCCCATAACCTGTGTGTGCTGCCCGGAGTGGGGTGAGTCACAATGGCAGCAGAGGAGGCAGAGTGAACACCGAAGATGTGCTGGGCAAGGCCCCCCTGTTCGCCGCGCTGGACCGCGAGAGCGCCGCGGCGCTGCGCACGAGCATCACCGAGGTCCAGCTGTCGAAGGGGCAGACGCTCTTCCACGAGAACGAGACGGGCGACCGGCTCTACGTCGTGCTGGAAGGCAAGATCAAGCTTTCCCGCACCTCCCCGGACGGGCGGGAGAACCTGCTGAGCGTGCTGGGGCCGAGCGAGATGTTCGGCGAGCTGTCGCTGTTCGACCCGCGGCCGCGCACGGCCACGGCGACGGCGCTGACCGAGGTGCGGCTGGCCGGTCTCGGGCACGACGACCTGCGGCCCTGGCTGACCGGCCGGCCCGAAGTCGCGCTGCACCTGCTGCGCGCGCTGGCGCAGCGGCTGCGCCGTACCAACGACGTGCTGGCCGACCTGGTCTTCACCGACGTGCCCGGACGGGTGGCCAAGCAGCTGCTCGATCTGGCCGAGCGGTTCGGCACCAAGACCGACGACGGCCTGCGGGTGCACCACGACCTGACCCAGGAGGAGCTGGCGCAGCTCGTCGGCGCCTCGCGGGAGACGGTCAACAAGGCGCTGGCCGACTTCGCGCAGCGCGGCTGGCTGCGGATCGAGGCCAAGGCCGTGGTCATCCTCGACATGGACCGGCTCTACAACCGGTCGAGGTGATCCGGGCTCGCTACGGTGAGTCCAGGTAGTCGAGCTGCGCCGCGACCGACATCTCGGCGGCCGGCCAGAGCGAGCGGTCGACGTCGGCGTACACGATCTTGACGATCTGGCGTGGCGTGCGGGCGCCCTGCGCGCGCGCCGCCCTGATCTGGTCGAGCCGCTGCCGCCGGTGCGCGATGTAGGCGTCGAGCGCGCCGATCGGGTCGGGCAGCACCGGCCCGTGACCGGGCAGCAGGGCCCGCGCCTCCAGGCCCTCGGCCGCCGCCCTGAGCCGGTCGAGGCTGCGCAGGTAGTCGGCCAGGCCGCCGTCGCGGGCGATGATCGTGGTGCCCCTGCCGAGCACGGTGTCGCCGGTCAGCATCGCCCGGTCGGCGGGCAGCCAGAAGCACAGCGAGTCGAACGAGTGGCCCGGCGTGCCGTACACGTGGATCTCCAGGCCGCCCACGGTCACCACGTCGCCGTCGCCGAGCCCCTCCTCGCCCAGCCTGTGGCGCGGGTCCAGGGCGCGCACGGGCGCGTCGACCATGCCGGCGAAGGCGCGCGCGCCGCCGCTGTGGTCGAAGTGGCCGTGGGTGAGCAGGATCTCGGTGACGCGGCGCTCGCCGAGATGGTCGCGTACGCGGCTCAGGTGCGCCTGGTCGTCCGGGCCCGGATCGACGACCACCACCTCCTCGCCGGCTCCGATCACCCACGTGTTGGTGCCGTCTAGGGTCATCGCCGAGGGGTTGGGGGCGAGCAGGTTCTCGGCGTGTTCCGTACGGGAACCGTCGGGCGTGCCGATCGGGATGTGCAGGCCGCTCATCGCGTCACCAACCGCATCTCCCCCTCGATCTCCACGGCCCTGGGCATGATCGTCTCGATCTCCCGGGGCGCGGCCAGGACGTCGGCCACGCTGTCGTACGCGCTCAGCTCGGTCAGCGTGTGCTGGGTGGGCGGCATCAGGAAGAACCCGCTGTTCAGCGCCTCGCCGGGGCGTCGCCACACCACCCGGTCGGCCTCCCCGCCCACGTCGCGCGTGCGCTGCCCCTCGGGCAGCACGGCGACGAAGAACCGGGTGTCGAAGCGCCTGTGCTCGATCTCCGGCGTGATCCAGTGGGCCCAGGGCTTGAGCAGGTCGGCGCGGAGCACCAGGCCGCGCCTGGCGAGGAAGTCGGCGAAGCCGAGGCTGCGGTCGATGAGCGCCAGCCTGTCGGACTCCCAGTCGTCCCCTGTCGTGTCGGCCACCACCGAGCCGGGCCCGGGGCCGGCCAGGAGCACGCCGGACTCCTCGAACGTCTCGCGCACGGCCGCGCACACCAGCCCGCGCGCCAGCCGCTCGTCGGCCTTGAAGACCTCGCCCCACTCCGCCGGGGACGGCCCGGCCCAGGCGACGGCCTGGTCGGTGTCGCGCACGTCCACGGAACCGCCGGGGAAGACGTACGCGCCTGCGGCGAAGGCCATCGTCGCCTTGCGCCGCAGCAGGTAGACCTCCGGCCCCGGGCGCAGGAGCACCACCGTGGCGGCGTCCCGCGCCGGCACCGGCTGGACCCTGCCGGCCAGGACGTCCCGCGCCCGGTCGGCGAGCTCGGCAGGAAGCGGCAATCCGGTCACATGACCTCCTCCTAGAACATCACTCGGTCATGGTGACATATGCCCGCTTCAGCCGACTTCGGCGATCAGCTCCACCTCGACGGGCGCGTCCAGCGGCAGGGCGGTCACGCCCACGGCGCTGCGCGCGTGCCTGCCCTGGTCCCCGAACACCTCGGCGAGCAGGTCGCTGGCGCCGTTGGCCACCTGCGGCTGCTCGGTGAAGTCGGGAGCGCTGGCGACGAAGACCACGACCTTGACGATCCGCCGCACCCTGGACAGCTCGCCCAGCTCCGCCTTCAGCGCGGCGAGCGCGTTGAGCACGCAGATGCGGGCCTGCGCCTTGCCCTCGTCGACGCCCAGGTCGACGCCGAGCTTGCCGGTCTGGTGCAGCTTGCCCTCGAGCATCGGCACCTGGCCCGAGGTGTAGACCAGGTCGCCGGTGCGGGCGGTGGGCACGTACGAGCCCACCGGCGTGACGGGCGGCGGCAGGGTGAACCCCAGCTCCTCGACTCGCTGCTCGGGCGTCGTCACTGCTTCTCCCTCTTGAAGTAGGCGACGAGCTGCTCGGGCGTGGCGCCCTGGACGATCTGGACCAGCTCCCAGCCGTCGGCGCCGAAGTTGTCGAGGATCATCTTGGTGTTGTGGATCAGCACGGGTGCCGTGAGGTACTCCCATTTCTTCATGGGGATCAGCGTAGTGTGAGCAATCTCAAAGGATGGTCGCAGGCAGACGACAAGTGACCGTTCGGTAGCGTGGAGGCGTGGACTCTCCGGACACGGATTGGGCCGACGTACGGCTGCATGTCGTCACCGGCAAGGGCGGCACCGGCAAGACGACCGTCGCCGCCGCTCTCGCTCTCGCCCTGGCCTCGGGCGGCCGCAAGGTGCTGCTGGTGGAGGTGGAGGGCAGGCAGGGCATCGCGCAGATCTTCGACCTGCCACCGCTGCCGTACGAGGAGCGCAGGATCGCGGTCGCGCCGTCCGGCGGCGACGTGTACGCGCTGGCCATCGATCCCGAGGAGGCCATGCTCGAGTACATGGAGATGTTCTACGGGATGCGCAGGGCGGGCAGGGCGCTGACCAAGATGGGCATCGTCGACTTCGCCACCACCGTGGCCCCCGGCTTCCGCGACGTGCTCGTCACCGGCAAGACCACCGAGGCCGTGCGCCGGCGCGGGAAGAACGGCCGCCGCATCTACGACGCCGTCGTGCTCGACGCGCCGCCCACCGGCCGCATCACGCGCTTCCTGAACGTCACCAAGGAGGTGGCCGGCCTGGCCAGGGTCGGCCCCATCAAGAACCACTCCGAGCTCGTCAGCGGCGTCGTGAAGTCCCCCGAGACGGCTGTGCACTTCGTCACGCTGCTGGAGGAGATGCCGGTGCAGGAGACCCTCGACGGCATTTCCGAATTGCGCGCGGCCGGCCTGCCCGCCGGTGGCGTGTTCATCAACATGGTGCGCCAGTCCCTGCTGCCACAGGCCGCTCTTGACACGGCTGTCAAGGGCCGCTTCGACGCCGAGGAGCTGGCGCTGGGCCTCAAGGCGGCGGGCGTGACCGACGGCTCGCAGGCCACGGCGCTGGCCGGGGCGCTCGCCGAGGAGGTCGTGGAGCACGCCCACCGCACCGAGCTGGAGCGCGCCGAGCGGGAGACGCTGGCCGGGGCCGGGCTGACGAGGTACGAGCTGCCGCTGCTGGCCGACGGCGTGGACCTGGCCGGCCTGTACGAGCTGGCAGAGAGCATGCGCACCCAGGGAGCAGCGTGAAGAAGCCCGCCAGGCTCGACATCGACGCCATCCTCGACGACAAGGGCACCAGGATCATCGTCTGCTGCGGCGCCGGCGGCGTGGGCAAGACCACGACCGCGGCGGCGCTCGGCCTGCGGGCCGCCGAGCGCGGCAGGTGCGCGGTCGTGCTGACCGTCGACCCCGCCAGGCGGCTGGCCCAGTCGATGGGCCTGACCGAGCTGGACAACACCCCGCGCCTGATCAGCTCGCCCGAGGGCGGTGGCCAGCTCTACGCGATGATGCTCGACATGAAGCGCACGTTCGACGAGATCATCGAGGCGCACGCCGATCCCGTACGGGCCCGCCAGATCCTCTCGAACCCCTTCTACCAGTCCCTGTCGTCCAGCTTCTCCGGCACGCAGGAGTACATGGCCATGGAGAAGCTGGGCCAGCTCCGCCGCTCCGACGAGTGGGACCTGATCATCGTGGACACGCCGCCCTCGCGCTCGGCGCTCGACTTCCTCGACGCGCCGGAGCGGCTCGGGCGCTTCCTCGACGGCCGGTTCATCAAGCTGCTGACGGCCCCCGCCAAGGCGGGAGGTCGCAGCGCGTTCCGGCTGCTCAACGCCGGGTTCGGGCTGATGGCAGGGGCGATGACCAAGCTGCTGGGCGCCCAGGTGATCAAGGATCTGCAGACGTTCGTGTCGGCGCTCGACGCCGTGTTCGGCGGGTTCAGGCAGCGGGCCGAGATGACGTACCGGCTGCTGCAGGCGCCGGGCACGGCCTTCCTGGTGGTGGCCGCGCCGGAGCGCGACGCGATGCGCGAGGCGTCCTACTTCGTCGAGCGCCTGGCCGAGGAGCGCATGCCCCTGGCCGGCCTCGTCGTCAATCGCGTGCACGAGGTGCCCGCCTCGGGGCTCTCCGCCGCCCGCAGCGCCGCCGCCGCGGAGGACTTGGAGTCGAGGGGCGAGCACGAGCTCACCGCCGCCGTGCTGCGGCTGCACGCCGGGCGGATGCAGCTCGCCGCTCGCGAGAGCCGCGAGCAGGAGCATTTCGTCTCGGCCCACCCCACGGTGCCCGTGGTGCAGGTCCGCGCCATGTCCGAGGACGTCCACGATCTCACCGGGTTGCGGGAGATCGGAAACCTGCTGGCCACCGCATAGAAGTACGGCCGGCGGCGGCGCCGGCCGTACGCGGTCGCCGGGCTGGGATCAGCCCGCGATCAGCTCGTTGGTTCGTTCGTACTCTTCCTTGGCCGACTCGAGCAGCTCTCGCCACGAGTCCACGTCGGGCCGCCGTCGAAGCAGCGCACGTCGTTCCCGTTCAGTCATACCGCCCCACACCCCGAACTCGATGCGGTTGTCCAGCGCATCGGCGAGGCATTCAGTACGGACCGGGCAGCCACGGCAGATGAGCTTGGCCCTGTTCTGCGCGGCGCCCTGCACGAACAGGGCATCCGGATCCGCACCCTTACAGGCGGCACGGGAGGTCCAATCCGTGATCCACATTTTTCGACCCCACTCCCCTTAGGTGGTCAGTCGTCATTTGGGGCCGACGGGCGCGGGCGCCGAGCCTCCGTATTCAGTTGCCGCAGAGGAGAACGTACGCAACTACCCGTTCGGGCCGACAGACCCCAGAGGACCAATTTCTCGCGGCCGTCTTGACCGGGAATGACTAGTCACCCCCGTCAGTCAAGGCGAAATGGTGTCGTGCTACCGATTCGGTCAGTCTTTCCGCGTACTCTTGGTAGCGTGCAAGCCCAGCGCAAAGATCGCTCCAACCCCGTGCTCAACGTCCTGCGGCTCGTCATCGCAGGCGCGGCCGCGGGGGTGCTCGCGGCCGCCGTGGCCTTGCCGGCGGTCGGCGGGGCGGGCATGTCCACCAGGAGCGCGGTGGAAGCACTCAACCTCAAGCCCGAAGAGCTCGACGAACCTCCTCTGTCCGAACGCACCGAGATCACCGATGCCGACGGCAAGAAGATCGCCCAGTTCTACTTCGAGAACCGGCAGTCCGTGACCCTCGACAAGGTCGCCCCGATCATGCAGACGGCGCTGATCGCGATCGAGGACTTCCGTTTCTACCAGCACGGGCCGATCGATGTGGAGGGAACGGTCAGAGCGCTGCTGAAGAATGTCAGCAGCGGCGGCGTGATGCAGGGCGGTTCGTCGATCACCCAGCAGTACGTCAAGCAGGTGCTGGTCAACAAGGCCGAGACGCCGGAGGAGCAGGCGGCCGCCATCGCGCCGACGGTCTCGCGCAAGCTGTCCGAGCTGCGCTACGCCATGGCGATCGAGAAGAAGTACTCGAAGAACGAGATTCTCGAGAAATATCTCAACATCGCCTACTTCGGCGCGGGCGCCCACGGCGTCCAGGCGGCGGCCAAGCGCTTCTTCGACAAGCCGGCCTCCGAGCTCAACCTCGTCGAGGCCGCCACGCTCGCCGGCGCCGTGCAGAACCCGGCCAGGACCGACCCCAACGTCGGCCCCGAGTCCCGCCAGCGGCTGCTGGAGCGGCGCAACATCGTGCTCGACCGGATGGCCGAGCTGAAGAAGATCACCGCCGAGGAGGCCGCGGCCGCCAAGGAGAAGAAGCTGGGCTTCAAGGACGTCAAGGTGCCCGGCGGCTGCGAGGCCAGCAAATATCCGTACTTCTGCCTCTACGTCCAGTACGAGATCCTCAACAACGAGGACTTCGGCAAGAACCAGGACGAGCGCAGGAAGCTGCTCCAGCGCGGCGGCCTCCGGATCAAGACCACGCTCGACCCCAAGATGCAGGAAGCCGCCGAGAAGGCGATCAAGAAGTACGTCAGCACCAAGGACAAGCCCGTGGCCTCGCAGGCCATGGTGGTGCCCGGCACCGGCGAGATCAAGGCGATGGCCGCCTCGCGCAAGTTCGGCGGCAGCAAGAAGAAGAACGAGATGAGCTACAACATCGTGGCCGACGCGGCGCACGGCGGCGGCCGCGGGTTCCAGCAGGGCTCGACCGCCAAGGTCTACACGCTGGCCGCCGCGCTGGAGGAGGGCCTCAAGTACGACGACGGCTTCCCCTCCCCCGCGGGTTACCAGGCCAGCGGCTACAGCTCGTTCAAGAACTGCAAGAACCAGAACGTCGGCGACCCCAGCCACACCGTGCGCAACTCCAGCGAGGGCGGCGGCGGCTTCAAGACCCTGGAGAGCGGCACCTGGGGCTCGGTGAACACGTTCTTCATCAAGCTGCAGGAGAAGGTCGGGCTCTGCGACACGGTCAAGATGGCCAAGAAGCTCGGCGTCAAGCGGGCCGACGGGCAGAAGCTGTCGGAGGTCGAGACGTTCACGCTGGGGGTCAACGAGGTCGACCCCGTCACGATCGCCAGCTCCTACGCCGTCTTCGCCTCACGCGGCCAGTACTGCAAGCCGCTGGCCATCACCGAGATCAAGGACCGCTTCGGCAAGGCCAAGCAGTACAAGCCGAAGTGCTCCCAGGTGCTGGAGGAGGAGGTCGCCGACGCGGTCAGCGGCATCCTGTCCGGGGTGTTCACCAAGGGCACGATGACGGAGGTCGGCGGCATCGGGCGTGACGCGGCCGGCAAGACGGGCACGACCGACAACTACATGTCGGCCTGGTTCGCCGGTTACACGCCGAACATGGCCTCCGCCGTCAGCCTGGGCGACCCGCGCGGCACCTCGGCGCACAAGCTGATCGGGATCACCATCGGCGGGCGCTACTACCCGTACGTGTACGGCGCGTCGATCTCGGGGCGGATCTGGAAGGACTCCATGATCCAGGCGCTCAAGGGGGTCGAGCCGGTCGACTTCCACCCGGTCGACAACTCGCGGTTCGGCGGCTGCACCGACAACTGCGCGCCCAAGCCGAAGAAGGACAAGAAGGGCGAGGAAGGGCCGGACGACCCGTTCGACATCTTCGGCCCGGGCAACGACGATGGGCCGCCGGACGGGCGCGGCGGTGACGGGCCGGGCGGCGGCCGTGGCGGCCGAGGCGGCGGCGACGCCGGGCCGATCATCACACCGGGCCGCTGAGAGGCGCTGAGGCCTCCGCCCACATCCGTGGAAGGAGGCCTCGTCTCCCGGGGCTCCTGACGGCTTCTGAGGGCCCCTGAGAGCTCTTGAGAGTTTCTCAGGGTCTCTCGGTCTCTCGGTCTCTCAGGGCGCGGGAGAAGCACGCGGAGGCTCAGGGGCGCAGAGAAAGCGCTCGAAGGCCTACTTGGCCAGACGGGCCTTGACGGCGGCGGCCACCCGGCCGCCCTCGGCCCGCCCCGCGACCTTCGGGTTGACCGCCTTCATGACCTGCCCCATGGCCTGCGGCCCGGCGGCGCCGGTCTCGGCGACGGCGGCCTCCACCAGCTCGGCCAGCTCCTCGTCGGAGAGCTGCGCGGGCAGGTACTCCTCCAGCACCGCCTGCTCGGCCAGCTCCGCCTCGGACTGCTCCTTGCGCCCCGCGTTGGCGAACGCCTCGGCCGCCTCGCGCCGCTTCTTGGCCTCCTTGGTGAGGACCTTGATGACCTCGTCGTCGGACAGCTCCCTGGCCTGCTTGCCCGCGACCTCCTCGACGTTGATCGCGGCCAGTGCCATGCGGACCGTCCTGAGACGTACCTCGTCCTTGCTCTTCAGCGAGGCCGTCAAGTCGGCCTTCAGCTTGTCCTTCAATGCGCTCATGCGGTCCATCTTGCCGCCTGCGCGGACCCTCCCGTCGCCGTCCCGCCTGTCTCCCGTCCCCGTCTCGGCCCAGTCCGGCCGATGTCGCGCCGGATCTCGGGCATCATGAAGAGGTGAGGAAAGCCGTCGCGATACCCCTGTCCATGCTCGGTCTCGGCCTGGCCGGGCTGGGCTACGCCTCCGTGGTGGAGCGCAACTGGTTCCGCCTGCGCCGCTTCGACGTGCCCGTGCTCGAGCGCGGCCAGCGTCCCGTGCGCGTCCTCCACCTGTCGGACCTGCACCTGACGCCACGCCGGACGATGCTGATCAACTGGGTCCGCTCCCTCGGCGCCCTGGAGCCCGACCTCGTGGTCAACACCGGCGACTCGATCGCCCACCCCGAGGCCGTCCCCTCGCTCCTGCACGCCCTGGAGCCCCTGCTGTCGCGCCCCGGCCTGTTCGTCTACGGCTCCAACGACCTCTACGCCCCCGTGCCGAAGAACCCGGCCCGCTACCTGTGGCGCACCTCCAGGAACGACCACCGCCAGCACGTGCCCTCCCTGCCGTGGGAAGAGCTGGGGGCCGGAATGGCGTCCGAGGGCTGGCTCGACATGAACAACACCACGGCCCGCATCAAGGTCGGCGACCTCGACGTGGCCGTGGCGGGCATCCACGACTCCCACATCTCCCGCGACCGCTACGACCTGGTGGCCGGCCCGGCCCCGGCGGACGCCGACCTCCGCCTGGGCGTCATGCACTCGCCCGAGCCCCGCAACATGACGCGCTTCGCCGCCGACGGCTACCAGCTCCTGCTGGCCGGCCACACCCACGGCGGCCAGCTCTGCGTCCCGTTCTACGGCGCCCTGGTCACCAACTGCGGCATCGACCGCGCCCGCGTCAAGGGCCTCAGCCGCCACGACTCGGCCTGGCTGCACGTCTCCGCCGGGCTCGGCACCTCCCCGTACGCACCGGTCCGCTTCGCCTGCTTCCCGGAGGCTACTCTGCTGACGCTGGTGCCGCGGAGATAAAGGCGGTCACAAGCACCTTGGAAGTCCGCTAGACTTTCCAAGCACGCACACGACGGGTGTGTGCACCGGGGTGTAGCGCAGCTTGGCAGCGCGCTTCGTTCGGGACGAAGAGGTCGTGGGTTCAAATCCCGCCACCCCGACAGTATCGCCGCAGGTAGAAGGCCGCTTCCGAGGATCGGAAGCGGCCTTTCTTGTCTCCTGAGTGACTGCCGGATCGATGGCGGGTCCGTCGCCGCGTCGGAGGAGACTCGAACCCCAGGCCGACCAATCACCGCGGACGATCCGCACCCCTGCTCAACATGACGGCGAACCCGTCGAGATGGCGTGCCAGGATGTAGTCGAACATCCCGTCCAGGTCCGACACCGTCTCCTCGGAGAGCATGGCCAGGAGCGGGAATTGTCCAGTGCTGAGGAGTTCGTCGGCCCGCTTGCGCTGGAGTAGCCGCCACCCGTCGTGCGTCACGCCGGTCTCCTGCTCGGCTTCGGCCTCCTCTGCCATGGACAGCGCCACGGTGTGGACCAGCGCGGGCAGCGTGAGCGCCTCGCGGATCCGGGTCTCCATGGGCAACTCGAGGTCGTCGAGTGCGCGCAGGGTCCACTCGGTGTGGGCCATCATGTTGGGCGCCAGCAAGGGGCGGGTGAACGAGACGGCCCTGGGCAGCCAGAGGTGTCGCCGGGACAGCTCCCATTGCCGGTGGGCGATCAGCTCGAGCTTGGCCCGCCACCCTTCCGGCCCCGGGACGGGCAGCTCCGCTTCGCCGAAGACCTCGTCGGCCATCTGCGTCACCAGTTCGTCCTTGCCCGTCACGTGCCGATACAGCGACATCGGCCCAGCGCCGAGCTCGGCCGCGAGCCGCCGCATGGACACCGCGCCGAGCCCTTCGGCGTCGGCGATCGCGATGGCGGTGCGCAGGACGTGCTTGCGGTTCAGCGAGCCCTTGGGGGTGCCGGCCTGGCGCGCCGTCGGCAGCACAGCGGGACCGGCCGGCCGCTGTTTTCGGCTCGCGCGTGCGCTGACCACCGTACCGGCGCCGAC
This sequence comes from Nonomuraea sp. NPDC050202, assembly GCF_040656115.1. Taxonomy (NCBI): domain Bacteria; kingdom Bacillati; phylum Actinomycetota; class Actinomycetes; order Streptosporangiales; family Streptosporangiaceae; genus Nonomuraea; species Nonomuraea sp. NPDC050202. The sequence goes on along the minus strand of NZ_JBFALF010000006.1, from coordinate 293,728 downwards.
CTTGGCCTCGACCAGCCCCTCCTCACGCAGGGCCGCCACAACCTTGGTCGCGGTCGCGACCGCGACACCCCATCGCTGGGCGATCTGCCGGATGGAGGGCACGCGGTCGCCTGGCCGCAGGTCGCCGGCCAGAATCCGGGTGCGGAACTCCGCGACGATGCGCCGGTAGGGCGGATCCGGACGTTGCGTGGCCGAGGTCATGAGTGCCTTCCCATCCGTTGACGGTTGTCGTGCGCTTGCCTTCAATGTACTAGTTCATTATTCAGCACACTAGTACACTTTATATCGCCGATAAGCAGTAACTCTACGAATCGGGCGAGGCGCGCTCGTACGATGTACGCATGACATCCGATACGTCGTACGCACACATGCGGCGAGCGAAGGTAACAGCTTGGCGAGGGCGTTGCGCAGGGGCCTCGGCATGGTCGGCGGAGACCGCATGAACCAGTTGGGGAGCCGGTTGTCCCTCTCGTATGCCGAGGTACGGTCGTGGCATCGGCCGCTCACGATCATGGTGGCGGCCATGTCCGCGCTGGTCGTCGTCGCGAGCGTCGCTCTCTTCGCCGACGGTCGCGAGCTTCTTCAAGAGTCGATCTGGGCCAAGCCGCTGAAGTTCGGGGTGTCGTTCGTCATGTACGGCGCGACGCTCGCCTGGCTGATACCGAAACTGCGCCGGGCGCGGCGCACGATGTGGATCGCCGGAACGGTCTTCGCCGTCGCCGGGCTGATCGACGTCGGTTTCATCGCGGTGCAGGCCGCCCGCGGCACCTTCAGCCACTTCAACGCCGGCACCGACACGTTCAACCAGATCGGGCAGCAGATCTTCTCCACCGGCGTGTTCGGGCTGTTCGGGGCGAGCCTGATCGTTGCCGTCATGCTGCTGTTCCAGCGCATCGGTGATGCGGCACTCACCTGGGCCCTGCGTGCCGGGATCGGGCTGGCCGTCCTCGGCATGGCGCTGGCGTCCTTCATCACCGGGTGGACCTCGTCGGCCGGGCCCCGCACGGTCGAGGACGCCTACGGCAGCCCGGTCCCGCTGGTGGGCGGACACGGGGTCGGGGCACCGGACGGCGGCGGCATGCCGATCACGAACTGGAGCACCACAGGCGGCGACCTGCGCGTCCCACACTTCATCGGCCTGCACTCCATCCAGGTGTTCGTGATCGCGGTGCTGGTTCTCACCGCCCTCGCGTCCCGGATCGGCCTGCTACGCCACGAACGCGTACGCGCCCAGCTCACCGGGGTCGTCATCCTGGGCTACAGCTCGCTGTTCACCATCACCGCCTGGCAGGCGCTGCGCGGCCAGTCGCTGATCCACCCCGACGCGGCCACCTGGACCGCGCTCGCGGCGACGGCCGTCATGACCGCGCTGCCGGCGGTCCTGGCCGTCACGGCGGCCCACCGCAACGAGCTGGCCCGCCGCGCCGAGGCGGTGAGCCGAAGCGAGCTGGTCCGCCGCAGGAAGGCGGCGCACCGCAAGGAGCTCGCGCACGGCGTGACGACGGCACCCGCCGGCTCCCCGGGAACCGGCCCGCACCGCAGCGCGGCGAGCACCCCGGCCCGTTCTTCTGGCTCAACACCGACCTGTGCGGGCTGACCCCGTTCCGATCCTCCGCGTGTGGTCTCACGCACGCGACATCCACGGTGAACGATCGTGCGAGCCCAAGGCACGCAGGTGCTCAACAGCGCAGGTCGGGCACGCGCCGGCATCCTTCGGCCCAGCCGCCGCCGCGGCGCGCATGTCCCCAACCCCACCCATAAAAGTGCTCAGTTGATGAGCACTTCAGTAGGGAGGATGGTCATTGTCGCCGATCGAAGGAAGGAACCGGCAATGTTGCGAGGATTCGCCACGATCACCTACTGGGCAGACGACATGGAGGCGGCGACGCGGTGGTACGCCGAACTGCTGGAGGTCGAGCCGTACTTCGTGCGCCCGATCGAGGGACCGCCGGCCTACGTCGAGTTCCGCGTCGGCGACAGCCAGGCCGAGCTGGGGCTGAAGGACCGCCGGTACGCGCCGGCGGGCGCGGCGCCCGGGCCCGGCGGCGTCGTCATGTACTGGCACGTCGACGACATCGAAGCGACATTCCAGAAGCTGCTGTCGATGGGCGCCAAGGAATACCAGCCGATCACTTCGAGGGGGTCGGAGTCCGCGATGACTGCGGAGTTCGTGACGGCTTCAGTGGTCGACCCGTTCGGGAACGTGCTGGGCATCATGTACAACCCGCACTACCTGGAGATGCTGGGCCGATGATGCACTTCGCCGGCGCCTTCTCCGGTGCGAGCGCCGGCATTCCTGACGATGCCGACCCGCAGCGGCCCGGCGATTCGCCGGGCCGCGCGTGCGCCTGTCGCGCCGCCGCCTGTGGGTCCGGCGCCTGCGGGGCTGTCACCAGGGACGCCGGAGGTGCCAGGCGCTTGGACGGACGGGCCTTGAGCGGGTGGGGACGTGGTTGCCGGGGGGGCAGGACGGTCAGCCCGGCTCGGCGTCGCCGGCGTCCGCCGGCCGGCGTTCCTGCTCGGCCGGGTGTGGTTCGTGCCGGCCGGGTGGCGCGTCGCGAAGTCGCCGCAGCTCTGCCCGCAACGACTCCAGCTCGCGGTGCAGGGCTTGGATCGCGACCAGCGCGACGCCGTTGGCGTCGACGCAGTGGATCGCCTTGTCGGTGCCGCCCAGCCCGAACGTCGCCCACCAGTCCTGCGCCATCGGGCCCAGGTGCCACACCTGGTCGCGGTCGCTGCGGTAGCGCCACGTGCTGATGGGCAGGGCGGCGACCTTGGCCAGTACGTCGTGGCCGTTGACCGCGCTGCCGTCGTGCGCCGTCGCACCGTGCGGGGAGGCACAAGCGGCGGGCGGGCGGGTGGGGGCGGCGGCGCTGCGCGCCGTGCGGGCGCGCAGTCGCAGGGGCCAGTTCAGTGCCATGTGACGGGGGTGATCGCGGTCTTGAGGTTGCGGTCGGACGGGCGGGCCTGCGAGGCGTCCGGCGTTGACGCGCTGCCGAGCGAGAGGTGGATGATCTGTCCGGCCTGCCGGCCGAGCCAGATCCCGTCCGCACCGATGTCCGCGGAGTAGGTGAGCGTGGAGCCGTCGGCGCCGGTCACCGTCGCCTCGACGCTCGCCACGTGCCACAGGTCGAGGGGTGTTTCGGCGGAGGGGCGGAAACGCAGGTAGACGGGCTCGTGCCAGAGGTCGCCGAACCGGCGCTGGGGCTTGCGCGGGTCGTTCTCCTGCGGACGGATGACGTTGGCGCCGTCGCCGAGGACGTAGATGTCGCCGGAGCCGACCTGGAAGTCGTCGATGTCGGAGCGGGCGAGGAAGAACTCTCGTCCGGTGATGCCGAGGTAGACGTCGGTCCTGTAGTGGTCTACGCCGCCCGAGGCTCCTTCGCTGGCGCCGTCTTCGCCGGTCTTGATGCGGACGGAGATGGTGGTGATCGCTTGGTTGCTGTTGCGGGGGTCAGGGCTCACGAACGAGCGCTCCCTTCGAATGATTACTTTGTGTTGTTGATTGACTACTTAATGTAGTTTCACCTTGCATGGAAGGTGAAACTAGCCAGAGAGGGCAAGTCGGCAGAACCACGAGATAGACGATCCTGTCCCGACAAACCGTCGCTGCACCGAGTCGTGCCGGGGACGGTCGGCGTCAGCCGTAGAGGTTGACGGTGTCACCGGAGGGGTGGACGCATTGGCCGCGAGGTTTGACGTCCCGCACGGTCTCCACCACCATGCACTCCCACGGAGCACCGTCCACCTGCACGGTGAAGTCCACGGGGTCGTCCGCCAGGGCTCCGGTCGACGGGAAGTTGTTCTGGTAGGCGACCGCCACGTCCATGGCGGTCTCGCAGGCTTCGGCTCGTTCGCCGTCCATGGCGGCCTCGACGATCGCCCCGTCCGGGGAGCGGCCGCAGTCGTGCTCCGCCTGAGCCGCCGGGCCGGCGGTGAGCGTTCCCGCCGCGACCAGCACCGCGACGCCTTGCCTGATGATCGCAACCATGTGTCCTCCCCTGCCGCGTGGTCCGGACACCTCCAGGGTCGCCCAGCACGCTCCCGCGGCGGGTCATGGCGGGCCGAGGACTGTGCCCGGCCCTGGGAAAGCCCGCTCCCGGCACGGCGATCCAAACCTCACCGGCCGTCTGGAGTGCGTAGGGGCGGGGTGCCCGGCCGGAACGGCAGAGTCGTTCTTCGTCGGGGCGTTGCCCTGCGATGACCGTTGTCCGGCCCATGCTGGTGGCAGAGGAGACCACGACCCTCGGGGGTGATGGTGATGTTCCGAACCGGTCTGGCCCTGGTGGCCGCGACGATCACCGGGCTGATCCCGGCCGCCCCGGCCGGCGCCGATCCCGTGCCACAGCGGTTCATCTCCTGCGAGGACGGCTCCAGCACCCGGAACCTGACCATCGCGACCACCCGGGAGAAGGGTGAGGCCTGCGCCACGGCGGCGAAGGTCTCCGACGCCTACAGCACGGAAGTCGACCTGCTCGACAGCAAGGTGCCGTTCACCGTCGAAGCCGACGGCGTCGCCTGGAGTTGCGACAAGGATTCCACCGGTGACGCGCGTTGCGTTTCCGCCGATGAGCAGGTCTGGCTCTCCTCCTCCTGACAGCCCGGCCCCGCCGCCGGCCACGCGCGGGGCGAGGTCGTCGGCCGGGTGCGCCGGGGCGAGATCGCCGCAGGAGGCCCTGTCCGAATCGGAGGGCCGGATGTGATCCCGTAGTGCCGTGTCAGCGTGACAACGGCCCGGTGTCAGCGCGCCCGGCGATGGTGGGCGCCATGAACAGGTCAGCGATGGTCGCCCGCGCACACGCCTGCGCCCCTTCCCGCCACATCCTCACTATTCGGTGTTGCTAGGTACCAGTAGTCGGTGTTACTTTGTACCGGTAGTCAGCAATACCGAGTAGCTGGAAGGGGGGTGTTCCATGGGCAAGCTCGTGACGGAGATGCTCAAGGGAACGCTGGAGGGCATCGTCCTGGCGATCCTGGCCGGCCGGCCCGCCTACGGCTACGAGATCACCGCCTGGCTGCGTGACCAGGGCTTCTCCGACATCGCCGAGGGCACCATCTACGCCCTGCTGGTCAGGATCGAGCAGCGTGGCCTGGTCGACGTGCGGAAGGTCCCCTCGGAGAAGGGGCCGCCGCGCAAGGTGTACTCCCTCAACGCCCAGGGGCGGGAGTACCTGGAGGAGTTCTGGAGGACCTGGAGCTTCCTCGCCGAACGACTCGAACAGCTTCGCGAAGGAGGCGAGTAGACGTGGCCGACGAGCCGAAGAGCCGCTACCTGCACTACCTGGAGATCGTCACCGGCTCTCTGGAGGAGAAGAAGCGCTGGCGGCAGTACAAGGCGCGCGTCAAGCGGCTGCCCGAGAACTACCGCATCGCGGTCGAAGCGCTGGAGCGCTACCTGATGCACTTCGGGCCGGCCGACGGCGCCGGCGCGATGACGATGTGGGAGGACCTGGCCGAGCTGTTCGAGCAGAGCGCGGCGGACCGAACGCCGATCCGCGACCTGTTCGGCGACGACCCCGTGGAGTTCGTCGAGGCGTTCATGGCCAACTACCCGCTCGGCCAATACAGGAGACGCGAGCGCGAGCGCTTCACCAGCGCCATCGACCGCGCCGCAGGACACGACAGGACCACGTGATGACGACCCAGCAAGCCCCCGCCATCCAGGTGCACGGCCTGGAGAAGTCCTACAAGGAGCTGCGCGTGCTGCGCGGCGTGACCTTCGAGGTGGCCCGCGGCAGCATCTTCGCCCTGCTCGGCTCCAACGGAGCGGGCAAGACCACCGCCGTGAAGATCCTGTCCACGCTGCTCAAGCCGGACGCCGGCACCGCCCGCGTCAACGGCTTCGACGTGGCCACGCAGGCCGCGGACGTGCGCGAGTCGATCAGCCTCACCGGGCAGTTCGCCGCCGTGGACGAGATCCTCAGCGGGCGGGAGAACCTCGTGCTGGTCGCCCGCCTGCGGCACCTGAAGGATCCGGGCAAGATCGCCGATGATCTGCTGCGCCGGTTCTCGCTGACGGAGGCGGGCGGGCGGAAGGTCTCGACGTACTCCGGTGGCATGCGCCGCCGCCTCGACATCGCGATGAGCCTGATCGGCAACCCACCGGTCATCTTCCTCGACGAGCCCACCACCGGCCTCGACCCCCAGGCCCGCATCGAGGTCTGGCAGGCCGTCAAGGACCTCGCCGCGGGCGGCACCACGGTGCTGCTCACCACCCAGTACCTGGACGAGGCCGAACAGCTCGCCGACCGGATCGCGATCCTGCACGAGGGCCGCATCCTCGTCAACGGCACCCTGGACGAGCTCAAGCAGCTGCTCCCGCCCGCGAAGGTCGAATACATCGAGAAGCAGCCGACCCTCGAGGACGTCTTCCTCTCCCTCGTCGGCCCGAAAGCCTGAAGGACCCCCCATGAGCAAGCATTTCCTCGGCGACACCACCGTCCTGCTGGGACGGTCCCTGCGCCACATCACCCGCAGCCCCGACACCATCATCACGACCGCGATCATGCCGATCGCCATGATGCTGATGTTCGTCTACGTGTTCGGCGGCGCCATCAGCACCGGGTCGGGTTCGTCGTACGTGAACTACATGCTGCCCGGCATCCTGCTCATCACGGTCGCCTCGGGCATCGCCTACACCGCCTACCGGCTGTTCATGGACATGCAGGGCGGCATCTTCGAGCGCTTCCAGTCCATGCCGACCGCGCGGTCGTCGGTGCTGTGGGCACACGTGCTGACCTCGCTGGTCGCCAACCTGGTCTCGCTCGTGGTGGTGATGCTCGTGGCCCTGCTCATGGGCTTCCGCTCGGGGGCGGGAGTGCTGGCGTGGCTGTCGGTGGCGGGCATCCTGGTCCTGTTCACCCTGGCGCTGACCTGGATCGCCGTCATCCCCGGCCTGTCGGCCAAGACCATGGAAGGGGCGAGCGCGTTCTCCTACCCGCTCATCTTCCTGCCCTTCCTCAGCTCGGCCTTCGTGCCCACCGACACCATGCCCGGCCCGCTGCGCGTCTTCGCCGAGAACCAGCCGGTGACCTCCATCGTCAACGCCGTCCGCGCCCTGTTCGCCGAGCAGCCGGTCGGCAACGACATCTGGATCGCCCTGGCCTGGTGCGCCGGCATCCTCGTCGCGGCCTACGCCTTCGCCATGAACACCTACCGCCGCAAGATCTCCTAGAAGGAAAGATCATGACTGACTCCCTCCACACCCTCGCGACGATGCCGACCGAGCGCCGGCCCGGCTGCCCCTTCGACCCGCCCCAGGAGCTGACCGAGGCTCGCGAGCACGGCCCGATCAGCCGCTTCCCCTTCCCCGACGGCCACCAGGGCTGGATCGTCACCGGCTTCGACCTGACCCGGCAGATCCTGGCCGACCCGCGCTTCAGCTCCCGCCGCGAGCTCATGAAACACCACCCGATCATCAACTACGGCGACATCGAGGTCCCCCCGGCGCCGCCCGGCGAGTTCCTGCTGATGGACGAGCCACAGCACGGCCGCTACCGCAAGCCGCTGGTCGGCAAGTTCACCGTCCGGCGGATGCGGCTGCTCACCGAGCGGGTCGAGCAGATCACCGCCGAGCACCTGGACGCCATGGAGAAGGCCGGGCCGACGGCCGACCTGGTGACCGCGTTCGCCAAGCCCATCCCCGCCATCGTCATCTGCGAGCTGCTCGGCGTCCCCTACGAAGACCGGGGTCGCTTCCAGCAGAACATCGACACCTTCCTCGGCGGCGAAGCCAGCGACGAGGAACTGGGCGCCGCCTACATCGCGGTCCAGCAATACCTCGCCGAACTGGTCGCCGCCAAGCGCGCCAACCCCACCGACGACGTGCTCAGCGACCTGACCGACAGCGACCTGACCGACGAGGAGCTGCAGGGCATGGCCCTGATCCTGCTGTCGGCCGGCTTCGACACCACCGCCAACATGCTCGCGCTGGGCACCTTCGCCCTGCTGCAGAACCCCGACCAGCTCGCCGCGCTGCGCGCCGACCCCACCCTCACCGACCAGGCCGTCGAAGAACTGCTGCGCTACCTGACCGTCGCCAAGCAGTTCTTCCGGGTCGCGCTGGAGGACGTCGAGCTGGCCGGCCACACCATCACCGCCGGCACGACGGTCATCCTGGCCCTCAACACCGCCAACCGCGACCCCGAACGCTTCACCGACCCCCACACCCTCGACATCCACCGGCAGGACGGCGGCCACCTGGCCTTCAGCCACGGCATCCACCAGTGCCTGGGCCAGCAGCTCGCCCGCGTCGAGATGCGCGTCGCCTTCCCCGCACTGCTCAACCGCTTCCCCACGCTGCGCCTGGCCGTACCCGCCGAACAGGTCGCCCTGCGCCCGGAGCTCGCCGACATCTACGGCGTCAAGAGCCTCCCGGTCACCTGGGACGCGTAACCCCCCGCTCAGGCCCACGGGCCTGAGCGGATGTCGTCTCCACGACGCCGCCACGGTCGGCGGGTGTTCGCGGCGTGACGGGACGGCAGCGCGTACGCCGCCGCGCGGGTTCTTGACGTCGCCTGTCCTGCGCGGGATCAGACGCGGGTGCGCGTGAAAGATCGACTGGCCCCGGCTCGAAACGGCCGTGGGACTCGGGCTCGCCGGGGAAGGGCCGTACGATGGCACATCATGCCGTCGGGAGGGTAGAGGTCCGTGTCCGATGACCGCGCATGGCACCGGGATCCCCGCCGAGGTGCGAGCCGTTCACCCCACACTGCCAGGGCTGCCTCCGGACGCGATCGGACGGGCTGGTGGGTGGCCGGGGCGCTGGTCCTCACGTTCACCCTCGCGGTCGCGGCCACGCTCTACACGGTGACCCCGCGCGAGCCCGCACCGATGCCGGCGGCGCAGGCGCCGGAGCAGGTGCCGGCGGGGTGGCGGCTGGTCTGGGCCGACGAGTTCGACGGGCCCGCCGGCCCGCCGGACCCGGCGAAGTGGAACCTGGTGGACGACCATCTCGGCTACAACAACGAGCTGGAGTACTACACGCCGCGCAACGCGGTCGTGGACGGTCAGGGGCGGCTGGTCATCACCGCCAGGTCCGACGACGCGGGCGGCCACGACTGCAGCCCCCGCGTGTGCGCGGCCACCTCGGCGCGGTTGTTCACGGCGGGCAAGTTCGTCCAGCGCTACGGGCGCATCGAGGCCCGCATCAAGGTACCCGAGGGTCAGGGCATGTGGCCGGCCTTCTGGGCGCGGCGCTCCCCGCAGGGCAGCGGGCGCGGGGAGATCGACATCATGGAGCATCTCGGGCGCGAACCGGACACCGTCCACGGCAGCCTGCACGGGGAGCAGGGCTACGACGAGCAGAACACCTACCGGCTGCCCGGCGGAGGCAGGTTCGCCGACGACTTCCACGTCTTCGCCGCCGACTGGTATCCCGACCGCATCTCCTTCCTGGTCGACGGGCAGGTCTACGCCACCGAGCACAAGGCGGACGCGCCGCCCGGCGGCTGGGACTTCGACGTGCCGTACTACCTGCTGCTCAACCTTGCCGTGGGCGGCGACTGGCCGGGCCCGCCCGACTCGACGACCCGCTTCCCGCAGCAGATGATCGTGGACCACGTCCGCGTGTACGCCGCTACGAGCGATCCGCCGCGCTGACCCCGGCACGCCGTCCGGCGGTGAAGCTGGCGATCAGCACGCCGGCTCCCAGCAGCAGGGACAGGCCCTGCGCGAGCGTCCAGCCGAATGCCGCCGCCGTCAGCCCGTACGGGAGCAGCGCCGCCACCAGCCCCAGCACCAGGGCCGCGTTGGCGCCGTTCATGAAGACGTACGCGCCCGTGCGGTCCCGGCTGATCAGGATCGTGTCCACCAGGTAGTTCCCCGCGCCGACCAGCGCCGCCAGGGCCAGGACCCGGAGCGTCTGCGCCGCCTGCGCCGAGTAGCCCTCCCCGAACACCCGCAGGATGTGCGGCGCGCCGGCCACGATCACCGCGACGGCCGGCACGAGCAGGCCGTAGATGCCCGCCACGGCCTTGCGCAGGTACCGGCGCAGCGAGATCCGCTGCGCCTCGGCGAACAGCACCTGCGCGCTCGTCGACGGGATGAAGTTGAGGAACGCCGCCACCTGGAAGGCGATCGCGAAGTACGCCGCCGCCTGCGGCCCCTGGATGGCCAGCACCTCCAGCGGCACCACGGTGCTCGGCAACATGCCGAGCGCGGTCGCCACGTAGCCGGCGGCCGAGAACGGCAGGTACCGCCGCAGCAGCTCGACCGGCCGGGCGCGGTCCACGGTGGGGCGGCGCAGCCTCCGCCACAGCGCCACCCCGCCGAGCAGGCAGGCGAGCAGGGTGCCGCCGCCGTAGGCGAGGACCAGGCCGGTGAACCCGAGCGGTACCAGCGGCAGCAGCGCGCCGACCTTCAGCACGGTGCCGGCCGTGTTCTTGGCCAGCAGGGCCCCGGTGCCCCGGACCGCCACCAAGCCCGCGTCCAGCGTCCCGCCCACGGCGGTGACCATCACCAGGGCCGTGACCAGCACGATCGTTCCGGGCTGCCGGATCAGCTCCGGGCCGTCCGGCAGCAGCGGCGCCAGGAGCAGCAGTGACAGCAGGGCGAGCACGCCGCCGATCGCGCCGACCGCGGTCACGGCGATCGCCGCCAGGCGGCGCGGGTCGTCTGCCTTGACGAGATGGCGCAGCAGCGTGGTGGGCAGGCCGAGGGAGGCGACGGTGGAGAGCAGGTTGACGCTCGCGGTCACGGCGGTCAGCCAGCCGACGGCCTCGACCGGGTAGTTGCGCGCCGCCAGCGTGAAGAACGCGAAGCCGCCCGCCGCGAGCAGCACCGTGTTCACCAGCAGCAGGAAGGTGCCACGCACCAGGACGTCACGGAAGAACGAGCGGACACGCTCCTCCATCCGGCCGCCTGCCAGATCGGGGGGCAGGACGGTGGCGTAGCCGTTGCGGGTCGCGTGGGCGATCTCGGGCCAGCCGGTGCCGTTCACGTGCTCCAGCGCCGCCCGCGACATCCCCGCCAGCGCCGCCGCGTCCCAGCCCGCCGCCTCCCGCAGAACTGCGGTGAGCCCGACGACGCCGCCGCGGTAGCAGGCAAGGGCGGCGGGCGGCAGCCCCGCCAGGGCGGGCAGCTCCGGGACGATCAGCGGCCGGCCGTGGGCGAGCGCGAGCAGCGCGCTGCCGCTGGTGGTGATCTCGCGGAACGGCAGCACGACGACGTCACCCACCGCGAACAACCCGGCGATGTCCTCGTCGCGCACCCGTCCGAGCCGCAGCTCCACCCGGTCGTCGGCGGCGGCCGACGCCTCCAGCCGGGCGGCGAGCGCCGGGTCCGGGCACGATCCGGCGACGACGAGGCGCACGTCCAGCCCGCCGGGCAGCGCCGTGAAGGCGGCGAGCAGGTCCTCGACCCCCTTGTACGGCTCGATCCGCCCGAAGAACAGGAACGTGCGGGGCCCGCCCGGCCGGCCCGGCGGCGGCATCGGCGGAGCCGGGAAGGGCCCGTGCGGGATCACCACGGCCCTGGACGGCGCCGCCCCCAGGGCCGCCAGCCGGTCCAGCGCCGTCGAGTGGTGGGCGATCACGAGGTCGCAGCGCCGTACCAGGGTGCGCCGGGCGGCCGCGTCGTCGGCGAAGACGGGCCGGTGCGGCAGCACGTTGTGCGCGGTCCACACCAGCCGCAGGCCGAGCAGCCGCACCAGGCCGAGGACGGCGGCGAACCAGAGCTGGGCCGCCCGCCGCGTCCGGGCCCCGCCCGGCAGCGCGAACTTCCACACCCAGTGCAGGTGCACGATCCGGGCTCCGGCCAGCCGCCGGGCGGCCAGCTCGGCGGGCAGCAGCAGGAGGTTGAGCGTGTGGGAGGGGGTCAGCTCGCCCAGGTAGCGGACGCTGACGCCGCTCTCGCGTAACCCGGCGTGCAGCAGCTCCTGGTACGGGTTGCTGTCACGGGGGAAGACCAGCACCTTCATCGGCGGGCGCAACCGCGGGGGGCGAGGAGTTCGGCGAGCACGCCCGCGCCGTACACCAGGTGGTCGGCCAGCACCCGCACCGGGCCGTTGTGCCGGTTGCGCCAGGCCGGCACCAGCAGCAGCGCCGGATAGTACGGGAACCACAGGGTCAGCGGCAGGCCGAGCAGGAAGAGGGGGTAGACCAGGACCATCGGCTCCCGGCGCAGCAGGTCCGACCGGCGGCCGCGGTGCTTGAGGTAGAGCCGGGCGCGGGCCTTGCCGTAGACGTAGGAGCGGCGGAGCTGCCGGCGGCGGTCTCCCCAGTCGTGGGTGACGACCGCGTCCCCGGCGCTGCGGATGCGGTGCCCGGCGTCCTGGACCCGCCAGCTGAAGTCGACGTCGGAGCCGTACCCGAACGTCTCGTCGAAGCCGGCGACCTCGTCGAGGACCTCCCGGCGGACGGCCAGGTTGCCGGTGCCGCACTCGGAGAGGTAGCGGGCGGTGGCCCGGCGGCGGGCGTCGGCGTCGTACAGGCTGTCGTGCCCCTCGGGGCCGGTGACCAGCCCCGACACGACGCTCTCGCCCTCGTCGAGCAGCGGCGTGACGAGGGCGCGCAGCCAGCCGTCCCGGGGGAGGCAGCCCGCGTCGGTGAACACGACGATCTCCCCGCCGGCGGCGCGCACGCCGGCGTTGCGCTGGTGCGGGATGGTGACGCGGGCGCCGGGCGGCGGGGTGAAGGCCGTCCACCGCACGTGCGGGTGGGCGGCGGCGACGGCGTCGAGCCGGCCTTCCGAGGCGTCCACGACGATGATCTCGTACGGCAGGCCGGCGGCCCCGGCCGCGCGGGTGACGCCGCCGAGGGTGCCGTCGAGCGCGGGCTCGTCCTTGCTGATGATGACGATAGAGATCATCGGTGGAAGACCTTCGTGACTCCGCTCGTGTAGACGAGATCGTAGTGCGCCTCGATGAAGCCGGTCGGGAACGCGTACAGGGCGAGCTGGTTGTCGAACAGCGACCTGGCGCGGCCGACCTCGGTGTTGGCCCAGCTCGCGTACACCCAGGCCCGCCGGTCCAGGGTCAGGGGGGTGATGTCGGTCTGGATCCGCCGCCCGGGGCCGTGCTCGGCGAACAGGCGCAGCTGCGCGTACCGGTCGGCGTAGAGGCGGTCGGGAGAGCCGCGGGCCGCCTCCTCCAGCCAGCGCGCCCCCGCCAGCTCGGCCTCGTACATGCAGTACCGCTCGCAGTCCTCACCGCGCGTCGAGAGGTTGGTCGCCCGCTCCCCGCCGAGCAGCACGTTGTCCAGGCCGCTGCCGGTCGTGAAGGTAGCCACGACCGCCGCTCCGGCCAGCCCGTACGTCGTGCGGCGGAGCACGAGGGGGAGCTTGGCCGCCGAGACGCGGTGCAGCAGCCAGAACATGGCGATGGTGAGGAGCGTCAGCGCCTGCAGATGGGCGCGGCTCTGGTTGTAGGAGGCGGCGAGGGTGCCGGAGACGCGCAGCAGCACCAGGGCGCCCAGCATCGGAACGGCCAGCACGCCGATCCGGCGGACCAGCCACGAGGAGTGGCGGCGCACGGCCATGACGATGGCGCCGATCAGGGCGAGCAGGTTCGCCAGCTGCTGGATCAGCAGCACGCCGAGGTCGAGCGACGCGCTCACCTCGGGTGCCACCTTCGAGGGGACGGGCACGCCCGCGTCCCCGAGTGCCCAGCGGGGATCGTCCGCGTCGGCGGCGGGCGTCACGGCGGCCTTGGGCGGGCGGTACTTGGGCACCACCCGCTTGGCGTACAGGTACGTCGGGATGCGGGTCACGTCGGTGCCCCGCAGGTAGGCGGACAGCAGCGTGCCGGCGGTCTCGGCGCCGGGCAGCAGCCGCAGGCCCTCGGAGTTCAGCACGGTGCGGAACTCGCCGATGTTGGCCGTCGACCGGGTGATCGGGACGTACCAGAGCACGCCGGCGAGCAGCCCCGGCAGCAGCGCCGCCGCGACCGCGCGCGGCGCGATCCTCGGCCGCCGCAGGGCCCACAGCACGCCCTGCAGGACCAGCGCCCCGCCGAGCATCACGGCCGTGAAGTACGCGGTCGTGTAGTGCGAGACCACGATGCCCGCCCCGAACAGGCCCAGCAACACCGCCTTGGGCAGGTGCCGCAGCCGGGCGTCGAGCAGGGCCCCGCACAGCGCCGCGAACAGCAGCATGGCGATCTCCTGCCGGGCCAGCGCGGGGAACTGCTGCGACAGCGCGCCCTGCGCCGTCACGAACGCGGCGGCGGCGAACGCCCACTGCCCCGGCAGGAAGCGCCTGGCGAGGTGGAAGATCGCGACGGGGAACATCGCGAAGATCGCCGGGTAGACGACCTTGAGCACCAGCAGGACCGGCAGCCCCGTCAGGGCGTGCAGCTGGGCGGGCAGGACGGTGATGCTGAGCATCGCCCCGTACGCGTCGGGGTGCGGCCCCGTCACCCAGATCCCCGAGGTCGCCGTCTCCTGGGCGACGGCGTACTCGGAGGCGATGTCGAACCCGTAGACCAGCTCGCCGCGCAGCGCGTACGACCACATCATGGCCAGCGAGACCGCGTACAGCAGCACGGCGGGCCGGCCGTCCCCGAGCCGCCCGGCCCTGACGATCCCGAAGGCCAGCACGAGCACGCAGCCGGCGACGGCCGCGATCGCCACCTCGGGGCCGTACCCGTGGTTGAGCCGCAGCGCGCCCGCCGCGGCGAGCAGCGGCAGCAGCAACGGCAGCGACAGCCACCCGGCGGAAGGCAGGGACCGCCACGGGACCGCCGTCTCCTGCGGCGCCTTCGCCCCGGCCAGGAACAAACCCAGGCAGAACAGCATGAGCCCGGCGAGCAGCGGCCCGGCCCGCAGCGGCGTCCCCGGGTCCGCGCCGGGGCCGAACACCGCGTCGAGGACGGCGCCGTCGGCCAGCGGCACGAGCAGGGTGACCGCGAGGCCGGACACCATGAGCACGACCAGCGACGCGGCCGGCACGTACAGCGGGAACGCCGCCACCCGGTGGCCCGGCACCCGCAACGCGCGCAGCAGCAGGCAACCGGGCACGACCAGCAGGAGCGGCACGAGCAGCAGCTGGGCCGCCCAGAGGTGGCGCACCTGGGTCAGGCCGACGATCAGGACGAGGGCCGCGCCGTACAGCACCATCCGCCTGTCCTGCTCGCGGACGGTCACGTGCTCTGCCCTCCACCCCGGCCGGCCCTGTCCCCGGCGAACATGCGGCGGAAGGCCCACAGACCGTGCAGGAAGCCGACATTCTCGCACGCTTCCTGGGCGAGCCGGAGGTACGGGTCGGCGAGCGCCTCGATCCTGCCCGCCAGCGCGTTCCGCAGCCCCACCGGGTAGAGCGGCAGGGGCAGCAGCACGGCCACCACCGCGAGCGCCGGCCACCGGAAGGCCGCCAGGGCGAGGCCCGCGACGAGCACCGGCCACGGGAACAGCGTCGGCCGCACCCCCGGCCACTTCAGGTACTGCATGGCGGCGCCCCGCCCGTACGCGAGGCTGCGGCGCAGCATCCCGCGCACCGTGGGCGTGTACCGGTGCCCGACCGGCGCGTCGGGGACGAAGACCAGCCGTCCCGGCCCGTCCCGCCGCAGCCTGCGGGACAGGTCCTCCTCCTCGGCCGCGTACCGGAACCTGGTGTCGAAACCGCCGGCGGCCAGCAGCCGCTCCCGCTCGAACGACATGTTGCCGCCGCTGAAGGCGTGGACGTCGCGCCGCCCGCGCGCCGGCCCGGCCGTCCCCCACTGCCGCCTCAGGTACAACCACAACCGGTACGGCAGCGCGGCGCTGACGGTGAGCTCCAGCTCCAGCGGCTCGTGCCGGTTGTTGCGTTCGAGGAAGCGCGGCAGGAAACCGTCCCCGGTCACCGGGACGATCGGGCCGCCCACCCCGGCGACGCCCTCTTCCGCGTAGCCGTCGAGCAGCAGCTCGGCCCAGCGGGGGGACGGCTCGCAGTCGTCGTCGAGGAAGGCCACGACCCGCCCCTTCGCGGCCCGCAGGCCGGTGTCGCGGGCCGCCGCCGCGCCGCGGTTCGTCTCGTGGCGGATGACCGTGGCGCCGTGGTCGCGCGCGACGTCCCCGGTGCCGTCCTGGGACGCGTCGTCCACGACGATGATCTCCAGGTCCGGGTGGGGCCGCAGCGCGTCGAGGGTCCGGCCGAGCCGGGCCGCGCCGTTGTAGGAGCAGATGACGACGGACAGGCTAGGGGGCATCGGGACGGTTCCCGGGGGTGCGGGCGAGGGGGCCGCGGACGGCCTCGTACACGGCGATCGTCCGCGCCGTGACCGTGGCCAGGCCGGTGTCCGGCGTGCGGGTCGTGACCGCAGCCGGGTCAGCGTCCGGCGCGCAGGCTGTGGCCGCGGCCGGGTCGGCGTCCGGGGTGCCGGTCGTGACCGAGGCGGGGTCGGCGCCCGGCGCGCGGTTCGCGTCGCCTGCGTGTGGAGCGGTGGCGAGAAGGTCGATGATCGCCGCGGCCAGCCGGTCGGGGGCGCCAGGGGGGACCGCCCACGGGGAGCCCTCGAACAGCTCGGCCAGCCCGCCCGCGGTGGTCGCGATCACCGGTACGCCGAAGGCGCGGGCCAGGTTGGCCACCCCGCTCTGCTCGGCGTCCCGGTAGGGCAGCACGACGGCCTCCGCCGCGGCGAACCAGGCCGCGATGTCGCCGTCCGGGACGTACCCGGTGAACACCAGCCGGTCCCGCAGCCCGTACCGGCGTGCCAGGCGGCGCACCGTCGCCTCGTGCAGGTGGTCGCGGGCCTCGAACACCCGGAACGGGCCGTGCCGCCGCCGTACCGCGCCGGCGACCACGACCCGCACGTCGTCCAGCGTCGCGGACGGCAGCGTCGCCATCGCCCGCACCAGGTCGTCGAGCCCCTTGCTGACGTGGATGTGGCCGAAGGCCAGCAGCACGCGGGCGTCCCCCAGCCCGAAGCGGGCCCGCAGGGCGGCGGCGGTGCCGGTCGCGGGCGGCGGCGGCGCGGAGAAGTGCGGGATCACCGTGGCCTTGCCGTCCAGCCCGAGGGCGCCGAGGGTGTCGCGGGCGGCCCGGGTGTGCACGATGAGGCGGCCGCAGCCCCGGGCGAGGCGCCGGTAGAGCGCCCTGCCCGGCCCGCGCAGCAGCGCCGTGTCGCGGCTGACCTCGTGCAGCGTGGCCACCGCAGGGACCCCGGGGGCGGCCAGCCAGCGCGCCACGGCCAGGCTACGGGCGCCGAACGCGGGCACCGCGAACTGCACGTGCACCACGTCGGGCCGGAACCGGGCCACGGCCGCACGCAGCGACGCCGCCCCGCCGCCGCCCAGCGCGCCGACGACCTCAGCGGGCGCGGCGGGATCCGGGCGGGCGGCGACCACGGCGATCTCGTGGCCGCGCTCGCGTACGGCGCGGGCGAGCACGTGCGTGTAGGTGCCGATGCCGTCGCGGGCCGGCGGGTAGGGGCTGACGTAGAGGATCCTCACGGCAGCATCGCCTTCACCACGTGGGAGGCGATCGTGTCCAGGGCGTACTCGCCGACCCACGCCTCGACCGGGGCGCCGACCCACGGCCCGGCCAGGGCGCCGCCCGCCGGCTCGTCGAGTGGGCCGTCCGCGGGGTCGTCGAGGGCGGTGGCCAGGGCCGCGGCGAACGCGTCCAGGGTGGGGGCGCAGACGATCCCCCGCCGGCTGCGCCGCACCAGGTGCTGGGCCAGGTTGTCCCTGGCGGAGGTGGTCACCACCGGTACGCCGCAGGCGATCGCCTCCAGCACGGCGATGCCGAAGCCTTCCCTGGTGGACGGGAAGGCGAACACCCGGCCCGCCTTGACCAGCGAGTACACGTCCTTCTGCTCGCTGACGTCGTGCCGGAACTCCACGGCGTGCGCGATGCCGAGCCGCTCCGCCTCCTCGCGCAGCGCGTCGCGTTCCGGGCCGTCGCCGATGATCCGGCAGGTGACCGCGCGTCCGCCCTCCCGCAGCCGGGCGATGGCGGCGAGCAGCAGGTCCAGGCCCTTGTGCCGCATCAGCCTGCTGACCACGACCAGGTCGGTGCGCTGCTCGTGCGGCACGGCCTGGCCGACCCCGTCGAGATCGACCCCGTTGGGCGCGATCGTGATCGAGGTCCGCTCGCCGAGCTCGGCCCGCAGGCGCCGGGCCGTCTCCGGGGAGACGGCGATGATGCGGTCGGGCGCCCGCATCGCCAGCCGCTCGATCCACCACGCCGGCCGCCAGCCGGTGGGCATGCTGTAGCGCCAGTACTCCGGGCCCCACACCTCGTGCCAGGTCGCGATCAGCGGTTTGCGGCGCAGCGTGGCGACCAGGCGCAGCGGTAACAGGTGCAGGAACGGGATCTGGTCGACGTTGAGCACGTCGAACCGGTGCCGCAGCAACCGCAGGCAGGCCACCGCGAAGACCAGCGCCTGCCAGGTCGAGCGGACGCCGTTGCGGTACATCGGCAGCAGCGGGGAGATCGCGTGGAACGTGACGCCGCCCTCGGTGCGCACCCGGGGGCCGGGCCACCAGCGCATGGTGAACACGTGGACGTCGGCCTGCGCCGCGAGGTGCGCGTACAGCTCGTAGTAACGGATCTCCCTGCCGCCGAAGCTGTACGGGTGGATGGCATCGGTGACCAGCGCCACCACGGGCCGTCTGGGCACGCGCCTACCCCTCGTCGATGTTCGCGGAGCAGGCGGCGCGGAACGCGATGGCCTCGCCGCCTTCCAGCTGGACCCCGAGAGTGATCGGGCCGGGCTCGCACAGCGCCTTCGTGGGCGGCGTGATGGTCACCGGCTGGCCGTCGGCCAGGCTCACCCGGCCGCTGGCGACGGTACGGGTCCTGCCGGACTCGGTCAGGTGGACCGACCAGGCGTACTCGTGCTGCCGCCCGGTGACGTTGCGGATGGTGAAGGCGGGCGGGACCAGGTACGACGTGGCGGGCACGCGTTCCGGCAGCGCCCTGGGCGCGGCGAAGGCCAGCTCGGTGTACCCGACCGGCGCGCCGGCCAGCCCGGCCGTGAGCAGAAGGTGGCGTCCCTGCTCGGTCTGCGCGCCGAGCGCGGCCACGACGACCGCGCCGAGGAGGGCGGCTGTCGTAACAGAAGGGGAACGGGGAAATGATCGCGTCATTTACGGCGTGACTTCACCACGATGCTGATGGGACGGTTGATCCTATTGTCCCGGAAGGGGCTGGTGCCCCAATTTGATGGCTACGGCGGCATAAACGTTATTTAGGACCGCTCCAAGCGGATGTTTCAGCAGACTTCCCGACAAAGGGCCACGACTCAGCGCTGGCGGTACACCCGCACCCAGTCCACGACCATCCGCGCCGGGAAGCGGGTCCCGGTGCTCGGATTTCCCACCCAGGTGCCGCCGACCTGCAGGTTGAGGATCAGGTAGAAGGGCTTGTCGAACGGCCAGCCGGGATAGCGCGGGTACTGGGCGTACGGCTTGCCGTCCACCCACCAGGTGATGCTCTGGGGCGTCCAGTCCACGCCGTACACGTGGAAACCTGCGTCCAGGCGCTCCGGCAGCCTGATCTGGCCGCCGCCCTTGCGGCCCTTGGAGTGGGTGTAGGCCCTGACGAGATGGGTCTCGTGGCCGCGGTTCTCCATGATGTCGATCTCGCCGTACGTCGCGGAGCCGGAGCTGCCCGCGCCGGTGCGCTTGAGCCAGAACGCCGGCCACAGCCCCTTGCCGAGCGGCAGCTTGATCCGCGCGCTGAACCGCCCGTACGCCTGGTCGAAGGCGCCCCTGGTCTCCAGCCGGGCGGAGCTGTAGTCGCACGGGCCGTACCAGCAGGCCGTGCCGTCCGCGGCCCGCGTCCGCTGGGCGGAGATGACCAGGTGGCCGGAGCCGTCCTGCACCGCGTTGGCCGGGGTGTAGTAGTGCAGCGCCTTGCGGTTCGACCAGCTCGTGCCGGACAGGGCGGTCCACTTGGCGGGGCGGCCCCGCCCGTTGAACTCGTCGGACCAGCTCAGCTTCCAGGAGGCCTCGGGCAGCGCCAGCGGCGGAGGCTCGATCGACTGTGCGGGCGGTGGTGTCGCCTTGCCGTTCCCGGCCACGTCAGCGGGCGTCTCGCCGATGGTGCGCACCCCTGCCGCGCTGGCCGCGACCACGGCGGCGCAGATCGCCGCGGCGAGGATCCAGGTGCGGGAACGGGCCGGGCCGTCAGCCGCCGTCATCGGGCCGGCTCGCGCTCGGACTTCGTTTCGTCGCGCTTCCCATAAATAATGACTTCCGGCGAGGGGCTCCGTCCTGGCCGGGAGAATACCAAAGGGAGAGGCTGCGGTGACCGGAGGTGGTTGGAGGAGCGAGACGGGCGATCCCGGCGGATCGCCCGAGCAGGAAAACGAACGGCCGCTTTCGCAGCCCTCGGCACCGCTCGACGAGCGACTCCCTCAGCCCTCGGCACCGCTCGACGAGCGACTCTCCCAGCCCTCGGCGCCGCTCGACGAGCGATTCCCCCAGCCCTCGGCACCGCTCGACGAACGGCCTCCGCAGCCTTCGGTGCCGCCGGTCGAACGCTTCTCTCAGTCCTCGCTGCCGCTGTCCCGGCCGTCGATGCCGTCGATGCCGTCCCTGCCGCCGACCACCGAGCTGACCGACCCCGACGTCGGCTACCCGGCGACCGACCCGATGGCTCCTGACCGGCGCAAGCGCTTCCGCTCGCTGCTGATCGGCGGCGCCTCCGTCGCGTTCGCGGTCGTCGTGGCGGGCGGCGTGCTGGTGGCCTCCCGCCAGGGCGACGAGCCGGCGGCCGCGAAACTGGCGGGCAACCTGTTCGCGGCGGGGCCCGCGGGCAGCGCCGACGGCCGGCAGCTCGAGCTCAACGGCGTCGCCGCCGCGGGCGCCACGGTGGTGGTCGCGGGCGGCGAGGACGCCGACTCCGGCTACCGCACCGAGTTCTTCCTGTCCAAGGACGCAGGCCGCACCTTCGCCCGCGCCCAGGTGCGGACCGCGAAGGGCGAGCCGCCCGTGGCGGGCGAGGTCCCCCGCCATCTCGCCGCCGGCCCCGCGGGCTCCGCGGGCTCCGGCGGGTGGGTCGCGCTCGGCGACCGCGTCGGCGGCACCGTCGTCTGGACGAGCCCCGACGGCGCGGCCTGGACCCGCCAGCCCGACGCCACCGCCAGCCTCGCCTTCGGCCCCCGCGACCGGGTCGCCGACGTCGAGTGGACCGGCGACGGCTTCACCGCCGTGGGCCAGACCTCCGACAAGGGCGACTTCACCGACGCCGCCCCGGTGGTGTGGCTGTCCCGCGACGGCCGGAGCTGGGAGCGCCGGGCCGGCTGGCGGCTCCACCCGCCGACGGGCGGCACCCTGGCCCTCACCCACGTGGCGAGCGTCAAGGACGCCATCGTGGTCCGCGGCGAGAGCTCCACCAAGCCGTACGACATCACCTGGCGCTCGACCGACGCCGGCGAGACCTGGCAGGCGTTCGCCGTCCCCGGCACGTCCCGCAAGCCGGAGCTGGCCTTCGCCGCGACCGCGACGACCATGCTCGCGGTCCGCCAGGACGGCTCCCACGCCACCACCTACGTCTCGCCGGACGGCGTGCGCTGGACGACGGCGGCGAAGATCGACGTCCCGGGCTTCCGGCGGCTGTTACGGCTGACCGCCACGGCGCAGGCGGCGGTCGCCGCGGTCGAGACCGACAGCGGGGTCCGGCTGGTCCGCACCACGGACGGCCGCTCCTGGCAACCCGCGGGCACGACGGCCGAGGGCGCCGAGGTACGCGACGCCATGGCGGCCGCCGACAACACCGTCGTGGTGGGCGCCGACGCGGCCCACGGCGGCACGGGCGCCCTGCTCGCGGTGCGCGACAAGGCCGGCAAGGACGTCCCCACCGGCATCCCGGGCACCACCGGGAGCGGCAAGGTCGTGGACGCCCTCGGCACGGCCGACGGCCGGGTGGTCGCGGTCGGCGGCGCCAGCGGGGAGGCCGCCGTGTGGACCTCCGCGGACGGAGCCACCTGGCAGCACGTCCAGGACAAGGACAAGGCCCTGGCCGGACAGGGGCGGCAGCGGCTGACCGGCGTCGCGCCGGGCTTCGCGGGCTGGCTGGCGGTCGGGACGAGCGGCGGGACGCCCGGCCGCCCCCTGGTGGTCACCTCTGCGGACGGCGAGAGCTGGCGGCGGGCCGACGGCGCGCCGGCGTTCCAGCCCGCCGGCACGAACCCGCTGACCGCCCGCGGCACCGCCGCCGGCCCCGACGGCTACGTGATCGTGGGCGACGACGGGTTCGGCGCCGCCACCTGGTGGTCGCCGGACCTCAAGACCTGGGAGCGCGGCATCCCGGCGGGCGAGGACAACCTCATCGGCACGCAGGCGACCAGGCGCTGGATGAACTCCGTGACCAGCGGCATGTTCGGCTTCGTCGCCGCCGGCGGCGTGACCGACCCCAACGCCTACGGCGGCGTCTTCGTCCGCCGCCCCACCGTGTGGCTCTCTCCTGACGGCCGCAAGTGGTCGCTGGTGCGCCTGCCGATCCCGGCCGGCGTCAACGAGGGCTGGCTGCCCCACATCGCCTCCCACGACGACGTCCTGGTGACCGCCGGCACGGCCGTCACCGGCAACGGCACGGGCACGGCCGCGTTCGGGTACGCCTCGCTCGACGGCGGCCGGAGCTGGCAGCCGATCACGCTGCCCGTGGTGGCAGGCGAGCAGTCCAGCGTCACGGCCGTGGCCGCGACCCCGCGGGGCTTCGTCGTGGCCGGCACCGTGGGCAGGCCCGGCGACGTGGTCATCTGGACGTCGGCGGACGGCCGCTCGTGGAAGCCGGAGCAGCCGCGCGGCACCGGCATGTCCGGGCCTGGCGACCAGCGGCTGAGCGCGTTCACCACGGTGGACGGCGAGCTCGTCGGCGTGGGTTCCACGGCGACCGGCCACGGCGACGAGCCGACCGTGTGGCGGCGCCCGCTGCCGGCGTCCTCCGAGGAGGGCGGCACTCCCTAACCGGTGGTGCCCCACACCCTCAGCGTGGCGTCACCGGCGACCCCGGTGACGGTGGCGCCGTCCCGGCTGAAGGCCACCGAGTAGACCCAGTCGGCCGGCCCGTCCAGCTCGCCGGTGCCGCGCCCGCTCGCCACCTCCCACAGCCGTACCTTGCGGTCATAGCCCCCGCTGGCCAGCGTCCGGCCGTCCGGGCTGAAGGCGACCGCAGTGGCCCAGCCGCGGTGACCGGCGAGCACGGTGCGCTCCTTGCGGGCGGCGACGTCCCACAGCCGGACGGTGCGGTCGGCGCTCGCGCTGGCCAGCGTCTTCCCGTCCGGGCTGAAGGCCACCGAGAAGACCCAGTAGCGGTGGCCGGAGAGCACGGCGGTGGCCTCGCCGGCCGCCGGATGCCACAGCCGGACGGTCCGGTCGTGGCTGGCCGTGGCGATCGTGGCGCCGTCCGGGCTGAACGCCACCGAGTCCACCCAGTCGGTGTGGCCGGTGAGGATCGCGGTGCCGTCGCCTGTCTCGGCGTTCCACAACCGCACGGTCCGGTCGCGGCTGGCGCTGGCCACGGTCCTGCCGTCCGGGCTGAACGCCACCGAACCGACCCCTCCGGTGTGGCCGGTGAGCGTGCCCTTGCCCTCCCCTGAAGGCAGGCTCCACAGCCGTACAGTCCCGTCGTCGCTGCCTGTCGCGAGCGTCTTGCCGTCGGGGCTGAACGCCACCGCGTGCACGCCCTTGGTGTGGCCGTCGAGCGAGGCGGTGACGCGGCGGCCGGCGGCGTCCCACACCTGCACGGCGCCGTCGGCTCCGCCGGTCGCGAACGTCTTCCCGTCCGGGCTGTAGGCGACGGCGTAGGCGGGATCCGGGGAGAGGGTCCGGGTCACCTCCGGCGAGATCACCGGCGTCGTGGGCCCCGGGACGACGGTGGGCCGGGTCACGGCCGTGGGCGTCGCCGGCGTGGCCAGCGCGAGGTACGCGACCGTGGTGACGGCCCCGGCGGCCACCAGCCCGAGTGACGCGGTGACCAGGGTGCGCCGCGACCTGAGTCCGGGGCGAGCACCCGGCCCCACCAGCGATTCCGTCGCCGACACCGGCCCCGAGCCGGAGAGCGGGCCTGAGCCGGAGAGCGGCCCCGAACCGAAGAGCGGCCCCGAACCGGAGACCGCCCCCGAACCGGAGAGCGGCCCCGAGCCGGAGAGCGGCGCCCCGCCGGAGGCCAGGGACGGCCCGGACAGCGACGATGGGCCGGGCGACGAGGACGAGCCAGGCAGCGAGGGTGACACCGGGCGCGACGGCGCCCCCGTCCTGTACGCGGTGCTCCCGCCACCGCCCGACCGCGGCGGCGTCCCGAGCGGGAAGAGGGATTCCTGGCCCGGCGCCTCCCGCGCGGGATCGGGCACGCCGTGGCCGAGCAGGTTGAACAGCACGTCGGTCGCCGTCGGCCGGGCCGCGGGGTTCTTGTCCAGGCAGGCCACCACCAGCGACCGCACCGGCTCGGTGAGCCCGGTGAGGTCCGGCTCCTCGTGGAGTATGCGCTGGAAGAGCGCCGGGATGCTGTCGGTCCCGAACGGCGGCCGCCCGCTCGCCGCGTACGCCATGGTGGCGGCCCAGCTGAACATGTCCGACGCCCCGGTCACCACCCCGGCGCTGAACTGCTCCGGCGCCATGTAGGCAGGCGTCCCGAGGATCTCGCTGCTCTCGGCGACCGTGGAGTCCAGGGCGCGCGCCAGCCCGAAGTCGATCACCCGGGGCCCGTCGGGGCCGCAGACGACGTTGCTGGGCTTGAAGTCGCGGTGCACGATGCCGGCCTGGTGGATGGCGACCAGAGCGGTGACGGTGGCGACCGCCAGCCGCTCCAGCGCGTCGGGGTCGCGGACCCCCTGCGTGGCGATGAGCCGGCTCAGCGAGATGCCCTCGACGTACTGGCTGACCACATACGGCTGGTCACCGCTGGTGTCGGCGTCGAGCACGCGGGCCGTGCAGAACTGCCGTACCTGCCGGGTGGCGGCGATCTCCTGGAGGAACCGCTCGCGGGCCTGCGGCTCCTCCGACAGCCGGGCGTGCAGCACCTTGATCGCGACGACCTGGCCCTCGGGCGACTCCCCGACGTACACGGTGCCCTGGCCGCCCGCGCCCAGAAAGCCCGTCAGCCGGTAAGGACCTACTTGGCGCGGGTCGGCCGGCCGCAGAGGGCTGAAACTGGGCACACGTACCTTCCCCAAGAAGGATGCTCAGCGCAACGATGGCTTACGGACGCTTACGCACGAAATGCAGTGCTAAGAGCCTACTCTCCGGAGCGCTCATCCGGCGTGGTCGTGGGCTTCGTGGGCTTCGTGGGCGGGGTCGTGGGCTTCGTGGGCGGGGTCGTGGTCGGGGCTGTCGCGGAGGCGGAGGCGGAGGCGGAGGCGGAGGCGGAGGCGGAGGGCGGGGCGGTGCCGGCGGCGGGCGCGGACTGCGTACCGACCGACAGGTACGCCAGCACCCCGATCGCGACGAACACCACCGCCACGACAGCGGCGGCCCCGTAACCGAACCTGCGCCTCAGACGCCTGCGCTGCTCCTGCCGCAGAGCCTCCTCGCGCCGCATGGCGGCGCGCCTGCGCTTCACCTTTCGCTGTGACATGGGCTGCTCCCGAGTACGGTCTCGGGCGTCACCATAAAAGGCGCCGCATAATGTCGATCTAAGAGCCGGCAGGCGCGGGCGACGCTAGCCGCGCAGCGCGTGCCGGCCCTTGCGCCGCTCGGCCAGCCGGACGCCCGCGAAGACCAGCACGGCCAGCAGCACCGTGGCGATCACCGCGTTCGTCCCCATGCCGACGTAGGCCTCCACCAGCGACCAGTGCTCGCCCAGGGCCCAGCCGGTCAGGACGAAGACCGTGTTCCAGAGCAGGCTCCCGGCGGTGGTCAGGAGGGTGAACGAGCCCAGCGGCATGCGTTCCACGCCCGCGGGGACGGAGATCAGGCTGCGGAAGATCGGGATCATCCGGCCGAAGAACACCGTCTTGCGGCCGTGCTTGCGGAACCACTCCTCGGTCCTGGCGATGTCGGTGACCTTCACCAGCGGGATCCGGGCGGCCAGGGCCAGCGTGCGTTCGCGGCCGAGCAGCGCGCCCACCCCGTACAGCGCCAGCGCGCCGACCACCGAGCCGGCGGTGGTCCACAGCAGCACGGCGAGCAGGTTCATCTCGCCCTGCGAGGCGGTGAAGCCGGCCAGCGGCAGGATCACCTCGCTGGGCAGGGGCGGGAAGAGGTTCTCCAGCGCGATCGCGATCCCGGCTCCCGGCGCGCCGAGGGCTTCCATCAGGTCAATCAGCCATTCCGTCATGGGTAAGAGCGTAGGAACGATCACGCTGTGGCGGCCATGGGGCGCTTGGCCGTCCTGGGGTGCGGAAAACCACAGGCGCTCAGGGGAGGGCGGGGACGGCGGGCCCGGAGTTCGTCCAGCCGGCCTCGATCAGCGTCCCGGGGGACTTCGCCCCGAACGGCTTGCCGCCGACCGTGACCGCCTGGTCCTCCGACAGCAGCACCATCCTGCCGGTGTCGACGATCAGCGTCCGCTTGACCGTGGACGCCTTCTTCCCCGTGCCGCTGGAGCTCTCGATCACGACGGCGGCGCCCGCTCTGCCCAGGGTGTCCTTCGCGTCGCCGCCGGCGCGGACGCCCGGCAGCGTCAGCAGGGCCTGGTAGGCCGCGGCGCGGACCTCCTTCGGCGCGGGGAGCGCGTGCAGGAGCTGGGACAGGGACGAGGAGAGCCAGCCCGTCATGGAACCGGCCTCGATCCGGTAGACCTGGCCGGCCTTCGTGAGCCAGTCCTTCAGCCGGTTCGGGTCGGCGGGCAGGCGCTGCACCTCGTCGTACGTCAGCCACTGCCCGGCGAGGTGGAACTGGTCGCGTTCCTGGCGCACGGGGCTCACGTGACCCTTGGACGGCTCGGCGGACAGCTTCACGACCTTGCCGTCGATCGACTTGCTCCACTTGGCGGGGGAGCCGTCACGCTGCCACGCCTTCTTGTCGGCCTCGGTCGCCGGCTGCGCGCCCAGCTCGCGGTACCCGAACCACTGCTTGCCGTCGGGCGCGCTCCACGTCTCGGAGACGCGCCGCTGGAGCAGCCCGTAGGAGTCCGACTTGGTGCCGAAGCGCCAGGGGTGGGCGATGGTCGTCACGCTCCTGGTGTGCCAGTAGGCCCCCTCCGGGGGAGCGGCCGCGACGGCGGGCGGCGCGCCCAGGGCGGTGGCCGCCACGGCCAGACCGGCGCCGAGAGTGATCAGCTTGTTCACTGGTTTCCAACTCACGACCATCCATACGCTCGGGCCGCCCGGAGGGTTGCCCGGGAATCACCCGGCACGGGCGGGCAACGGTCGGCGGAGTCCCGGGCGTATTAGGAGGCGTGACATCGGACAGACAGCCGTGAGCGGCGTGGAGCACGACTTCGGCGCCTTCGTGGCCGCGCGTGCCACGAGCCTGCTGCGGGTCGCCTATCTCGCCTGTGGCGACGAGACAGAGGCCGAGGACCTGCTGCAGACGGCGCTGGAGCGTACCTACCGGAAGTGGGATCGGGTCAGCCACGACAACCCCGAGCCCTACGTGCGCCGCGTCATCGTCAACGCGGCCATCAGCCGCGCCCGCCGCCGGGCCGTGCTCAGCATCGTGCCCATGCACAGCCCGCCTGAGCGGCCGGCCCGTGCGGGCGACCCCGACCTGGTCCACGTGCTCATGGACGCGCTGCGCGCGCTGCCGCCCCGGCAGCGGGCGGTGGTCGTGCTGCGCTACTGGGAGGACCTCAGCGAGACGCAGACCGCAGAGGCGCTCGGCTGCTCGGTCGGCACGGTCAAGAGCCAGGCGTCGAAGGCCATGGCCAAGCTCCGTTCGGCGCTCGGCCGCGACACAGTGGAAGGAGTGATCAAGAATGCCCATGCTTGAGGACGAGGTCCGCCGGCTCATGGCGGACGAGACCGCCCGGCTGCGGGCCGCGCCGGACCTGCTGGAGCGGGTGATCCGCGCCGACCGGGACAGGAGGCGCAGGGCCAAGGCCGCGGCGGTGGCCGCCTCCGTGATCGCGTCCGTGGCCGTCGTGGCCGCGCCCGTCGTCTACCTGACCGCCGGCTCGACGGCCCCGGTCGGCGGGCAGGCCACGACCTCCGCGGTGCCGGAGCCGCCCGCCATCGACGACACCCCGCCCGTGCGGACCGAGCCCGAGACCCTCGGGGACCTCGGTGACGGCAGGGAGTTCGGCCACGTCAAGGTGGGGTACCTGCCCGATCGGCTGCGGTGGGGCAACTGGTCGGTGAACCACGGCGACAGCTACACCACCTCGTGGAACTACAAGGGTGACAGCGAGGGCAGCTACCGCGTGCAGATCTTCGTGTACGAGAACGCGGCCGTCCAGGAGCTCGACGACCGGCTCCGGATCTACCGCGAGGAGGGCGAGGGCGAGGACGTGACCGTCGGCGACCGGAGCGGCTACCTGGTCGTGACGAACGTCGGCGAGGACGGCATGGCGGGCACCCCGACCCTCTTCCTCAAGATGGGCGACGCGCAGTGGGCCGAGATCATGTTCAGCCCCGTGTACGCCAAGGAGTTCTCCGGCCCCGAGGCCGTCACCGCCGAGCTGAGGAAGATCGCGGAAGGGCTGACCTCCACCATGTGACGACCCGGCGCGGGCCGTCAGAGCGGACGCAGGACGTCCTCGACCACGGCCAGCGACAGGGTCTTGTAGCCCACCGAGTCGAACAGCACGGTGATCCGGTCGTGCTCGCGGCTCATGACCGTCCCCTGCCCCCACAGCTTGTGCGTCACCTTCGCCCGCACGGGGAACTCCCCGCGGTCCGGCGCGGGCGCCGGCTCGGGCGCGCCGCCGTTCTCGCACGTGTCGCACGCGCCGCACGACGCGGCGGCGTACGGCTCGCCGAAGTAGGCGAGCAGGAACCGGCGCCGGCATCCTCTCGTCTCCGCGTAGCCGCGCATCATGTCGATGCGGGAGTCGTCGACGCGGCGGCGCGTCTCGTCCAGCTCGGCCGCCCGCGCGGCGGCCCGCTCCGGCGCCGGCCCGCCCGGGGTGCAGCGGAGGTCGCCGGTGCCGGTCACGGTGAGCGCGCCCGCGCGTTCCAGCAGGTTGACCAGCCTGGCCAGGTGGGACGTGCTCAGCTTGAGCAGCGCGGCGAGTTCGCCGGCGGGCACGGTGCCGGCGTGCTCGCGCACGAGCGTCGCCACGCGCAGCAGCGCCTCGCCGTCGGCCCTGCCGCCGGTGAAGAAGCGGCGCAGGCCCAGGTCCTCCTGCCGGTAGAACAGCACGGCCGAGGCCGGCGCGCCGTCCCGGCCCGCCCGGCCGATCTCCTGGTAGTACGCGTCGGGGGACTCGGGCGGCGCGGCGTGCAGCACGTAGCGCACGTCCGGCCGGTCGATGCCCATGCCGAACGCCGACGTCGCCACGACGGTGTCCACCTCTCCCCCGGTGAACAGCTCGTGCACGCGGGTGCGGGCCGAGCTGCGCATGCCCGCGTGGTACGGCTCGGCCCGGCGTCCCCTGCGGGCCAGCTCCGCCGCGTACTCCTCGGCCGCCTTGCGGGTGGCGACGTAGACGAGGCCGAGTCCTTCGCGGGAGGCGGCGTACTCGACCAGGGCCCGGCTCTTGTCCTCGGCGCGGGCGAAGCGGCGCACCTCCAGGGAGAGGTTCGGGCGGTCGAAGCCCCTGACGATCTGCGCCGGCCGGGTAAGTCCGAGCGAGCGGACGATCTCCTCGCGGACGTTCGGCGCGGCGGTGGCGGTCATCGCCACCACGGGCGGATGCCCCAGGCGCTCGATGGCCTGCCCGAGCCGCAGGTAGTCGGGGCGGAAGTCGTGGCCCCAGGACGAGACGCAGTGGGCCTCGTCGATCGCGATCAGGGACGGGCCCGCCCGCGCGAGGCGCTCGACGACGTCGGGCTTGGCGAGCTGCTCCGGCGACAGGAACACGAACGCCGCGTCTCCGGCCGTCACCTTCTCCAGCCCGGCCTCCACGGAGGAGGTCGAGTTCACCGCCACGGCGCCGCCCGCGTCGGCCTTGAGCAGGCCGGTCACCTGGTCGCGCTGGAGCGCGATCAGCGGCGAGACGACGATCGCGGGCCCGTCGAGCAGCAGCGCGGGAACCTGGTAGACCGCCGACTTGCCGCCGCCGGTCGGCATGACCAGCAGCACGTCCCTGCCGCGGAGCAGGTGCTCCATCGCCTCCTGCTGGCCCGGTCGCAGCGTCCGCCAGCCGAAGCGCTCCCGGGCCGTGGCCCGCAGCCTCCGCCCGCGGTGCCCGAACCGGCCCCGCAGCCTCGTCCATAAACCCATGCCGCCCATCCTTCACTCCGGTGGGGCCGCCATTACCCGCATACCCCGGCTCCATGTCCCGATCCGGCGGCGGGCATCATCGAAGGGTGGGCCAGGCGGGCATGATCATGTCTTCTCGTTCCTTCCTCGAATACCGGGCCATGTTCGCGCTCGGCGACGGTGACCTGGACGGCGTCGTCCTCGACTGCGCCGGGGGCGCGTCCGGGTTCGTCGCCGAGGCCGCGGCCACGGGCGTCCGGGCGCTGTCGGTGGACCCGCTCTACGCGCACGGCGCCGGCGCGCTCGCGACCGGCTCCCTGCCGACCTGGCGCAGGGCAACGCGATGATCAGCGCGAACGCCGAGCGGTTCGTGTGGGAGGAGATGTGCCGGGTCAGCAGGGGCGAGGTCAGGATCTTCCCGCTGGTCCGCATGGGCGACGGCGAGGTCGCCCAGCCCCGCCCGATGCCGCCTACCGGCTGTCGCCCAGCGCTCCTGACCCGGCGTCACCTGCCCCGGCCAGTGCCACGAGGTTGCGGGCCAGCCGCGCGGCGGCCTCGCGCAGCTCCGGGGGATCCAGCACCTCCGCCTCGAAGCCCAACCAGGCCACGTGCACGGCGATGCGGTCCAGGTCGTCCCCGCCGGTGACCAGGACGCACCACCCGTCGCGATCCTCCTCGACCCGCCCCACCTGGGGCGGCACCAGCTCCCGCACCTGCTCGGGCCGGGCGCGCAGCCGCACGCGGGCGAGATGCCGGTACGGCGCCTCCGTCACGCCCCGCTGCACGAAGGCCACCGGGTCGGGATGCTCCCTGGGCCGGAAGCGCCAGGTCGTCGCCGCCACCTCGCGCATGCGGTCGAGCCGGAAGGTGCGCCAGTCGTCGCGGTCGACGTCGTAGGCCATCAGGTACCACCGGCGGCTGGTGGCGACCATCCGTACCGGCTCGACCGTACGCTCGCGCTCCTCCCCGCCGCGCCCCGCGTACAGGAACCGAACGCGCACGGCGTCGCGGCACGCCCGCGCCAGCGTCACCAGCAGCTCGGCGTCGATCTCGACGCCGGGGCCGAGCAGGGTCTCGGTGGCGCCGTGCACCGCCCGCACCTCGGCGCGCAGCCGGGGCGGCATCACCTGGTCGAGCTTGGCGAGCGCGCGCAGCGCCGCCTCGCCCGCCCCGGCGACCGTGCCGCCGGACGCCAGCCGCAGCGACACCGCCGTCGCGATCGCCTCCTCGTCGTCGAGGAGCAGCGGCGGCAGCCGGGTGCCGGCGCCGAGCTGGTAGCCGCCCCCGACGCCCGCCGTCGCGTGCACGGGGTAGCCGAGCGCGCGCAGCCGCTCCACGTCGCGGCGCACCGAGCGGTCGGTGACCCCCAGCTCGGCGGCGAGCTCGGTGGCGGTCCAGGACAGCCGGCGCTGCAGCAGCGAGAGCAGGCGCAGCACCCGCTCGGTCGTCCCCTCGGCGGTCATGCGCTCATCGTTCCACAGAACACGGACCATATCTGTCCGCTATCAACGGAAGGCTGGAGCCATGACCTGGAACTCCCTGCTCCGCGAGCAGATCGACTGGCACTGGACCCATCAGCTGCGCAAGCGCCTCGACGGGCTCACCGACGACGAGTACTTCTGGGAGCCGGCCCCCGGCTGCTGGAACGTGCGGCCGCGCGGCACCGGCGTCGCGCCCGTCCAGGGCGGCTCCGGCGCGATGACCATCGACTTCGCGGCGCCGCCGCCCGACCCGGCGCCGTTCACGACGATCTCCTGGCGGCTCGGGCACGTGATCGTCGGCGTGCTCGCGATGCGCAACGCCGCGCACTTCGGCCGCGAGCACACCGACTACCACTCCTTCGACTACGCCGCGACGGCGGCCGAGGCGCTGGCCCAGCTCGACACCGAGTACGCGGCGTGGCTGGCCGGGGTCGAGTCGCTCGGCGAGGACGGCCTGGCCCGCCCGTGCGGCGAGGCCGAGGGACCGTACGCCGAGTATTCGATGGGGGCGCTGGTGCTGCACATCAACCGCGAGCTGATCCACCACCTGTCCGAGGTGTGCCTGCTGCGCGACCTCCACCTGCACACCCGGCGGGAGGCGAGCTGAGATGGCCCGCGAGGTACAGATCACCTTCGACTGCGCCGACCCCGCCAAGCTGGCCGCGTTCTGGGCCGAGGCGCTCGGCTACCGGCTGGACGACCCGCCCCCGGGCTTCGAGTCGTGGGAGCAGGCCCTGGAGGCGATGGGCGTGCCGCCCGAGCGCCGCAACGACGCCTCGGCGGTGATCGACCCGGAGCGCGCGGGGCCGCGGCTGTTCTTCCAGCGGGTGCCCGAGCACAAGCAGGCCAAGAACCGCGTGCACCTCGACGTGCGGGCCGCTCCCGGGCTCCAGGGCGAGGCGCGGATGGCGGCCCTGGAGGCGGAGGCCGGACGGCTCGTCTCCCACGGCGCCACCCGCCTGCACCGGCAGGAGCCCGCTCCTCCGCTCGGGGCCGGACACATCATCATGGCCGACCCCGAGGGCAACGAGTTCTGCCTCGACTGATCAGTGCCTGGCCTGCTCCTCGACGGCCTTGAAGACGGCGTCGGCGATCGAGCGCGGATCGACGCCGAAGTGCCTGCGTACGGACTCGCGGGTGCCGGACAGCCCGAACCCGTCGGTGCCCAGCGAGGTCCACGGCTGGTCGATCCACGGGCGGATCTGGTCGGGGACGGCGCGCATCCAGTCGCTGACCGCGATCACCGGCCCCTGCGCCCCGGCCAGGGCCTGCCGGATGTACGGCACACCGGAGGAGGTCATGGCGTCGCGGCGCAGCTCGCTCCACGAGGTGACCGACCAGACGTCCACGCCCAGGCCGTAGTCCTCCTGGAGCAGCCGCTGCGCCGCCAGCGCCCAGTGGATGGCGGTGCCGCTGGCCAGCAGGTGGGCCTGGCCGCCGCCCTCCGCGTAGCGGTAGATGCCGCGCAGGATGCCCTCCTCGACGCCCTCCGGCATGGCGGGCTGGGGCATCGGCTCGTTGTAGACGGTCAGGTAGTAGAACACGTCCTCGGGGGTCGTGCCGTACATGCGCCTGAGGCCGTCGCGGACGATCGTGCCCACCTCGTACGCGAAGGCGGGGTCGTAGGCGACGCAGGCCGGGTTGGCGGAGGCCAGGAGCTGGGAGTGGCCGTCGGCGTGCTGGAGCCCCTCTCCCGTCATCGTGGTGCGGCCGGCGGTGGCCCCGACGAGGAAGCCGCGGCCGAGCTGGTCCGCCAGCGCCCACATCTGGTCGCCGGTCCGCTGGAAGCCGAACATCGCGTAGAAGATGTAGAGCGGGATCATGGGCTCGCCGTGCGTGGCGTAGCTGGACGCGGCGGCGGCGAAGGAGGCCATCGACCCCGCCTCGGTGATGCCCTCGATGAGGAGCTGCCCCTCGGTGGCCTCCTTGTAGGCCAGCAGCAGCTCCCTGTCGACGGCCTCGTAGCGCTGGCCCAGCGGGGAGTAGATCTTGGCCGTGGGGAACAGCGACTCCATGCCGAACGTCCTGGCCTCGTCCGGCACGATCGGCACCCACCTGCGCCCGGTCTCCGGCTCCTTCATCAGGTCCTTGACGAGCCGCACCAGAGCCATGGTCGTGGCCACCGGCTGGGCCGAGCCCTTCTCCAGCGCGCGGAACGCCCGCTCGCCCGGCTCGGGCAGCGGCCTGGGGACGACGGTGCGGCGGGGCACCGCACCGCCCAGGGCGCGGCGCCGCTCGGCCGCGTAACGGGCCTCGGGGGAGTCGGGCCCCGGGTGCGCGTACGGCGGCAGCTCGCCCTCCAGCGCCTCGTCGGGCACCGGCAGCCGCAGCCGGTCGCGCAGGACCCGGAACTCGTCCTGGGTGAGCTTCTTCATCTGGTGGTTGGCGTTGCGCGCCTCGATGCCCGAGCCGAGCATCCAGCCCTTGACGGTCTGCACGAGGACGACGGTGGGCGCGCCTCGGTTGGCGAGCGCCCGGTGGTAGGCGGCGTACACCTTGCGCGGCTCGTGGCCCGCGCGCGACCCGCCCACGATGCGCCGCAGCTCCTCGTCCGAGTACGGCACGTCCAGCCCCTGGAACAGGTGCTCCCTGATGTAGCCGCCGGTCGAGGCGGCGAACGTCTGGAACTGCCCGTCGGGCACCTGCCCCAGCCGCGCCACCAGCTCGTCCGAGCCGAGCAGGCCGTCCCAGTCGTGGCCCCACAGCGCCTTGACCACGTGCCAGCCCGCGCCCCTGAAGACGCTCTCCAGCTCCTGGACGATGCTCGTGTTGCCGCGCACCGGCCCGTCGAGCCGCTGGAGATTGCAGTTGATCACGAAGGTGAGGTTGTCGAGCCCCTCGCGGGCGGCCAGGGTGAGGGCGGCGGTGGACTCGGGCTCGTCCATCTCGCCGTCGCCGAGGAAGGCCCACACGTGGCTGCGTGAGGTGTCCTTGATGCCGCGATGGTGCAGGTAGCGGTTGAACCTCGCCTGGTAGACCGCGTTGAGCGGGCCCAGCCCCATGGACACCGTGGGGAACTGCCAGAAGTCCGGCATCGAGCGCGGATGCGGGTACGACGGCAGCCCGCCCTCGGGCTCGCGCCTGAACAGGTCGAGCTGGGCCTCGCTCAGCCTGCCCTCCAGGAAGGCGCGGGCGTAGATGCCCGGCGAGGCGTGACCCTGGAAGTAGATCTGGTCGTGCTCGCCGTTGAAGAAGTGGTTGAAGCCGACCTCGTACAGCCAGGCGGCCGAGGCGTAGGTGGCCAGGTGACCGCCGAGGCCGTGCTTGCTCCCCCGGGTGATCATGACGGCCGCGTTCCAGCGGTCGTAGGCCGAGATGCGCTCCTCCAGCGCGAGGTCACCCGGGTAGGGCGGCTCCTCGGCCGTCGGAACCGTGTTGATGGGGCGGCTGCTCGTGGCGAGCCTGCTCAACAGGTAGTCGGCCCGTTCGGGGCCGGCCGCCCGCCGCACCGCCTCCAGCGACTCCAGCCACTCGGCGGTCTCCTGCGGGTCCAGGTCTTTCTCCATGTCTCCATTAAACACCCTATGATCGATCATCCGATGTTCTGTAGGGTGTGACCTGTGAAACCCGTCGTGCGCTCGCCACTTCGCGACCAGATCCGCCAGACCCTGCTCGACGGCCTCATCGGCGGCCGGTGGGGGCCGGGCGACCGCATCGTGGAACGGCAGGTCGCGGCCGAGGCGGGCGTCAGCCAGGCCCCGGTGCGCGAGGCGCTGCGCGAGCTGGCGGCGCTGCGCCTGATCGAGTTCTCCCCCAACAAGGGCGCGCGGGTGCGCGAGCTCACCCAGGCTGATCTGCACGAGGTCTACGTGGTGCGGGCGGGGCTGGAGGAGACCGCCGTACGGCTGCGCCGCCCGCCCGTGGCGGCCCTGCGCACCCACCTGGAGCACCTGCACGAGGCGGCCGGCGGCACCCTGGCCGACCAGGTACGCCACGCCGTCGCCTTCCACCGCGAGATCGTCAGGGCGGCCGGGAACGAGGTGCTGCTGTCGGTGTGGGAGTCGCTCGGCATCGAGGTGTGGACCCACCTGTCGATCCGCCTGCTCAGGACGCACGCCCTGGAGAACGCCGCCGACCACGAGCCGTTGGTGGCGGCGTTCGAACGAGACGACCCGCGCGCCGGGGTGATCCTGCGCGACCACATCCTCGCCTACGCCGGGGGGTGAACCTTTCGAGCGTGTTACGGCAAGCGGCGGTCGCCCCCCAACGCCGTACCCGGCTGGCCCTGATCAGAGCCGGTTGCCCGGCGCCTCGTGCGGCACCGGCCACACCTCCACCGCGCCGACCGAGGCGAAGGGCACCTCGGCGGCGATCTCCAGGGCCCGGCGCTCGTCCGGCACGTCGAGCAGGTACCAGCTCGCGAGGTGCTCCTTGGCCTCCAGGTAGGGGCCGTCGGTCACGGCGGGCACCCCGCCGCGCACGCGCACGGTCCTGGCCTCCGCCGCGTCGGCGTTCCCGTACGCCAGCAGCAGCTCCCCCGTCTCGGCGTACTTGCGGTTGAACGCGTCCTGCCGCTCGATCGCCCGCTCGGCCTCCTCGGCCGGGAACGACTCCCAGAGCTCGGCGTTGCCGTAGATCATGACCATGTACTTCACGATGCTGTCCTCCTCGTTTCTCACCGGCTGGTCGGAGCCGGGACGGCATCCTCGACATCCCTCCGGAGATTTTTCTCCGCTTACTCGGGCGTTCATGGCCCGGTTAAGGTGAGGCAGTGTGATCTCGAGGTGTTCTCTCCCCGTTCGTGGCTCGCCACGGCGATCACCGGCGCGTTGATCAGCGCCGTCGTCGCCGTACCCGCCACAGCAGCATCCACCCTCACCCCCGGCAAGGTCACCGACCCCGTCGCCCACGTCGATCCGCTGATCGGCTCGGCCGGAGGCGGCAACACCTATCCCGGGGCCGTCCTGCCGTTCGGGATGATCTCCTGGAGCCCCACCAACACGGCCGGCGACCAGACCAACGCCGCCGGCGCCAACGGCTACTCCTACAACACCCCCCGCGTGCGCGGTTTCGCGCTCACGCACGTCAACGGCGCCGGCTGCCACCCGGGAGCCGCCGGAGACGTCCCGATCATGCCGTTCGCCGGCGAGGTCGCCTCGTCCCCCACCGCGGACACCACCGACGCGATCTACGCGAGCACCTTCAGCCACGACAACGAGCGCGCCGAGCCCGGCCGCTACACGGTCACGCTCGACTCCGGCGTCAAGACCGACCTGTCGGTCACCACCCGCGCGGGCGTCGGCGAGTTCACCTTCCCCCAGGGCAAGCAGGCCAACCTGCTCTTCCGCGTGTCGAACTCGCTGAACGGCAGCGAGGACGCCGAGATCACGATCGACCCCGCCACCCGTACGGTCACCGGCTCCGTCCTGACCGGCGCGTTCTGCGGCCGCCGCGCCAACGGCGGCGTCAACAACCGCAAGAGCTACTACCGCCTGCACTTCGCCGCCACCTTCGACCGGGCCTTCTCGGGCACCGGCACGTGGGTGAACGGCGAGCTGCGCAAGGACACGACCACGGCCTCCGGCGGCGAGGGTTACGCCACCGGCGCCGACCGCGCGGGCAGGGGCTCCGGCGGGTACGTCAGCTTCGACACCACCGCGGGCGCCGCCGTCCGCATGAAGGTCGGCATCTCCTACACCAGCCTGGACGCGGCCAGGCAGAACCTGGCCAGGGAGATCTCCCGCCGCGACGACGTGGCGTCCGTGGCCGCCAGGGCCCGCCGCGCCTGGAACGACAGCCTGCGCTCGATCGAGGTGGCGGGCGGCTCGGCCGACCAGCTCACCACGTTCTACACCGCGATGTACCACTCCTACCTCCAGCCGAACGTCACCAGCGACGTGGCCGGCACCTACCTGGGCAGCGACCAGAAGGTGCACCGGCTGCCGAGGGGCCAGAAGGTCCAGTACGGCAACTTCTCCGGTTGGGACCAGTACCGCGCCCACACCCAGCTCCTGGCCCTGCTCGAACCCGAGGTCGCCGGCGACTACGCCCAGTCGCTGTACAACCTGGCCCGTCAGAACGGCGGCGTCTGGGACCGCTGGGTGCACGTCAACGGCCCCACCCACGTCATGACCGGCGACCCGTCGGCCCCCGCCCTGGCCGGCTTCCACGCGCTCGGCGTGCGCAACTTCGACGTGCGCGGCGCCTTCGACTCGCTCTACAGGCAGGCCACCGTGCCGCACGAGTCCGGCCTGTCCGACAAGGGCTGCCCCGGTCAGTGCGAGGGCCAGCGCCCGAACCTGGCCGAGTACCTGCGCCTGCGGTACGCCCCCCAGGACACCTGCCACTGCTGGGGCGGCGCCGCCGAGACCCTGGAGGACGCCACGGCCGACTTCGCGCTCGCGGACTGGGCGGGCCGCATCGGCCGCGA
Source organism: Nonomuraea sp. NPDC050202 (assembly GCF_040656115.1). Classification (NCBI taxonomy): domain Bacteria; kingdom Bacillati; phylum Actinomycetota; class Actinomycetes; order Streptosporangiales; family Streptosporangiaceae; genus Nonomuraea; species Nonomuraea sp. NPDC050202. The sequence goes on along the minus strand of NZ_JBFALF010000006.1, from coordinate 255,770 downwards.
CAAGGAGCGCGCCGAGCTGCTGCCCCGGGCGAGCTGGTGGCGTAACACGTTCAACCCGTCCGCCGGTGCGGAGGGCGGCTACCAGCAGGCCCGCAAGGCCGACGGGAGCTGGCTGTGGCCGTTCTCGCCGACCTCGGACGCCGGTTTCGCCCAGGGCACCAGCGCCACCTACACCTGGATGGTCCAGCACGACGTGTCGGGGCTGGCCGCCGCCATGGGCGGCAAGGAGCAGGCGGCCAGGCGGCTCGACACGTTCTTCCACCGGCCCGACGGCTCGTGGGCGACCGGCGGCGACGGCTTCCGCTACGACCCGACGAACGAGCCGGGCATCCACGTCCCCTGGCTCTACAACGCGCTCGGGCAGCCGTGGAAGACCCAGGAGACGGTGCGCGCGATGGCGTCCCTGGTCTACAGGACCGGGCCCAGCGGCCTGCCCGGCAACGACGACCTCGGCACCATGTCCGCCTGGTACGTCTTCGCCGCGCTAGGCATGTACCCGCAGACGCCCAGCCGCGCCGAGATGCTGCTGTCCAGCCCCATGTTCCCGAAGGCGTGGATCAAGCGCGGCAACGGCCGCACGATCACGGTGACGGCCCCGCAGGCCGCCCCCGACGCGATCTACGTCCAGGACGTGAAGGTCAACGGCAGGACGCACACCAGGTCCTGGCTCCCCGAGTCGCTGCTGAACCGGGGCGGCGAGGTCGTCGTCAACGTCGGCGCCACCGCGAACGAGCAGTGGGCCACCGCCGCCGCCGACCTGCCCGTGGACCACGTGCCCGCCGCACCGGCCCCGATCCCGAACCTGCCCGCCGCGTGCGAGCCCACCGGAGCCGCGTGCGCCCAGCAGCTCCAGTACGACGTGGACGGCGTGGCCACCGCCGGCGCCAAGGCCCAGGGCAACCTGGACGGCAAGGGCTGGAGCTTCCCCGCCGAGCAGCTCCCCGCCCCCGGCCCGCACGAGACCTACGTGATCCCGGACACCAAGGGAACGGCGGGCAACTTCCACAGCCTGCGCGGCCAGCGCACCTACCTCACGCCGGGCCGCTACCAGGCGCTCGACCTGCTGGTCACGGCCGTCAACGGTGACCAGCAGACCGAGGTCACGATCGCCTACGCGGACGGGACGACGTCCACGGCGCCGCTCAAGGTGACCGACTGGGCGGCGGCCTCGCCGCGCTTCGGCGAGCAGGCGGCGCTCACGGCCGACACCCGTTACAACGTCAACGGCACCGCCGACGGCCGCAGGGTGAGCATCTGGCGCGTCTCGTTGCCGGTCGACCCGGCCCGCGAGGCGGTCTCGTTCACCAGCACCGCCGCTCCCGACATCAAGGTCTTCGCCCTCAGCTCCAGGGCGTAGCCGGCCACGCCAGGGCGCCGGCGCCTAGCGTGCCAGCGCCTTGGCGTAGCAGCGGGTCAGCGGGGCGTCCACGTACCTGCCGTACGGCTCGGTCAGCGTGTACGCGCACCGCTCGTACAGGGCGATGGCCTCGGGCTGGCGCAGCCCGGTCGCCAGCCGCAGCCGCTCGTAGCCGAGGCTCCTGGCCAGGTCCTCCAGGGCCGACAGGAGCGAGGTGGCGATCCCGCGCCCGCGCTGCCCCGGCACCACGTACATGCGCTTGAGCTCGCCGGTTACGGCGTCCACCGGCTGCACGGCGCCGCACCCGACGGCCTGGCCGTCCATCGAGGCCACCAGGTACCTGGCGCCCTCCTTCACCTGCGAGCGGCCCTCGGGCCCGTACCGGGCGACCAGCTCGGCGAAGGCCGCGTCGAGCAGGGCGGCGAGCTCGCGGTCCGAGACGGCCCGCTCCTCGATCTTCATCACGACATAGTACGGAATGTCCGCTTACAGCCCCAGCATCTGTGCGGGCTGAGCCAGGATCTTCTGGATGATCGACCCGGCCGCCCCGAGCACGGCCGCGTCGCCCCCCGTCCCCGAGACCACCAGCGCGGGCGGCGTCCCACGCATCTGCCCCAGCCTGGCCCGCAGGCCCGCCGACACCGGCCCCTCCAGCCAGCGGAACAGCGGCGCGAAGATCCCGCCGAGCACGATCCTGCCCGGGTCGAGCAGGTGCACGGCCGAGGTGAGCGCCACGCCGAGCGCGTGCCCGGCCCGCTCGCACGCCTCCCGCGCCCGCGGGTCACCCGACTCCAGCCGCGCGACCAGCTCGCCCACCGAGGCCAGCTCCCCGAGCAGCGCGTCCTGGCCCGCGTACACCTCCAGGCAGCCCCGCCCGCCGCACCGGCACGTGGGCCCGTCCGGCACCACGACCACGTGCCCCAGCTCGCCCGCCAGCCCGAACGTGCCCCTGAACACGCCGCCCTCCACCACCAGCCCGGCGCCGATGCCGATCTCGCCGGACACGTAGAGGAAGTCGGGCTCCCGCGAGCCGAACCACAGCTCGCCGAGCGCCGCCAGGTTGGCTTCGTTGTCCATCTCGAACGGCAGGTCCACCAGACCGGCCACCCGCACGTCCCGCCAGCCGAGGTGCGGCGCGCTGCGCAGCACCCCGCCCTCCACCGTGCCGGGCACGGCGAGCGCCGCGCCGATGACCCGCAGCCCGGCCTCCTCGGCCTCCGCCGTGACCTCCTTGACCAGGGCCCGCAGCCCCTCCAGGATCTCGGCGGGGTCGGAGTTGCGGTTGTCGGCCGGCCTGATGCGCCGCAGCCGCACGGTACGCGTGAGGTCCACCACGCACGCCGCCAGGTAGTCGATGTTGATCTCCAGCCCCAGCGCGGCCACCCGGTGCCCGCTCAGGCCGACCGCCACGCCGGGCCGCCCCCGCTCGCCGCCCCGCACGGTGCCGCCTTCGGCCACCACGCCCGCCTCCAGCAGGTCCGCGACCAGGCTGGATACGGTGGTCTTGGTGAGCCCGGTCCTCTCAGCCAGCGCCGCGCGGGTGTGAGGTCCTGACCGGTGAATGGTCGCCAGGACTACGGCCAGGTTACGGGCGCGCATGGAATCATGCCGGACCCCTCTTGACGACACCATGCCCACCTCCTCAGGATTAATACAGATTATGGACTAAAGCCCGCGAAGGATGGAAATGACCGCTTTCACGCCGACCCCTGACGACCGCTTCGCCTTCGGCCTCTGGACCGTGGGCTGGCAGGCCCGCGACCCGTTCGGCGACGCCTCCCGCCCCGCGCTCGACCCGGTGGAGACCGTGCACCGCCTGGCCGAGCTGGGCGCCCACGGCGTCAGCTTCCACGACGACGACCTGCTCGCCGTCGAGCCCGACAGGGACAAGGCCATCGCCGCCTTCAGGAAGGCCCTGGACGAGACCGGGATGAAGGTCCCCGCGGCCACCACGAACCTGTTCACCCACCCGGTGTTCAAGGACGGCGCCTTCACCAGCAACGACCGCGACGTGCGCCGCTACGCCCTGCGCAAGGTCATGCGCAACCTCGACCTGGCCGCCTCGCTCGGCGCGAAGACGTACGTGTGCTGGGGCGGGCGCGAGGGCGCCGAGTCCGACGCCGCCAAGGACGTCAAGGCCGCGATGGACCGCTACAAGGAAGCCCTGGACCTGATCTGCCAGTACGTCATCGACAAGGGCTACGACATCCGCTTCGCCATCGAGCCCAAGCCGAACGAGCCCCGCGGCGACATCCTCCTGCCCACGATCGGCCACGCCCTGGCCCTGATCAACGAGCTGGAGCACCCCGAGATGGTGGGCGTCAACCCGGAGGTCGGCCACGAGCAGATGGCCGGGCTCAACTTCGTGCACGGCATCGCCCAGGCCCTGTGGCACGGCAAGCTCTTCCACATCGACCTCAACGGCCAGCACGGCCCCAAGTACGACCAGGACCTGATCTTCGGCCACGGCGACCTGAAGAGCGCGTTCTTCCTGGTGGACCTGCTGGAGACGCATGGCTACGACGGCCCGCTCGTCTTCGACTACAAGCCGCTGCGCACCGACGACCCCCAGGACGTGTGGGACTCGGCCGCGGCGAACATGCGCACGTACCTGATCCTCAAGGAGAAGTCGCGCGTCTTCCGCGCCGACCCCGAGGTGCAGGAGGCCCTGCGCGCCTCCCGCGTGGACGAGCTGGCCCAGCCCACGCTGGCCGCCGGCGAGACCTGGCAGGACCTGGCCAAGGACGACTTCGACGTCGAGGCGGCCGCCGCCCGCGGCTTCCACTTCACCCGGCTCAACCAGCTCGCGCTCGAGCACCTCATGGGGGTACGCGGATGACCCGACCGATCAGTGTCCAGCTCTACACCGTCAGAGACGAGTTGGCCGCCGACCGCGACTCCGTGCTGAGGCGGATCGCGGAGATCGGATACCGGGCCGTCGAGCCCTACGACCCCACGGCCGACCCGGAGGGCTTCCGCCGGGTCGCCGACGACCTCGGGCTCACCGTGTCGAGCACGCACGCGTACGCGCTGCTCAGCCAGGAGCCCGCGAAGGTCTTCGACGCGATCGCCACGGTCGGGACCGACAAGGTGATCATCCCCGGCGGCATCGCCGAGGAGCAGTTCACCACCCGCGACGGCCTCGCGCGCACGGCCGACCTGCTCAACGGCCTGGCCGAGCAGGCCGCCGGGCACGGGATGCGGATCGGCTACCACAACCACTGGTGGGAGATCGAGCCGCGGGTGGACGGCCGGCACGCCATCGAGGTGCTGGCCGACCTGCTCGCGCCCGAGGTGTTCCTGGAGATCGACACCTACTGGGCGGCCGTGGGCGGCGCCGACGTGCCCGCCCTGCTCGGCCGCCTGTCGGCGCGGATCGAGGCGCTGCACGTCAAGGACGGCCCGGGGGTCAAGGGCGAGCCGCACGTCGCGGTGGGCGCGGGCGTGATGCCCGTGCCCGCGATCCTCGCCGCCGCCCCCGGCGCGTGGCGCATCGTCGAGCTCGACGAGTGCGCGACCGACGTCTTCGCCGCCCTCGCGGACAGCCACGCCTACCTCACCTCCTTGGAGAGCTCTTGAGCAACGGCCCGGTCGGCGTCGCCATCGTCGGCGCCGGAGTCATCAGCGGCCAATACCTCCGCAACCTCAACGCCTTCCCCGACGTGCGCGTGGTCGCCGTCGCGGACCTCGACACCAACCGGGCCGCCACCGTCGCCAGGGAGCACGACGTACGGGTGTCCGGCACCCTCGGCGCCGTGCTCTCCCTGGCGGAGGTCGAGCTCGTCGTCAACCTCACGATCCCGGCCGCGCACGCGGCCGTCGCGCTGGAGTCGCTGCGCGCCGGCAAGCACGTGTACGGGGAGAAGCCCCTGGCCATGAACCTGGACGAGGCCGCGAAGGTCATGGCCGAGGCCGAGAGCCGCGGGCTGCGGGTGGGCGGCGCCCCCGACACCTTCCTCGGCGCCGGGCTGCAGTCGGCCGTGCACGCCCTGCGCGCGGGCTCGATCGGCGAGCCGGTCGCCGTCACGGCCGCCACGCAGAGCCTCGGCCCGGAGTCCTGGCATCCCAGCCCGGAGTTCCTGTACGCGCTCGGCGGCGGCCCGCTGTTCGACCTGGGCCCCTACTACCTGACCGCCCTGGTGTCCCTGCTCGGCCCGGTCGCCCGCGTGGCGGCCGGTACGCGCAGGGCCCGGGAGCAGCGCGTCATCGGCTCCGGGCCCAAGGCGGGCACCCTGTTCCCGGTGGAGGTGCCCACCCACGTCAACGCCCTGCTGGACTTCCCCGGCTCGGCCACGGCGTCGGCCACCTTCAGCTTCGACTCGGCGGTGAACCGCCGGATGATCGAGATCATCGGCACCGAGGGCGCCCTGTCGCTGCCGGACCCCAACACGTTCGACGGCCCGCTGCTGGCCCGCGGGCCGGGCGACGCCGACTGGCGGGAGCTGCCGCTGGCGGGCACCACGGCGGGGCGCGGCATCGGCGTGCTCGACATGGCCAGGTCGATCCGCGCGGGCACGCCGCATCGCGCGTCGGGCGAGCTGGCCCACCACGTGCTGGAGCTGATGTCGGCTATCACCGAGTCGGGCGAGCGGGCCGAGTTCAGGCCCATCGCCTCCACGACGGCGGCGCCGGAGCCGCTGCCCGCGGGCTGGGACCCGTACGCCGCCACGCTGTCCTGACGCCGTGGGCGGCGGACATAACCGCCGCCCACGGAAAGTTACATCTCACTTACGCAAAGGAGTCACCACCTGCCGGGCGGGGCACTGTTACGGTGAGTAATCATCTCGTAACAGCACTCCGAAGGGGAACCCATGCGCGTCCTGATCCAGCTCCGCCCGGCCCCCGACGTCGTCGCATCCGTGATCGACCCCGGCGTCCGCAGCGCGGTCTCCGACGTCGTCGCCGAGCTTCCCGGGGTCCTCCTCGACCGGGCGTTCACCCCCGTGGCCGTGCCCAGGCCCGTGTCCGCCCATGGCGCCCCGCTCTCCCCGCACCAGCGGGTGCAGTTCTCGATGGCGCCCGAGGACGCCTCCGTGCTCGTCCGCGGCGAGATCTCCGACGCCGAGCTCTCCACCCGCAGCTCGCTGCTGTCCTCCTCGGTGCGCGAGGTGGCCGGCGTGTTCGCCGACCCCGCCATCCACTCGCACCCCACCTGCGGAGACAGCGGTCCCGTCGGCGACTGGGAGGAGGTCAGGCGGCTGCTGCACGCCTACGACCTGTGGTCCGCCGGCCACGACGGCGAGGGCGTGGCCATCGCGATCGTCGACACCGGCATCAACGCCGACCACGTCGCCGCCCGCATCGGCCACGACGTGACCATCGACGCCGACCGGAGCTGGAGCCCGCCAGGCGTCGACAAGGCTCCCGGCCAGTACCCCGTGAACCACGGCTCCATGTGCGCCTTCGACACGCTGATCGCCGCGCCCAAGGCGACTCTGCTCGACATCCCGGTCCTGCTCAGCCGCAAGCCGGGCCCGACCGCCGACGGGCTGCTGTCGGACGCGGTGGCCGCCTACTCCCACCTGAGCACCGTGCTGCAGGCCATGCCCGCCGACTCCAGGTCCCTGGTGGTCTCCAACAGCTGGGGCCTGTTCTCGCCCGACATGGACTTCCCGCCCGGCCATCCGGGCAACTACTCCGACAACCCGGCGCACCCGTTCAACGTGATCGTCGGCAGCCTGGAGGAGGCGGGCGCCGACATCCTGTTCTCGGCGGGCAACTGCGGGCGCGAGTGCCCCGACCGGCGGTGCGGCTTCCCCGACCGGTCGATCGCGGGCGCCAACTCCCACCCGCGCGTGCTGTCCGTCGGCGGCGTGGACACGCGGGGCGAGCGCGTCGGCTACTCCTCGCAGGGGCCGGGGCGGCTGTCGGAGCGCAAGCCCGACCTGTGCGCGTACACGCACTTCGCCGGCTCCGAGGCGGTCGGCGCCGCCGACACCGGCACGTCCGCCGCCTGCCCCGTGGCCGCCGGCGTGGTGGCCGCCGTGCGCACGCACCGCTCCGCGGCCGAGCTGTCGCCCGCGCAGCTGCGTACGCTGCTGCACCGCACCGCCGACGACCGCAGCACGGTCGGCTTCGACCACGACTACGGCTACGGCGTCATCGACCCGCCCGCCATCCTGGCCGCGCTGGGCAGGCAGAACCGCACCCGCGCCGCCTGACATGGCCATGATCCAGGTGCGGCTGCCGCCCGAAGCCACCCTCGCCGACGCGTTGCGCCTGCTCGGCCTGTCCGGCGAGGACGCCGACGCCGGTTACGGCCTGGTGGCGGTCGTGCCGGGGCTGCGGGTGCTGCGCGTCACCGAGGAGGCGGCCCGCCGGCTGATCGACGACCTCGCGGCCGGGCGAGTCCCCGCCGATCTCGTGGACGTCTTCTCCGACCCGCGCGTGGAGCCGCAGGAGCCGGACGATCGGTGACGCGTTGGCTTGAATCGAGCGGACCCGCAAGAATGGCGCGATGGCTGACAGTGCCGAGACCGACTGGGTCTCCAGGTTCGCGGACGAGGTGATCTCCGAGGCGGAGCGACGTGCCCCGGGCAAAACGATCGTCTGTGCCTCCGGGCTGAGCCCGTCGGGCCCTATCCACCTGGGCAACCTGCGCGAGGTGATGACGCCTCACCTGGTCGCCGACGAGATCAGGCGGCGCGGCCTGGAGTGCCGGCACCTGCTGTCGTGGGACGACTACGACCGCTTCCGCAGGGTGCCCGCGGGCATCGACCCGTCGTGGGCCGAGCACATCGGCAAGCCACTGACCTCGGTGCCCGCCCCGCCCGGCAGCGCGTACGCCAACTGGGCCGAGCACTTCAAGGCCCCGCTGGTCACCGCGCTGGCGGAGCTGGGCGTGGAGTACGACCCCATCAGCCAGACCGAGCAGTACACCTCCGGGGTCTACCGCGAGCAGATCCTGACGGCCGTGCGCGAGCGGGCCAGGATCGACGCCGTGTTGTCGCGCTACCGGCTCAAGCAGGCCCCGGAGGCCGAGCAGGCCGCCGACGACTACTTCCCGTACAAGCCGTACTGCGACCTGTGCGGGCGCGACCTGACCACGGTCACCAACTACGACGACGAGACGACCGAGCTGGCCTACACCTGCGAGTGCGGCTTCGGCGAGACCGTGCGCCTGGCCGAGCACGACCGCGGCAAGCTGGTGTGGAAGGTCGACTGGCCGATGCGCTGGGCCCACGAGGGCGTGATCTTCGAGCCGTCCGGGGTGGATCACCACTCTCCCGGCTCGGCGTGGATCGTGGGCGGCCAGCTCGTGGGCGAGGTGTTCGGCGGACAGCAGCCGATCGGCCCCATGTACGCGTTCGTCGGCATCACCGGCATGGCCAAGATGAGCAGCTCCAAGGGCGGCGTGCCGATCCCGGCCGACGCGCTGGAGATCATGGAGGCGCCGCTGCTGCGCTGGCTGTACGCCCGCCGCAAGCCGGCCCAGTCCTTCAAGATCGCCTTCGACCAGGAGATCCAGCGGCTCTACGACGAGTGGGACTCCCTGGGCCGCAAGGTCGCCGCCGGGCAGGCCCAGCCCGCCGAGCTGGCCGCCTACAACCGCGCGGTGAGCACGGCCGCGGGCCCGCTGCCCGCCACGCCGCATCCGGTCGCCTACCGCACGCTGGCCTCCGTCGTGGACATCACGACCGGCCATGCCGAGCAGACCCTGCGCATCCTGCGCGATCTCGACGGCGTCCGGACGCTCGGCGAGGCCGGTCCCCGCCTCGGGCGGGCGCAGCGCTGGGTCGAGCTCCACCTGCCCGCCGACCAGCGCACCCGCGTGCGGGAGTCGCCCGACCAGGAGCTGCTCGACTCGCTCGGGCCGGCGGAGCACGAGGCGCTGCGGCTGCTGGCCGACGGCCTCGACGACTGGACGCTGGAGGGGCTGACCGCGCTCGTGTACGGCGTGCCCAAGCTCCAGGCCGGGCTACCGGTGGACGCCAAGCCCACGCCCGAGATGAAGACGGCGCAGCGGGCCTTCTTCACCCTGCTCTACCGCCTGCTCGTCGGCCAGGACACCGGCCCCAGGCTGCCCACGCTCCTGATGGCCGTCGGTGCCGACCGGGTGCGCAAGCTGGTGGGCATGTGAGGGGCGCGGTTCTGATCACGGGGATCTCGGCGTCCGGGAAGTCCACCGTGGCCCAGGCGCTGGCCGAGCGGCTGCCCCGCTCGGCCCACGTGCGCGGCGACGCGTTCCGGCGCATGGTGGTCGGCGGGCGCGCCGACATGACCCCGGAATTGACCGGCGAGGCGGTGCGGCAACTCCAGCTTCGTTACCGAATCGCAGCCAAAACAGCGGATATGTATTTCGACGCCGGATTCACGCCAATAGTTCAAGATGTCATTCTTGGCGCGGATTTGGAGCTTTTCACGAAGTGGATCGGCACGCGCCCCTTGCACGTGATCGTCCTGGCCCCCGACCCCGGCGAGGTGGCGCGCCGCGAGGCGGCCCGCGCCAAGTCCGGTTACGGCGGCGGCTGGACGATTGCCCAGCTCGACGCGGCTTTGCGGCACGACACACCACGCCTCGGCCTCTGGCTGGACACCTCGCGCCAGAGCGTCGAGGAAACCGTTAACGAGATCATCTCCCGGTCGGGCGAAGCCCAAATCACCTGAGATTTCGCCATACACATGATCTATGCAAGGAACTGTTAAGCGGGTTGCATGCGCCGCGGAGAACCTTGGTGACATGAACAAGCAGCCTTTCGCCGCCAGCGTCAGTGTCATCGTTCCCGCGATGAACGAGGCCGAGAACCTTCCCCACGTCTTCGCTACGCTGCCCGACTGGATCGACGAGGTCATCCTCGTCGACGGCAACTCGACCGACGACACCATCGCCGTCGCGCGAAGGCTGCGCCCCGACCTCCGGGTCGTCGTGCAGAGCCGGCGAGGCAAGGGCAACGCGCTCATCGAGGGCTTCCAGGCCGCCCGGGGCGACATCATCGTCATGATCGACGCCGACGGGTCCACCGACGGCCGCGAGATCCGCTCCTTCGTCGCCACGCTCATGAACGGCGCCGACTTCGCCAAGGGCTCCAGGTACGCCCCTGGTGGCGGCTCGGACGACCTCAGTCCGATCCGCTCGCTCGGCAACAAGGTCCTGACCGGGCTCACCAACCTCCTCTACGGCACCCGCTACACCGACCTGTGCTACGGCTACAACGCCTTCTGGGCCCGCCACCTCGACGCCCTCGACCTCGACTGCGACGGCTTCGAGATCGAGACCCTGATGAACGTCCGCGCCGCCCAGGCCGGCCTCGTCATCCGCGAGGTCCCCAGCCACGAGCGCTCCCGCATCCACGGCGTCAGCAACCTGAACGCCGTACGCGACGGCTGGCGGGTGCTCAGGACGATCTGGCGCGAGCGCTCGCGCGGCTCCGCCGTGACGGCCGCGCAGGCCCAAGTGGCACTCGCCAAGTAGGCAGTGACATCCTCGAACAATGCGCTACATAGTGATCGGAGCAGGAGCAGTCGGGGGAACCATCGGGGCCCGCCTGTTTCAGGGCGGGCACGAGGTTCTCCTCATCGCGAGAGGAGCCCACTACGAGGCTCTCAAGCGCGACGGCCTGCGACTGATCACCCCCGAATCCACCGAGACCCTGAACATCCCCGCCGCCGACGGCCCCGTGCCCACGCGCGATGACGACGTGCTCGTCCTGGCGACCAAGTCGCAGGACACGATCGCCGCGCTGGCCCCGTGGCCGGCCGACCTGCCCGTGGTGTGCGCCCAGAACGGCGTGGCCAACGAGCGCATGGTCCTGCGGCGGTTCGAGCGTGTCTACGGCATGTGCGTGTGGTTGCCCGCACAGATCCCCCAGCCCGGCGTCATCGCCGCCCACGCCCACCCCTACTCCGGCATGCTGCACATCGGCCGTTATCCCCAGGGTGTGGACGACGACCTCGCGGCGCGCATCGCCGACGACCTGAGCAAGCGCGGCCTCGTCGGCCGGGCCGTACCGGACGTGATGCGCTGGAAGTACGCCAAACTCCTCGGCAACCTGGGCAACGCCGCCGAGGCGCTCCTCGGCCACGTGCCCGGCATGCCCGAGGTGGTCGAGCGCGCCAGGGCCGAGGCCAGGGCCGTGCTGGAGCACGCCGGCATCGCGTACGCCACCCCCGAGGAGGAGGCCGAGGTCCGCGGGCACAAGGTCGACGCGCGCCCCATCGAGGGCGTCGACCGCGGCGGCGGCTCGTCGTGGCAGAGCCTGGCCAGGGCCAGCGGCTCGATCGAGGCCGACTACCTCAACGGCGAGATCGTCCTGCTGGGCCGCGAGCACGGGCTGGCCACCCCGGTCAACGAGACGCTGCGGCGCGAGGCCAACAGGGCCGCCCGCGAGAAGCTGCCGCCTGGCTCGATGCCGCTGGAGACCCTGCTGGCGCTCATCGACGCGCGTTCCGCAGCCGGATCCCGCTGAACTGCAGGCTGCTGGCCGTCACCTCGTTCCAGAACGGCCACAGGTTGTCGAGCACCCTGAGCTGGATCCCCGCCTGCTCGTGCAGCTCGATCAGGTCGCCCACCGGCTCGGGCGGCCCCAGCGGCACCACGGGCGCCGTGGAGACCACGGCGTGCGGCGGCTCGCCGATCGGAGTGAAGCCGTCGGCCGGCAGGCGGTAGGCGAACAGGCGCACCTCCATCAGCGCCTTCAGCCAGCAGTACTCGATGGCGTGCACCCGCTCGCCGCAACCGGCGCCGATGATCCGGGCCGCGTCCTCCTCGGTGGTGCGCGGCCCGACCCACGCCATCGCGCGCGGGCAGGCTCTGGGGAACCAGTAGTCGGGGCAGCGCTCGTAGCCGACCGCCCACACGTACGGCTCGCTCTGCCTGCTCGTCACCGCCACGTGCGGCACGAAGCGCTCGATCGTCGGGTCCTCGGAGAAATGCAGGACCTGGCCCGGCTCGGGTCTCATGAACGCCATCATCGCGCATACCCCCCCGATCTACGGGCAGGAGAAACGCCTCTTACGACAAGGGGTGAGTTGGATGATCATTCTAGGAGTGCTCCTGATCCTGCTCGCCGGCGCTGGTTTCGCTCTGGTGCTCACCGAGGAGAGCGCCAGGTACATCCTGTTCGGCTACACGTTCGAGCCCAACCACGTGGAGATGTTCCTCGCGGGGGCGGCCGCCGCGGCCGTCCTGCTGCTGGGCGTCTGGCTGCTGGGCTCGGGCTCGCGCAGGACCGCCAGGCAACGTCGCCGGCTGCGCAGCGCCAGGGCCGAGGCCTCCGACCGGGTAGCCCGGCTGGAGAACGAGAAGCGCGACCTGGAGCGGAAGCTGGAGCGCGAGCACGCGGACGTGCCCGCACAGAGCGACCGCTCCGGTGACCGTCTCGTCGCCGGCAGCGACGAGCGCCGCTAGACCGCAGGGAACCGCCGCTGGACCGCGGAGGATCGCCGTCAGAGCGCGGGGAACCGCCGCTAGACCGCGTTCGCGCTCTGGCGCGTGGGCATCAGCTTGCCCTCGCGCCAGAGCGCGAATCCGGTGATCACCGCTCCCAGCCCCTCCCAGAGCCCGACGCCGAAGAACTTGCCGGGCGCCGCCCCCGTCAGCACCAGCGTGGTGAAGACCGCGAACGTCACGAGCCTGAAAGGCACGGTCCAGCGGAAGAACGGGGTGTAGTCGTGCGAGGCGGCGAACAGGTAGTAGACGCCCATGTTCACGGCCGCCATCGAGCTGGCAGCCATATAGACCAGCGTGTAGTCCCCGGCGGGACGCACGTCGAGCACCTCGAATCCGAGCATGGCCAGCAGCGTGTCGGGCGAGATCAGCCCGAGCAGGCCGAGCGCGAAGGCGAGGAATCCGAAGACCGCGATGGTCCAGCCGGAGAAAGAACGCGGAAGACGCACAGAAATCCTTCCAAAGGGGGGTGTACTCTGCGAGGCGATCTCATCATGCACCCGGAGGTCGCATGTCCCCCACGCGTGGCCGCCCCATCGCGCTGAAACTTCTCATCCTCCTGCTCGTCCCACTGCTGTCCCTGGTGGGCCTGTGGGCGTTCGCGGCCGGCCTGACCGGCGGCGCCGGCATGCGCCTGCTCGCGATCAACGACCTGGCGACCAACCTGGCGCAACCGTCGGAGACCGTCAACATCGAGCTGCAGAACGAGCGGCTGGCCTCGGTGGAGTTCCTGGTGACCGGGCAGGGCGCGGACGCCCTGGCCAAGCAGCGCGGCCGGACCGACCGGGCCGTGAAGACCCTGGGCACGCTGACCCGGAACCTGCGCGACCTGACCCCGGAGATGAGCACGCAGCTCAACGCGCTGAACGTCAAGCTCGGCCAGCTCGCCGACGTGCGCAAGGAGGTCGACGGCACGCTCGTCGCACCGCTCGACGTCATCGACGGCTACAGCCAGATCGTGGACGCCTCCTTCCGCATGTACGACGCCATGGTCCTGGTCCCCGACATGGCCCTCTACCAGCAGGCCCGCGCGGTGACCATGCTCGGCGAGGCCAAGGAGGTGCTCTCCAGGGAGCGGGCGGTGATCGCGATCGTGCTGGCCAGGGGCCGGGTCGAGCCGCGGGAGCGCGAGTCGTTCACGGGGATGGTGGCGACCAGGCGGCTGCTGTTCTCCCAGGCGCTGTCGCACCTCGACGGCAACCTGCGCGGGCCGTACGGGAAGCTCGCCGACTCGCCGGTCTACCAGGAGTTCCTGCGGGCCGAGGACGCCATCAGGGGGCAGGCGGCCGTCAACGGGCTGCCCGCGGGCGCGGCCACCTGGCCCATCGACGCCCAGAACCTGTGGGCCGCCGTCGAGCGCAACCAGGCCAAGGCCACCCAGGGCATCGTGAGCCGGGTGACGCCGACGGCCATCGGCATGCTGGTCAAGATCGGCGTGGCGGGCGGCGTGGGCCTCATCGCGGTCATCGCCTCGATCCTGCTGTCGCTGCGCTTCCGTAAGCGCCTGGTCCGCGAGCTGGCCGCGCTGCGTGACGCTGCCACGGAGCTGGCCGAGGTACGGCTGGCCGGGCTGGTCAAGCGGCTGCGCACCAACACCGAGCCGCCGACGTCCGCCGAGGTGGCGCCGCTGGAGGTCAACGCGCACACCTCCGAGGTGGCCGACATCGTACGCGCCTTCAACGACGTGCAGTCCACGGCCGTCGAGGCCGCCGTCGACCAGGCCAGGCTGCGCCACGGCGTCAGCCAGGTCTTCGTGAACCTGGCCAGGCGCAACCAGTCGCTGCTGCACCGGCAGCTCCTGCAGCTCGACAGCATGGAGCGGGCCACGGAGGCGCCCGAGACGCTGGCGGACCTGTTCAAGCTCGACCACCTGACCACGCGCATGCGCCGGCACGCCGAAAGCCTGATCATCCTGTCGGACCAGGCGCCCGGCCGCGGCTGGCGCAACCCGGTGCCGATCCTCGACGTGCTGCGCGCCGCCGTGGCCGAGGTCGAGGAGTACGAGCGGGTGGAGGTGATGCAGCCGCCGTCCGTCGCGCTGCTCGGCTCGGCGGTCACCGACGTGGCCCACCTGATGGCCGAGCTGATCGAGAACGCCACCCTCTTCTCGCCGCCGCAGACCAGGGTGGACGTGCGCAGCTCCGCCACGCCGCACGGCCTGGTGGTCGAGGTGGAGGACCGCGGCCTCGGCCTGCCGCGTGCCGAGCTCGACGAGCTGAACGACCGGCTGACCGACGCCCCCGAGTTCGACCTGGCGCAGAGCGACCGGCTCGGCCTCTTCGTCGTCTCCAGGCTCGCGACCAGGCACGGCATCAAGGTCGCCCTGGTGCCCTCGCCGTACGGCGGCCTGACCGCGACGGTGGCCCTGCCGGCGGCCCTGCTCACCGACCAGCCCGCCCTGGCGGGGCGATAGCCCCTGGGACACCCGACCGGCCCCGCCGGTGATAGGCCCTGGGACACTCGACCGGCCCGCGCCGGCGGTAGGCCCTGCGTCGCCCGAGCGGCCCGCGCCGGTCGGGAGGCGGGCGCCCGCTACGGCAGCACCTGCAGCAGCGCCTGCTTCTTCGCCTTGGCGGGCTCGGCGACGCGCTGGATCTCCTTGCCCGCGCCGTCGAGCACGACCAGCGTGTTGTGCGTGGCACCGCCGACCCGTACGACCAGCCGCCCGTCCTTGAGGTAGGTGGCGCCGAGCAGCTTGCCCTTCACCGCGGGCGCGCGCTTCTTGCCGGTCACCATGTCGAGGAGGACCGGCTTGAACGCCACCGGCCAGCTCCCGTCGCCCAGCGTGGCGGGGTCGGCGGGGAGCTCCACGACGGCGTTGCGGCCGTTCGGCGACAGGCTCTGCACGTGGGTGATCCACGTGACGCCCTTGGCCCTGGTCGCCCTGCCGGTCCTGACGTCGAGCCGGTAGAGGGCGTTCGCCTCGCCGGTGTAGCCCGCGACGTACCGGCCGTCCGCCGACCAGGCGAGGTGGCACACGCCCGCCGACCTGCCCAGCTTGCGCGGCGCCGCGCTCCCGTCGGCCTTCACGGACATGATCGTGTCACTGCCCTGGGTGTAGGCCACCCGCGTCGAGTCGGCGGACCATACCGGGGTCAGGCACGGCGTGGCGCCCTGGAGCCCGCTGACGATCGTGGTGGTCCTGCCGCCGCTCCTGACCTGGAGCAGGCCGCCCGGCGTCACCCAGGCCGCCTTCCTGCCGTCAGGGGAGGCGGCGTACTGGGGCGTGGAGCCGGCCTTGGCGATCGTGCTCCATTCGCCGCCCGCGTACCTGCTGAGCTGGTTGCTGGAGGCGCCGGCGTAGACGGCGGCTCCGGACAGCTCGGGTGCGGTGGCCGACGCGGGAAGCGAGCTGGTCAGGAGAACGCCGGCACCTGCCGCAACGAGAATCTTCATGAAACGACATGGTGCCCGAAACCGATCACAGAGGCAGGAACGGCTCGCTGAAGTGAGCGGTCGCCAGGATCGCCCGCTCGGCCCTGAGCGCGGCCAGCACCTCTGCCCTGGTGCGCGCGGCGGCGTCCTGGTCGTCGTCGTAGAGGTAGCGGACGGCGGGATCGTCGAGCTGCACCGGGTGCAGGACCAGGTCGCCGGTGATGGCCACCTGGCCGACCCTGGCGATCTGGTGGCCCGGGGTGTGGCCGGGAGTGTGGTGCACGTGCACACCGGGCGCCACCTCGGCGTCGCCCTCGACGACCTGGAGCTGGGCCTTGATCACGGTGATCACGTCGTCGAGCACCGGCCCCCGCGCGGCGTCCAGGTCGGCGCGCTGAATCACGTAGCGGGCGTTGTCGAACATCGGCCGGCCATCGGCGACCGCGCCCGAGGCGTGGTCACTGTGCAGGTGCGTCAGCACCACGGTGCCGATCTCGGCGGGCGTGACGCCCGCGGCGGCCAGCTCACCGGCCAGCGTGCCGGGAACGGGCGCCCAGCTCGACGCCGGCGAGTCCGCGCCGCCGATGCCGGTGTCGACCAGCGTCAGCCGGTCCGCGGCGTCGCGGATCAGGAAGCAGTGGAAGTGCAGGACCCACGGCTCGTCACGGAGCCCGGAGCCGGGGAACAGCTCGGCCGGCGGGCGGCGGATCGCCGCCCCCATGGGACCCACGGCGTCGCAGAGCGGTGTCACCTCGACGCCGGACACGGTTATCGGTTGATGCGGCACCCGGTCAGACTAGGCGGCGACAGGCTGGGCGGGAACGTACTCGTTCTCCAGGTCGGCGGCGTAGACGGCGCGGCAGCAGTTCGCGCACCGGTACATGATCGGGCCTTCGTCCAGCTCGTGGTGGCACCGCGGGCAGTTGACGGTCTTCATGATGGTGCTCCCCCAAGGAGATTTTTCTTGTTTCGTCCCTATGGAACCCTCACCGAGTTGCAGGGACCCTGCATGCCACTTGACACGATGACACTGCACTGACGGGGGTTCTATGCTGCTCGGCACACCGGGGCGCGGTAATTTTCCTCGCTGCACGTCGCCGAGAAGAACATTGTCACGCGCCGGGCCCCGGATTCGCGGGCGAAGCGCCGATTACCGCCCCGGAATAGTCCAAGAGGGCTAGGCGTTCTATGGGTCGGACGGTGTGGTACGTTGCCACCAAGCGTCGAGCTCCAGCTCCGCTTGATCCTCCAAGCCCGGCCCCGGCCCTGTTTCGCGGGAGCCCGGCCGCCTTCCTTCATCACCCGCCGGTCCTCGTCCGAGGCTTCCGGCGCATCTCCCCCAAGGGGCTCATCATGTCTGTGCACACCATTCCTGAGCAGCGTGCCTCGGCACCGGTCCGTCAGGTGGCGGGGCTTCTGGACGTACGCGACAAGTCCGCGTTCATCCGGGCCGGCCACCTGCCGGGGCCGGGCGACGTACGCCTGACTCCCGAGAAGGTACGCCAGTGGGACCTGCGTCCCGGTGACCACGTCACCGCGTCCTTCGCCGGGAACAAGCTGGTCCAGGTCGAGTCGGTCAACGGCGCCACCTCGTGGCGTGACCGGCCCGAGTTCGACACGCTCACCCCCGTACATCCGGCCGAGCGGCTCACCATCGAGACGGAGTCGCTCAGCACGCGCGTCATCGACCTGTTCGCGCCCATCGGCAAGGGGCAGCGCGGCCTCATCGTGGCGCCGCCCAAGGCCGGCAAGACCATGGTCCTTCAGGCGCTGGCCGCCGGGATCACCCGCAACCACCCCGAGGCGCACCTCATGGTCCTCCTGGTGGGCGAGCGCCCCGAGGAGGTCACGGAGATGCGCGCCACCATCGCGGGCGAGGTCTTCTCCTCGACCTTCGACAACCCGGACCACGACCACGCCGCCCTCGCCGAGCTGGCCATCGAGCGCGCCAAGCGCCTCGTGGAGTCGGGGCGTGACGTGGTCGTGCTGCTCGACTCGCTGACACGGCTGGGGCGGGCGTACAACAACCTCACGCCGCCCGGCGGGCGTGTCCTCACGGGCGGCATCGACGCCCGGGCGCTCTACCCGCCCAAGCGCTTCTTCGGCGCCGCCCGCAACGTCGAGGGCGGCGGCTCCCTGACCATCCTCGCCACCGCGCTCGTGGACACGGGGTCGCGGATGGACAACAACCTCTACGAGGAGTTCAAGGGGACGGGGAACATGGAGCTGCACCTCGTCCGCGAGCTGGCGGAGCGCCGCCTCTTCCCCGCCGTGGACCTCGACGCCTCCGGGACCAGGCGCGAGGAGATCCTGATGCGCTCGTCGGAACAGCAGGTGGTGTGGCGGCTGCGCCGCATGCTGGCCGCGCTGGAGAAGCAGCAGGGCCTCGAGATCCTCGTGGACAAGCTCCGCTCCACCCCCTCCAACGCCGCCTTCCTCCTGGAAGCGGCCAACGCCGCCTGACCTCCGCCCGTGCACCACAATGGGCCCCATGCTGGCTGACATCGTCGACTACCTCATCTGCCCCGTGTGCCGCGCCGACCTGCGCCTGGCCGGGGCGACCGTGAGATGCGCCGGCAACCACACCTTCGACGTGGCCAAGCAGGGCTACGTGAGCCTCCTCACCGGCTCAGGGCAGCCGGGCACCGCCGACACCCCCGAGATGGTGGCCGCCAGGGCGGCCTTCCTCGACAAGGGTCACTACGCCCCGCTGGCGGACGCGGTGGCCGAGGCCGTGCGGGCACGCGTGGCACCGGAGAACGTTCCAGGAAAACATGAGTCCTCCACCGAAACGAGTGACGGCGCGAAGTTGAGGGCGTACCGTGGGGCGGGAGTGGAGGCCGGGTCCGGCGCGGCGCCTGCGGGCGGCGGGCGGGAGCCGGAAGTCGTCGAGGGCCACCGCGCGGCGGGCAGGACCGCGCCGGTGATCGTCGACGCGGGCGCGGGCACCGGGCACTACCTGGCGGCCGTGCTCGACGCGATCAACGATGGCATCGGGATGGCGTTCGATGTGTCGAAGCACGCTGTACGCCGGGCGGCGCGGGTGCATCCCAGGGCAGGGGCGTTCGTGGCCGACGTGTGGCGCCCGCTTCCGATCAGGAGCGGGGTGGCTGATGTGGTGATCGACGTTTTCGCGCCCAGGAACGGGCCCGAATTCCGGCGCGTGCTGCGGCCGGGAGGTGCCGCGGTGGTCGTCACCCCGGCGCCCGAGCATCTCAGCCCGCTCGTCGAGGAGCTCGGGCTGCTCTCCGTCGACGAGGAGAAGGAGCTCCGGGTGGCTCGGAGCCTGGAGGGGTTCGCCGAGACCGGACGGCGCTCGATCGCGTTCGAGATGGAGCTGGAGCCCGGTGACATCGCCCAGGTCGTCGGGATGGGCCCGAGTGCATGGCATCACCAGGCGAACACGCTCGATGAGCGGATCGCCGCATTTGTCTCCCGAAATGTCGCGAAAAGGCAGCAAAAAGTAGTAACGCGCGCCGCGTTTCATCTGTCTATCTTCGAGCCGGCACACCGATCAAGATCTGTTCCTTGACGGACATGTGTGACTGGTGTTACTGATGGGGCATTTAGTCCGAAATTCCCCCACATTCTCGGAGCATTTCCCCGGCATAGGCGCAATACTGGACGGCATCCCGAGCCCGGAGGCGCGGGACATCAACGGGAGGGGGCGCGCCGGATGAAGGCGGAGGAACGCTGGCAGGCCAGGTTCCGGGCGTCGCGCATGACGCTGCCGTCCTGGGCGCGCCAGGCCCCGAACCGCGCCATCTACCGCTCCAACGCCACGGGCAAGTGGGAGGTCTACGCCTGGGACCGCGTGACCGGCGCCACCCGCCAGGTCACCGACCAGCCCAAGGGCACCGCGTACGCCGCGCTCGACCCCACCGGCCAGTGGATCTACTGGTTCGCCGACACCGACGGCGACGAGTACGGCGGCTGGTGGCGCCAGCCGTTCACCGGCGGCGACGACGAGCCGGTCGCGCCGGACCTGCCGCCCGGCCAGCCCGGCGGCATCGCGCTGTCCACGACCGGCGTCGCCGCGATCAGCGTGGCCGGCGCGGGCACGTTCCGCATCCACCTGGTCCACGCGGGCCGGCCGGCCGAGACGCTGTACGAGCACACGGAGGCCGCCTGGGTGGCCGCCATGTCGCTCGACGGCTCCCTCATCGCGATCAACCACGGCGAGTACGGCGACTTCCGGCACCCGGCGCTGCGCGTCGTACGCCAGAACGGCCACGTCGTCGGCGAGCTGCACGACGGCCCCGCCAAGGGCGTGGTCGGCCTCAGCTTCGCCCCGATCGTGGGCGACCGCCGCCTGCTGGCCCTGCACGAGCGCCGCCATCGCCACGAGCCCCTGGTCTGGGACCCGGTGACGGGCGAGCAGCGTGAGATCTGGCTGCGCGACCCCGGCGACCTGGACGCCGAGTGGTACGACGACGGCCGCGGCCTGCTCATCCTGCGCGACGACCGCGCCCGCAGCTACCTGCACCGCTACGACCTCCGCGGCGGCGGCCTGACCCCCATCGAGACGCCGCACGGCGTGATCGACGAGGCTACGCCCCGGCCCGGCGGCCACGTCGAGTACTCCTGGTCCAGCGCCTCGCGCCCGGCGGTCGTCCGGTCGAGCAACGGCCAGGTCGTGGTCAACCCCATCGGCCCGCCCGCGCCGCCCAGCGTCCCGGTGGAGGACATCGACGTGGAGGGCGAGGGCGGCCGCATCCACGCGCTGGTCTCCAAGCCCGAGGTCGGCACGGCCCCCCACCCGACCGTCTTCCTGCTGCACGGCGGCCCGACGGCGCACGACCGCGACGCGTTCTCGCCGACGGTGGCGGCCTGGGTGGACGCCGGGTTCGCGGTGGTGCGGGTCAACTACCGGGGCTCGACCGGTTACGGCTCGGCCTGGCGCGACGCGCTGCACGGCGACGTGGGGCACATCGAGCTGGCCGACGTGGCGGCCGTACGGCAGTGGGTGATCGACCACGGCATCGCCGACCCGGGCAAGACCGTGCTGGCCGGCACGGCGTGGGGCGGCTACCTGACGCTGCTCGGCCTCGGCACCCAGCCCGACCTGTGGGCGTGCGGCATCGCCGCGGTGCCGATCGCCTGCCACCAGACCTCGTACGAGGACGAGGCGGAGAGCCTGCGCGCCTACCACCGCGCGCTGTTCGGCGGCTCACCCGAGGAGCAGCCCGAGAGGTACGCGGCCAGCTCCCCGATCACCTACGTCGACCAGGTCAAGAGCCCGCTGCTGATCCTCGCGGGCGAGAACGACACGCGCTGCCCGCTGCGCCAGATCGAGAAGTACGTCACCAAGCTCGAAGAACACGGCCGTCACCACGAGGTCTACACCTACGACGCCATCCGGGGCTCGCTCGTGGTCTCCGAGCGGATCGCGCAGACGGCGCTGCAGCTCGACTTCGCCCGCAAGCACGTGGGTGCGCCGTGACACTTGTCACGCTCCGAAACCGTTCCTGACTCCGGACCTTGACGCTCGGCCGGCCGGCCTGTCATCATCTCGCCACCCGCAGTCAGCCGGAAAGGCGCACCTTGACCAGCACGACCCCGGGCTCAGCGGGCGCGCAGCACCACGATCGCCAGGTCGTCGGCGCTCGGCTCGGAGGCGAACTCCGCGGCGCCCCTTCGGATGCGCTCGGCCACGGCCCTGGCCGACAACCCCGCACACTCGGCCAGCAGCTTGGCCAGCCCGCCGTCGTCGTCGAGCAGCCGCCCGCCGGAGCGCCGCTCGGTCACCCCGTCGGTCACGGCCAGCAGCACGTCGCCGTGGTCGAGATGCAAGGTGTCGGCCTCGAAGACGACCTCGTGGAAGACCCCCAGCAGCGACTGCGGCGTGGTCACCGCCTCGACCTTGCCGCTCGGCTTGAGCCGCAGCGCCTCGGGATGCCCGGCGGAGACCAGCCGCACCTCCAGCCCGTCGGCCACCGGCGTGATGTCGCCGTGCAGCAGCGTGAGGAACCTCGCCCGCTCGCCCTCCTCCAGGATCGCCTGGTTGAGCCGGCCGAGCACGGCCGCCACGCCGTAGCCCTCGCGGGCCAGCAGGCGCAGCGTGTGGCGGGCCAGGCCGGTCACGGCGGCGGCCTCGGGGCCGGTGCCGCAGACGTCGCCGATGGCGAAGCGCCAGGAGTCGTCGCCCGCCTTGAACAGGTCGTAGAAGTCGCCGCCGACCTCGTTGGTCTCGCCGGCGGGCTCGTAGATGACGCCGTAGTCGAGGCCGGGCACCTCGGGCTCGTTCGGCGGGAGCAGGCTGCGCTGCAGGGCCCGGTTGGCGACGGCCTGCTGGGCGTAGAGCCTGGCGTTGTCCATGGCCAGCGCGGCGCGCCTGCCGATGTCCTCGGCGAACTGGATGACGTCGTCGGGGAAGCGGTCGGGCCGGCCCAGGCACATCATGCCGAGGCTGCGGCCGCGGGCCATCAGCGGCACGGCGAGCACCTGCGACTCGGGCAGGTGGATCATGGAGGTGACGCGGGTGTCGGCGGCGTCGACGTCCATGTCCGCGAGCTGCTCGCGCAGGCCGTCGATCCTGGCCTCGTCGGCGTGCCAGAGGTAGACCAGCCGCAGCGGCCCGGAGTTGTCGGAGGTGTAGACGGCGCACCAGCTCGACAGCCGCGGCACCACCACCTGGGCGATGATCGCCGGGACCATGTCGGGGTCGAGCGTGCCCGCTAGCAGGTCACTCGCGTCGGCGAGGAACCCCAGCCAGTGGGGCCCGCGGCTGCTCTCCTCCAGCCATTCGGCTGCCACTCGGTCGGCTGAGCCAGGTAGCGTGAGCCTTGCCCAATGGACACGGGAATCGCCCGCAAAGGTGACTCCCCACTCCTCGACGTTGACGGAAGGAGCCTTCGGATCACCCTGGGAGAGGTTTCGCTGGCGCAACTCCACCTGGACTGCGTCCCCGAAATGCTTCCAAATCACCTCAAAAGGCTCGTCAGCGACCTGCTCCGCCAGATCCGCGGCGACCTGCTCGGCAGTGTGGAGCACGCCGCCGGTGGCCCACGCGGTCATCACCTCGCGCGTGAACCTCATCGCAGCCGTCACAGCGGTCTCGCCGGGCGCGAAGGTCGCGGCCAGCACCGCATGGGGAGAAGCAGTCATCCCAACGTGCCTACCACACTTCCCGCTGACTTGGGGTAAATCCAAGGACAGGACTACGAGCTACTCATCGTGACAGACTTGAATCACTCGCCGTGCGGCAGCGACGAGTGAAGGAGGCCCCATGACCACGGCCAAGGCCGCGCTAAGCCCAGAGGAGAGGACTTACACCGAGTCGGATCTCGTGCCCATCCTGGAGACTCTTTTCTCTTGGCGTGACGGAGACTTCCGGCGTCGGGTTCCTCATGCGCCTCCCGGCATCCTCAGCGAGGTGCGGTTGCTTCTGAACGAGGTGGCCGATCGCCGCGAGCACCTCGCCAACGAGTTGTCACGCGTGCGTAAAGAAGTCGTCAAGGAAGGCCGCTTCGGCGAGCGGCTGACGCCCGGTCCGGGTGTCGGCGCGTGGGCGGAGAGCGTCGAGTCGGTCAACATGCTGATCGACGCCCTGGTGAGCCCGGTGAGCGGCGCGGCCGACGTCATCGACGCGGTGGCCAAGGGCGACCTGTCCCGGCGCATCGACCTCGACCGATCGGCGCGGGGCGAGGTGCGCCGCCTCGGCAAGGCCATCAACGGCATGGTCGACCAGCTCGCGCTGTTCAACTCCGAGGTCACGAGGGTCGCCCGCGAGGCCGGCACCGAGGGACGGCTCGGCGGCAGCGCCAACCTGCGCGGCATGTCCGGAAGCTGGCGCGACCTCACCGAGGCCGTGAACACGATGTCGTCCCGCGTGGCGGCGCAGGTGCGCGACATCGCCGTGGTGACCACGGCGGTGGCCAAGGGCGACCTGAGCCGCAAGGTGACGGTCGACGCCGTGGGCGAGATGTTCGAGCTGAAGAACACCGTCAACACGATGGTCGACCAGCTCTCCGGGTTCGCCGAGGAGGTGACCCGGGTCGCCCGCGAGGTGGGCACCGAGGGCCAGCTCGGCGGCCAGGCCCAGGTGACCGGCGTGTCCGGGGTCTGGAAGGACCTCACCGACAACGTCAACTTCATGGCCAACAACCTCACCTCGCAGGTACGAAGTATCGCGACCGTGGCGACGGCGGTGGCCCAGGGCAATTTGTCAAAGAAGATCACCGTTGACGCGCAGGGCGAGATCCTCCAGCTGAAGGACACCCTCAACACGATGGTCGACCAGCTCTCATCCTTCGCCGACGAGGTCACCCGCGTGGCCCGCGAGGTGGGCACCGAGGGCAAGCTGGGCGGCCGGGCCGAGGTCAAGGGCGTGTCCGGGGTCTGGAAGGACCTGACCGACAACGTCAACTCCATGGCGCGCAACCTGACGTACCAGGTGCGCAACATCGCCCAGGTCACCACGGCGGTGGCCAACGGCGACCTGACCCGCAAGATCGACGTGGACGCCCAGGGCGAGATCCTGGAGCTGAAGTCCACCATGAACACGATGGTCGAGCAGCTCTCGTCGTTCGCCTCCGAGGTGACCCGCGTGGCCCGCGAGGTGGGCACCGAAGGGCAGCTCGGCGGCCAGGCGCAGGTGCGCGGCGTGTCGGGCGTCTGGAAGGACCTCACCGACAACGTCAACTCCATGGCCAACAACCTCACCTCGCAGGTGCGGCAGATCGCGGCCGTGTCGTCCGCGGTGGCGCAGGGCAACCTGTCGAAGAAGATCACCGTTGACGCCCAGGGCGAGATGCTCCAGCTCAAGGACACCCTCAACACGATGGTGGACCAGCTCTCGTCCTTCGCCGACGAGGTCACCCGCGTGGCCCGCGAGGTGGGCACCGAGGGGCAGCTCGGCGGCCAGGCCAGGGTGAAGGGCGTGTCGGGCGTCTGGAAGGACCTGACCGACAACGTCAACTCCATGGCCAACAACCTGACGTACCAGGTGCGCAACATCGCCGAGGTGACCACCGCGGTCGCCAACGGCGACCTCACCCGCAAGATCGACGTGAACGCGCAGGGCGAGATCCTCGCCCTCAAGACGACCGTCAACCGCATGGTGGACCAGCTCTCGTCGTTCGCCTCCGAGGTGACCCGCGTCGCCCGCGAGGTGGGCACCGAGGGCCAGCTCGGCGGCCAGGCCCGGGTCGAGGGCGTCGAGGGCACCTGGAAGCGGCTCACCGAGAGCGTCAACGAGCTGGCCGGCAGCCTCACCACGCAGATCCGCGCCATCGCGACCGTGACCAGCGCCGTGGCGCGCGGCGACCTGACCCGCTCCATCGCCATCGACGCCCAGGGCGAGCTGGCGGAGCTGAAGGACAACATCAACTCGATGGTGGGCAGCCTGCGCGAGACCACGCAGGCCAACCAGGAGCAGGACTGGCTGAAGTCCAACCTGGCCCGCATCTCCCGGCTCATGCAGGGCCACCGCGACCTGCTGGAAGTGGCCAAGCTGACGATGAGCGAGCTGACGCCGCTGGTGTCGGCCCGCTACGGCGCCTTCTACAGCATCGAGCCCGAGCACGAGCGCAATCTCATCCTCATCGGCGGCTACGGCGTACGCCCCGACCGGGGCCCGCGCCAGCGCTTCGAGTTCGGCGAGGGCATCGTCGGGCAGGCGGCCAGCGAGGGCCGGCACATCGTGCTGGACGACGTGCCGCCGCAGTTCATCACCATCGACAGCGGGCTGAGCCGGTCCACGCCGGCGCAGATCGTGGTGCTGCCGATCCTGTTCGAGAACCGCGTGCTCGGCGTGCTGGAGCTGGCCTCCTTCACGCCGTTCGGCGAGGTGCACCTCGACTTCCTGACGCAGCTCGTCGAGACCATCGGTGTCACGATGAACACGATCATCGCCAACTCCCGCACGGAAGACCTGCTCACCGAGTCCCAGCGGCTCACCCGCGAGCTGCAGGAGCGCTCCGACGAGCTGCAGCGCCAGCAGGAGGAGCTGCGCAGGTCCAACGCCGAGCTGGAGGACAAGGCGGCGCTGCTGGCCAAGCAGAACCGCGCGATCGAGATCCAGAACTTCCAGATCGAGCAGGCCCGCCGCACGCTGGAGGAGCGCGCGGAGCAGCTCGCGGTCTCCTCGCGCTACAAGTCCGAGTTCCTCGCGAACATGTCGCACGAGCTGCGCACGCCGCTCAACAGCCTGCTGGTGCTGGCCAAGCTGCTGACCGAGAACGCCGAGGGCAACCTGACCTCGCAGCAGGTCGAGTTCGCCCGGACGATCCACAGCGCGGGTTCGGCGCTGCTGCAGCTCATCAACGACATGCTCGACCTGTCGAAGGTCGAGGCGGGGCGGATGGACATCCATCCGATCCAGGTGTCGCTGCCGAAGATGGTGGACCTGCTGGAGGCCGCGTTCGCGCCGCTGGCGCAGGACAAGGGGCTGTCGTTCAGCGTGGACGTCGAGCCGGACGTGCCGCACGAGCTGCGCGCCGACGAGCAGCGCCTGCAGCAGGTGCTGCGTAACCTGCTGTCCAACGCGGTGAAGTTCACCCCTCGCGGAGAGGTGAAGCTGCGCGTCTCGATGGCCCCGCCCGGGGTCGACTTCGACGACGACAGCCTGCACGACTCCACCGACCTGCTGGCGTTCCAGGTGATCGACACCGGCATCGGCATCGCGCCCGACAAGCGCGAGGTCATCTTCGAGGCGTTCAGGCAGGCCGACGGCACGACGAGCAGGAAGTACGGCGGCACGGGCCTGGGCCTGGCGATCTGCCGCGACATCGCCCGGCTGCTCGGCGGCGAGATCCACGTCGACAGCGAGCTGGGCAAGGGCAGCACGTTCACGCTCTACCTGCCGGCGTCCTACACCGGCCCGCTGGCCGCGACGGACCCGGGCACGGCGCGCAGGCAGCTCATGACGCCGCCGAGCGAGGAGGCGGCGGCCACGGCGCCCGAGCCGCCGCTGCCGCTCGACCTGCCGATGCCCGAGCTGGTCGAGCCGCCGGTGGAGACGCCCAGCCAGTGGCAGGGCGACGACCCGCTGAACGGCGCCAAGATCCTGATCGTGGACGACGACATCCGCAACGTCTTCGCGCTGACCAGCGTGCTGGAGCGACACGGCTCGACCGTGGTCTACGCTGAGAACGGACGGGAGGGCATCGAGCAGCTCGAACGCAACGAGGACGTCGCGCTCGTGCTGATGGACATCATGATGCCGGAGATGGACGGGTGGGCCACGACGTCGGCCATCCGCCGCATGCCGCAGTTCGCCGATCTGCCGATCATCGCGCTGACCGCCAAGGTCATGCGGGGCGACCGGGAGAAGTCCATCGCCTCGGGCGCGTCCGACTACGTGCCCAAGCCGGTCGACGTCGACCGGCTGCTCGAACGGCTGCGCGGCTGGCTCAGCCGCGGCCGGGGCTCCGCGTCCGACTCGTCAACCTCGTCAGCCTCGTCATCCGAAGGGTCGTGATCGATGCCGGATCGTGCCAAGATCCTCCTCGTTGATGACCGCGAGGAGAACCTGATCGCCCTCGAAGCCATCCTCAGCTCGCTCGACCTGGTGCCCGTGCGCGCCAGGTCGGGTGAGGAGGCCCTCAAGGCGCTGCTCAACACCGAGTTCGCGCTCATCCTGCTC
Source organism: Nonomuraea sp. NPDC050202 (assembly GCF_040656115.1). Lineage (NCBI taxonomy): Bacteria > Bacillati > Actinomycetota > Actinomycetes > Streptosporangiales > Streptosporangiaceae > Nonomuraea > Nonomuraea sp. NPDC050202. Next base: position 228,065 of record NZ_JBFALF010000006.1, on the reverse strand, counting down.
GACGTGCGGATGCCGGGCATGGATGGCTTCGAGACCGCCGCGCACATCAAGCGGCGGGAGCGTACCCGTAACATCCCGATCATCTTCTTGACCGTGGTGGACAGCGCTCCCGACTACGCCTTCCGCGGCTACGCGGCGGGCGCGGTGGACTACCTGACCAAGCCGTTCGACCCGTGGGTGCTGCGGGCGAAGGTGTCGGTGTTCGCCGAGCTGTACAACATGAACAAGCGCCTGGCCGAGCAGGCGTCGATGCTCCGCGACCGCCTCAGCGGCGAGCTGCCGCCGGGGGCCGGCGACCACGCGTCCGTGCTGCCCGAGCTGTCGCGGCGGCTGACGGCGGTGGAGGACGAGCTGGCCAGGGTCAGGGAGCTGGCCCGCAAGTCGCAGGACACGACGCTGGCTGTGCCCCTGACCGATCTGACCGATCGCCTCAGCCATCTGCGCGCCGGTTTCGACGCGCTCTCCTGATCGCCCCGCACCACCCCCGGGACCCGTCTCCGCCCGGGGGTGTTCACGCGGCGGCGCGCCTGCCGCCGGCCGAGGCCATGCCGAGCCAGGTGTGCGGGTTGCCTTCCCAGCACCAGCCCAGCTTGGGGGCGTTCTGGCTGATCCAGATGGCCGGCACCCGGCGGTCGCCGCACCGGGAGCCGCCGAGGGAGAAGCACTTGTTCTTGACCAGGATCTGCGGGAAGTGCGTGATCAAGGCGATGCCCTCCTCGATGGTGAGCAGGGTGCGCCCCCGGGCCGCGATGGCGTTCATCGCGGCGTTGGGGACGGCGCCGCAGAACTCCTCGCCGCGCTCGACGTCGAACAGCAGGTAGGCCTGCTCGACCTCCGAGGTGGCGACGAATCGCTCCAGGGAGCCGGGCTCGAAGGAGTAGTCGACGAATCCGGGCTTGCGCTTGCCGTGCAGCGTGGTCAGCGGCATGGTCTGCTCGATCGGCGCGACCTCGCGGGTGAGCACGAGCAGGAACGGCACCCGGCCGCCGTCCGGATCGTACGCCGTGCCCCCGTGGCGGACGGCCAGCTCGCGTAGCGGGGCCAGCGTCGTGGGGTCGAACCCGGCCATGGCCGGGTAGCCGAGGTCGATCAGGGTGCGGACCTGCCGGTCGAACTCGGCGCCCGGCTCGAAGGGGGTCTGTGTCAAAGGCTCTTCTCCAGTCCGTGCTCGGCGGCGATGCGGGCGATGTCGGCCGGGGTGCCGGCCATGATGGCGCGGGCGTGCTCGGTCACCAGCTCGACGGGCCAGTCCCACCAGGCGGCCCGCAGCAGCCGTTCGATGTCGGCGTCGGCGAAGCGGCGGCGGATGGGCCTGGCCGGGTTCCCGCCGACGATGGTGTACGGCGGGACGTCGGCGGTCACCACGGCGCCGGTCGCGATGACGGCCCCGTCGCCGATGCTCACGCCTGGCATCACCGTGGCCTGGTAGCCGAACCAGACGTCGTTGCCGATCACGGTGTCGCCGCGGCTGGGCATGCCGGTGACGATGTCGAGGGTGCGCTCGGTCCACTCGCCGCCGAACATGGTGAACGGGAAGGTCGACACCCCCATCGTCGGGTGGTCGGCGCCGGCCATCAGGAACCGGGTGCCGGAGGCGATGGCGCAGTACTTGCCGATGATCAGCCGCTCGGGCCCGTAGGCGTACAGCACGTTGTGGTGCTCGAAGCCGGTGGCGCCGTCGGGGTCGTCGTAGTAGGTGTACTCGCCCACCTCGATGGTGGGCGAGGTGACCAGCGGCTTGAGGAAGACCACCCGCTCGTGGGCGGGCATCGGGTGCACGGTCGTCGGGTCGGGAATCAGCGGAGGAACCCTCTCTGTGAGAAGTCAGCCGAGCAGGTCGGCTTCTGTGCGAGGTCAGGTGTGCAGGTCGGCTTCTGCGCGAGGTCAGCCGAGCAGGTCGGCTTCGGTTCGACGTCAGCCGAGCAGGTCGGCCAGGGTACGGGCGCAGGCGGGCCGGCGCAGCTTCTGCATGCCCTTGGCCTCGATCTGGCGGATGCGTTCCCGGGTGACGCCGAACGTGCGGCCGATCTCGTCCAGGGTGCGCGGCGTGTCGTCGGCCAGGCCGTACCGCTGGATGAGGACGGCCGCCTCCCGCTCGGTCAGCGTCGCCAGCGCCGCCAGCACGTCGTGGCGGAGGGAGGAGGCGGCGACCTCGGCGGCGGGCCCTGGAGCGTCGTCGGCGAGCAGGTCGCCCAGCTCGGCGCTGTCGTCACCGAGCGGGGTGTGCAGCGAGACCGGCTCGCGGTCGTGCCGCAGCAACTGCTCGACCTTCTCCGGCGTCAGGCCGGCCTCGGCCGCCAGCTCCTCGACGGTGGCCTCGCGGCCCAGCTCCCGCAGCATCGTGCTCCGGGCGCGGATGACCCGGTTGAGGTCCTCGACCACGTGCGCGGGCAGGCGGATCGTCCGGCTCTGGTCGGCCAGCGCGCGCCCGATCGCCTGTTTGATCCACCAGGTGGCGTAGGTGGAGAACTTCAGCCCGAGCCGGTGGTCGAACTTCTCCACCGCCCGCATCAGCCCCAGGTTGCCCTCCTGGATCAGGTCAAGGAGCGGCAGGCCGTGCCCGGCCCTGCGCTTGGCGATGGAGACGACCAGCCGCAGGTTCGCCTCGATCATCTGGCTCCTGGCCAGGCGGCCGTCGGCGGCGATCCACTCCAGGTCGGCGCGGTCCTGCGCCGGCAGGGCGGCATGCTCGCGGTCGAGGCGCTCCTGGGCGAGCAGGCCGGCCTCGATGCGCTCGCCGAGCGCCACTTCCTGCCTGGCGTCGAGCAACCGGATCCTGCCGATCTGCTTGAGGTAACCCTCGACGGAATCAGTGGTGGTGGCTGGCATGGGGACCTCCCGGGGGTGGTTGCGGGCTCTGGGTCAGTACGCGGCGCGCCGGGGGGCGGCGCTGGGGCGGCGCGTGACGTTCGGCTGTGCCGTGGGGTTCAGGTCACGAGCCGGTACGGCGGCGCGTCGCGGCGACCTCGGGTGGTCGAGACGAGCGGTCGTGGCGGTGATGGAGGCGGGCAGTTTGATCTGGAACGTCGCTCGCATGTGAGCCCTTCAGGTCGTAAACTTGTGACGGTCCTAAGATTAGGACCAGACCAGATACGAGTCAAGAGGAAATTTATGTCCGACACAAAAATCCTCGGTCTGCGGGAGCTGAAGAAGCGGGAGACCCGTCAGGCGATCTCCGACCAGGCCACCCGGCTGTTCATCCGGCGGGGCTTCGAGCAGACCACGATCACCGAGATCGCCGGGGCCGCGCGGGTGGCCAAGAAGACCGTCACGAACTACTTCCCCCGCAAGGAGGACCTCGCCTTCGACCACCACGAGCGGTTCGTGGCCGCACTGGCCGGGATCGTGGCCGGCAGGCGGCCGGGCGAGTCCGCGCTCGCCGCGCTCAGGAGGGTGTTCATGGAGGCGGCGGCGCGGCAGGATCCCCTGCTCGGGTTCACCCACGACGGGTTCGCGCGGATGATCGTGCAGTCGCCGACGCTGGTGACGCGCCTGCGCGAGTTGCTGGAGCAGCGGGAGAAGGCCCTGGCGCGGGAACTGGCCGCGGAGACGGGCGATCAGGGGCCGGTGCCCCAGGTGGTGGCGGCGCAGCTCGCCGCGCCCTACCGGGTGCTGCTCGGCCGGATCTTGGAGCTCACCTTGGAGGGGGTGGACAACCCGCGGATCGCCGAGATCGTGGGCGAGGCCGCGCGCGAATTGTTCGAGCTCATGGAGCCGTCACTCGGAAGCTATGCGGTGCGCTGAGACCGAGGCCGTGAGACGCGCTGGAGCCGGAATCCGCGCCACTCGCTGGGGCCGGGGCCTGGGGTGCGCTGGGGTCAGCGCCTGGGGACGTGTGCTGAGGTCGGGGCAGTCAGTGGCGGGCGCGTTCCAACGCGTCCCAGAAGCCGCGCCGCAGCGCGTGCCGTACCTCGTCGTGCAGCAGGAAGTCGATCGGCAGCGACGAGCCCTGCAGCAGCCGGGCCTCCAGGTCCGACGGCATGCGCGGCTTGCGCGCCAGCACCGCCTCCAGCCACAGCGCGGGCGCGTCGCGGGCCACCGACTCGCCGAAGTCGTGCCCCTCGCGGTGCGCGGCCTTGACGGCGTCGGCCAGCGTCGTGGCCCCCGCCGTGGCGGCCGCGGGCGGGGTGACGGGCGCCGGCTGCGGGCCGGTGTACGGGCCGAGCTGCGACGGCTGGTACGTGCCGCTCGACGGCGCGGAGAACTGGCCGGTGGTCGGGCTGGACTGCTGGGACTGCGCCTGGATCGGCCCGGTGACCGGGGCGGAGGGCGGCGACGGCGGCTCGGACTGGTAGCTCGTGTACGTCGGCAGCGCGGGCGGCGTGGACGACTGGCCACGCGGCAGGCCGGCGGACTGCCCGTTGCCGGAAGAGGGCGCGGCGTGGCTGCCGCCGCTGGAGCTCTGCGGCAGCGAGGTGGGCGGCAGGGACGGCGGCTGCGCGGGCGGCAGCGAGGGGGTGGAGTGCCCGTTGCTGATCGGCTGGTGGTGGCCGTTGGAGGACTCGGAGACGCCGGTGAGCAGGCTGACGTACGGCCGCAGGTGGGCCGCCCCAAGCTCCACCAGGTCGTCGCACTCCTGGCGCAGCGACCGCGAGACGGCCCAGCCGCCGTCGGCCGCGATGTGGATGACGCTCACCCTGATGCCGAGGTCCTGCGCGTCGCACACGACCTGCGCCAGGTCCTCGTCGCCGCTGACCACGACCGCGTCGCAGATGGCGTTGTTGCGGGCGAGGGTCATCAGGTCGCGATGGACCTGAGCATCGACGCCCTCGCGCCGGCCCGGCCGGATGCGTGACAGCCTGAGCTTGAGGCCCGGGATGTCGGCCAGCGCGTCGTGCTCCGGCGTGCGGCGGCCCTCGACCGTCGCCTCGTACCAGTAGCACCGCAGCAGCGGCAGCCCGGTGCGCTCGCGTGCCAGGCTGGTCATCAGTTGCAGCAGCCCGGGATAGTCCCAGGAAACCGCCTCGCGATGACGCGTGCCGTGCACGGCCATCGCTCCATCAGCCAGCAGATAGCCAGCGTCCACGAACAGCGCGCAGCGATCCACTGACACCGCCCCTTTCCTGGTGGTCCGACCTTGCTGGCTCTGCACCGTCAGAGACCGGACTCGGCGGCCCTCTCTCAGGGTAATGAAAGCAGGTGATCGCGCGAGGGTTAATGCCGACGATTCGAATCCGGCTCGCCGTAGCGCCAGACCACTTAGGCAGACCGTACCAGTTTGTCCCGTTCACGGTCACGATCACGATCGCGCCCGCACGCTCAGCGCGGCCACTCCGAACAGGACCACGTCCTTGTCCGTGACGATCGTCAGCCCGGGATCCACGCCGAGCTCCGCGCTGACCGTATCGACGTCCGTGCCGAACGTCATCCCCGCCACGCCGTTGGACGACCCGTCGAAGACGTTGGCCGGATCTCGGTCGCCGCCGCCCGGGGTGAGGGCGCCGGAGCCGAGCGAGACCTTGTCGCCCTTGAGATCGGCATCGCCCTCCCAGGTGACCAGCTCGACCCGGGCGGGCGAGGCGGCCGGGCTCAGCCCGCCCAGCGGCATCCGCACCCGCCGCGCCCGGCCGCCGACCACGGTGGCCGTGTCGAGCACCACGGCCTGGCTGTACGGCTCCGCGGGATCGGTGACGATCAGCACCAGGCTCCATCCGGCATGGCGCGAGACGCCCGCCTTCATCGGGACGTCGGCCGCCCACCAGGTGCCGTTCCTGCGTACGTCGCCGACCAGCTCGCTCACGTCGGCGAACGCCTGGTAGACGGGGCCCAGCGGCAGCTCGCGCATCGTCACCTCGCCCGGCTGGACCGTGAGGTACTTGCGCCGCCCCGGCGGCCTGATCCTGATGGGCCCGGCCTCGTCGTCGGCCGCCGACCAGTAGAGGCCCGCCCAGACGACCTGGCTGCCCTTCGGCAGGGACAGCTCCGCCCCGCTGGAGGACGTCGTGTCGGGCCGCTCGTCCTGGTCGAGCGCGGTCATCGGCCACAGGTCGTTGTCGCGCTGCGTGCCCTGCCTGCGCCTGGTCTCCGAGCAGCCCGCGCGCTCGGCCGGGCAGCTCAGCAGCGTGTTGCCGATCGCCCTGACCGCCACCTTCCCGTCGGTGGCGAACCTGGCGGGCGCGCCGGAGATCCGTACGCCCTCCTCGGCCCGGGCCTGGAGCCGCAGCGAGCCGGCGGCGATGCGGACCGCGGGCCCCGCACCCTGCGGCGCCTCGTCGGCCACCAGCACCCGCAGGAACACCGCCGTGCCCTGCCCCGCCTGCAGCGGCTCCCTGGCGCACCGGGCGCCGCCGCTGACCGGGCGGCAGGCCCAGCCGTCCACCGTGCCGACGGGGCCGAGCAGCGCGGCACTGTGGCCGCGGCGCGCCGGAGGGATGAGGGTGACGCCGTCGGGCAGGTCCACCTGGGCCGCCAGCTCCTCGCTGGCGCTCTCGCCGTAGTTGCGCAGGCGGATGCCGACGATGCCGGGCTGGGCGCGGACGAGGGAGCCGAGCGCGTCGATCGTGGCCCGCAGCCGCGCCTTGCCCGGCTTGTCCTTCTTGACCGGCGGCGGCACCTGGGCAGGCCGCTCGCTCGGCAGCGGCACCGGCACCGGGACCGGCGCGACCGACACGGGCGGCTGCGCGACCGGTGTGATCGCGGGCGGCCGCACGACCGGCCTCTCGCCGGACACCAGCAGCAGCGAGGCCAGCACGGCCGCCGTGACCGCCACCGTGCCACCGGCCACCGCCACCTGCTGCTGCTTCGGCACCCGCCGCAGCCGGCCCAGGAGCCGCAGCGCGCCACCCGCGCCCGCGGCGCCCGGCTTGGCCAGCGCCGCCGCGTACCCGCCGAACAGCGGGCCCGCGATCAGCGGCCCGACCATGACGCGCAGCCCGCGGTTGACGTCGGTCAGCTCCAGCAGCACCCCGTGGCACTCCTCGCACGCGCTGACGTGCTCGTCCACCGCCTTGGAGTCGCGCCTGGCCAGCCCGCCCCGCACGTACACGCCCAGCTTGCCCAGCACGGGGCGGCAGTCGTGCTGCGGCGGGGAGGCCAGGTGCATCTGCAGGTACGCCTGCCGCAGCCCCTCCCTGGCCCGGTACGCCAGCGCGGCCACGCCGTTGGCCGACAGGCCGAGCAGCGGCGCCACCTCGGCCGGCCTGGCCCGCTCGACCTCGGTGTGCCACAGCACCGCCCGCCAGCGCTCGGGCAGCGACAGGTACGCCCTGGCGATCAGCGACTTCTCCAGCCCGACCAGCGCGGGGTCGACGAAGGGCACGCCCGGGTCGTACAGCTCGATCTCGCCCGTGGTCACCTGGCGGCTCTCGACCCTGGAGCGGTCGTAGACCGTGCGCCGCACCACCGTGAGCAGGTAGGTACGGAAGCCGGAGTCGGGCCCGCCGCCCCTGCCCACCAGGTCGAGGATCTTCGTGAACGACTCCGCGACGACGTCCTCGACCTCGGCGCCCCTGGCGAGCTGCCGGGCCAGCGCACGCGCCGCGGCGACGTGGCGCTCGTAGAGCTCCCCGTACGCGGCAGCGTTGCCCTCCCTGACCGCCTGAAGCAGATCTGCATCGCTTTGCGGCGATTCGACACCCATAGTGACCTCACGATTACGCGGGGTTGCCCCGCGCAATCATTCCGCATTCCCCGTCATGACTAAACCGCGCCCGCGTCTTTAACCCCGGGGAGATCCGACGGAGGGGGACGGATGGAGGCGGACGTGCTGTCGCGCTGGCGTCGCAGGAGCATGGCGGCCGGCTGGTCGCTGGCGGAGGACTGGTGGACGCCCGAGGCGGAGGGCGTGGTCAAGGCGGTGTGCGGCGCCTGCGACCTGTCGCAGGCGTGCTGGGCGCTGGGCTCGGCGCGGGCCGCCGCCGGGGTCGGCATCGCCGAGGGCATGAACGACCTCGCCGCCCTGTTCGCCGTCACCAGCGCGGGCGGGCCGCCGTTCGCCGCGCTGCGCTCGTTCGCGGCGGGGTGGGCCGAGCACGGCTTCGCGCCGCTCGGGGAGCTGCACTGCGAGGACCCGCTGACGGGGCTGGTCACGGCGGCGTACCTGCGTACCAGGCTGGCGCAGCTCTACCGCAGCACGGCCAGGGGGACGTGCCTGGTGGCCGCCGAGCCGTCGGCGCCGCCCGAGGAACTGGCCGAACGGCTCGCCGCGGCGCTCAACCTGGCCACCGCGCTGCGGCGGGCCTTCCCCGGCGACGAGACGCTGGCGCTGCTGGGGCCCGTACGGGTGGGGGCCGTGACGCGGATGGACGAGGGGCTGCGCGCGAAGGTCGCGCGGCTGCGCGACTCCGAGATCCTGTACGGGCACAGGCCGCGGGTACGGGTGCGGCCGTTGCCGAAGGCGTACGGGCAGGCGCTGACGTTGATCAGGAGCATGAGCTCGTGACGGGTCAGGGGTGGCGACGGCGGCGGGTCCTAAGCTTGGACGCATGACTGATCGCGACAACCTGCTGGCCGAGATCAAGAGCAAGGCCATCGTCCACGGCAAGGTCACGCTCTCCTCGGGCAAGGAGGCCGACTTCTACCTCGACCTGCGCCGCATCACGCTCGACGGCGTGGCCGCGCCGCTCGTCGGCAGCGTGATGCTCGACCTCACGGCCGACCTCGACTACGAGGCGGTGGGCGGGCTCACGATGGGCGCCGACCCTGTCGCGGTCGCGATGCTCCACGCGGCGGCGGCCCGGGGGCGGGCGCTGGACGCGTTCGTGGTGCGCAAGGCGCAGAAGGGGCACGGGATGCAGCGGCGCATCGAAGGGCCCGAGGTGAAGGGGCGGCGCGTGCTCGCCGTGGAGGACACCTCCACCACCGGCGGCTCGCCGCTGACCGCCGTGGAGGCGCTGCGGGAGGCGGGGGCCGAGGTGGTGGCCGTGGCGACGATCGTCGATCGGGGGGCTCGGGAGCGGGTCGAGGGCGAGGGGCTGGAGTACCGGACGGCCTACACCCTGGAGGACCTGGGCCTCTGACCGTCTCACCGCCCTCGGCGCGCGGGCGCGGAGGTGGGTGCGGGTGGGCGAGGGGTCAGTTGCCGCGGACGGTGAAGGCCTCGCGGGCGCCGGCTCTGCCCTGGGCGCGCGGGACGCCGTTCTCCGTGACGCGGACCGTGCCCGCGTCGCTGAGGACGACGTCGAGCTCCGGCTCGAAGTAGCGGACCTCCTCGCCCCTGCTCATCTCCCGGTGCTGCAGCACGTCACCCCCCGGCACGCGGACCGTGACGAGGGGGCAGGTCTCGACGACGCATTCGATGCGCACGGTGGGGACCTGCGCGGTGGAGGCCGTGCCAGTGGCCGGGCCGGTGGCCGTGCCGGAGGCTGGGGCGGCGGCGGGCTCGCGGTCGGGAGGCGGCGTGTCCAGGAGGTCGAGGAGCGCGCGACCGCCGATGACCAGGAGCACCACCACGGCTCCCACCGCCAGGACGGCGAGCGCTAATCGGGCGAGGCCCATCGGATCTGACCTGTGGCGTCCCACAAGGGGCAGCGTACCTTGCGGTGATCCGCCGTCGCCGTGTGTCGCCGGTCGCCCCGCCCGGGACGGGCGTCAGAGCTGGCCGTCGAAGCTGGAGGGGACGCGGTGGTGCTTGCCGTTGGGGACCGGGAGCTGCTTGGCGGCGCGGCGGTGCTTGACGGCCTCGACCATGATCGGGATCAGGGAGATGAAGACGATCACGAAGACGCCGGGAAGGATGTAGCGGTCGATCTGCTTGGGATCGACCTGGCCGCCGAGGAAGTGGCCGAGCAGGATGAGGCCTTCGACCCAGACGATGCCGCCGACGACGTTCCACAACAAGAAGCGCTTGGGGGTCATCTCCAGCACGCCCGCGACGGGATTCATGAACGTGCGCACGATCGGCACGAACCTGGCCAGAATCACCGCCTTGGCGGGACCGAACTTCTCGAAGAACACCTCGGCCCGCAGCACGTGCTCCCGCTTGAACAACCGCGAATCCGGTTTGTCGAAGAGTTTGCGGCCGAATCGCGCCCCGAGGAAATGCCCGAGTTGCGCGCCGGCGATCGCGCACAGGGGCGTGCCGATCAGCAGGACGGGGAACGAGAGGGGCTCGATGCCCATTCCCGTGGCTACCGACGCCGAGCTGAAAATCCCCGCAGCCACCAGCAGCGAGTCGCCGGGCAGGAAGAACCCGAGCAGCAGACCCGTCTCGGCGAAGATGATCGCGAGAACGCCGATGGTGGCGAACGCGCCCAAAATCGTCAGCCACCAGGTGGGGTCGAGGAGATTCAGAAGCCAGTCCACGACGAGGAGCCTACCTGTAGCAGGGGTGGACGACATGGCCAACAACCACGCGTCGTCTCTACCCGAGCGGGTAGGGAGCCGGAATACTGGGCCCTGGCGCGCAGCCGCAACTTCTCAGGGAGATGAATCATGCCTATTGCGACTCCAGAGATCTACGCTGAGATGCTCGACCGGGCCAAGGCCGGTGGATTCGCCTATCCGGCGATCAACGTGACGTCCTCGCAGACGCTGAACGCCGCCCTGCGCGGCTTCGCCGAGGCCGAGAGCGACGGCATCGTGCAGGTCTCGACGGGTGGCGCGGAGTTCCTCTCAGGGACGACGGTCAAGGACATGGTCACGGGCGCGACGGCGCTGGCCGAGTACGCCAGGGTGGTGGCCGCCAAGTATCCCGTCACGGTGGCGCTGCACACCGACCACTGTCCGAAGGACAAGCTCGACGGCTTCATGCGGCCGCTGATCGACATCTCCCTGGAGCGGGTGTCGAGGGGCCTCGACCCGCTCTTCCAGTCGCACATGTGGGACGGCTCGGCCGTCCTGCTGGACGAGAACCTGGAGATCGCCAAGGAGCTCCTGGAGAAGTGCGCCAGGGCGCGGATCATCATGGAGATGGAGATCGGCGTCGTCGGCGGCGAGGAGGACGGCGTCGTCGGCGAGATCAACGAGAAGCTCTACACGACGGCGGAGGACGCGCTGGCCACGGCCGAGGCCGTGGGCGTCGGCGACAAGGGCCGCTACATGCTGGCCGCCACGTTCGGCAACGTGCACGGCGTCTACAAGCCGGGGCACGTCAAGCTGCGGCCGAGCGTGCTGAAGGAGATCCAGGACGCGGTGGGCGCCAAGTACGGCAAGGACAAGCCATTCGACCTGGTCTTCCACGGCGGCTCCGGCTCGCTGCTGGAGGAGATCCACGAGGCCATCTCGTACGGCGTCGTCAAGATGAACGTCGACACCGACACGCAGTACGCCTTCACCCGCCCGATCGCGGACCACATGTTCAAGAACTACGACGGCGTGCTGAAGGTCGACGGCGACGTCGGCAACAAGAAGACCTACGACCCCCGCTCGTACGGCAAGGCCGCCGAGGCCGGGATGGCCGCCCGCGTGGTGGAGGCGTGCCAGAGCCTGAAGAGCGCTGGGACGAAGATCTCCTAGCCAGTTCAGCGGCCCGGCGGGTATGACTTGTCCTATGGATAACCTTCTCGCCGGGCCGCCCCCGACTCACCTGCCGGACCTGCCCGAGGCCAGGGAGGCGCTGGAGTCGGGCGTCAAGGCCTCAGACGTGGCCGCCCGTTTCCCCGCTCACCCGGCGGCCTGGGCCGCTCTCGCGGAGGAGTACTTCGCCCAGGGGCACGCCGTGACCTCCTATGCCTTCGCCCGTACCGGTTACCACCGCGGGCTCGACGCGCTCCGCCGCAACGGCTGGAAGGGGCACGGCCCCATCCCGTGGGAGCACGAGCCGAACCGGGGGTTCCTGCGCTGCCTGTACGCCCTGTCCAGGGCGGCGCAGGCGATCGGCGAGAAGGACGAGGCCGAACGGTGCCTGCAGTTCCTCAAGGACAGCACCGAGAGCGGGTACGACGCGCTGACCAAGGGCTAGCCCTTGGGACGAATAGGCACGTTCGGGTAGTCTCTCTACGCAAGAGCCCCTGTCGCGCTTGCGCCAGGGGTTTCGTTTTGTGCTCGGGAGACTGAACCATGCCGGCTGCCGTTCTCGTTGGTGCCCAGTGGGGCGATGAGGGCAAGGGCAAGGCCACCGACCTGCTCGGTGGCGACGTCGACTACGTCGTCCGCTATCAGGGGGGCAACAACGCGGGACACACCGTGGTCATCGGTGACCAGAAGTACGCGCTGCACCTGCTCCCCACGGGGATCCTGTCGCCGGAGGTGGTGCCCGTCATCGGCAACGGCGTGGTGATCGACCCGGGGGTGCTGCTCAGCGAGATCGACGGGCTGGCCGCGCGGGGCATCTCCGCCGAACGGCTGCTGATCAGCGCGAACGCGCACCTGATCATGCCGCACCACAAGGCACTCGACAAGGTCACCGAGCGCTACCTGGGCAAGGCGAAGATCGGCACGACCGGACGCGGCATCGGGCCGGCGTACGGCGACAAGATCTACCGCATGGGCGTGCGCGTGCAGGACCTGCTCGACCCGGGGATCCTGGCCAAGAAGATCGAGGTCGCGCTGACCGAGAAGAACCAGGTGCTGACCAAGGTCTACAACCGGCGCGGCATCGAGCCGGCGCAGGTGCTGGAGGAGTACCTCGCCTACGCCGAGCGGCTCAAGCCGCACATCGCGGACACCTCGCTGGTGCTGTCGAAGGCGCTGGACGAGGGCAAGTTCGTGCTGCTCGAGGGTGGTCAGGGCACGCTGCTCGACATCGACCACGGCACGTACCCGTTCGTCACGTCGTCCTCTCCGACGTCGGGCGGCGCGTGCGCGGGCGCCGGCATCCCGCCGAACCGGCTCACGAAGATCATCGGCATCCTGAAGGCGTACACCACCCGCGTCGGGTCGGGCCCGTTCCCGACCGAGCTGACGGACGAGATGGGCGACTGGCTGCGCACGACCGGCGGCGAGTACGGCGTCACGACCGGCCGCAACCGCCGCTGCGGCTGGTTCGACGCGGTGATCGCCCGGTACGCCACCCGCATCAACGGCGTCACCGACTACTTCCTGACCAAGCTGGACGTGCTGTCGGGCCTGGAGCGGATCCCGGTGTGCGTGGCGTACGAGGTGGACGGCGTGCGGCACGACGAGATCCCCATGACGCAGACCGACTTCCACCACGCCAAGCCGATCTACGAGGAGTTCCCCGGCTGGCAGGAGGACATCTCCAGCGCCAAGTCGTTCGAGGACCTGCCGCCGAACGCGCAGGCGTACGTGCGCACGCTGGAGGAGATGAGCGGCGCGCCGATCTCCGCCATCGGTGTCGGCCCCGGCCGCGACCAGACGATCGTGGTGCGCTCGCTCGTCTGAGTGCGTGAACCGCCGGTCCGGCCCGCCGGACCGGCGGTTCACGTGTACCGCGCGGAGATCTCGGCGGCCGCCCTGGCCATCTCCGCGCGGGCCTCGGGCGGCTCCATGACCTCGACGTCGGGGCCGAACTGCAGCAGCTGGCGGACGGCTCCGACCAGCGGGTAGGCCAGCTCGACCCGCGCCCAGCCGTCGCCGCCCGCGACGGGCGTGCCGGTGAAGTAGCCGCCCGCGATGCGGGTGAACATGTCGAGCCGGGCCGCCAGCACCCGGACGGACACGCGTACCTCGTCGTTCCTGTCCTCCACCCGGCGCCGCAGGTCGTCCCAGACCTCCTGGAGCTCCACGCCCTCGCGGCGGCGCGCCTCCGCGGCGGTGACGGTGACGCCCGGCATGCGGTCGGCGCGGAACAGCCGCGGCCGGCCCCGGTGGTCGGCGACGAGGTACCAGACGCCGGCCTTGGCCACCAGCCCGTACGGGTCCACCGTGTAGGTGGCGAGCTCCGTGCTGCCGCTGTGCCGGTAGCGGATGCGCAGCCTGCGGTCGGTGAGCACGGCGGTGTGCAGGGTCTCCAGGTCGGGCTCGGCGCGTGACGGGGCCATCCACCGGTCGGGGTCGACGAGGATGCGCCGGCTGGTCAGCTCGGCCGCCGGCCGGTGCGGGGCGGGCAGGGCGGCCATCACCTTGCGCAGCGCCGAGGACAGCGCCCGGTCCAGCCCGAGCGCCGAGTGCGCGCTGCGGGAGGCCAGCACGAACAGCGCGCGGGCCTCGTCGGTGGTGAGCCCGGTGACGTCGGTGCGGAACCCGGCCAGCAGCCCGACCCCGCCGTGCTTGCCCCGCTCGGCGTAGACGGGCACGCCTGCCGCCGACAGCGCCTCGACGTCGCGGTAGATCGTGCGCGGCGACACCTCCAGCCGCTCGGCGAGCTCCTTGGCCGGGACCAGGTCGCGGTGCTGGAGCAGCAGCACGATCGACAGCAGCCGGTCGAACTTCACGGCCCCAATATATGACGGCGGCTGTCAAGTTATGCCGCCACACTCGGCCTCATGAACGACTTCGACAACGACGTGAAGGCCCTGATCGACCGGGTGGCGGGGCCGGTTCTGCGGCCGGGTGACGAGGGGTACGACGAGGAGCGCACCGGCTTCAACCTCGCCGCGCGGCACGCGCCCGACGTGATCGTCGGCGCCGTGGGAGCGGGCGACGTGCGAGCCGCCGTCGAGTTCGCCGCGGCACGCGGGCTCGCGGTGGCGGTGCAGGGCACCGGGCACGGGATCTCGGTGGCGGCCGAGGGCGGGGTGCTGGTCTCCACGCGGCGCATGACGGACGTGCGGGTGGATCCGGAGACGTGTACGGCGCGGGTGGGCGCCGGGGCCCGGTGGGGGGACGTGATCGAGCGGGCGGCGCCGTACGGGCTGGCCCCGCTGAACGGGTCGGCGCCGCACGTCGGCGTGCTGGGTTACACCCTCGGCGGCGGGCTCCCCCTGCTCGGCCGCAGCCACGGCTACGCCGCCGACCGGGTGCTCGGCATGGACGTGGTGACGGCGGACGGGCGGCTGCGGCACGTCACCCCGGACGGCGAGCCGGACCTGTACTGGGCGCTGCTCGGCGGCAGGGACAACTTCGGGATCGTGACCGGCCTGGAGTTCGGCCTGGTGCCGGTGGCCCGGCTCTACGGCGGCGGGCTGTTCTTCGACGCCGCCGAGGTGCCGGGCGTCCTGGCGGCCTACCTGCGCTGGACGGGCACCGTGCCGGAGCGGATGAACTCCTCGGTGGCGCTGATCCCGTTCCCCGACGTACCCGGCGTGCCGGAGGAACTGCGCGGCAGGCGGGTCCTGCACGTGCGGGTCGCGTTCACGGGGCCGCCGGAGGAGGGCGAGCGGCTGGTCGAGCCGCTGCGCGCGATCGGCCCCAGACTGATGGAGACGCTGCGCGACCTGCCGTACGCCGAGTGCGCCTCCATCCACGACGACCCGCCGGTGCCCATGCCGTGGACCTCCGACGACGTCCTGCTGGGCGAGCCGGACGACGCGGCGATCCGGACGATCGACGAGCGGATCGGGCAGGGCGACCTGATCGTGGAGCTGCGCCATCTCGGCGGCGCTCTGTCCCGGCCGCCCGCCCATCCGAACGCCGTCGGACACCGGGACGCGCGTTACCTGCTGGTGGAGCTGCACCCGGGTGCGGAGCCCAGGGCGAAGGAGCTGGTGCGGGCGCTGGCGCCGTGGAGCGTGGGCCGCTTCCTCAACCTCATGGGGCACGGGGAGGACGCGGGGCCCGAGCAGGTGCGCAGCGCCTACGACCCGGCCGACCTGGAGCGCCTGACCGCGCTCAAGGCCGTGTACGACCCCCGCGGCACCTTCGGGATCACCTACCGGGTGCGGTGAGGACGGCCGCCGTCACGGGCGTGTGCAGGCTCCAGCCGAGGGTCGAGTACAGCGCCTGACCTTGGGCGGTGGCGACCAGGACGCCCGTGCGGGCGCCCATCGAGGCGGCCGTGGCGGCGATGGTCCTCATGACGACCGTGCCCAGCCCGCGCCGGCGGTGGCCGGCGGCCGTCTCGACCTGGTCCACGACGGCCGTCGCGCCCGCGACCGCGAACTGGCCGCGCGCCGCGACCTCGCCCGCCCCCGTCAGCAGGCGGGCCGCCGTGACGCCTGCCCTGGTGGTGATGGCCAGGTGGTAGCCGTCCGGAGCCATCGGAGCGGGGTGGCGCGCCAGCGGGGCCGTCATCATGAACTCCGGCTCCTGGACGGCCCAGCCCGAGGTCAGCAGCGGGGCGACGGCTTCGGCGGGGGCGCAGAGCTTGAGCCAGGTGCCGGGAGTGGTGAGCGTGGCCGTGAGGCGGCGGAGGGTCTCCGGGGTCGGGGCGGCCACGATGTGCCTGGCCACGTGGCCGGGCAGGCCCACGTCCACGCGGAGGCCCCAGGGCTCGCGTACGGGTCTGGGGGCGTTGCGGGAGATGACCCACCCCTCCACCCATGCCCGAACTGTCGGGAAATGGGCATCTTTGAGGACCTCCGTCATAGAGAACAGCCTATTGTCTGGCCGGAACACCACGACCGGGCGTAGCAGGATAAAAAGGACACGGCGTGGCACCGCCGCGACATGCCCCGTGCCAGGTAGGGTCCCGGTTGTGCGCGTTGAGATTCATGGTCACCGGGGGGCTCGCGGCCTCTGGCCGGAGAACACCCTGCCCGGGCTGAGCCGCACGATGGAGCTGGGCGTGCATGCGCTCGAGTTCGACGTCGCGCTCACCGCCGACCGGCGCCTCGTGCTCACGCACGATCTCACGGTCTCCGCGGTCACCAGCGCCGACCGGCGGCCGCTGCACGCCGGCGACCCGCTCTACCCGTACGTCGGCAGGCCGATCAACTCGCTCACCCTGGCCCAGCTCCGCACGCTCGACGTGGGCGTGCGGCTGCCGCGGCACCCCGACGACCCGTTCGCGCTGACGCAGGTCGCCATGCCCGAGACCCGCATGCCGACGCTCGGCGCGGTGCTCGGCCTGGCGGGCGCCTACGACGCCGAGGGCGTGCGGATGCACGTCGAGCTGAAGTCCGACCCGACCCGGCCGGAGCTGACGGCCGACCCCGAGCTGTTCACCGAGATGGTGATCGAGGAGCTCGACCGGCACGGCAGGCTCGGCAACGCCGCCATCCTCAGCTTCGACTGGCGCGTCATCGCGCACGCCGCCAAGATCGCTCCTGGCACGCGGCGCTTCGCGCTGATCGAGCTGGACACCCTGCACTGGAACGAGGGCACCGTCCACGGCGGCGACGTGCCGGCCGCCGCGCGTGACGCCGGCGCCACCACGCTCTCCCCCGAGCACGTCATGGTGGACGAGGCGCTGATGGCGCAGGCGGCCGCCGCCGGGCTCGACGTGGCCGTCTGGACCGTCAACGACCAGGCCCTCGGCGCCAGGATGCTGGACCTGGGGGTGGCCGGGATCGTCACCGACTACCCCGACCGGATGCGGGAGTTGTGGCGGGAGCGAGGGCTGGAGCTGCCGGAGCCGGTCGCCCCGCTCAGGCCCGTGGGCGTCTAGAGCCAGCCGTTGCGGCGGAAGCCGCGGTGCAGCAGCACGCAGACCGTGACCATCACGGCCAGCACCGCCGGATACCCCCAGACCGCCTTGGTCTCCGGCATGAAGTCGAAGTTCATGCCATAGATGCCGGCGATCATGGTGGGCACGGCCAGGATGGCCACCCAGGACGAGATCTTCCGCATGTCCTCGTTGGCGAGGGCGTTCGAGCGGGCCAGCGCGGCCTGCAGGATCGAGCTGCACAGCTCGTTGGAGGACTCGACCTGCTCGCACACGCGTGACAGGTGGTCCCCGACGTCGCGGAAGTAGTCGCGGATCTCCGAGGGGATGACGCGGCGCTGGGGCAGCGCGGCCATGGGCGCCTGCAGCGGCGTTATGGCCCGCTTCATCTCCAGCATCTCGCGCTTGAGCTGGTAGATCCGGTTGATGTCGCGGGAGCTGACGTCCGCGAACACGGTCGCCTCCACCTCTTCCAGCTCCAGCTGCATGAGGTCGGCCACCTGCAGGTACTGGTCGACGACATGGTCGGAGATGGCGTGCAGGACGCCCGCCGGGCCGCGGTTCATCAGCTTCGGCTTGTCCTCCAGGCGCTCGCGGACCCCGGCGAGCGAGCAGTGCGCGCCGTGGCGCACCGTCACCACGAAGTCCGGGCCGAGGAACACCATGATCTCGCCGGTGGCGATGATCTCGCTGGTGGCGGTCAGCTCGTCGTGGTCGAGGTAGGCGATGGTCTTGAGCACCATGAACAGCGACTCGCCGTACCGCTCGACCTTGGGCCGCTGGTGGGCCTTGACGGCGTCCTCGACGGCCAGCGGGTGCAGGCCGAAGACCTCGGAGAGCCACTCCACCTCGGGTGCGGCCGGCTCGTGCAGGCCCACCCAGACGAACGCGCGGGCGCCGTCGTTGCTCTCGTTGTGCGCGCGTACGAGGCCGAGCGCCTCGACGATGCCAGGAGCCGTGACCTTCTTGCCCTGGATGTAGGCGCCGAACTCGACTAGCGAATCGACCGGCGGCACGCAGACCTCGCGCACAGGCTTCGGGAGCGCGTGCGGGGCGCGCGACGGCACCGGGTGACGGTTGATGCGACGGAGAAGGGTGGACGAGCGCATGGCAGTCCCTTTCCGCCCGACCAGGGACGCTCCACGCGCGATGAAGTCACCTCAATCAACACAGATATGGCGTGGAGGCACGATCAGGCTGCCGGATTGGAGTGGTCGGGGGTACGCGGGCCGTACGTGTGGAAGCACGTACTGCTGGGATCACCAGGATTCATCCCGGACCACCTCCAATCGCACGAGACGCCATAAAGCCGCCCTAAGTTACCACAGGCGGGTGAACCAAACTGACGATACTCGGCTGGAGGGCCTTGGCTCAGGTAGAACTCCACAAAGTTCCTTGCCTATTCCGGCATTTGGTGTCCTGGCGACCTGAGCGTGCGCCAGGCGGCGGGCCTGCGACAATGGAGCGCGTGCGCGTTCTAGTCATTGGTTCCGGAGGGCGTGAGCACGCCCTGTGCCGTTCACTCAGCCTCGATCCCCAGGTCAGCGAGCTCCACTGCGCGCCAGGCAACCCTGGCATCGCGCAGGTCGCGACCGTACACGCCGTCGATCCGCTCGACCCAGGGGAGGTCGCCGCGCTGGCCGGGCGGCTGCGGGTCGACCTCGTGGTGGTCGGGCCGGAGGCGCCGCTCGTGGCGGGGGTGAGCGACGCGGTGCGCGAGGCGGGCTTCGCCTGCTTCGGGCCGTCCAGGGACGCGGCCATGATCGAGGGCTCCAAGGCGTTCGCCAAGGAGATCATGCAGGCGGCCGACGTACCCACCGCGCGGTCCAGGACGTGCACCACCGAGGCGGAGGCCGCGGCGGCGCTCGACGAGTTCGGCGCCCCGTACGTGGTCAAGGACGACGGGCTGGCCGCGGGCAAGGGCGTGGTCGTCACCGGTGACAGGGCCAAGGCGCTCGCGCACGCGGTGGCGTGCGAACGGGTGGTGATCGAGGAGTACCTCGACGGGCCCGAGGTGTCGCTGTTCGCGCTGTGCGACGGGAGCACGGCCGTGCCGTTGCAGCTCGCCCAGGACTTCAAGCGGGCCTACGACGGCGACGAGGGGCCCAACACCGGCGGCATGGGCGCCTACACGCCGCTGCCGTGGGCGCCCGACGGGCTGACCGAGCAGGTCATGCGGGAGGTCGTGCACCCGACGATCGGCGAGCTGTCGCGGCGCGGGCTGCCGTACCAGGGGGTGCTCTACGTCGGGCTGGCGCTGACCGCCAAGGGGCCGAAGGTCGTCGAGTTCAACGCGCGGTTCGGCGACCCGGAGACGCAGGTGATCCTCGACCGGCTGGAGACGCCGCTGGGCGGGCTGCTGATGGCGTCCGCGACCGGCGAGCTGGGGCTCGACCCGGTGTTCAGGGGCGGCTCGGCGGTGACCGTGGTGATCGCGGCGGAGAACTATCCGGAGTCGCCGGTCAAGGGCGACGTGATCACGGGGCTGGAGCCGGCGGAGAACGCGTACGTGCTGCACGCCGGCACGAAGCAGGACGGCGACGCCGTCGTCTCCAACGGCGGGCGGGTGCTCAGCGTCGTCGGCCACGGCCCCGATCAGGAGAGCGCGCGGCAGGCGGCCTACGACCTCGTCGGCCGGGTCACGATGCGCGGCTCCTTCCACAGGACGGACATCGCCCGATGAAGCATCTGCACTCCGGCAAGGTACGCGACCTCTACGAGACCGACGAGGGCCTGCTGCTGATGGTCGCCTCCGACCGCATGTCGGCCTTCGACTTCATCCTGGAGCCCGCGATCCCCGACAAGGGGGCCATTCTCACGCAGATGTCGCTGTGGTGGTTCGACCAGCTCAAGGACGTCGTGCCCAACCACGTCGTGGCGCCCGGCGACGACTCGCGCAGCGTGCTGTGCAGGCCGCTGAAGATGGTCCAGGTCGAGTGCGTGGCCAGGGGTTACCTGGCCGGGGGCGGGCTGAACGAGTACCGCGCCGACGGCACGGTGTCCGGCGTGCGGCTGCCCGAAGGGCTGGAGGACGGGTCGCGGCTGCCGGAGCCGATCTTCACCCCGTCCACCAAGGCGCCCATGGGGCAGCACGACGAGCCGATCCCGTACGAGCGGGTCGAGGCCGAGGTCGGCGCCGAGGTGGCGGCGGAGCTGCGGCGGATCACGCTGGCCGTCTACACGCGCGGGGCGGAGATCGCCCGCGAGCGGGGCATCATCCTGGCCGACACCAAGATCGAGCTGGGCTGGGACACCGACGGCGTGCTGACCCTGGGCGACGAGGTGCTGACCCCCGACTCCTCGCGCTTCTGGCCGGCCGACGAATGGCAGCCGGGAAGGTCGCAGCCTTCTTTTGACAAGCAATTTGTACGCGATTGGCTACTATCGCCCGAATCCGGATGGGACAAAGCCTCAGGAAACCCACCACCTCGGCTCCCCGACCACGTGGTCGAGCGCACCAGGCAGCGATACCTAGAAGCGTATGAGCGCGTCACGGGGTCTTCCTTTAGCGGATGATTCGGCTGGGTCATGTGGTGTTAGCGACTACTGTTGGCCCGATCGAGCCCTCACCGTTGATTTCAAGGAGCCGCACGAATGGTCCGTTACCGCGTGCGCGGTGGCAACGCACTGCGTGGAACCGCGTTCATTCAGGGCGCGAAGAACGCCGTGCTTCCCATGATCGGTGCGGCCCTGCTCGCCCCGAAAGGCCGCACCGTCCTGCGCAACGTGCCGATCATCGAGGACGTCCGCCGCGCGGTCGAGCTGGCCGAGGCGGTCGGGGCGTACGTCGAGCTGCACGAGTCCGAGCGCACGCTGGTCATCGACGCCTCCCGGGTGAACAGCCCCGTCCTGCCCGCCGAGATCGCCAGGCGGTTCCGCGGGTCGGTGCTGTTCACCCCCGCGCTGCTGCACCGCCTCGGCGAGGCGATCGTCGAAGGGGTCGGCGGCTGCAACCTCGGCAGCCGCAACCTCGACTTCCACTACCTCGGCTACAAGCGGCTGGGCGCGATCGTGGACGAGGGCGAGACCGTCATCCACGTCAAGGCGTCCGGCCTGACCGGGGCCACGCTCTACCTCGACACCCCCTCGCACACCGGCACGGAGAACCTCATCATGGCCGCCGCCCTGGCCAGGGGCACCACCGTGATCGAGAACGCGGCGCTGGAGCCCGAGGTGCTCGACGTCATCGACATGCTCACCAAGATGGGCGCGCGGATCAGCGGCGGCGGCACCGGGTTCATCACCGTCGAGGGCGTCGAGGAGCTGCACGCGGTCGAGCACACCGTGATGCCCGACCGCCTCGACGCCGGCGTCTTCGCGATGGCGGCGGCGCTCACCGGCGGCGAGGTCAGCCTCGTGGGCACCGGCCTCGACCTCGGGGTCGTCCGCTACAAGCTGGAGCAGATGGGCGTCGAGTTCCACCGGCAGGGTGCCGTCCTGCACGTCCGTTGCGACGGCCCGCTGCGCCCGATCAACATCATCACCGACACCTACCCCGGATTCGCCACCGACCTGCAGTCGCCGATGATGACCGTCGCGGCGCTGGCCGAGGGCACCAGCTACATCCACGAGCGCATCTTCGACGGCCGCTTCGCGCTGGCCGGCGAGCTGAACAAGATGGGCGCCAACGTCGAGGTCGACGGCAGCCGGGCGATCGTGCGCGGCCGCACGCCGCTCAAGGGCACCGAGGTGACGGCGCACGATCTGCGCTCCGGGATCGCGCTCGTGCTCGCGGGTCTGGCGGCCGAAGGCGAGACCCTGATCGACTCGGGATACCTGATCGACCGCGGTCACGCGCATCTCGCCGCGCGAATGCGCGCTCTCGGGGCGGACATTACACGAGAGATTTCCGAGCGCTAAAAAACGCAAGAAATACCTCGTTGAGCTGCTAAAACATGATGTCGGGCGGTCAAGCAGAACGGCTTTCCGGAAAAGTCGGGCGTGACATTACGGCCCCCGCGAGCGATCGTTCCAAAAGAGAGCACTGCAACGGACGGCAGGATGGGACGAACATTGGTCGAGAGGGCCGAAGAAACTCCCCGAGTGTCACGCCCGGGCGCTATGACACCGGACCTCACCATCGGCGTGGTCGGACCCCACGACCTGGTCGAGCGAGTCATGCTGATGGGTCACGCCGCGGCACCGCTGCCGTGTCGCCTGGTCGCGGCCGCTTACCGCGACGAACAGGAGGCGCCCGACAAGGTGACGCGGCTCGGTCCCGGTGTCGACGCATGTCTGTTCGCCAGCCCGGTCCCCTATGACCTGGCCAGGCGATCCGGCGTGCTGACGATGCCCGCGACGTACGTGCAACTCGGAGGAGCAGCATTGGTGGCGGCGCTGGCCAAGGCCGCGCTGGACACCCGCATGGACCCGCAACGGGTCAGCATCGACGTGGTCAGCAGGGCCGATGTCGAGGAGGCCTACACCGACCTCGGCATCCCCGCGGCGGACGTGCACAGCCGCGACGAGCCGGGCGCCACCGGCACGATCGCGGCCTACCACGAACGCCTGGCCCGGCAGGGCGCCACCACGGGAGCCCTGACGTGCCTGCCCGCGGTGGCCGAACGCCTGCACACCGCGGGCGTGCCGGTCATCAGGATCAGGCCGACCTCCGCGGCGGTACGCACGGCGCTGCACACGGCGGCGCTGCTCGGCGCGCATCACCGGCTGGAGGAGTCACAGCTCACCGTGGTGCTGGTGGAGGTGCCGACGCTGCGCGAGCCCGTACGCCGCGCCGCGCCGCGCTACTGGCGCGACGAGCTGCGGCTGTCGCTGCACCGGCTCCTGGTCCAGGAGGCGAACCGGATCAACGCCACCGTCTGGCCGATCGACGATCACAGCTACCTGGTGACCGCCACCAGGGGCTCGATCGCGGCGGCGACCGACGGGTTCAGGGTGTTGCCGTTCGCCGCCAGGATCAGGGACGAGCTGGGGCTGGCGGTCGAGGTCGGCGTGGGCATGGGACGCACGACGCACGACGCCGAGTCGCACGCCAGAGCCGCGCTGGCCCGCACGCAGGCGGGCAAGCAGGCACAGGGCTTCGCGGTCGACCGCGAGGGGCGGGCGCTCATCCCGGCCCCGCGGATGCCGCCGACCGGGGCCACCGCACTGAAGCCGAAGGGGGTGGAGGTGCTGGCCAGGCTGGCGGCCAAGCTCGAAGGCGGCGACACCGTGGTCGATGCCGAGGGTGCCGGAAAGATGCTCGGGGTCACGCCTCGCACGGCCCGGCGATTGCTGCGCACGTTGGTTGACGAGGGACTCGCGTGGCCGCTACCGCCGAACCGTACGCCGCAGCCCGGCAGGCCGCGCCAGCTCTACCGGCTGATCGTGGAGAAGCTCGGTCCGCGCTGAGCCGGCCGCCATGGAGCGGGTCCGCCAGCCGCGGGCCCGCTCCTGCGCATGCCCCGGACATTGACGGAAGGTGTCAGCTTCGCGAACTTGCCCTTTGACTCTGGTGAACTCATTGGTTGGCCCGTGTAGATAGGGGTATGTTCTCCGACGCCCCCGATCGACGGGATTCGGACGGGGGCACCAAATCCTTCCCCCGCCGGCCTCCGCCGAGAGGTGTCGTTCTTGATGAACGATTCCGATGGCTTACAGGCGGTTTCGCGCAGCCGGCCCGTCCGGTGGTACCGATCTGGCGGATTTCGGGCGGAGTTGCGGCATACGGGGCCGGAAAGGCGGCTGTACGGCGCTGTGGGGGCGCTGGAGCGCCGTTCACGCTCCGGTCAACACGCACAGGCGGCGCCCGAGATCGGCGCCGTCAGCGCGTCCACCGGGCGGCGAGCGAGGCCCGAGGCGGTCTCCACCGCGAAGCCCTCCCGCGCCCAGTACTCGAAGCCGCCGATCATCTCCTTGACGCGGTAACCCAGCTTGGCGAACTCCAGGGCGGCGCGGGTGGCGCCGTTGCAGCCGGGACCCCAGCAGTACGTGACGACCGTCGCGTCCTTCGGGATCATCGCCTCCGCCCTGGTGGCGATCTCGCGGTGCGGCAGGTGCACGGCGCCCTCGATGTGGCCCTGGTCCCAGCTCTCCCGGTTGCGCGAGTCGACCACGACCAGGCCGGGGGCCGAGGCGGCCAGGTCGGCGGCCACGTCGGAGACGTCGGTCTCGAAGGACAGGCGGGCGGTGAAGTGCGCGATGGCGGCGGTGTTCGACATGGCTCGATCCTGCCCGGCGGGCCGGTGCGGCCACCAGCGGCGTGAAAGCCGCCTATCGCTAATATCCCGCCACAGTCCGAAGTCTGATACTCGCGGGCATTTTGTCGGGATCTCCCTGTAGGTTCATGAGCCATGAGTTCGAACACTGCTGACGGCCGCCGGACGCTCATGGTCTGGGGCGCGCTCGGGATCGTCTACGTGGTGTGGGGCTCGACGTACCTCGGCATCAGGATCGCCATCGAGACCATGCCGCCGCTGTTCCACGGCTCGCTCCGGTTCGTCTCGGCCGCCCTGCTGCTCGCCGGCTTCCTGCTGGTCACCAAGGGACTGGAGCCCTTCAGGATGACGCTCAAGCAGGCCGGCGGCGCGGCGGTGGTCGGGCTGCTGCTGCTGACCGGCGGGAACGGCATGGTGGCCGTGGCCGAGCAGCACATCTCCAGCGGCCTGGCCGCGCTGCTCGTGGCGTCGGTGCCGCTCTGGCTGGTGCTGCTCAGGCTCGCGGTCAGGGACCGGCCCGCGGTGCTGACGCTGGTCGGGGTGCTGGTCGGGTTCGGCGGCGTGGCCGCCCTGTCGCTGAACGGCGGCGGCGAGAGCGCCGGCACGACCGGCATCGTGGTGATCCTGCTGGGGTCGGTGTCGTGGTCGATCGGCTCGTTCCTGTCGTCGCGCATCCCGATGCCGCCCAACGTGTGGACGGCCAGCGCCGTCGAGATGCTGGCAGGCGGCGTGGGGCTGGCCCTGGTCGGCGCCTCCGTCGGGGAACGGTTCGACGTGTCGGCCGTGTCGGGGCGCTCGTGGGCGGCGCTGGCGTACCTGGTGCTGGTGGGGTCGCTGGTCGGGTTCACCGCGTACACGTGGCTGCTCGGCAACGCGCCGATCTCGCTGGTCTCGACGTACGCCTACGTCAACCCGATCGTCGCCGTCATCCTGGGCGTGCTGGTCGTGAACGAGCACGTGACCGTGCAGATCGTGCTCGGCGGCCTGGTGATCCTGGTCGGTGTCGCCCTGGTCGTCTCCACCGAGCGGCGCGCGCGGGCCAGATCCGCCCCCGCTCCCGAGAAGGTCCCCGCCTCGAACTGAACCCGGGCAGCCGCAAGTCCGTACCTCCTCGTGGGACGAGGGCGGGAGGCTGCCGGATGTGGTCGTACCGGATGTTGTTCGTGATCGTCGCGTCGATGCCGTGGGCCGTCGGGTCCGCCGGACCGGCGGGCGCGCACGGCGCGCTGGAGGATCCGCTCAGCCGGGCCGCCGCATGCGGTGCGGAGGGCCCCAGGCAGGCGGCCCGCTCCGCGGCCTGCCGGGCGGCGGTGCGGGCGAGCGGCGGCGTCCTGCCCCGGGCCTGGGACGATCTCCGGGTCGCGAACGTGGCGGGGCGCGACCGCCAGGTGATCCCCGACGGCAAGCTGTGCAGCGGGGGCCTGCCCGCGTACCAGGGCCTCGACCTGGCGCGCGCCGACTGGCCCGCCACGACGGTGCGGCCCGGCGCCCGCTTCGCCTTCAAGTACCGCGGCACCATCCCGCACCGGGGCACCTTCCGGATGTACGTCACGAAGAAGGACTACGACCCCGGCGAGCCCTTGAAGTGGTCCGACCTCGAACGCAAGCCGTTCCTCACGGCCACCGACCCCCAGCTGAAGGACGGGTCGTACACGATCTCGGGCCGGCTCCCCGCCAGGACCGGCCGGCACCTCATCTACACGATCTGGCAGAACTCCGACACTCCGGACACCTACTACTCCTGCTCGGACGTGGTCTTCCGACGCTCACCCAACGCCGCTGCCGCCGCTGCCGCGCCACCGGCCAGGCCCATGGCGGCGAACCGGCCGGACGCTGCCGGGCGCGAGGACGCGAGCTGGCTGGTCGGCGGGTCGGTCGTGCTGGCCGGATGCGCCGGGGCCACGGGCCTGCTCATCAAGCGCCGGCGCCACCGCTGGCAGGAGTGATCGGACGCGCGGGCGGAGCTGATCGGCGGCGGGGAAGCGCGCAGGTGATCGGCGAGGCGCACGGGCCGGCTCAGGTGATCGGTGGGGCGGAAGGCGCGCGGGGCCGGCTCAGGTGAGGGTCGCGGTGGCCGCTCTCAGGTCGTCCAGTTCCCGGCGTGCGAGGTCGGCGAAGCCCTGCTCGTTGGCCGGGTCGGCCCATCGCGCGTAGGCGTTGCGGAAGGCGAGGCAGCCGAGCTCGGCGGCCAGGCTCGCGGCGGGATCCGGCACTCCGCGCTCGCGCAGCGCGTCCGCCATCCGCCCGGTGAGCGCGGCGAGCTTGAGCAGCTCGCGTTCGCGCAGGTCGTCGTGGCTCGTGACGATCGCCTGTCGCTGGTGTGCCCACGCGTGCCGGTCGGCGGTGAAGACGTTTGCCATGGCCTCCAGCGCCGCGCCGAGCGCCTGGATCGGCGTCGCCCCGTCGGGCGCGCCCGTGATCGCGTCGGCGAACAGGCGGTTGAGCACGTCCTGGCCGCCGAACAGCACCTCCCGCTTGTCGGTGAAGTGCCGGAAGAAGCTGCTCTTCGCCAGCCCGGCGCGCTCGGCGATCTCCGCCGCGGTGGTGCTGTCGTAACCCCGCTCGACGAACAGCTCCAGCGCCGCACGTTCCAGACGCTCGCGCGCGTTCGGCTCCCATCGCCCCATGCGTCGCAGTCTACGTGATGAGACTTGGTCCTATCGCATGCTACGTTGATAAGACCAAGTCCTATCACTCAGGGCCCAGGAGGCTTCCCCATGCGTGTATTCGTCACCGGAGCGACCGGGCACATCGGCTCGGCCGTCGTCCCCGAGCTGCTCTCCGCCGGGCACGAGGTCGTCGGCCTCGCCCGTTCCGAGACCTCGGCCGCCGCGCTGAAGGCACTCGGCGCCGAGGCCAGGCTCGGCGATCTCGACGACCTGGACGGCCTGCGCGAGGCCGCCTCGGCCGCCGACGGGGTCATCCATCTCGCGTTCAAGCACGACGCCATGGTCGCCGGAGACTACGCGAGCGCCGTCGAGGCCGATCTGGCGGCGCTGCGGGCGTTCCGCGAGGCGCTCGCCGGCACCGGCAAGCCCTTCGTCGGCACCTCAGGGACGGGGGTGTTGTCGCACGCGTCGGGACGCACCGCCACGGAGGACGTCGTGCTGGCCCCCGGCCCCGGGCTGCTGGCCAGGGCCGCGGCCGAGAACCTGGCGATCGACTTCGCCGAGAGTGCCATCAGGTCGTCGGTGGTCCGGCTTCCCCCGACCGTGCACAGCGCGCTCGACCGGCACGGCTTCGTCCCGATGCTCATCGCCACCGCCCGCGCCACGGGTGTGTCCGGCCATCTGGGAGACGGCGCCAACCGCTGGCCCGCCGTGCACACGCTCGACGCCGCCCGCGTGTACCGCCTGGCCCTGGAACAGGCTCCGGCCGGATCACGCCTGCACGCCGTGGGCGACGAGGGCGTGCCGTTCCGTCAGATCGCCGAAGCCATCGGCCGTCACCTGGACGTGCCCGTCGCCGCCATCCCGTCCGACCAGGCGGAGGCGCACTTCGGGTTCCTCGCGGCCGTCGTCCCGCTCGACAACCCGACGTCCGGCGAGCGCACGCGGCGCCTGCTGGGCTGGCAGCCGGCCCACCCCGGCCTCCTCACCGACCTCGACCTCGGCCACTACTTCGGCTGAGGCGCCCTACCGGCGGAACTCCTGCGCCGCGGCCAGGAACGCGTCGTTGGCCTCGGGCGAGCCGATCGACACGCGTACGCCCTCCTCGCCGAACGGCCGCACCGCCACGCCCTGCGCGGCGCACGCCGCGGCGAAGGCGGGGGTGCGCTCGCCGAGGCGGAGCCAGACGAAGTTCGCCTCGGTGGGCGGCACCGTCCAGCCCTGCGCGATGAGCGCCTCGCGCACGCGGGTGCGCTCCTTGACCACCGCCTCCACCCGCTCCAGCAGCTCGTCCTCGGCCTGCAACGAGGCGATGGCGGCGATCTGGGCGAGATGGTTCACCGCGAACGGGATGATCGTCTTGCGCACGGCCGTCGCCACCGGCTCCGGCGCGATCAGGTAGCCGACGCGCAGGCCCGCCAGCCCGTACGCCTTGGAGAAGGTCCGCAGGACGGCGACGTTCGGCCGGTCGCGGTAGAGCGTGATGCCGTCGGGCACGTCCTCGTCACGCACGTACTCGCGGTAGGCCTCGTCCAGCACCACCAGCACGTCCTCGGGCACCCGGTCGAGGAACGACTCCAGCGCGGCCCGGCGGATGGCGGTGCTCGTCGGGTTGTTCGGGTTGCACACGAACACCATGCGGGTCCTGTCGGTGATCGCCTCCGCCATGGCGTCCAGGTCGTGGTCCTCGCCCGCCAGCGGCACCATGACGGACCGCACCCCGGCCAGGTCCGCGAGCAGCGGGTACGCCTCGAACGACCGCCACGCGTACACGACCTCGACGCCGGGCTCCCCCACCGACTCGAAGAGCTGCTGCGCCACCGTCACGGAGCCGGGGCCGAGCGCGACGTGCTCGGCCGGCACGCCGAAGCGCTCCGCGATGGCCTCGGTCAGCTGGACGGCGCCGGGGTCGGGGTAGCGGTTGACCTGCCGCGCGCCCTCGGCGATGGCCTCGACCACGGAGGGCAGCGGGTCGTACGGGGATTCGTTGGAGGACAGCTTGTACGACCGCCCGTCGGGGGCGGCGACCGCCTTGCCCGGCTTGTAGGCGGCCATGGTGTCCAGGATGTGGCGGAAACGAGGCATGGCATCACTCTAGATGAGGCCTCAACCCGTGCCCGCGGCCCGCTTGCGCTTGCCGAGCGCCCTCTCGACCAGCTCGGCGGCCTTGTCGGCGGCGCCGAAGCCCCGGCCCCCGCCCTGGACGGTGATGTTCACCGAGACGTTCGCCAGCGTGAACGCGACCTTGGTCGTGTGGATCGGGGAGCCCTGCCAGACGAGGCCGCCCATCGGGCCCGTGTGGCTGTACGCGTCGTCGCCGACGGCCGGGCCCTGGCGGACCTTGGTGCCCGGGGTGCGCTTCGGCTCGTCCTTCATGTAACTCACGGTCTGCTTGTGCACCAGGGCCGCCATCGACGCGCTCGGCGCCCGGTACGCCGTGAGGGTCAGCACCTGGAAGCTGCCGCCGCGCCACGAGCAGGTCGACTCCACCAGCCACTGGCGCTTCACCGCGTGGCCGAACAACGAGCGGACCTGCGCGTTCGTCAGCAGGTCGCAGGCGTCGAACTCGCCGACGAGCTGGGGGGCGGGGGTGGAGCGGGTCGCGCTCGGTTTCGGGGACGGGGTGAAGGTGAAGGTGCTGCGGGGTGCCAGCGCGTAGCCGATGAGCCGGACGGCGTTCGGGAACAGTCGCGGCACGACCACGACGCCGGCGGTCACCGTCAGCACCAGCGCGAGCGCGGCGGCCACGAGGACCTTGGTGCGGCGCCGGCGCGGCCGGCTGCCCTGCGTGGCCGGCTCCGGTCCGAGGAACGGCGGGCCCTGCCGCCCGGGAGCCGTGCCGGCGCCCCGGCCCCCCTGCCCGGCTGTACCCTGCCCGGCTGTACCCTGCCCGGCGACGCCCTGCCCGCCTGTGCCCTGCCCGCCTACGCCATGGCCACTGTGCCCCCCGGTCAACCGGTCGCCGTGCCCGCCGGTCACGTGGGCGCCGTGCCCGCCGGTCGGGTGATCGCGTTGGGCGATGGGCGCCAGCCAGGCGGTCGCCTGCTCCGGGGAGCAGCGGCGGGCCGGGTCCTTCTCCAGGATCGCGGCCAGCACCGGCCCGAGCGGCCCCGCCAGCCGGAAGGGCGCGGGCTCCTGCATCAGCACGGCCGCCAGCACCGCGGCCTCGTTGTGGCGGGCGAACGGCGCGGCGCCCTCCACCGCCGTGAACAGGGTGGCGCCGAGCGACCACAGGTCGGCGGGCGGCCCGTCGGGCTCGCCGCGCAGCCGCTCGGGGGCGATGTAGCCGGGCGAGCCGCTCAGCAGCCCGGTCTGGGTGAGCGCGACGTCGCCGGCGATGGTGGCGATGCCGAAGTCGGTCAGCAGCACCCGCCCGTCTCCGGTGAGCATGACGTTCGCGGGTTTCACGTCGCGGTGCAGGATGCCCGTCGCGTGGGCGGCGGACAGCGCCTCGATCATCCGCAGGCCGATCCCGGCGACCCGGGCAGGCGGCAGGGGGCCCTCGTCGCGTACCGCCCGGTCGAGGGAGCGGCCGCGTACGAGCTCCATGACGATCCAGGGCCGCCCGTCGTCGAGCACCACGTCGTGCACGGTCACGATGGACGGGTGGTCGCGCAGCGCCGCGGCGGCGCGCGCCTCGCGCAGCGTGCGGTCGGCCAGCTCCGTCCTGGCCGCCTCGTCGAGGTCCGGCGGGAGCCTGACCTCCTTGATCGCCACCTCCTGCCGGAGCAGCTCGTCCATCGCCCGCCAGACGGTGCCCATGCCGCCCTGCCCGAGCTGCGCCAGCAGCCGGTAACGGCCCGCGAGCAACGTCACCGCGCCGCCGTCGCGATCAACCGTCGTCTCCTTGTCGCCGGGTACGCGTAGATCCTAAGGGGCGCAACTCGACATCGTCACCGGTTCATCACCATTTGTGGCCGCGCTGCGGCGGTCTCGACGCGGCGTCTCAGCTCGTGGGGAGGCGCGGGGCAGGGCGGCGAGCCCAGGTGGCCCACCGCCACGCCCACTCGACGGGACCCTGGCGGTGGCGGCGCAGCCAGAGGGTGCAGAACAGCCACTGGGCCGCCAGGACGGCTCCCGCGGCGAGGTACGCCACCGTCAGGGACTGGCCGATCGGCAGGCCGAGGAGGCGACCGGCCACCACGACGAGGAGGGTGGCGGTCAGGTAGCAGGTCAGCGCCATCCGCCCGAGTGGCACGAAGACGAGCTCCAGCACCGCTCGCAGCGGCGTTCTGAGCAGGACCAGCAGGGCGCACACGTACACGCCGGCGAGCAGGAGATCGGCCAGGGTGGTGATGAAGGCCGGCTGGTTCGGGCCCGCCCCGGCCCGCGCCCACAGGGCGGCGGCCAGTCCCGCCGCGAAGGCCAGGCCCAGCAGGAGCGGCCCGCGGGTGGACGTCCCGATCTTGTCGGCCACCCCGTACCGGACCAGTGCGGAGCCCAGCAGGAACAGCCCGGCGATCAGCAGGGGACCGCCCCCGCCGATCACCGCCACCGCCAGGAGCGCGGCGGACAGGCCCGCCACGGCCCATCGCGGCAGCCACGTCGAGGGCAGCAGCACCAGCAGGCCGACGGCGGCGTAGGTGTGCAGGATCTCGCCCGGCCACAGCAGCATGTGCACGAGGCCGATCGCGAGCAGTGCCACCAGCCGGCGCAGCAGCACCAGCCATGGGCGGGGAGCCCGGCTCGCGGCGGAGTCCAGCAGCAGCGAGAACCCGATGCCGAACAGCAGGGAGAAGATCGGGAGCCCGAGCCAGGGATCCCAGGCGCCCATGGGCTGCGCCGCGACGGCGCTGCCGCCGTTGGCCATCAGCTGGATGTTGGCGAGCAGGATCTCGCACAGCGTGAACCCGCGCAGGACGTCGAGCGCGGTGATCCGCGGCCGGCCGGAGGAGGAGGCGTGCTTTTCGTACGGCATGGGCCTCATCCTGTGGATGCGGCCGGAGGCGGGCATCGACCGCGAGACGGGGCTCGCGGTCCCCGACGGTACTTTCGGCCGGGACCATCGGGATCACCGGCTTCCCTGCGCGGTCGAGGCCGCGGGGAGAACACCCCGCCGTGGCTCGGTGATCTGGGTGGACGAGGCCACGAGGGTTCGGCGGGGAGCCGGTGCCGCCTGTGGCTACTCCTTGAGGCTGCGCAGCATCGGGGGGTGGAGGAGCTCGGCGGGGCCGCGGCGGTAGAGCTTGGCCGGGCGGCCGCCGTCGCGGGTCGTCGTGCCGCCCGTCTCCACCAGGAAGCCCTCCGCCTTCGTGACCTTCCTGTGGAAGTTGCGAGGGTCGAGCTGGCGGCCCCAGACGATCTCGTACACCCTGCGCAGATCCGCCACCGTGAACTGCGGCGGGCAGAACGCCGCCCCCAGCGACGTGTACTCCAGCTTCGCCCGCGCCCGCTCGATCCCGTCCACCATGATGCGGCGGTGGTCGAAGGCCATGACGGCGAGGGAGTCGATCGGCTGCCAGCTCATGTGGGCCTTCTCCGAGGCCGGCAGGTCGGGGGCCAGCCCCAGGTAGGCGACGCTGAGGACCCGCTGGCGCGGGTCGCGGTCCGGGTAGCCGTACGTCTGGAGCTGCTCCAGGTGGACCGGGACGCCGGGCAGGCCCGCCCGCTCGGACAGGAGGCGGTGGGCGGCGGCCGGAAGGTCCTCGTCGAGCTGGATGAAGCCGCCGGGCAGCGACCAGCGGCGCAGGAACGGCGGGTTGTCGCGGCGCCACACGAGGGCACACAACGCCTGGTTGCGTACGGTGAGCACGACCAGGTCGACACTGACCGGGATGCTCGGGACCATGGCAGGCACGTTACACGCAGGAGTACGGGCCAGCGAACCGGATGACAGCCGCCCCCGGCCGGCGCGTACCAGGGAAACCTCCGCCCGGTCAGTTTGCTCCTTCTGTCCCGGCCGCCTGCGTGGAGATGCGTACGTGCAGCGGCTCCGTGGTCGCCTGCCCCGAGGGCAGCTTGACGCCGATCTGCACCCACTCGCCCGCCGGCACCTGGGCCCAGTCGAACGGCACCCAGGCCGTCGCCATCCCCACCGGCAGCTCCTCCTCGATCGGGTCCTCGTCCAGCCACCCGACAGCGGACACCACCATCTCCTTGGTCCCCCCCGACCACGTGATGGTGACGGTGCCGTCCTTGAGGTTGTAGCCGCGTACCTCGACCCCGTCCTGGATGTCGCGCGGCCGCCGGATCGCGTCCACCGCGATCGGCCGCTGCCAGTCCCGGGAGATCTCCGTTTCAAGCGACGGATCACCACATGTCATGAAATCGCTCCACATATAGGAGACGATCTTCTGCACGTAACGCCCGGCCATCGTCACCGCCTGGTCCAGGCGTTTCTTGTCCGTCTTGCCGCGGGTGCCCGTGGGGGCGCAGGGCTGCTCCCCGGAGGGCTCGAAGGCCTCGACGTTCGCCCAGAGCTCCACGTGATAGCCCTGGTCGATCATCTCCTCGCGGGCCGCCGCCATCTCGCGGTAGTAGTCGCGCGTGGACCCGTGGTACGCGGTGTCGTACGTGGACTCCCCCACCATCGAGCGCAGCCGCTCGTCCACCTCGTTGTCCCGCTCGTCGGGCCAGAACAGCCCGACCTTGCCCGTCCCCCGGCTGTCCTGCGGCGCGATGATCCCGACCCCGGTCTTCACCAGCGCCTTGAACCCCTCGGCCACCTGCTTGGGCGTCTGCCCGAAGGCGACCCGCTTGCGCGCGTCGAGGTAGGGGCTGATGAGGATCGGTTTGCCGAGCTCCTGCTCGACGATCGTGTGCTGGTCGGCGTAGACCTCCAGCGTCGGGTTGGTGGCCAGGGTGGCCGACATCTGCACCTCGAACGGCTGGTACACGCCGCCGAGCGAGTCGCGGCCGGCGAAGCGCACGCCGTAGTCCTGCAGGATGCGCCGGGTCAGCGTGGTGAGCGTGCCGAGGTGGCGCTTCTCGGCCCTGATCTTGGCCTTGGAGTCGCGCGGGGCGAGCGGCAGCGCGGGGAAGACGCGCATGCCGAACTGGTCGCCCAGGTCGAGCAGCTGGGTCAGGCTGTCCTTGCCCTGGTTCGAGCCGGCCACGAGGATCAGGTCGTACGACCTGGCCTTGCTGCTGAAGTCGCAGGTGGCGTCGTCGGAGCCGTCCGGCTGGGTGATGAGCCGGTAGTAGGTCCGCTTGCCGACCTCGACGGCGTGCTCCATGGCGGGGCAGCGGAACAGGTCCTGGCCGAACAGCTCGTCGGTGCGGTAGACGTACACGCGGCCGACGCGGTTGTCCGGGTTGGCCTCCCGCAGGTCCTGGACGGCGGCGTCGTGGCAGCTCAGGCCGTCCTCCTCGCAGGGCTCGTAGAGCGAGTCGACCGTGCCGTCCTTCAGGATCTCGCCGGCGTCGTTCACCGTGCGGAACTGCAGGCCGTAGCCGATCCTGATGATCGTGTCGCCGCCGACGCTGTGGATCTCCTGGAGCTGCTTGCGCCAGGTGCAGGGGTTCGACTTGGGGGTGATCCAGTAGCCGGTGACCGCGTACGGGGCCTTCTTGTCGGTGTCGAACGTTCCACAGGGGTCGGTGAACTCGCTCACCGCCGGCGTCGGCTCGGTGCTCGACGGCTTGGGCGCGGCGGACCTGACCGCCACGGGCTCCGGGTCGCCGGACGGCAGGACGATGATCACGGCGGCGACCACGGCCAGGATGGCCGCGCCCGCGACCACGAAGAGCCAGCGCACGTTCAGGAACCTACTCCGCCCTCGGAAGTTACGGCTTGACCCCGGCCCAGGACTCCAGCTGCGCGACGAACCGCTTGGCCGAGTTGGGCCAGTGGTGGTTCGCGCGGGCCGCCGCATAGCCCCGCGCACCCTGGGCCCGCCGCTCCCGTACGTCGTCGCGCAGCGTCAGCACGGCCTGCGCGACCGCCTTCGGGTCCTGCCACGGCACCACGACACCGCTGTCGTAGCGCTCCACGAGCTCGACCGCGCGCGGCGACGGAGTCGTGATGACGGGGATGCCGTGCGCCATGTACTCGACGATCTTGGTCGGCATGGAGTGCCGGTAGTTCGGCTCGTCGTGCAGCAGCGACAGACCCGCCAGCGCCCCGTCGAGCCGCTTGAGCGCCTCGTCGTTGGGCATGAAGTCGCGCCACTCCAGCAGGCCCTCGGTGACGGCCTGGTTGAGCATGGGACGGCTCTGCGGGTCGGCGTACCCGATCAGCTCCACCGCCACCCGGTACGGCTGCAGCAGCTTGGCCACCTCGACCGCCTCGACCACACCGCGAGCCCGGGACAGCCACCCGAGGTAGACGATCCGGTCGTCGCCGGGCGGGGTGACGGAGTCGGGCACCCAGGTCTCGTTCGGCACGATCAGGTGGGCGTGCTTGAACCGGCCCGCGTACGCCGTCTCGGCCAGCAGCAGGTGCATGTGGCGCTCGGCGGTGCCTTCGAGCATCCGTGCCAGGAACCGCACCGGGGGCCGCAGCAGCGACGGCAGCCACGGCTTGAGCGAGAGCGTGGCGGGGGTGTCCTCGTGGACGTCCCACACCACGGGCGGCCTGTTGCGGATGCCCCACACCGCGAACAGCAGCTCGGGGTCGTGGATGAGGACGAGGTCCACCTTGTCGCGCATGCGCTTGAACAGCCGCCGGGCGGCCCAGACCGCGGCCATCCGCTTGCGCTGGACGGCCCGCGGCAGATCGACCCCGTTGACCCACGGTCTGGGGACGACGCCGTGCGCGGTGAACGACGCGGCGTACGTGACCTCATGACCGGCATCCACAAGGGCACGGATCTGCCGATGCAGAATTCTCGCGTCCTCGGGGTTATGCACCACCGTCATGACGAGCACGTGCACTGCGCGCAGCCCTCCGTCGCTACAGCCGCTCGACGCGTTCACCCTCGGCGAGCACGCCGCGGGTGTCCAGCACGAGCTTGGCCTTCGC
Source organism: Nonomuraea sp. NPDC050202 (assembly GCF_040656115.1). Lineage (NCBI taxonomy): Bacteria > Bacillati > Actinomycetota > Actinomycetes > Streptosporangiales > Streptosporangiaceae > Nonomuraea > Nonomuraea sp. NPDC050202. Next base: position 192,134 of record NZ_JBFALF010000006.1, on the reverse strand, counting down.
CTCGACCATGTCGAGGTCGAACGCGGCGTGCTGCTGCAGCAGCAGCGTCACGTCCGCGTTGATCACGGCCTCGGCCAGATCCTCCTCACGCGGCACCGGGGTGCCGTCCACCGCCCACTCCTTGACGTACGGGTCCGCGAACGAGAGCTCCGCGCCCAGCTCCAGCAGCGCACGCGCCACCGGGAGCGCCGGGGTCTCCCGCTCGTCGGCGATATCCGGTTTGTAGGTGACGCCGAGCATAACGACTTTGGCGCCGTTCACGGGCTTCTTATGCCTGTTGAGCAACCGCTGTACGCGGGCGACCACGTACGAGGGCATCCGCTCGTTGATCTCCTGCGCCAGCTCGACGAACCGGAACGGGTAACCGAGCTTGCGCACCGTGTACGACAGGTACGACGGGTCCACGGGGATGCAGTGCCCGCCGACGCCGGGCCCGGGCAGGAACTTGTGGAAGCCGAACGGCTTGGTGGCCGCCGCCTCGATGGCCTCCCACAGGTCGATGCCGAGCTCGTCGCAGAAGATCGCCATCTCGTTGACGAGGGCGATGTTGACGTGACGGTAGGTGTTCTCCAGCAGCTTGGCCATCTCGGCCTCGCGGGTGCCGCTGACCGGCACCACCTGCTCGATGAACTGCCCGTAGAACGCCGTCGCGCGGTCGCGGCAGGTCAGCGTGTAGCCGCCCACCACCTTGGGGGTGTTGCGCAGGCCGAACTTGGGGTTGCCCGGGTCGATGCGCTCGGGCGAGAAGGCCAGGTGGAAGTCCTCGCCCGCCTTCAGCCCCGAGCTCTCCAGCAGGGGCCTGGCCAGCTCGTCGGTGGTGCCGGGCCACGTGGTGGACTCCAGCACGACGAGCGTGCCCTTGTTCAGGTTGCGCGCGACGGTCTTGGTGGCGCCCTCGACCGCGGACAGGTCGGGGCGGTGGTCGTCGTCCAGCGGGGTGGGCACGCAGATGACGATCGTGTTGCTCCTGGCCAGCACGGCCTCGTCGAGCGTGGCGCTGAACCCGTTGGCCAGCATGTGCTCGAGGTCGGCGTCGGTCAGGTCATCGATGTAGGACTGCCCGGCGTTGAGCGCGTCGACCTTGGTGGGGTCCACGTCCAGGCCGACGACCCGCAGGCCGGCGGCCACAGCCTCCTTGGCGAGAGGCATGCCGACGTAGCCCAGGCCGATGACAGTCAAGTCGATTTCTGTCACAGCTGTGCCTTTGGGAGCCGGAAACAACACTTCATGGTCGCAAAGGTTATCTCAAGTCCACCTAGCTCACGCCTAATGCGACCGAACCCGTCCCAAACGGAAGCAAGATTCATGGTCATCAATCGGCAAGGGAGCGGTATAGGGCTTGATAAGTCTCGGCAACGCGGCTCCAGGTCCGCTTGGCCGCGACTTCCGCGCGGCCCGCCTCGCCCATCTCGGCGCGCTTGGCCGGGTCCTCCCGCAGCCCGGCGATCGCCTTGGCCAGCTCGGCCGGATCGCCCGCGGGCACGAGCATCCCGGCGCCGTCGGAGCCGACGAGCTCGGACAGCGCGGGCAGATCGCTGAGCACGACGGGCTTGCCGAGCGCCATCGCCTCGACCGGTTTCAATGGCGTAACAAGTCGGCAAACCCGCAGATCCTCACGCGGGCAGGCGAAGATGTCGATGGCGTCCTGCGCCTGCAGCGCCTCGTCAGGGCCGACGCGTCCCGGCAGGATCGCGGTGCTCAGCCCCAGCTCCTCGACCAGCTCGAGCAGGTTGGGGCGCTCGGTGCCGTCGCCCACGATGAGCACGCGCACGGGGGCTCGCTGGTCGCGCAGCAGCGCGGCGGCCCGCAGCAGGGTGGCGAAGCCCTCGTAGGCCACGATGCTGGACACCGAGCCGACCACGATCTCGTCGTCGCCGATGCCGTACTCGCGGCGGAAGGAGGCCCCGTCGTAGTGGGCCGTCAGCAGCGTGTCGTCCACGGCGTTGGGCGCCAGGTGGATCTTCTCCCTGGGCACGCCGCGCTCGACGATCTCGGCGGCCATGGTCTCGGCCAGCGTGACGACCGCGTCGGCCTCGCGCATCAGGAACGCCTCGCGCTCGCGCTGGAGCACGTGCCGCTGGCTGCCGATGCGCTTCGGGTCGCGGGAGGCCCAGGTCTCCTCCAGGAAGCCGCGGACCTCGTAGACGAACGGGGTGCCCGTCCTGTCGCGCACGGCGTGCGCGATCGAGCCGTTGCGGTGGTCGGTGGCGGCGTGCAGCACCTGCGGCCGCAGCTCGGCCGTGAGCTTGGTGACCCGGTCGGCGCCCCTGACGATGCGGCCCTGGGTCTCGAACGGCATCTCGCGGTGCGGCTCGGGCAGCAGCCGGTGGTAGGGGATGCCGTCGAGCTCCTCGTACGGCGTCGCGTCCGCGTGCCCCTGCAGCATCGGCCAGCCCCAGCTCGTCACCACGTGCGGGTCGATCCCGGCGGCCTTCTGCGAGGTGACGATGCGGTGGGTGCGCACGGTGTAGCCGGCCTGCGTGTACGGCAGGGCGTTGGTGACCACGTGCAGGACCCGGTTCTGCACCCGGCTCAGGATGGCCACCTTGGGCCCGGGCGGGATCGGGTCGGGGCTGATCGCCGCCAGCTCGCCCCGGTAGTAGGCGGCCCTGCGCTTGACGAACGGGTACTTGGTGTGGGCCTCGAGCACGGCGGCGGCCTCGCTGACCCGGCCGGCGTCCCAGTGTTCCTTGGCCTCGTTCCACGGCCCCTTGACCACGCGCATGCCGAACTTGCGCACCATGCGCCGGGCCCGGCGGGCGGCCGGCCAGGCGACGCTGCCGACGATGGGCCGCAACCTGGGCGGGAGTGTGTCGGCGGCGGCCTGTGCCACCCGCACGGGATCAGATTTGACCTTCGTCATCACCACGCGGGAGACGATGATCGGGTGCTGGACGAATCCCTTGAGAAGCCCACCGACGCCGGCACGGGCGGACTTCGCGGAAACCTTGGAGGAGTCTTGACGACTGGCGTCGGATGCCACGGTGGGACCGTACCATAGGCAGCGTTTTTTCCCTTCCGCTATGAAAGGCGAGGTCAATGAGGGAGAACCCCCTGGTCCTGCACGTATTGGGTGCTCGTCCCAATTTCGTGAAAGCGGCCCCGGTGGTGCGGGCACTCGGCGAGCTCGGCGTGCGGCAGGGCATCATCCACACTGGTCAGCACTATGACGCGTTGATGTCCGACGTCTTCTTCGCCGACCTCGGCCTGCCCGAGCCGGTCGCGAACCTGGGGGTGGGTTCCGGCAGCCACGCCAAGCAGACCGCGGCGCTGCTGGTGGGCCTGGAGGAGGTCGTCCAGGAGCACGAGCCCGACCTGGTCGTGGTCTACGGCGACGTGAACTCCACGCTGGCCGCGATCCTGGTCTGCGCCAAGCTCGGCGTGCCGACCGCGCACGTGGAGGCGGGGCTGCGCTCGTTCGACCGCGGCATGCCCGAGGAGGTCAACCGGGTCGTCACCGACGCGCTGGCCGACCTGCTCTTCGCGACCTCGCCGGAGGCGCTGGCGTTCCTGGCGAACGAGGGGGTGCCCGCGGCCAAGGTGCACCTGGTGGGCAACCCGATGATCGACAGCCTGTTCTCGGCGCTGCCCAAGCTCGACCCGGCGCCCGTGGTGGCGCGGCTCGGCCTGCCGGAGCGCTACGCGGTCGCCACCCTGCACCGCCCCGCGAACGTGGACAGCCCGGAGGCCGCCAAGGAGCTGGTGGACGCGGTGCTGGAGGTCTCGCGGCAGGTCCCGATCGTGGTGCCGATCCACCCGCGCGGCAAGGTACGGCTGGCCGAGGCGGGTCTCGTGGACGGCGAGTCGATCAAGGTCGTCGACCCGCTGGGCTATGTGGACTTCCTCTCACTCGTCCGGGGTGCCGCGCTGGTCGTCACGGACTCCGGCGGCGTCCAGGAGGAGACGACCATGCTGGGCGTCCCCTGCCTGACCGTCAGGCCCAACACCGAGCGCCCGATCACGATCACCCACGGCACGAACCGCCTGGTCACGCCCGCGCTGCTGCCCGCCGCGGCGGAGAAGGCGCTGGCCGACGGGGCCGCCACGCCGGCCGGCGAGCTGCCGGTGCTGTGGGACGGCAAGTCCGGGCCGCGCATCGCCACGGTGATCGCCGCCTGGCTCAAGGGGGACAACCTCGCGCCCGCCTCTCAGGGCAAACGCCCCGAATAACGGCGATATCCGCCGTACTATGACTTACCTCTGCTGAGCGATTGGCGTACCACCATGGCCGAAACCCCTGAACAGCCCACCTACCAGCGTCTCGGCCCCGTCAACTGGCTGCCCGAGGAGCGCAAGCTCGTCGAGCGGTACGAGGCGGAGGTCAGGGAGCTGCGCCGGCGGCTGGAGATCGCCGAGGCCAAGGCCGCGTACGCCACCTGGAAGCTGGAGGCCACGCAGGCCAAGCGCACGTTCAAGCTGGGCGAGGCCCTCGGCTCGAAGAGCCCGGGGAAGATCGTCGAGGCGGTGCGGTCGAAGGACCGGGCGCCCAAGGCCCCCATCCCGGTGAGCCTGGCGACCGCGGCGGCCGAGAACCGGCCGCCGCTGGTCGAGGTGCCGGCGGTGAAGTGGCCGAACGGCCCGGTGAACCGGCCCGACCTCAAGGTGGCGGTGATCCTGGACGACTTCTCCAGGATGGCCTTCCGCTACGAGTGGGACCAGATCGAGTTCGGGCTCAAGGACTGGCCGGAGATCTTCGCGGAGAAGCGGCCCGACCTGCTGTTCTGCGAGTCGGCCTGGCACGGGAACCAGGGCCGCTGGCGCTACCAGATGACCGGCACGAACGCGCCGAAGGACCCGCTGCGCGACCTGGTGGCCTGGTGCAGGAGCGAGGGCATCCCGACGGTCTTCTGGAACAAGGAGGACCCGCCGAACTTCGACTTCTTCATCGACACGGCCAAGCTGTTCGACTACGTGTTCACCTGCGACGGTGACATGGTGCCGAAATATCGGGAAATTTTGGGACACGACCGGGTGGACGTGCTGCAGTTCGCCGCCCAGCCCCGCGTGCACAACCCGATCCAGCAGAACAAGGGCCGCCTGCACGACGTCGTCTTCGCCGGGATGTACTTCCGCGACAAGCACCCCGAGCGCCGCGAGCAGATGGAGACCGTGCTCGACCCGGTCAGGGAGCTGGGGCTGCACATCTTCGCGCGCAACGGCGAGGTGGACGAGAAGTACGCCTGGCCGGAGAAGTACCGGCCGCACATCGTGGGCGAGCTGCCCTACGACCAGATGCTGGCCGCGTACCGGATGTACAAGGTCTTCCTCAACGTCAACTCCGTGCTCGACTCGCCGACCATGTGCGCGCGGCGCGTCTTCGAGCTCTCCGCCTGCTCGACCCCCGTGGTGTCGGGGTGGTCGCGGGCCATCGAGGAGACGTTCGGCGAGCTGATCCCGATCGCGCGAGAGCCGGTCGAGTCGTACAACCAGGTGCTGCACCTGATCAACAGCCCGGAGCTGCGGGCCAGGATGGGGCACCTGGCGATGCGCGAGGTGTTCGACAAGCACCTGTTCTCGCACCGCGTGGACCAGATCCTCCAGGACCTCGGGCACCACGTGACGCCCCGGTCGCGCTCGATCACCGTGGTCCTGCCCACCAACCGCGCCTCCCAGATCGAGCACGCGATCTCCTCGGTGGCCAAGCAGATCCACCGGCCGCTGCAGCTCGTCATGGTGCTGCACGGGCTGGACATCGACCCCGTCGTGGTGGCGGACAAGGCTCGCATGGCGGGCATCACGGACGTCACCGTCCTGCCCGCCGACTCCTCGCTGTCGCTCGGCGCGTGCATGAACCTGGGCATCGCCGCCGCCGAGGGCGAGCTGATCGCCAAGATGGACGACGACAACCTGTACGGCGAGCACTACCTGTCGGACCTGGTGCGCTCCTTCGACTTCTCGGACGCGGAGATGACCGGCAAGGGCGCGCACTACGCCTACTTCGAGGGCAGCAACACCACGATGTTCCGGCTGCCCGGGCTCGAACACCGCTACTCGTGGCTGGTCCAGGGCGGCACGTTCCTCGGCAAGGCGGACCTGTTCCGCACGTACCCGTTCGCCGACATCACCCGTGGCGAGGACACCCACCTCGTGCGACGGCTCAAGGAGGACGGGGTCAAGATCTACTCGGCGGACCGGTTCAACTTCGTCTACTGGCGCAGCGCCGACACCGCGATGCACACCTGGCAGGCCGACCACATCAAGCTGACCAGGAACGCCCAGTTCTCCTTCGTCGGCCGCCCGGACGCGCACGTCCTCATCTAGCGGCCCGTACGTACGGCCGGGCACGGCCGGCGCGAGGCTCGGCGGCGCATCCGGCCAGGAGGGCGGCGGCTCGGCGAACGTTCACGTATCCCCCTGAGAAGTCGGTCCTGATCAACGTTCGGGACGTCAACAAGGGCCGCGGAGCCGCCTCCGACGCTTCCGAAGATCGTGAAGCCTACGGCTTCACGCGGGCGAGGTTCTGGTCGGCCAGGTTCGCCAGCTCGTACAGGCCCTGCGGCTTGACCCGCTGCCCGACCACCAGCATGCTCATGACCAGGTTCCCCCGCCTGATCATGACCGAGCCGATCTGCGCGTTGTTCTTGTCGCCGGCCGCCGTCGTCAGGTAGGCCCGCGACTGGTCGCCCTTGGTGGGCATGTCCAGCGTCTTGGTCTTGTACGTGACCTTCGTGCCCCCCACGTCGGCCGTGTAGTCGGCGCACTGCTTGGGCAGCGGCTCGGGGAAGGCGGCCTTCGGCAGCGCGACCACGGCCTGCGTGATCGAGCCGCGGGCCGCGGAGAAGGCGACGACGGCGGCGGGCGACTTGGCCACCTCCGGCTTGGCGGCGTCGAGCTGGGCGGCCCCCGCGCACTCGGGGTGCTGCGCCCTGGCCTTGCGGACGGCCTCCAGCCCCTGCTGGGTGGACTTGAGCATGCCGAATTCGCCCAGCTCGGGCCCGTACGCCACGCTCATGCCCTTGGGCACCGGCAGCAGCGCGGCACGCAGCTTGGCGCTGGCGGCGGATGCCGACGCGGGCGGCGCCGAGGCGGCGGGCGGCTTGGGCTCCTCCGCCGAGGAGCATCCGGCAATGACCAGAGTGCTCAGGAATATCCCGGGAATTGCTTTATGCATGGCCGCTCCATTTCGCTCCATGGACATTGGTCAAAACGCTAGAGGAAGCGGGGAGCGCGAGAGAGAGTAACGTCGGTATTCGCGGGATTCAGCGGATTACTGGTTCGTCGCCATGCCACTACCTGGGATGATGCGGGCGAGATCGGCATCACCCGCCAAATCGGCCTCGCGGTAATAGGGCGGGCAAAATGTTTCCCGGGCCCTGCGCGTCGGGATGCGGCTTTTCTCCCGGCTGCTGATGATCGCGGCATGAGCTTCACTCCGCGAGCGCTCGGCATGGACGTGCCCATTACCCGCAGGGACTTCTTCGACGGCATCGCCGTGAGCTGCGTGGCCGGCAGCGTGGCCCCCAAGCCGCAGACCCCGCCGGACCCCTTCACGGTGAGCGGGGACACCAGCGAGGCGCTCGGCGTCGCGCACGCGCTGCGGGACGGCCGCTTCTGGCAGCACGCCGGCTCCCCCGTGGCCACGGGGGAGCGCTACGACCTCGTCGTGGTCGGAGGAGGGCGCGGCGGGCGCAGCGCGGCGGCCGAGTGGCTGCGCCGCCGCCCTCGGGCGAGCGTCCTCCTCCTCGACAACCACGACGTCCTCGGCAACCACGACCTGCTCGGCGACCACAACCTGCTCGGCGACCACAACCTGCTCGGCAACCACGACGAGCCCGGCGGGCACGAGCCGGCCGCCGGGTGGTGGGCCGGCTTCGACGCGGTGATGTGCGACGCGGAGAGCTTCGGCGCGGACACCCTGGTCGCGACCGCCTCCCCCGGCTGGATCGACCGGCTGCCGATCGCCTGGCAGGCGCGGCGGGACCTGCGCGCGCTGCACGAGGATCCGCCCGACTGGTTCCCCGGGCTGCCGGCCGAGGGCAAGCAGGAGCGGCTGGCGGGGCTGACGTACGCGGAGTTCCTGCGGGAGGTGTGCGGGGCGCATCCCGACGCCGAACGGTTCTGCAGGACCATGTCGTGCCCGGACTGGGGGTACGACACGCGGGCGTTCGGCGCGATCGACGCCTGGGGCACCGGCTATCCGGGGTTCGCCGGGCTCGGGCTCAGCAGGGAGCAGCCGTCCAGGTACAACTCGCCGACCGTGCGGCGGCGCTGGCACGGGCCCGTGCCCGTGGCCGCCGTGCCCGCGCTGGACGGGCGGGCCCGCGTAAGGACGTCCAGCCCGGTGGTGTCCGTACGGGACGGCGCCGGGTCCGCGACCGTGGGGTACTTCGACGGCCATCAGGTGCGCACCGTGAAGGCGGGGGCGGTGATCCTGGCCTGCTGGAGCGCCGTGGTGCCGTACCTGGTGCCCGAGCTGCCGCCGGAGCGGCGGCGGGCGCTGCGGCAGGCGTCGCGGGTGCCGCTGCTGGAGGCGACCGTACGGCTGCGCGACCCGGGCGCCTGGCGGCGGCTGGGCGTGCGGCGGGTGCGGTGGACGGGCGCGTACTGGTGCGCGAGCGCGTTCACGCCTCCGGACACCGTGCGGATGCTGGCCACGCCGTGCCGGTCCGAGCTGGGCCCCGGCGCGGGGTCCGCGGCGGGCAGGCGGGAGCTGCTCATGACGCCGTACAGCACGCTGGAGCACACCGTCAGGGACCAGCTCGCCCGGCTGCTAGGCCCGGCCGGCTTCGATCCTGGCGGGGACATCGTGGCGATCACCGTGCACCGGTGGGGTCACGCGCTGGCGCCCGAGTACTGCCGGCCGTGGCACGCGTTCTACCCGGACGGGCCGTTCCCCGCGGACGCGGCGCGCGGCCGGTTCGGCAGGATCGCGATCGCGGGCTCCGACACCGAGCCCGCCGCGCGTGAGGAGGCGGCCGTCGCGGCCGCGCTGCGGGCCGTGGCGGAGCTGGCGCGATGAGGGCCCTGTGGTCGCGGATCTTCCTGACGGGTCTGGCCCTCTGGCTGGCCACGGTGATCGTGACCGGCTGGACGGGCAACGCGAACCTGGTGCCGACCGTGGTGCTGTTCGGCAGCTTCCTGGTGCCGGTGACGTTCGTGGTGTGGGCGTACGGGCGGGAACGCTCGCCCGAGGTGACGGTCGAGCGGTTGTTCGTGGCGTTCGTGGTGGGCGGCGTGCTGGGGGTGCTGGGCGCGTCGCTGCTGGAGAGCTGGCTGCTGCGGCCGTCGCTGCTCATGTACGTGCTGGTCGGCCTGATCGAGGAGGGGGTCAAGCTGGCGGCCCTGGTCTTCGTCACCCGGCACGTGGCCAGGCGCGCGACCAGGGACGGGGTGGTGCTGGGCGCCACCGTCGGCTTCGGCTTCGCCGCCTTCGAGAGCGCGGGGTACGCCTTCAACGCCCTGTTCACCGCGGGCGGCCTGTCGCTGACGCAGCTCGTGGAGACCGAGGTGCTGCGCGGCATCCTGACCCCGGTCGGGCACGGCCTGTGGACCGCGATCGCGGGCGGGGCGCTGTTCCGCGCGGGCGGGCGGGTGACCGGGCCGGTCGTGCTGACCTATCTGGGCGTCTCGCTGCTGCACGCGTTGTGGGACTCGATGAGCGCCATCGCGATCGCGGTCACGCTGGTGCTGACCGGGCGGCCGTGGCAGTTCGAGCTGCTGCGCATCGGCCGGGTGCCGCACGTGACGCAGTGGCAGGTGCACGTGTACACGCTGCTGAACTGGGCGGGACTCATCGTGATCTCGCTGGTCGCGCTCGGGTGGCTGTGGACGACGGTGGCCACAGGACGCCGGGATCGGGGGATCTTGTCCCAATAATCACGGTAATGAACGCCTTCCTCCCACTGCGCCGGAAGCATAATCGGTGCTAGTCTCCTGTGCGATCTTCCGGAGGTGTATTTACACAAGGTGTGGAAATGCCCCCGACTCGAGGTTGGGACATGGGCTCGCGAAACCGGTCAATTCGGTTCAAGATCTTTTTATTGCTGCTGCTACCCCTCCTGTCTCTGAGCGCGCTCTGGGGTTTCGTCCTCAACCTCACCATGGGCGACGCCCAGTCACTGCTCCGCGCGAACACCCTCTACGACACGATCGGCGTCACCTCCACCGACCTGGGATTACAGCTCCAGGCCGAGCGCGTGCGCTCCGCGGAGGCGCTCACGACGCGTGAGCTCACCGAGGTGCTCGGCGGCCAGCGCGCCCGTACCGACAAGTCGGTCGCCGACTTCAGGCAGGCCGTCACGGACGCCGGCGGCGCGGTCGGAGACGACCTTCGACGGCCGCTCGACAACCTCAACATGGCTCTCGACAGGCTCGCCCTGATCCGGTCGGACATCGACAACGGGATCAGCTCCCGCCTGGCCGGCCTGACCGAGTACAACCGCGTGCTCGACGCCCTCTTCCAGCTCTACGACCACCTGATCACGGTCTCCGACCTGGAGATCTTCCAGCAGGCGTCGTCGCTGCAGGCCATGGGCATGGCCAGGGAGTACATCGCCAGGGAGCACGCCCTGGCCATCGGCGCCCTGGCCGACGCGCGGCTCACCCCGCAGGAGACGGCGGCCTTCACCGAGTACGCGGCCTCCAGGAAGTTCCTGCACTCGCGCGGCCTGGCCGGGCTCGACGTGACGCTGCGCAGGCCGTACGAGCAGGTCTTCGCCACCGAGCCGTTCCTCACCTTCGCCACCATGGAGTCGCGCGTCATCAAGACCGGCGCGCCTCCCCCCGACGCCGAGGGCTGGCACCGGGCCGTCGACAAGCTCACCGGCCGCCTCGACGACCTCGGCAAGACCTCCTCCGACGCCCTGGCCGCCCGTACGTCGCAGGCCGCCACCGGCACCGTCGTCGAGATCGGCATCGCGGGCGGCGTCGGCTTGATCGCCGTGCTCGCGTCGATCATCATCTCTGTACGCTTCGGTCGTCGCCTGGCCGGAGAGCTCGCCGGGCTGCGTGCCGCGGCGGTCGAGCTGTCGGGCAGGCGGCTGCCCGACATCGTGGCGCGGCTGCGCCGGGGTGAGGACGTCGACGTGCGGAAGGAGGCCAAGGCGATCAAGGTGAGCGGTTCCGCTGAGATCACCGACGTGGCCAGGGCCTTCGGGTACGTGCAGCGCACCGCCGTGACGGCGGCGGTCGGCCAGGCGGCGCTGCGGCGCGGCATCGGCCAGGTCTTCCTCAACCTCGCCCGGCGCAAGCAGGGCCTGCTGCACCGCCAGCTCGCGCTGCTCGACGGCATGCAGCGGCGCACCCACGACCCCGACAGGCTGGAGGAGCTCTTCCGGCTGGACCACCTGACCACGCGCATGCGGCGGCACGCGGAGAGCCTGATCGTGCTGTCCGGCGCCGCGCCGGGGCGGGCCTGGCGCAAGCCGGTGCCCGTGATCGACATCGTCCGGGCGGCGGTCGCCGAGATCGAGGACTACACCAGGGTCTCCGTGGGGACGATGCCGGCGGGCGCCATCGACGGCACCGCCGCGGCCGACGTCACCCACCTGCTGTCCGAGCTGGTCGAGAACGCCACCATCTACTCGCCGCCCGACACCGTGGTCCAGGTGCGCGGCGACCTGGTGAGCAACGGCTACGCCATCGAGGTGGAGGACAAGGGGCTCGGGCTGTCGGCCGACGAGTACGCGCGCTTCAACGCGCTGCTCGCCGCGCCCCCCGAGTTCGACCTGGCCGACAGCGACCAGCTCGGCCTGTTCGTGGTCGCCACGCTGGCCCAGCGGCACGGGATCAACGTGCTGCTGCGCCGCTCGCCCTTCGGCGGCACCACGGCCATCGTGCTGGTGCCGCGCTCGCTGGTGACCGAGCAGTCCGCGCTGGAGGCGGCCGGCGGTGACGGCAAGGCCGCGCTGCCCAGCCGTACGAGGAAGAAGGCGCTCGCGGTCGTGAGCTCCGGCACCCACGCGGGGCTGCCCAGGCGGGTGCGGCAGGCGAACCTGGTGCCGCAGCTCAAGGAGACCCCGCAGGAGCCCGAGCAGGAGCCGGCGCCCGAGCCGGCCGAACGCTCTCCCGATGAGGTACGCGACCTGTTCTCCGCCTTCCAGCGGGGGACCCAACGCGCCAGAGAAGAAGCCTCCCAGGAGGGGCCCATGAGTAAGGGGGACGCATGAGTGCGCCGACCACCAACGCCGGTGAGCTGAACTGGCTGCTGGACGACCTCGCCACGAGGGTCGCCGCCGTGCGCCAGGCGGTCATCTTGTCGACCGACGGCCTGGCCGTGGGTCATTCCAAGGGGCTGACCCGCGAGGACGCCGAGCACCTGTCGGCCGTGGCGGCCGGGTTCCAGAGCCTGGCCCGCGGCACCGGGCGGCATTTCGGCGGCGGCGACGTGCGCCAGACCATTGTGGAGATGGAGTCGGCGTTCCTGTTCGTGACGGCGGCGGGCCAGGGCACCTGCCTGGCAGTGATCGCCGAGGCGAACGTGGACGTCGGCCAGATCGCCTACGAGATGGCGATGCTGGTCAAGCGGGTGGGCCAGCACATCACCACCAACCCGCGCGCTGGAGCGTCATGAGCGATAGCCCGCAGTGGTTCGATGAGGAGGCGGGACCCGTCGTCCGGCCTTATGCTCTCATTCGCGGTCGCACGCGCTCATCAGGAGACGCGTTCGACCTCGTGGCAACCGTGCGCGCCATCGGCGACCCCCCTGGCGACCTCGGGCCCGAACAGCAACTCATCCTGCGGGCGGCCCGTGAACCGATCTCGCTGGCCGACCTGGCCGTCGAGCTCGACCTGCCCGTCGGCGTCATCCGGGTCCTGCTCGGTGACATGCGTGACCACGGCCTCATCTCGGTGACGTCGCCCTCAGCCGGAGGCGCGCGGTCGAATGAGCGCATTCTCAAGGAAGTGATCAATGGACTCCGTGCTCTCTGAGGACCCCGTCGCGCTCAAGATCCTGATCGCGGGTGGGTTCGGCGTCGGCAAGACCACCCTGGTCGGGTCGATCAGCGAGATCAAGCCACTGCGCACGGAGGAGGTGCTCTCCGACCGCGGGATCGGCGTCGACGACCTCGACGGCGTCGAGGCCAAGACCACCACGACCGTGGCGATGGACTTCGGCCGCATCACGATCCGTGAGGGGCTGGTCGTCTACCTGTTCGGGACGCCGGGGCAGGAGCGGTTCTGGTTCATGTGGGACGAGCTGTCCTACGGTGCGCTGGGCGCGGTCGTGATCGCCGACACCCGGCGGCTGACCGACTGCTTCCCCTCCGTCGACTACTTCGAGCAGCGCGGCACGCCGTTCGTGGTGGCCGTCAACTGCTTCGACGGCGCGGAGCAGCACAGCGTGGACGACGTGCGCATCGCACTCGACCTGGACGACGACGTCCCGGTCATGCTCTGCGACGTACGCCGCAGGACCTCCGCCAAGGAGGTCATGATCACGCTGGTCGAGCACTCCCTGAGGACGCTCACCTCGGCCAACTGATCGGGCTCACAACGCCCGGAGACCGTTGATCACCTCGCGGAGCAGGCTCTCCGTCGGGGTGGCGGCCTTGTCCCGTGGCGGGCGCACCGTCACCAGGCCGTGCTCCAGCAGGTCCCCCAGCAGCACCCGTACGACGCCGACGGGCAGGCCCAGATCGGAGGCCACCTCCACGACGGGCCTGCTCCTGCCCCCCACGCAGGACAGCAGGCGCCGGTGCTGAGCGCTCAGCTCGGCCTTGGCCGGGACGGGCAGCCCCGTCGAGACGACGGTCGCCAGCAGGTCGACCTCGGAGGAGGCGGACCTCGTGCGTCCGCGCGCGACCGCGTACGGCCGCACGACAGGCCCGGCCTCCTCGTCAACCCACTCGTGCTCGCGGCTCACGATTGAGATCCCCCATCCTGGTCACTTTCCTGCCGTCCGCGCTGCCAGCCGGACTGGAGCGAGGAGAGCAGCGCCCTGGTCTCCTCCGGCGAACGCTCTGCGATCGGTGGCGTCGCGGGCGGCTCCTGGTCGAGCCGCCGCGGCAGCCCCGTCTGCCGTTCCCGCTGCGGCAAACCTGCCTGCCGTTCCCGCTGCGGCAACCCCGTCTGCCGTTCCCGCTGCGGCAACCCCGCGGCCCGCTGGCGCTGCGGCAGGCCCGCGGGGCGCTCGTGGCGGGGCACCTGCTGCGGCGGCGCGTCGTCCTGCGGCGGGGCCTGCTGCGGCAGGGCCGGCGGGGAGGACGCGGCGCCGTTGCGCCTGCTGGTACGGACGCGCCGCGGCAGCTCGCCCGGCCCCGTGGCGTCCTGAAGGTCGGGCCGGATCATCGACACCGGCACCGGCTCGAACTCGACCGGCTGCACCGGCGTCGCCATCGGCTCCACCAGCGTGCCGGGCACGAGCACGATGGCCGTGGTCCCCCCGTACGGCGACGGCTTGAGGGTCACCTTGATGCCGTGCCTGGCCGCGAGCATGCCGACCACCGCGAACCCCAGCCGCTCGGTCTGCGACGCGTCGAACTCCGGCGGGCTGGCCAGCCGCTCGTTGACGGCCCTGCGCGTGGCCTCGTCCATGCCCAGGCCGCGGTCCTCGATCTCGACCGCGAAGCCCCTGCCGACCATCTCGCCGTGCACGGAGACCTCGTTGCTGGGCGAGGAGAAGGTGGTGGCGTTCTCGATCAGCTCGGCGAACAGGTGCATGAGGTCGGCCACCGCCGCGCCGGAGACGCCCGCCTCGGGCATCGGGTAGACGCGTACCCGGGTGTACTCCTCCACCTGGGCGGCGGCACCGCTGAGCACGTCCTCCATCGGGATGACGCCGCGCCACCTGCGGCCCGCCGCGCCGCCGGAGAGCAGCACCAGGCCCTCCGCGTGGCGGCGCATGCGGGTGGTGAGGTGGTCGAGCTTGAACAGGCGCTCCAGCGCCTCGGGCTCCTCGGTCTGGCGCTGCATCTCGTCCAGCAGCCTGAGCTGGCGCTGCAGCAGCGACTGGCTGCGCCTGGCCAGGTTCCGCAGCGCCTCGGAGACGCCCTCGCGCAGCTTGGCCTGCTCGACGGCGGCGTCCACGGCCGTGCTCTGCACGCTGTCGAACGCCGCCGCCAGGTCGCGGACCTCGCTGGTCGACTTCCGGCTCACCGTGATGGGCGGGGCCTCGGCCGCGATGTCCACGGGCTCGCCCTTGCGCAGCTTGGCCACGACGTCGGGCAGCCTGATCTCCGCCAGGTCCAGCGCGGTACGGCGCAGCGCGCCCAGCTCGCGGGTGAGCCTGCGGCCGATCTTGACGGAGATGACGATCGAGACGATGACCGCGATCAGGCCGAGCGCGCCGGCGACCCCGGCCCGCACCGCGATGGCCACGCCCGCGGGCTCCATCCGGGCCAGCAGCTTGTCACCGGTGCGCCAGATCGACTCGCGGTACTCCTTCTGCACCTGGTCCGAGATGCCCCGCCAGAGGTCCAGGTCCAGCGGCTCGCCGCCGATGTAGGCCTCCAGGAGGTTCTCCATGGTGACGTAGCGGGGCGAGAAGTACAGCTTCTCGAACGGGGCCCGCAGCTCCGTGTCGAGGTTGGCCAGCGCCTTGGGGAACAGGTGCCTGCGGGTGCCGTCGATGCCGGCCAGCAGGTGCACGTCGTGCATGCTCACCCGGCCGTTCGAGGCGATGATCAGGGCGTGCTCGCGGGACAGCAGCTCGCGCACCTCGTCGGCCGAGATCAGGCCCTGCGCCTGCAGCGCCAGCTCCAGGTCCGTGCTCGTCGTCAGGCGGGAGTACAACAGGTGGACCTCGTCGGAGATCTTCGCGTACTCCGTGACGAGGCCACCCGGCGTGAGCCGGCGGTCGTCCACCTTGCGCCGGATGTCCGGCAGCCGGTCGATCGCCTCGAAGACCGTCTGGAGCTGGGTCTTCATGTCGTCCGTGAGCGCCGACTGCGCGTCCTCGCCCATCGCCCGCTGGCGCAGCGTCTTGTTGTTGTTGTCCACCTTGGCCCGCGCCTTGGCCAGCGCGTCCGGGTCGCCGCCGGTGCCGGCCAGGCGCTCGGCCGAGGCCAGTCGCTCGGTCTGGAGGTTGCCGACCAGGCCGTCGGTGTGGTTGATGACATCTGTCCAGATGGTCTCGACCTTGAGCAGGTTGAGAGCCTCTCCCGACGTGGTGCTCGCGGCGAAGCCCCAGAGCGCGATCAGGGAGATCAAGGGGATGACGAGCAGCGTCGAGATCTTGAATCTGATGGATCTGCCCGATGCCATGACACCTGCTCCCGGATAGAAGATCGCGGGAGAGAATAGCACCGAAACAGATGCTTTTAAGATCGACTAGCGATAAATCTGTGATATGTCGGGAAATTTGCGGCCATGGCGGCCCGTGTGGCGCTCCGCCGCCAGGTGAGCCGTACCAGCCAGCCCGCCAGGACGGCCAGCAACGCCACCTCCGCGCCCAGCAGCAACCTCTCGACGAGCCCGATCATCACCCGCTCGCCAGGCATGGCCACGTACGTGATGGCCAGCAGCCCGAAACCCCCCGCCAGGGCCACCCACTCCACCACCCTCGCAACGGGCTTCCAGGAGGCGTCTGAGGCCAGCCTGGGCACCATCAGCGCGCCGGCGGCAGGCAGGCTCACGAACGCCGCGATCGAGACGTACCGGTGGATCTGGGCCGCCAGGTCGAGGTCGTGGCCGAGCGGGGTGGTCGGGACCACCGCGGCCACCACGAGAGCGCCCGACCACACCGTCAGCAACCACTGCGGTGCCCCCTTGACGGGCGCCCCCGCAGACCGCAGCCCCGCCAGCAGCGCCAGGGATCCGATCCCGAGCACCGCCATCGCGACCTCCGTGACGCCCCCGCGGTCGGACACGGCGTACTCGCTGATGGTGACGTTCATGGGGTCGAGGGCAGGGTCGGGACCGAACTGGCCCGCCACCACCGCGACCACCGAGAACAAGATGGAGGCACAGGCGATCCAGGGGGAGAGCCTCTTCACTGCGGTCATGCCCCTACTGTCGCGATCGGCCCCTGCCCGCCACATCAGGTGCCGTCCCCCACCCGACCCTGACCCTCCCCTGAGTCACGCTTCCCGCACCCCCGAAGGCGGGGAGCCCTCGGGGGTGCGCAGGGGGACGCGTCAGTCGAGGATGTGACCCGTGGCGCGGGCGTAGCGGTCGCGGATCGAGGGGATCGCCTCGCCCTCGTACACGGCCGTGTCGCCCGACTGCCAGTCAGGGGTGGCCACCAGCGTGGCGGCCTGGTGGGCGGCGCCGTCGGCGACGTACTCGGCGGGCGGCGGCACCGTGATCGGCACGCCGAAGATCGTGGGGGCGATCCGGCGGACCGCCTCCGAGCGGGCCGCGCCGCCGATCAGCAGCACCCGCTCCGGCCGCAGGGCCAGCGCGTCCAGCGCGTCGGCCAGGCCGCAGAGCATGCCTTCGATGGCGGCCCGCGCCAGGTGGGCGGGGGTGGAGGTGGTCAGGGTGAGGCCGTGGACGGAGCCGGTGGCGGTGGGGCGGTTCGGGGTGCGTTCGCCCTCCAGGTACGGGACCAGCGTGAGGCCGTCGGCACCGGGAGGCGCCTGGAGGGCCAGGTCGCTGAGCTCGTCCAGGGAGACCCCGGCGATGCGGGCGGCGGCGTCCATGACGCGGGCGGCGTTGAGCGTGCACACCAGCGGCAGGAAGCGGCCCGTGGCGTCGGCGAAGCCGGCGACGGCGCCCGTGGGGTCGGCGCTGGGCGTCTCCGCGACCGCGAACACCGTGCCGGACGTCCCGAGCGACACCACGACGTCGCCCGGCCGGGCTCCCACGCCCAGCGCGGCGGCCATGTTGTCGCCCGTGCCGGGGGCGATCAGGACCGGGCCGGCCCCTCCCGCGACGGCCGCGCCCACTTCCTCGGCCGGCCCCAGCACCTTGGGCAGCAGCGGGACCGCGCCGAAGGCGGCCTTGAGCAGGTCCGTACGGTAGGCGCCCGTCGCGGGCGACCAGTAGCCGGTGCCCGAGGCGTCGCCCCGGTCGGTGGCCAGGTGCGACAGGGGAGGCAGCGGCGCGTCCGCCCAGGCCGCGGCGGAGAACGGGACGCCGGACGCGAGCGCGCCCGACAGGCGCCAGGTGAGCCAGTCGTGCGGCAGGCACACGGCGGCCGTGCGGCGGGCGTTGTCCGGCTCGTGCTCGGCCAGCCAGCGCAGCTTGGTCACCGTGAACGACGCCACGGGCACCAGACCGACCGCGTCGGCCCAGGCCTGCGGCCCGCCCAACTCCGCGATCAGGTCAAGGGCCGCCTGGGCCGAGCGGGTGTCGTTCCACAGCAACGCATCGCGTACGACGTTTCCCGACTCGTCGAGGCAGACCATGCCGTGCTGCTGCCCGCCCACACTGATGGCGGCCACACCGTCGAGCCCACCGGCCTCCTCGATGGCCCGCAACAACGCGGTCCACCAGTGGGAGGGGTGCACCTCGGTGCCCGCGGGGTGAGCGGCGCGGCCCTGCCGAACCAGCTCTCCCGTCTTCGCGTCACGAATGACGACCTTGCAACTCTGCGTGGAGGAATCGACCCCAGCGACCAGCGTCACCCACGAACTCCTAACAAGTGCTCCAGCGCAAGCTGGTTCAGATGGGAGAAATGGTATCCGCGCCGGGCCGCTGCCTCGGGATCGAAATCGTCCGCGGCCAGATCGGCCAGCGTCTCGCCGCGGTTGAGCGTGGGCAGGCCGAGCTCCCCGACGCGGGAGGCCCGCATCGCCTCGCGCACCTCCGGGTCGGCGCGGAAGTTCCGGGCCTTCTCCCGGAGTATCAGGTACGTCCGCATGTTGGCGGCGGCCGAGACCCACACGTCCTCGGGGTCCTCGGTGCGCAAGGGCTTGTAGTCGAAGTGCCGCGGCCCGTCGTAACCGCCGTGCTCCAACAGGTCGACCAGGAAGAACGCGCTCATCACGTCGCCGTGCCCGAAGATCAGGTCCTGGTCGAAGCGCGGGCCGTGCTGGCCGTTGAGGTCGATGTGGAAGAGCTTGCCGTGCCACAGCGCCTGGGCGACGCCGTGCACGAAGTTGAGCCCGGCCATCTGCTCGTGGCCGACCTCGGGGTTGAGGCCGACCATCTCCGGATGTTCGAGCTCGCCGATGAAGGCCAGGGCGTGGCCGATCGTGGGCAGCAGGATGTCGCCGCGGGGCTCGTTCGGCTTGGGCTCGATGGCGAAGCGCAGGCCGTAACCGCGCTCGCGTACGTAGCCGCAGAGCAGGTCGATGGCCTCCTTGTAGCGGCCGAGCGCGGCGCGTACGTCCTTGGCCGCGTCGGACTCGGCCCCCTCGCGGCCGCCCCAGCACACGTAGGTGGAGGCGCCCAGCGAGGCGGCCAGGTCGAGGTTGCGCATGACCTTGCGCAGGGCGTATCGGCGCACGTCACGGTCGTTGCTGGTGAAGGCGCCGTCGCGGAAGACGGGGTGGGTGAACAGGTTGGTGGTGGCCATGGGCACTTTCAGCCCGGTCTCGGCAAGCGCTTTCCGGAAGGACGCGACCGCCCGCTCGCGATCGGGTTCGACGGCGAGCAGGTCGTCGTCGTGGAAGGTGACGCCGTAGGCCCCGAGCTCGGCAAGCCGGTGCACGCTCTCGACCGGGTCGAGGGGCGCCCGGGCGGCGTCCCCGAACGGATCGCGCGCCTGCCAGCCGACCGTCCACAGACCGAACGTGAATCGATCGTCAGGGGTTGGCTCGTACATGACTCGATGCTCTCCTGGCGATCAGTTGTTCACAAGCGGTTGTTCACAAGCCCGACGGATCGCGCCCCACGCTGATCTCCTCGGCGATCCTCCGGATGTCCGTCACCTCGACGCCCGAAGCCGGGGGCAGGTGGCGCAGCAAGGCCTCCATCACCACGGGGACGGGCTGGCCGGCGAACCGCCCCGCGACCCCGTGAACCACCCTGAACAGCGCTGCATCGTCAGTGTCGTGCATCGGCCTCTCCTCGGTCGGGTACCCGGAGAACGCTACGGCCTCGGCCCGACAGTTCGCTCGCTACTCCAGCCCCGCGTGTCGGTTCGTCCTCATCTGGCCATCGCTAGATATATGCGCGTTCAACTAGTTTGGAAGGGGACTCTGTTGAAAGGGGCACACCATGCCGGTACAGCGGCTCAACCACGCGGTCCTCTACGTCCGCGACGTGGAGCGCAGCGTGGCCTTCTACCGGGAGGCACTCGGCTTCGAGGTCGTCATGGGCATGCGGGGCGCCGCCTTCCTCCAGGCTCCGGGCTCCTCGAACGATCACGACCTGGGCCTGTTCCAGGTCGGCGAGCAGGCCTCCCCCTCGTCCGCCGGGCGCACCTCCGTCGGCCTCTACCACCTGGCGTGGGAGGTCGACACCCTGGAGGAGCTGGAGCGCGTGCAGGCCAAGCTGGCCGAGCTCGGCGCGCTGGTCGGCTCCTCCGACCACAGCACGACCAAGGCGCTGTACGCCAGGGACCCCGACGGGCTGGAGTTCGAGGTCTCGTGGCTGGTGCCGGCCTCGCTGCTGACCGACGAGATCCTCGCCGGGCGCGCAAGTATCCGGCCGCTCGACCTGAACGCCGACAAGCAGCGCTACGGCGCGCGGACCCGGGGCGGAGTGGGCGTGTCCATCCCCGCTTGACGTACCGTGGACGTGACGGCCCTTTCACGGAGAAACGTCATGCCAAGCGACCCTGATCACGTGCTCGACGCCATCGACGGTGTCGTCGACGAGTGGGAGACGCTGAGCGCCGACGCCATGCGGTGGGCGCCTCCCGAGAACAAGAGTCCCGACCTCATGACCGAGGTGAGCGAGATCTTCGGCCCGCTCGTCAACGCGTTCTCGCAGGCGCTGCGGCCGGTGAGCGATGCCTTCGAGCGGGCGCTGCGCATGCTGGACGACGAGGACGACGGCGGGCCGCGGCCGACCTGACGCCGGCCGGCGGCGGCACTGCGGGCTCAGTCGGTGGTACGCCTGCGGCGGGCCCTGCGGGCTCAGTCGGTGGCGCGCCTGCGGCGGGCCCTGCGGGGGTAGGCCTTGGCGGCCTCGGCCAGGCGTACGGCGTGCTCAGCCTGCCTGCGCCAGTGCCCGTAGGCGTCGCCGCGCTGCGCCAGCCGGTCGAGCTCGCTCATCGTGGCCAGCGGGATGAACGCCGGCTCGGCGTCACGCCACGGCGTGCCCGGCAGCGGCATGAACGTGTGGGTGTGGATGCGGGCCCCCAGGTCGGCCAGGTCGCCCGCGAGCCGGAGCGACTGCGCCTGATCCGCCTCCGACTCCCCCGGCATGCCGAAGATGAAGTCCACGTTCGGCCGGAAGCCGTGCTCGACGGCGATCCTGACGGCGTCGCGTACGGGCGAGGTGTCGTGCCCGCGCCCCGAGGCGGCCAGCACCCGGTCGGACCCCGACTGCGCCCCGATGATCAGGTTGTCGTTGGCGACGTACCGCCTGAGCAGCCGCATGGCCTCGGGGGTGACGTGCTCGGGCCGCACCTCGGAGGGAAAACTGCCGAAGAAGACCCGCCCGTGCGGCGGCAGCTCCTCCTTGACCCCGGCCAGCAGCTCCTCCACCGCCCCGAGATCGGGGTCGGGCCCGGGGGAGCCGTACGACAGCGAGGTCGGCGTGATGAACCGCACGTCCCGCAGGCCCCGCTCGACCATGCCGCGCACGTGCTCGCGCACACTGGCCACCGACCGGTGCCGGAACTGCCCGCCGAACATGAACGGCGTCTGACAGAAGCGGCACGTGTAACGGCAGCCCCTGGTGATCTCGATCGGCCCGCTCCTGCCGACGAACGAGGGGAACGTGTCGAGCGGGAGCTGCGGCGCGGGCCTGGTGCGCAGCGCGACGCCGTCGGAGTCCTTGATCGCCAGGCCGGGGACGGAGGTGAGCGGCGTGTCCTCCTGGAGCGCCCGGACGAGGGAGATGATCGTCGACTCGCCCTCGCCGATGCCCGCCAGGTCCCAGCCCGCGTCGATGACCTGCTGCGGCTCGGCGGTGGCGTGCACGCCGCCCGCGATGTGCAGCCCGCGGTCGCCGCTGCGCGCCCTGACCTCGGCCAGCTCGGCGGCCATGGCCTCGGCGTCGGGCGAGTAGAACGACCAGAGCACGAGCACCCGGTCGGCCTCGCCGGCCAGGATGTGCCCGGCGGTCTCCTCGGCGGTGGTGCCGAGCCGCAGCTCGTGCTCGACCCCCGCGGTCTCCAGGGCGGCGAGCAGCGCGTGCACGCCGTACGTCACCGCCTTGCGATATCGCACCACCACACACACTGCCAGCGCCACGCCCCGCAGCGTAGCTCAGGCCGCCGGCTGCCGCATCGCGCCCAGCACGCCGCTGTACCTGGCCAGCTCGGCGAGCATGGCGTCGGCGCCGGCGTCCATGACGTCGTTGGGGCGCAGCGTGCCGTCCTCGCCCAGGTGCTGCGGCACGAACGGGATGATCACGCCTTCCAGCAGCGGGACCATCTTCAGCGTGCTGACCACGTGACGCAGGGCGGCCACGGCCCGGGTGCCGCCCGAGACGCCGCCGTAGCTGACGAACCCGGCCGGCTTGTGCTGCCACTCGTGGTGCAGGTAGTCCAGGGCGTTCTTCAGCACGCCGGGGTAGCTGTGGTTGTACTCGGGCGTCACGAACACGTACGCGTCGGCCCGGTCCACGGTGGCGCTCCACTCCTTGGTGTGGGCGTTCACGTACTGCTTGAGCCTGGGGTGGTACGGCTCGTCCAGGAACGGCAGCTTCACCTCCGCCAGGTCGACCAGCTCCACCTCGAAGAGCCCCGAGGCCACGGCCTTGCCGTGCACCCAGTCGGCGACCGCGCGGCCGGCGCGGCCCGGTCGGGTGCTGGCGACGATGACCTGAAGGACGGGCTTGTCCATGACTGCTCCCATGCGTGGCGATGTGCGATAACTCCTCAACATTATTGAGTAACTACAGATTTCTTAGCAAACGCTAGACTGTGGGGCATGAGCCTTGACCAGGTCTGCACCCGCTTCCACATCGCCTTAGAGCTGATCGGCGCCCGCTGGAGCGGAGCCGTGATCCACATGATCTTCAAGGGCGCCCACCGTTACGCCGACGTCAAGGCGGCCATCCCCGGCATCAACGACACGATGCTGGCCAGGCGCCTGCGCGAGCTGGAGTCCGCCGGCCTGGTCGAGCGGCGGGTGCTGGCCACCTCGCCGGTACGGGTCGAGTACCACCTGACCGAGATGGGCCAGGAGCTGCGCCCCGTGCTGGACGAGCTGGTGAAGTGGTCCCACAAGTGGATCCCGCTCCCCCACGAGGAGTCCGACAGCACTGTTACTTTGGTGTCGTGATCGCCCTTGGCACGCTGATGCGGCACGTGCACGAGCTGATGGACGGCGCCGTCGCCGGCATCTACGCCGAGCACGGCCTGCCCGACTACCGGCCCCGCTACTCCCCCGTCGTGCGCACGCTGGTGGCGCGGGGCCCGCTCGCCATCCGCGACCTGGCCAAGGAGATCGGCGTGACCCACTCCGCCGCCAGCCAGACGGTGGTCCAGATGCGCCGCAGCGGCTTCGTCACCCTGGAGAAGGGCACCGACGCCCGCCACCGCATCGTCCACCTCACCGACCGGGCCCGCGCCGCGCTCCCCCTCATCGAGGCCGAGTGGGCGGCCACGGAGCGAGCCGTACGCGAGCTGGACGCCGAGCTGCCCGTGCCGCTGGAGCAGCTCATGACGGCCACGCTCCAGGCGCTGGAGCGCCGGAATTTCCGCGAGCGCATCGGGGACGTCAACGTCTAGACTCGCTCACATGACCTGGCGACATTGATCCATAACCAGGGGCCGGCGCGGGGCGCGCGGGCCTCCGAGATGACGGCAAGCACTCGGAGTCCCCACTCGTCCCCCTGGAAGGCCTCATGCTTGTCGTATCGCTGTACGTCTACGCGTTCCTCAGCGAATTCATCCTGATCTACCCGGTGTACGCCCTGCTGTTCACCGACACCGGGATCTCCGTCGCCGAGGTCTCCTCCCTGTTCGTCATCTGGTCGGTGACGGGCATGGTGCTGGAGGTCCCCTCGGGCGCCTGGGCCGACACGGTCTCCCGGCGGCTGCTGCTGTTCCTCGGCCCGCTGCTGAGCGGCCTGGGCTTCGCCCTCTGGGTGCTGTTCCCCTCCTACTGGGTGTTCGCGGCCGGGTTCGTGCTGTGGGGCGCCGGGGAGGCGCTGATCTCCGGCGCGTACGAGGCGCTCGCCTACGAGGAGCTGGAGCGGCGCGGCCACTCCGGCAGGTACGCGGCCGTCATGGGCCGCGCGACCGCCCTCGGCCTGGCCGGCAGCGCGTCGGCGATCGGCCTGGCCTCGCCGGTGCTGGCGGCCGGCGGCTATCCCGCCGTCGCCGCGGCCAGCGTGCTGGCCTGCGTCCTGTGCGCGGCCACGGCGCTGACCCTCCCCGATCACCGCACGCCGGCCGCCGCCGGGGGCCTGGGCTACCTGGAGACCCTGCGCGAGGGGATCGGCCTGGCCCGGGCGGATCGGGGCGTGCTGCGCGCGATGCTGCTGGTCGCGTTCGTGACGGCGATCTGGGGCGCGCTGGAGGAGTACATCCCGTACCTGGGGGCGGAGACGGGCGTGGCCAAGGCCACGATCCCGCTGCTGATCCTCCTGGTCTGGGTGGGCGCCACGGCCGGCGGCCTGCTGGCGGGCCCGGCCGAGCGCCTGCGGTCCCGCGGGTACGCCGCGCTGCTCGGGCTGGCGGCGCTGGCCATGGCCGCGGGCGCGCTCAGCGGGCACCCCGCCGGGTTCGTGGCGATCGCGCTGGCCGTCGGGGCGTTCCAGCTCGCCCAGGTGCTGGCGGACGTCCGGTTGCAGGAGCGCATCACCGGCCCGGCGCGCGCCACCATGACCTCGGTGGCCGGCCTGGGGACGAACGTGGTGACGCTCGGGGTCTACACCGCGTACGGGACGGCGTCGTCCCAGGTGTCGCACGGGGCGACGTTCGCCCTGCTGGCGCTGCCGTACCTGGTCATCGCCCTGGTGACGGCCCGGGCGCGCCGGTCAGTAGCGTGACGGGATGCGCTTGGGCAGCGGCGGCGGCTCGGGGACGACCTCCTCCTCGGGCTCCGCAGGCGGTTCCGGACGCGCGGCGCCCCGCCAGCGCGCGGGGAACACCGAGGCGGCCAGCAGCACGCAGGCCAGGGGCAGGGCCCAGGTCCCGGCCAGCCTCGCGTACGGCTCGGCGTACTCGGCGGGCACCAGGCCCGCCACCGGAACCACCGGCACATACGCCAGCCCCGCCACGACGGCCAGCGCCAGCCCGGGCACCAGCGATCCGATCGGCGAGATCCGCGACCCGGCCAGGACACCGACCAGGACCATCGTGGCGCCGAGCGCGGCGGCCGCGATCCAGGCGGCCAGGGCCCGGCCGCTGGCGAAGTAGAGAAGGCCCGCCGCGATCAGCGGTGTGGCCAGCAGTCCTGCGCCGGCGCCGAGCAGATGACGAACACCATTACGCACAGAGAACACCTCCAGCCACGGCACCTTACCCACCCATCAGCGCCTGCGCCTTAAAGGCTGAAAATTTCATATTCAAGTCGGAGGCCGTAAAGGGTCCATAACACCGAAATAGTGCCCGTTTGGTATCTAACAGGGACCGAAGCAACCGTTAGCTTGACAGCACCCCCACCCGAGGAGTGCACATGTTGAGTAAACGCTGTGCGCTGGTAGGCGGCGCCATCCTCGCCGTCTGCCTGGCCACCCCCCTCAGCACGGCAGCAGCCGACACGGCGCCACAAGCCGCCGCGCCTCCCACCGCACCCCCCTCCATGATCGACGCGCTCGAACGCGACCTGGGCCTCTCCGAGGCGCAGGTC
This sequence comes from Nonomuraea sp. NPDC050202, assembly GCF_040656115.1. Taxonomy (NCBI): domain Bacteria; kingdom Bacillati; phylum Actinomycetota; class Actinomycetes; order Streptosporangiales; family Streptosporangiaceae; genus Nonomuraea; species Nonomuraea sp. NPDC050202. The sequence continues at coordinate 166,449 of NZ_JBFALF010000006.1, read as the reverse complement.
ATCACTCGCCTGGCCAACGAGGAGCGCGCCGCCGCCGCCGAGGCGAGCCTCACCCCCGCACTGGGTGACACGTTCGGCGGCGCCTGGCTGAACGACGACGCCTCCAAGCTCATGGTCGCCACCACAAACCCGGCGGCCGCACCGACCATCGAGGCGCAGGGCGCTCAGCCCGTCGTGGTCCAGCGTTCGCTGACCCAGCTCAACGGCATCATGCAGCAGCTCGACCGGGCCCCCAGGCGGGTCTCGGCCGCGGCCTCGCTCTGGTTCGTCGACGTCAAGGCCAACACCGTCTCCGTCCAGGCTCCCACGGTCGAGGCCGCCGAGGCCCTCGTCGCCGCGGCGGGCGTGGACAGGAACGCGGTCGTCGTGTCGGCGACGGCCGAGCGGCCGACGACGTTCATCAACATCATCGGCGGCGCCGCGTACTACATCGGCTCCAGCCGCTGCAGCATCGGCTTCTCCGTCACCCGCGGCAGCACCCCCGGCTTCGTCACCGCCGGGCACTGCGGCCGGGTCGGCTCCAGGACGACCAACCCGACCGGCACCTTCCAGGGCTCGTCCTTCCCGGGCAACGACTACGCCTGGGTGGCCGCTCCCGGTAACACGCCGACGCCGTACGTGCGCGGCTCCGGCGGCGCGAACGTGACCGTACGAGGCTCCACCCAGGCCTCCGTCGGCGCGTCCATCTGCCGCTCCGGCTCGACCACCGGCTGGCGCTGCGGCACCATCCAGCAGCACAACGCCACCGTCAGGTACGCGCAGGGCACCGTCACCGGCCTGACCCGCACCAGCGCGTGCGCGCAGCCCGGCGACTCCGGCGGCTCGTTCATCTCGGGCAACCAGGCCCAGGGCATGACCTCCGGCGGCTCCGGCAACTGCAGTGTCGGCGGCACGACGTACCACCAGCCGGTCAACGAGGCCCTGGGTGCGTACGGCCTCACACTCACCACCGGCTAGCCGGCTCTCGATACCGCGCGGCGCGTCCTTCCCCGGGCGCGCCGCGCTCTTTTCTTTTCGTCCCGCTCCGAACTCTCTTGTCCCGCACCGATGACTTCCGGCCGCCGGCCTGGTCTGCACATCGAGGAAAAGAGAAAGGAACTCGCGATGAAGCGACCCGTACTCGGCAGCCTGCTGCTGTCCAGCACCGACCCCGAGCGCCTGAGCACCTGGTACGCCGCCGCGCTCGACCCGGGCGAGACGAGCGACGTCAACGGGTACCGGGTGCTCAAGTTCGGGGAGTTCTTCCTGTTCATCGACACGCGGACGGACGTGTCGGACAAGAATCCGGAGCCCGGAAGGGTCATCCTGAACTTCGACGTCGAAGACGCCCGCGCCGTCGCCACCCGGATGGAACGAGCGGGCACGCAGTGGCTGGCCGAGCTCGAGGACCGCGACGGCAGCCTGTTCGCCACCGCGATCGACCCGGACGGCAACTACGTACAGATCATTCAGCTCAGCGAGGAACACCGGCAGGGGATGTGACGATGCTCGACACCAGCAAGGCGTTCAGCGGATTCTCGGTGAACGACGTCCAGGCCGCGAAGAAGTTCTACGGCGAGACGCTGGGCGTCCGCGTCTCGGAGGAGCACGGGATGCTGACCCTGCACCTCGGGAGCGACGTGCTCGTCTACCCCAAGGGAGCCGCTCACGCGCCGGCCACGTACACCGTCCTCAACTTCCCCGTCGAGGACATCGACCAGGCGGTGGACGAGCTGGCGGCGCGGGGCGTGCGGTTCGAGCGTTACGACGGGATGGAGCAGGACGAGCGCGGCATCGCCAGGGGCGACGGCCCGCCGATCGCCTGGTTCACCGACCCCTCGGGGAACATCCTGTCGGTGCTGCAGCAGTAGCGCCTCGCGGGCCCGGCTCCTCCTGCGCCAGGGGCCGGGCCCCCTCCGTGGCCGATACCCCATCCAGCCGCCCCCGCGCCCCATGAACCCCCGCCCGGGATCTCACCGGCCGCGTCTCGCGGACCAGGCCCACCAACCCGCCGCCACCGCCACCGCGACCGGAGCGATCAACGGCGCCGCGGGCTCGTACAGCCGCAAGGCCAGCGCCGCGATCGCCGCACCCGCCGCAAGCGCCAGCACCACCCCGAGCGGCCGCCCCACCCCACCGCCCTTGTCCTGACCGCTCCCGGGGCTCCGCGAGGCGAGCACCTGCCCCGCCAGCCCCGTCACCGTGCCCGTCACGTACGTCGTGGACAACCCGGACCCGCCGGCCCAGCGCGTGACCGCACTCTGCAGCCCCATCGCCACCGCCGACCCCGCCACGAGCGCGGGACGCGGCACCTGCTCCGCCCACCCCACGGCGATCCCGGCGAGCAGCACCAGCTCCAGGCCCAGCGCGGCGGCCGGGCCCCGCACCGCGCCGCCGGCAGCCCTCCGTCCGACCAGGAGGAAGCCCGCCGCCAGCCCGGCGCAGAACCCGGCGAATGCCAGCCCGGACCCCATCACGTGCGCCGTACGCCCGTAACCCACCGCCAGACCGAGCAGAACGACGTTCCCCGTCATGTTCGCGGTGAACACCTCGCCGAGCGCCAGAAAGCTCAGCGCATCGACGGCCCCCGCCGCGAGCGCCAGGCCGAGCACCGAGAACCGCGCCATCCGCATGCTTCAGGCACTATATCGATCACTCCCTGTGATCGCCCCATGCTCCGGCGTCAGGCACCGGCGGCGTCGAGGCGGCCGAGCTGTTCGCCCGTGAGCTTGACGTCCAGCGCCGGCAGCGCCGCCTCGTACTGCTGGAGCGTGCGCGGCCCGATCAGCGGCACGATCGCCGGTGAGGCCTGGTGCATCAGCCACGCGAGGACCAGCGCGTTCGGCGTCACACCGACCTCGGCGGCCACCTCTGCGAGCGTGGCCAGCCGGGCCTCGGCATCCGGCCCCTCGTACGCCCCCATCGCCCCGTGACCCTTGCGCTTGGCCGGGTCGTCGTAGATGCCCTTGAGGATCGGGGAGTACGCCACGAGAGTCAGGTCGTCGTGCGTCTCCAGGTAGTCGAGCTGCTCGTCGTCCACGATGGACAGGTGGCGGAGCCCGGCGCGGCGCCGCAGGTAGGAGTGCTGCTGCTGGAGCGCGACCGGCGCCGGCCAGCCGTGCTGGGCGCACAACTGCCGGATCCGCTCCAGCCGCCAGGTCCGCACGTTGGACCAGCCGATGTAGCGCGCCTTCCCTGCCTGGACGATGCCGGCGAGCGCCTCCAGCGTCTCCTCCAGGGGCGTGGCGCGATCGTCGACGTGCACGTAGTACAGATCGACGTGGTCGGTGCCGAGCCGCCGCAGGCTGCCGTCGATCGCATCCCGCAACGTCTTCGCCCCGGCCCCGACGAAGTTCCGGTACGCGGCGCCCCAGTCGGGCCGGCCGTCGGTCCAGACCAGGTCCAGGTCCCGCACGACGGCGCTGCCCTTCGTGGCCAGGAACACGTCCTCCCGCCGTCCGGACCTGGCCAGCCAGCGGCCGATCAGCTCCTCGCTCTCCCCTCCGTAACTGCCCTGGTTCTCCCACCAGCAGTAGCAGTCGGCGGTGTCCAGGAAGTTGCCGCCGGCCTCCACGTACCGGTCCAGCATCGTGACGGCCTCGTCTTCTGGTGTGACGGTACCCATGATCATGCACCCGAGGGCGAGCTGGCTGACCTGTTCGCCGGTGCGGCCGAGCTGTACGGTCTTCATGCGAATTCTCCTGTCGTCGATGGCGTCAGAAGCTGGATGAGCAGCGGGAGGCGCTGCGAGGCACCTCCTGGACGTCGGCCCGCTGCGGAGCCGTGTGGCCGCCGGCCCCGACGAGGGCGGCGTTCCACCGTGCCACCGACGCTAGAAGCTCGAGTGCGCTCCAGGTCAAGGGTGTCCGCCGGCGGACGGTCCAAGGGCCGTCCCGCTGAAGCGGAGCGCGAGAAGAGAACGGATGGGCACGACGGCCGCTCAGGCCCCATTCCAGTTGTCGATGACGATGACGGGCGCCTCTTCCACATCCAGCCATTCGGCCTCGATGCCCATACCGGTGGACGCCTCGATGAATGCGAACGCCGCAGCCCGTTTGCCGCTGTAATCCTCCGGGTCGAGGCTGTCGAGCATGGCCCGGAACTCGGCCAGAATGCTCGGATCACCCTCTTGAAGGGCGTGCTCGACGAAGACAAAGTCGCGCATCCGTGCCCGGATCTTGCCGTCGGCTGCGTAGAGGATCGTGTATCCCCCGTTGAAGTGCCAGGTCGTCATCCACACGCGTGCGTCCTTGCTGAGCTCGCCGAGGATGTGGTCAGGCGTGGCGAAGCCATGGGAGAACTCGAGAAAACCGCAGGCTCCTTCACCCCGGTAGGCGAAGAGCACGGGCAGTTCCTCCTCGCAGGCCTGCTCCCTGGGGTACGCCATGATGCGTTCCTCGGGATCACGGCCTCCGTTCAGCCGCCACAGGAGATCGTCCACCGTGATCTCTTCGTCAAGAGGTTGCACCACGGTCCAGCAGAGCGCGTCCTCGAACCACTGCTGCCCGCTGAACAGACTGCGGTAATGATCGATCACGAGATCATTGTCGAGGAGGCGGAACCGCCCAGTGCGCCGAACCGCCCCACGTGGCGCCGTGCGCCCAGGCGAGCGGTGTGGCCTGGCCCACGGAGTCGGAGACCAGGCCGGCGGTGTCAGTCCCCAGCCGCGCGCTCACGTTCGTATTCGGCGTTGATGCGCAGCGCCTCGGCGAGCTGGTCTTCCAAGATGATGATCCGGCAGGCGGCTTCCACGGGAGTGCCCTGATCGACGAGTTCCCGGGCACGCGCGGCCAGACGCAACTGGTAGCGGGAGTAGCGGCGGTGGCCGCCGCTGGAGCGTTTCGGCTCGATCAGATGGGCGGTGCCGAGAGCTCGCAGGAACGTAGGGGTGACGCCGAGCATCTCAGCGGCCGCACCCATGCTGTAAGCGGGGTAGTCCTCATCGTCGAACCGGTCTTCGGCCGTACGTTCGGCCATTGTTTCCGTAATCCTGCCGCGAGCCAGCGTGTCACCCTCGGCAGCCGAGCGACGTTGATCCATGCATTCCTTTCCCGAACACGCGCACAGGGGGCCCCGGCGCCTGTTGCGCCGGGGCCCCGAAGAGTTCAACACCATCTACCGGCCAATCGGCCGGCTTACTGTTTACCGCATCCGCCGTACTGAGCGGCGGTGATGCGCGGATCGCGGATGCGTGACCGTAGACCACCTTCCAATCCCGTGGAACTGCGGTACCCGAGCGGCGAAACTCAGCCGGCAACGGGCGATCCCGATGGCGTCAACACTCCCTTCATCTTTCTCTTCCGGACCACTGTCCAACTCGAACCTTCAGCAGCGCGTCCACGATCTGGGCCCCTTACCACTGCGCTGGCCCGTCACGTCCGACCTTCTGCCGACCAACTACTGACTTCATTCTGCTGCGGGCAGTTCGTCGTGGTGCTGGTGTTGCTGCCCGGTGGATCCGTTCCTTGCGATGTCACAAACACTAGCGCCATCGAACGCGAATGTCTACTACGGCGATGACAGATTTTCGGTACGCGCTAACACCGCCTTCCGGCGTAGCCGTCGAGACACGTCGCCGAGCGGAGGCGTACCTCGACGGCCCGATCGGACGCACCGAGAACAGGAGGGCAGCGGGAGGCCACCCTCAAGCAGGCCGGCGCACGCGACACCCGCCGCACCACCGCAACCCTCCCGATGACAGGGCCTCAACATCCGCGTCGTCCAGGAGGTCCTCGGCTACACCCGAGCCGCCGAAGGAGGTCCGCAACCGCATGGACCGAGTCCGCAGAGATCAAAAGAGCCCGCGCAGCTACTGCCGAGGGTTGACGACAAGGCATCTCGCCCAGCACCGCCCTTGTCCTGCGCTCGTCTTGAGGCAACGGCGACGAGGCGATCAGGCTTCCACCTCAGCCACCGACCGACCGTCTGGGGGCCGTCGCAGTCATCTCGGAGCCGGAGGCGCCTATTTACGGCCGCGCAGCAGCGTCACGGTCAGCCAGATGACAGTTGGAAGGAGGAGCAGGATTACGGAGATACCGCTCACGAGGAGAAGGGCGTCATCGCTCGACGGTGAGTAGATGAGGGCGTCATCGTCGTTCACGGTGTGACGGTATCGAAGGATACGAGCGGTGTCGTGTGGAAGCGCCCCAAGTACGGGCGCACGCGAGAACGGCCCGCAGGCCGCGTTGCGGACTCCTACGAGCCCACATGAAGCTCAGAACGCCGGACGCCTCACGGCTGGGGATGAGTACACCGATCACGATCTGGTTCTCACAACGCACCTCGCCGGCCCGATCGAACGCACCGAGGACAGGACGCAGCGGAAGACCCTCCCCAGACAGGCAGGCCGCGACGCCCAGGGCCCCAGGAGCACCCCCTGACGGCCAACTGCAACCTTGGCCCTCCTGGAAGACCAAGAGGCCCTCTTCCCGTTGACGGGGAGAGGGCCTCTCACGTGCGGAGGATCGGGGATTTGAACCCCGGATGGGCGGTAAACCCAAACCGCATTAGCAGTGCGGCGCCATAGACCTGACTAGGCGAATCCTCCAGGAGCCACCGCGGCTCAGCACAGCGTACCGGCCTTCTGGCGAGGCGGCAAAGCGATAACCGCGGCAGTCTTCACCAAGAGTTATCAACAGCCTGTGGGTAACCCCCTGTGGACGAAGCCCGCCCAGAGCTGGGACGGGCTTCGGGCCTGTGGATAACCTACCGCGACGGGCATCAGGCGGCCGGGTTGGCCTCGCCCTCGATCTCGATCTTGATCTTCTTGCCCACGAGCACCCCACCGGTCTCCAGCGCCTGGTTCCAGGTCAGGCCGAACTCCTCGCGGTCGATCTCCGTCTTGATCGAGAAGCCCCAGACCTCCTGGCCCCAGGGGTTCGTGCCCACGCCGCCGTACTCGACCGCGAGCTCGACCTCCTTGGTGACGTCGCGGATGGTCAGGTTGCCGGCGACGACGAACTCGTCACCGGAGTGACCGACGACGCGGGTGCTCTTGAAGGTGATCTGCGGGAACTTCTCGGCGGACAGGAAGTCGTCGCTGCGCAGGTGGCCGTCACGGTCGGGCACACCGGTCGAGATGCTGTCGGCCTGGATCGAGAGCTCGGCGCCGGACTCGAGCGGGTTCTCCGCGATCGTGACGGAGCCGCTGAAGGCGCCGAAGTGGCCGCGGACCTTGCTGACCATCATGTGCTTGACGACGAAGCCGATGGTGGTGTGGGCGACGTCGAGGTTGTACGTGCCGGCGGCCGGGATGGTCAGGGACTCCCAGGTGCGGGTGGTCATCGGGGTTCTCCTCAGAGAGTAGCTGTTGCGTGGATGTCTGCGGCAACAACTTTCTACATGAGGAATATTCCGCACGTCAACTAACGTCGGCTAAGGTATGAGCGTGACGAACTTCGACGACTCCCGGCTGACGGCGATCGGACTGCTGACCGAGGTCCACTCCGGGTTGATGAGCCGGTTCCAGCCGGTCCTGAACGCCGCGGGGTTGTCGGAGATCGACTTCGAGACCGTCATCCGTTTGGCACGTTCCCCGCACCAGCGGCTGCGGATGAGCGATCTCGCCGCGCAGACCCAGTTGTCCACGAGCGGCGTGACCCGGGTCGTCGACCGGCTCGAACGCGAGGGGCTGGTCAGGCGCGAGTCGTGTGCCAGCGACCGGCGGGCCTCGTACGCGGCCCTCACCGACGCGGGCCGGGAGCGGCTGGAGTCGGTGCTGCCCGATCACCTGCGCGACATCGAGGAGTGCTTCACCGGGCTGCTGGGCTCCGATGAGCTGGAGACGTTCCTCAAGAGCCTGCGCAAGATCAGGGACGTCGTACGCCCGTGCGCCACCGCCGGCGCCGGTTCCGCGGCGGAAGGCTCGTGCCCTACTGAGAGGGAAGTGCCAGCGCGGCCCTGAGCTTGGCCATCGCGCGCGACACCGTGCTCTTGACCGTGCCGACGCTGATCCCGAGCTTCTTGGCGATCTCCGGCTCGGTCATGTCCTCGTAGTAGCGCAGCACGATCGCGGCCCGCATGCGCTCCGGGAGCTCCCGCAGGGCCTGTTCGAGCGCCTCGTGGAGCTCCGACGACGTGACCGGGTCGCAGGTCACCGGCTCGGGCAGCTCGTCCGACGGGTACTCCTCCAGCTTGCGCCGCCGCCACTGCGAGATGTTGATGTTCACCATGGCCCGCCGCACGTAGCCGTCCAGGGCGCCCCGGTCCTCGATCCGCTCCCAGGCCTGGTACGTCTTGGTCAGCGCGCTCTGCAACAGATCCTCCGCGTCCAGCGGATGCCCGGTGAGCTGATGGGCCGCGCGCAGCAGCGCGGGGCCGCGGGCCATGACGTACTCGCGGAACTCGTCTTCCCAGCTGGTGGTCTGCATCGTGGCCAGAATCGCAGCCTGATGCCCTATTGGGCCTGAACCGCAATTCAGGTTTCGGCCCGCCGAGGATAAAGGTCCGTCAAGGTCGGTGGTGGTTTGTACGCCGCCGTAGGTGAAGGCACTTCCCCGGGGATGCGTATTTTGCTCTGTTCTGGGCCACTACGGTGTGAGCCGCCCCCAAGTCATGTGAATCTAGTACCCGAGCGAGGGAGGGGCGGATGGGGTATCCGAGCGTTGAGCGCCGCCGGGTGCTCGCCGCGGCCGCGCTCGGGCGCGAGAGCGGCGTTCCCGGCCCCGATCCGGGCGACGGCGAGCCGCTGCGCGCCGTGGTGGGCGAGGTGCTGGACGTCAGCCCGCACCTGATCACCATCGAGACCCCCGCGGGTGCCGAGGAGCGGCTGGTGATCGCCCCCTGGGCCACCGCCTGGCACGGCGCCGAGGTCGCCCCCGCCGGTCTGCCCATCGGCGCCCTGGTGCTGATGCGCGCGCTGCGCGACGGCCGCGTGATCGAGCGGATCTGGGCCGACACCACCCGGATCACCGGGACGATCCTGTCCATCCAGGGCCGCAGGGATCTGACGGTCGAGCTCGACTGCGGGCCGCACCGCGGCCACCGTACGGTCGTCGTCCCCTACCGCTCGTCGGGCCGGCTGCAGGTGCGTCATCCCAAGTTCGAGCCCGGCTACCTCTTCGACGCGATCGGCGTCAGACGCGACGGGGCGAGCCTGGCCCTGCTGCCCGCCACCTCGCAGCCGCCGTATCCGGCGCGTTCCGTGCCGCCCCCGTCCCCGGTCTACAAGCAGGCGCGCATCGCCGGCACGGCCACCTGGTCGGACACGTTCGACGAGGAAGAGCGGGGTGCGGCCTACCCCATGCTGGAACGTGCCGACACCGGCTGCGCCCAGGCGGGCGTGTCGTGCGCGGGCCTGCCGTACCTCTCGGTGGGGTCGTTGCTGCAGGTCAGGAACGTGTGCTCGAACCGGTCCGCGAACGTGCCCGTGGTCGCGTGCGGGTGCGTGGCGGGGCGGTTCTGCGACCGGTGCGTGGAGTGCGACACCTCGCCGCGCGGCCGGATCGCGGAGTTGTCGCCGTCCTCCTACGTGGAGCTCGGCGGCGAGCTGGTCAAGGGATGCTTCAACGCGCAGATCGGATTGGGGTGAGGCTCGTGCTCGACTCGCAGCTCCCGCTCCTGATCGCCATGCTCGTCCTGGGCACGGTGGCGAAGGTGGTCACCGTCGGCTCCGGGCGTGAGCCAGGAGCGCTGGCCAGGCTGGGGCCGGCGGTTCTGGTGCCCGAGCGCATCCAGGCCCCGGCGCTGCTCGTGTGCGCGGCGGGTGAGCTGGCGCTGGCCGCGGGGCTGCTGCTCACGACGCATCCGCTGTTCCGGTGGGGCACGGTCGCGTTCTTCGCGCTGTCCACGTACGTGCTGCTGGAGCTGCGCAGGCGGCGGCCCGACGCGGGGTGCGGCTGCTTCGGCGAGGTGAGCTCGGCGCCGGTCGGGCTGCGCTCGATCGGCAGGACGGTGGCGCTGACCGGGATGGCGGCGGTGTCGGTGTGGGCGCCGGTGCCGGGCTGGGAGGCGGCGGTCGCGCCGTCGTGGCTGCTCGTGGTGGGGGTGGCGGTGCTCGCGGCGCTGTCGCCCGAGATCGAGGAGCTGATCGACCGCGTACGGTACCGCGCCCCCTGCGAGCAGCGCCGCGGCCCCGCCGAGTCGGTCGTCCTGTCGCGGCTCAGGGCCAGCGGCACGTGGCGGGCGCACCAGGGCGAGCTGGCCTCGGCCGAGCCGCACGACAGCTGGCGCGAGCTGTGCTGGCGTTTCTTCGCCTTCCGCAACCACGACGATGACGACGTCGTCTTCGCCGTCTACCTGACCGGGCGGCGCCCGGCGGTGCGGATGGCCGTGGTCAGCGCGGAGGGCAGCGCGCCTCTGCCGGAATATACGGCAGTATCGGCCTGACGCTATAGAGCCGTATACAACCCTCGACAGGCGTGGCGATATAGCTCTATTGGGCTGTCTAGCTTCCCCACTAGACAGCCCAATAGAGGTCTAGGGGCGTCGCTCAGATCGGCTGAGCGCGCAGGAACTTCCCGAAGTGCGGCACCGTGAACGCGATCAGGCCGCGCTCGGCGCTGTAGATGAGACCCTTCTTGATCAAACTGTCGCGGGCGGGCGAGAGGCTGGACGGCTTGCGCCCGAGCGCGTCGGCCACCTCGGAGGTCGGCACCGGCTCGTCGCCGATCTGCGCCATGGCGTGCATGTAGTCGCGCTCGGCCGGGGTGGCCCGCTCGTAGCGGCTGCCGAAGAACCCGACCGCCAGCTCCTCCTCGGCCTCCGGCGCGGAGACCTTGACGTCGTCGAGCGTGATCGGGCTGCGCGGGGCGAGATCCCAGGCGACCTTGCCGTAGGCCTGCACGAAGTACGGGTAACCGTCGGCCGCCTCGTAGAGCGCGTCGAGCGCCTCCTGGGTGAACTCCACCTCCTCCTCGCGCGCGGGCAGGATCAGCGCGAGGTCGGCCGCCTCCCGGTCGAGCTTGTCGATGCGCGCGTAGCGGAAGAGCCGCTCGGAATAGCTCTTGCTGGCCGACAGCACGCTCGGCAGGTGCGGCAGCCCGGCGCCCACCACGATCAGCGGCCCGCCCGTCTGCGACAGCTCGTGACAGGCGGCGCAGAGCGCGGAGACGTCGGCGGGCTGCACGTCCTGCATCTCGTCGATGAACAGGGCGATGCCCACCGCCAGGTCGGTGGCCACGCTCGCGGCGTCGACGAACAGCTCGGTGAGGTCGATCTCCAGGTCGCCCGAGTCGGCGCGCCCGCGGCTGGCCGGCACCTCGATCCCGGGCGACCAGTGGGAGGTGCCCTTGGCCGCGGCCGGGTCGCGCATCGCGAACGCCTTGAGCACGCCGAGGAACTCCTCGATGCGCTCGGGCGCGCGGTGCCGCGGCGCCAGCTCGCGGATGGCCATGTGCAGGGCGGCGGCCACCGGCCGCCTGATCGACTGGTCGGGCCGGGCCTCGATCTTGCCCGTGCCCCACAGCCGCTGCATGGCCATGGACTTGAACGTGTTGAGCAGGACAGTCTTGCCCACTCCGCGCAGGCCGGTCACGACCATGCTGCGCTCGGGACGGCCGCGGGCCACCCGCTCCAGCACGACCTCGAACTGCTGCAGCTCGCGGTCGCGCCCGGCGAGCTCCGGCGGGCGCTGCCCGGCGCCTGGAGCGTAGGGGTTTCGCACAGGGTCCACGCTCTCGGACTTTATTGCCGGATATAGCGGCCGTCTTAGATTTGGGAAGAAAGTGCTACGGCGTGTCCGAGCAGGGGCGGGCGCGAGCACCGTCATCGGACACACCCCCTCTCACCAGGCCGAACCTCTGTTCGATTGCGTACCTAGAACTGTAGCGCGGACTCGAACACTCATGCGATGGCTTCGAGTAAAGATCTTTGCAACAGCCCGGAGCCCCCGGTGCGTCCAGGAGATGTGGAGTTCGACGATTTCGTACGGGCGCGGGGCCCGGCCCTGCTCCGGTACGGCTATGTGCTCACCGGCAACGCCGACGACGCGGCCGATCTGGTCCAGGAGGCGCTGCTGAAGCTGAGCGACTCCTGGAAACGGGTGCGCAACAAGGACAGCCCGGAGGCGTACGTCCGCACGACCATGGCCAGGCAGCACATCAGCTGGTGGCGCAGGCGGCGCAGGGAGCACCTGACGGACGACCTGCCCGAGGGCTCGTACACCGACGTGCACACGTTCGGCGAGCTGTGGAAGGAACTGGCCACGCTGCCGCGCAGGCAGCGGGTCGTCCTCGTGCTGCGGTACTACGAGGACCTTTCCGACAAGGAGATCGCCGAGATCCTCGGCATCTCCCGGGGAACGGTGCGCAGCCAGGCGTTCCACGCGCTCAACGCGCTGCGCGTCAAGCCGTCGGTACGCGAGTCGGCACAGCAGTCGGTACGTCAGTCGCCGGGGAACAGGGAGCGGGCATGAGGAGCGAGGACGAGCTGATCGGCGCGCTGCGGACGGCGGGCGAGCACGCTCCCGACGGCGGCGGCGATCTGCTGGCGGGCGTGGCGCTGCGCAGGCGGCGCAGGACCCGCCGGAGGGTGCGCGTGCTGGCGGCGGCGGCCGCCGTGGTGGTGCTGAGCGTGGGGATCAGGGGCGCCGTCCTGTCCGGCGGGGGCGGGGGCGACATGGCCACGACCCCTGCTCCGGAACCGCCCGTTCCCCGGTCGGCCCCCGTGGAGGAGCTGTGGCCGGGCGCCGTCTTCACGCTGCCCGTGGAGGCGCCCGACGGCGCGCGCCGCGTCCCGATGACCGGCATCAGCCCGACGGAGGTGCTGGTCCTGGCCAGGATGCCGGGTAAGGAGGGCCGGGGCAGGCTGGAGGTGTACGACTCCGCGGCGAAGAAGAGCCGGCTGGTCGCCGAACTGCCCGGGTCACGGCAGTTCGTGATCCCGTCCCTGGCCGCCGACGGCAGGAACGTGGTCTGGCAGGTGTCCGCCGGCAAGTCCGTACGGGAGATCTGGACGGCACCGCTGGCGGGCGGCAAGGCCAGGCTGGTCACCGAACTGACCGGCAGCCGCTCCGACCTCGACGCGATCTCGGTCAACGGCGACCAGGTCATCTGGTCGGAGAGGAGCGGCGGCGTCTGGCGAGTCCCCGTGGCCGGCGGCGCGCCCGACCGCATCACCGCCACGGACGGCCTGCACCTGCTGCGATGGCCATGGGCGAGCGACGCGCCCGCGGGGCCCGACCTCGATGACCGCAACCAGACAGTGCTGGTCGACCTCACCCTCATCACCTCGCACGAGGTCGACAGCAGGCCGGGGGCGAAGGGGGTGCGCTGTGGCCCGCACTGGTGCCTCGGCCGCGGCGCCGGGGGCAGCTTCCTGCAGCGGATCAACGGAAGCGACCTGCGTGACATCGACGGTGTTTTCGGCCATCCGAAGCCGCTGTCGATGGCTCCGCTGCTCAACCGCTTCGTACCGCTGAAGCACGGCGTCCACGACGTCGCGACCGGTTCGACGGCCACGATCAAGGCCAGGACGCTGGCCCTGGGCGCGGCGGGCGAGCCCAGCACGATCCTCTACTGGATCAAGAAGCAGGGCTCGTGGGAGGTGCTGAACTTGGCAGCCGTCCCGTCCGCGCAATAGCGTTCGGGGCCATGCGGACCTTCGCGAACATCGATGAACTCAAGGCGGCCGTCGGCGAGAAGTTCGGCCCGACCGAGTGGCGCACGGTCACTCAGGAGCAGGTCAACACCTTCGCCGACGCCACCGACGACCATCAGTGGATCCACGTGGACGTGGAGCGGGCCAAGGAGGGGCCGTTCGGCGGCACGATCGCCCACGGGTACCTGACGTTGTCGTTGCTGCCGTCGTTCATGTTCTCCCTGATCAAGGTGGAGGGCATCGCGATGGGCGTCAACTTCGGCCTGAACAAGGTCCGCTTCCACACGCCGGTCCCGGTCGGCGCGCGGATCAGGGCCGTGGGCGAGCTCATCGACGTCAAGAACTCCCCCGCCGGCCACCTGTCCAGCCTGAAGATGACGATCGAGATCGAGGGCGAGAAGCGGCCGGCCTGCGTCGCCGAGACCCTCAGCCTGTACGTGCGCGCCGAATAGGCCGTGCAACAGCTGGCCGCGCGAGACGCTCCCTGGGTTCGTGGAGGAATTCGACGAGTTCGTCCGGGCCCGGGGCGATGCGCTTCTCCGGTACGGCTACGTGCTGGCCGGCAACTCCGAGGACGCCGCCGACCTCGTCCAGGAGGCGCTGGCCCGGCTGGGTGACGCCTGGCCCCGGGTGCGCCAGAAGCACGACCCCGAGGGGTACGTCCGTACGACCATGGTCCGGCTGCACATCAGGTCGTGGCGGCGGCGGCACCGGGAGGACCTGGTGGCCGCCGTGCCCGAGCGCGGCGAGCCCGACCGCTACGGCGACGCCGACCTGTGGGCCGAGCTCCAGGAGCTGCCCCGCAGGCAGCGGGCCGTGCTCGTGCTGCGGTACTACGAGGACCTGCCCGACCAGGAGATCGCCGCCATCCTCGGCGTCTCCCGGGGACCGTGCGCAGCCAGGCGGCCCGTGCCCTGGACAAGCTCCGGATCAACCGAGAGGCACGGGTGCTGCGATGAGAAGCGAAGAGGATCTCGTACTGACCATGCGGGCGGCGGCCGGGCAGGCCGGGCTGCCGACGGATCTCGCGAGCGGTGTGGCCGGCCGGCGGCGCGCCCGGCGTACCAGGAAGCGGATGAGCGTGGCACTGGCGGCCGCGGCGGTGGTGGCGCTCGCGGGCGGCACGGGGGGCACGGCGGTGGTGATGTCGGACCGGGTGCAGCCCGCGATCTCCCCGGCCGGCATCGCTCCCGCCACCGAGGTGTGGCCCGAGGCCGTGATGAAGGTGCCCGCGGACAGGCTGCCCTTGACCGGGCTGAGCGCGACCGAAGCGCTGACGTACAGGGACAAGCGGTTCGAGGTGTACGACTCGGCGACGGGCAGGACGCGCGTGCTCGGCCGGACGCCGGTGGATCCGGCGCCGGTGGCGGTGGGCACCCGGTACATCGCGTGGGCCGGGGCGGCGTTCGACCTGTGGATCATGCCCAGGGATGGTGGCGAGGCCAGGCGCGTGGGCCGGGCCGCGGCCGAGGTGTACGAGCTCGCGGTCACGGACGGCTTCCTCCTCTGGTCGGGCGAGCAGAGCGGCATCTACCGGCTGCCGCTCGCAGGCGGCGCGCCGGAGCCGCTGCCCGGCGCCGCAACGCTGCGCCTGGCCTCCTGGCCGTGGGCCCACGAGTGGGACGCCGCAGGCAACGTGACCAGGATCGTCAACCTCGAGACCGGCGGCTCCACCGGCGTGGCGGTACCCCCGGGCGCCGACCGGTGGCAGTGCGGCGCCGAATGGTGCACAGGCATGCTGGACGGCCGCCTGATCGTGCAGCGAGTGGACGGATCAGGGCGGCGGACCCTGCCGGGCATGCTGATGGGTTACGGCGTCTGGTGGCTGCTCGACGACCGGCACGCCCTGTTCCGCGTCTACGAACCGGACGTGAACAAGGCCGGCGTGCCGCTCGCCGCCGTGTACGACCTCGCCACCGGGGAGCTGGCCGGGGTCGGCGAGCGAACTCCGGGGGTCGAGGGCGGCGACGTGGGCCGGATCCAGCACTCCCCCACGCTCTTCTGGGACGCCGCCGCCCGGTTCTACCAGCACTGCGCGGACCGGGCCTGCGAGATCAGGACGCGGGGCGGCGGCGAGGAGTACACCGTGCTCAACCCGATGGCGATCAGACGATGATCGCCACCAGGGCGACCAGTCCGATGAGGCCGAGGTAGGCCAGCACGAGCCGGGTGTCCCGGAGGAAGCACTTGCTCCGGGACAGCCCCGCCCGCCGCGCCTTCCAGTACCCCGCGAACCCGAGCGCCGCGAACCCCAGCACCGCCCACGGCCCGAGCAGCCACGCCAGCAGCGCCACGGTCGCGTACACGCACAACCGGAGCGGGTCGTACGGCTGCTTGGCGGGTGTCTGTGTCACCGGGCCACCGCCGAGAGCCGCTGCCTGGACAGCTCAGGCCACGCCTGCACGGCGCAGAACGGCGCGCACTGGTCCTGCTCGGCGCGGGTGCCCACGTGCACGCAGCACTGCGTGAGCCGCTCCTCGATCATCGTCGAGATGTCCATGAACGGTTTCACCGTGATCCGCACGACCCGCTCCCCGAGCATCCTGCGCAGCTTCCTGCGCCGCCCGGGCAGCGCCGACGACGCGAGGGCGAGCAGGGTGGAGACGCCGAGGTCGCAGTTCTCGCAGATGGTCCGCCACAGGTCGCCGACCTGCGGGTGCGACAGCGACGACTGCTCGGAGAGCAGTCCGAGCAGCGACTCCTGTACGGCCAGGCGCAGCTCCTTCGGCAGCTCGGTGTCGGCGATGCGGTTGGAGACCAGGCCGAGGTTCTCCTTGAGCCGGTCGTGGCCGATCAGCGCGGTGAGCGAGCGCCACTGCCGGGCGTCGTCGCGGATGAGGTAGCCGACCGAGCAGCAGTGGGGGTGGGAGCAGGGCAGGGCGGTCAGGTCGCGCCAGGTCACCAGGCCGCCGGTCTGCGGGCCGAGCCGCTTGAGCACGCCGGTGTGGGTGAGGCGGTCGTTCGGGTCGATGGCGCCCGACCTGCCGGAGCCGAACTGGGGTTGCAGGGACACGCCGCCGACGTACGGGGTGTCGAGCGCGAGGCGTACGACGTCGCCGATCTCGCCGTCGTTCACGCCGAGGGCGGCGGTCATGACGAGGGTGGTGAAGATCTCGCGTTCGGACAGGCGCTCGATGGCCTCGGCCTTGACCCGGGTCAGGTCGCCGCCCCGGTGGTGCCTGGACGCGTCGGCCGAGGTGCCGTCGTACTGGAGGTAGACCTCGACGCGGTCCCTGTGCTCGGTGAGGAGGTCGAGCAGGGAGTCGTCCCTGGCGACCAGGACGCCGTTGGTGTTGATCAGGATGCGGGTGATCGGGCGGGCGCTCAGCTCGGCGAGCAGGGTCTTCAGCTCGGGGTGGAGGGTGGGCTCGCCGCCGCTGAGCATGAGGACGTCGAGCTTGCCGTTCTCCCGCCGCAGGCGCTGGTCGACGTTGGCCAGGACGTCGGGGACCGGGACGACTCCGGTCAGGTCGGGCGAGCTGCCGGCGAAGCAGGTGGGGCAGCGCAGGTTGCAGGTCTCGGCGATGTCCTCGAGGAGGATGCAGGTGTGCTGGGTCTGGAGCTCGGGCAGGCCTTGGAGGTAGGCGGAGGGGATCGGCGCGAAGTTGCCGATGGTGTCCGGGATGTGCTGCTTGGTGGGGGCGGTCCACTCCTCCAGATATTTCAGGATTTCTGGGTCTTCGTCGTACAGGGTGCGGATGAATCCGTGTTCGCGGCATCCGCGCTCCAGCCACACGCGGCCGTCGCGTTCGGCCAGATAACCGCTCAACCGCTCGACCCTGTCGAGGGCGCGGCCGTGGCAGCTCGGGCAGAACGCGTTGACGTACCTGAGGATGCGGTCGCCCCGCAGGCCCATCCCTGCGCTCATGTCATGACCTTTCGCTCTCGCTTGAACAGGGGGATGTAGTAGCCGCGCCGCCAGCCGTACGCGAGCCTGACGGCGAGCAGCAGCAAGCCCGGGATCAGGAACCACTGGGGTCGGGTCAGGTCCAGCCAGACCGTCTCGTTGGCCCGGGTGAACTCGACGAGGAAGCGGAAGGCGGCGTACGCGGCGACGTACAGCGTGAACAGCTCGCCCGGCCGGGTCAGCCGCTCGCGCGCCCAGATGAGCGCGGCGAAGGCGGCGAGCTGGAAGATGATCTCGTAGACGAACGACGGATGCATCGCCTGGCCCGTCAGGCAGGCGGGGCATTCGGGGGTCGTGGGCGGGGCGTGCACGCCCCAGGGCAGATCGGTCGGCCTGCCGGGCGCCTCCGTCAGGTGGCATCCGATCCTGCCCACCGCCATGCCGAGCGCCACCGCCGGGGCGAACAGGTCGCCGGTCCGCTCCCTGTAGCCGATGATCCGCTTGGCCACCAGCACCCCGACGTAGGCGCCGGTCAGGCCGCCCAGGATGCTCCGCGAGCCGTACAGCCACAGGCTCTCCAGCTGCAGCGTCTCCAGCCAGCCCGCCAGCCGCATCCCGATCGCGCCGCCGACCAGCGCGCCGGCGACGGCTACCAGTGACTGCTCGTTGAGCGCTCCGCGCCTGCGGGCCTCCCGTACGAAGACGACGGCCGCCGCCGCCACACCGAGGCCGACGAAGATCTCGTGAAGGGGCATGGCGGTCAGGCGTACAGGCTCGGGTTGATACCGGTGCAGATCCCCGCGGACAGGATCGACCACAGCGCCCAACCGATCATGAGCCCCAGCCCCAGGCCCCTGCTCCATGGTTTGCGTACGAAGCACAGCCCGATACCGGCTCCGAGCCCGACGAGCGCCAGGAGCGCCGCGCCGGCGGCGAGGTAGGGGGTGGGGCTGCCGCTGGCGCCCATGGCGGCGAAGAAGATGAAGAAGCCGATCACGGCGTTGAGGGCGCTGTAGATGCCCAGGCCGGCGAAGAGCATGCCGACGAGCATGCCTGTGGAGCTGGTGCTCGGGGGCGGGGGTGGGGGCGGCGGGGGGCCGTAGCCGCCCGCGTGGGTGTGCGGCGGGGGGCCGTACGATGGCGGGCCTGCGTGGGGCGGCGGGTGCTGGATGTGGGGCCGGCCCGCGTACGGCGGCTGCCCTTGGGACGGTGGCTGCCCTTGGGACGGTGGCTGCCCTTGGGACGGTGGCTGTCCCTGGGGCGGGGCACCTTGGGGTGCGCCCCCGTACGGCGGCTGCCCCTGCGCCTCGTATGACGGCTGACCGCCCTGAGACCCGGCATCCCCAAAGGGCGGCTGACCACTCTGAGACCCGGAACCGCCGTATGACGGCTGACCACCCTGAGACCCGGCACCCCCGAATGACGGCTGACCACCCTGGGAAGACGGCTCGCCTTGAGAGGACTGACCGGAGGGCGACTCCCATGGGAAGGCGTGCCCACGAGGCGATCCCTCGCCCGAGGGCTGCCCGGGCCCGGCGTCCGGCGGCAGGAACGACGGCCGGCCGACATGCCCACGACCTGGATCCCCGGAGTCGGCCCCTGCACCTGGACCCGGCGCCACCATCGGTCCCGGCACCCCGGACGGGGGCGGCATGATCTCCGGCTCCCCACTCGGAGGCGGCACGGCAACCGGCTCGCCACTCGGAGGCGGCACACGGACCTGCTCCCCGCCGGGAGGCGGCATGATGACCGGCTCACCGCTCGGAGGCGGCGGCAGGGACTCCGATCCCTCCTCTGGCACCGCCCCTGCCCCTGATCCCTGGTCAGGCTCCTCGGACGGCGGAGGTGGTGGCGTTGTACTCATTGGCTTGGTCTACCCCTCTAGTCATGATCAGACTAGGCATCCGCAATTGTCATCGGATCAACACCTCACCACACCCGGCCGCACACCGCACGGGGCCCTAGCCACTCCGCGGACGACAGCCCACACAGGGCCCTGGTCATACCGCACCCGACAGCCCGCACAAGACCCTCACCTCACCGCGCACAAGACCCTCGCTACAGCACACACGACAGGCCGTCGCCACAGCTCAGCCGACAACCCTGCACAGGGCCCTCACCACACCGCACACGACAGCCCGCACAAGACCCTCGCCACACCCCACACGACAGGCCGTCGCCACAACTCAGCCGACAACCCCGCACACGACCTTCGCCACACCAACCCCACACCCACGAGGCCCTCGCAACAGCCCGTCGAGCAGCCCCTCACCGCCCGTTCAACGCCAACGACGCCCTACAACCCCTCCGAGTAATAGATCGCCGCCTGCACCCGGCTCTTCAACCCCAACTTGTTCAACACCCGGCTGACATGCGTCTTGGTCGTGGCCTCCGCCATGTCCAGCTCCTTGGCGATCTCAGCGTTGGACAACCCCCGCCCGATACAAGCCAGCACCTCCTTCTCCCGAGGCGTCAACCCAGCCGCCTCAGCCGATTCCTCCCCCACCGCCCGACGCACCGACATCTGCTCAGCGAAGGCGGCGATCAGCTTCCGCGTAACCCCCGGCGAAATCAGCCCATCCCCCCGCGCCACCACCCGGACCGCCTCGATCAAAGCCTCAGCGTCAGCGTTCTTCAGCAGAAACCCGGCCGCCCCGGCGCGCAACGCCCCGAACACGTACTCATCGACATCGAACGTCGTAAGAATCAGCACATCACAAACACCGGCCAGCTCCCGGGTGGCGGAGATCCCGTCGAGCCGAGGCATCCGTACATCCATCAACACCACGTCGGGCCGCAGCTCCCGAGCCATGGCCACGGCCTGCTCGCCATCACCGGCCTCTCCCACGACCTCGATGTCATCCACCCCACCCAGGATCAGCACGATCCCGGCCCGGACCGCCGCATGATCGTCAGCCACCAGCACCCTGATGGTCACCAGCCACCTCCACCAAGCCCACTACACCTGTCACCCACCGGCCGTCCGGGGGCCTACCCGCCACACACACCTCAAGCTTGAGAACGCCTCACCTTGCCGCGCCACTCACCCACCCGGACCACCACCACCCGTCCCGAACCGAACCCCTCTCCCCGCACCACCATCGCCGAGCCGGAACCCGGCCCCAGCTTCACCATCGGAAATCCCCGAACGAGTCACGTCCACAGCGGTAGGAAGAACCGCCAGAACCCGCCACCGCCCCTCGCCACCACTCACCCGCTCCCCGTCCCACACCTCGCCGGCATCGAAGAACCCGCCGACGAGCGAAGCCCGCTCCCGCATGCCGATGAGCCCCGCCCCGGCTCCCGGCAGCTCGACTCGCCGCCCCCGTGCTCCAAGGGCGTTCTCGACGCTCAGGCAGACCTGCTCACCCTCATGAACGACAGCAACCGACACCGGCGAACCTCCATGCTTGAGCGCATTGGTCAACGCCTCCTGCAAGATCCGATACCCGGCGAGATCGACGGCCGCGGGCAGCTCCCGAGCCTCCCCCTCGACCCGGACCTCCACCGTCATCCCTGCCCGCCGCACCCGTTCGACCAGGGTCTCCGCGTCAGCCAGCCGAGGCCGCGTTGCCTCGTTCTCCCCCTCGTCGCCTTCCCGCCGCAACAGCCCGATCATGGTCCGCATCTCGGCCATCCCCTTGACGCTGTTCTCCCGTACGGACTCCATCACCTTCCGCACGGTCTCCCGGTCAAGGTCCTTACGTGAGAGCGCGGCAGTGGACTGGATGGCGATGGCGCTGAAGTGATTGGCGATCATGTCATGCAGCTCGCGCGCCATCCGCGTACGCTCAGCGGCCACGGCCGCCTGCCGGTCCAGCTCCGCAAGATGAGCCACCTGCTCGGCCCGCACCCTCTCGGCCGCGGCCCGATCACGTTGCTCCCGCAGCACCACCGCGGTGATGACAGGCGTGATGAGCACCAACCCGGCCTGCACCCCCATGACGGCCAGCATCCGCCAATCCTCTGCCAGGAACCCCGCCACGGCCCCCGCCACAACCGCCAGCACCCCAGTGACCCCGAGCAGCACCCGGGCGAACCGAGCCGGCCCATAGAGCGCAGCAGCGTAGAGATTGTCGGTGAAGACCAGAACCGTCCCCAGCGACGGCCCCACGAACCCGTCGATCACGATCCCGACCACGCCCAGCCCCAAAGAGGCCAGCGGAGCCCGCTGCCGCACCAGAACTCCCGCGCAGGTGAACGCCAACGGCACGGCCAGCACCCACGTGGGCACACCGCGTTCGAGATGGGACCCGCCCGCGATCAGCACCAGACCCACCGCGAAGGCGAGCCCGGCCCCCAGCACCACCTGCTTCATGCCCTCATCCCACCACCTCCCGCCCGCCCCTCCCTCCTACGAAGGTCCTCCTGTGGATACACCCTTCGATGTATCCACAGGCAGCGACTTATCCACAGGCGCAAGCCGCAGCAGGGGCAGGCCATGCCCCGATCCATCCGCCATGCCCGAGAACGCACCGGTTACGGCGCTACAAGCCCTTCAGCCCAGCCCGCGCCCTACGCCACCAACCCCGGCGGACGTCACCCACCTGAACACCGCCATCAAGAGCCTCCAGGCCGAGCTGTCCCAGGACCTCTCCGCCCTGAACGACGAGATCGGAGGTGTCAGAAGGCATTCGAACGACCACTTCACCAAGTTCCGCTCACAGATCGACGATCAGCACCACGCCGTCCACCGCAGACTCACCGACCTGGCACTGATGATCGACCGCCTGGCGAAGAAGCTGGACGCCTAGATCACCCTGGGCCCCTGACCCTCTTCGAGGGGCCCATCTCACCCTTAACCCCAGGTCAACGCCACGCGCGCCCACCTCAACCGCCTGGCGAACACCCCAAGCTCGAACCTGCGACCCCATGCTCGCCGATTCTGGTTCGAGGCACTCCTCAAAACCCGCTATGCTTGCTTACGCAGCGAGCGGCCGTAGCTCAATGGATAGAGCATCTGACTACGGATCAGAAGGTTAGGGGTTCGAGTCCTCTCGGCCGCGCAGCAGGTGAAAGGCCCTCCGGGATGATCCCGGAGGGCCTTTTCCGTGGCCGTACAGCAGTGTCGTACAGCAACACAGCCCGACACGGCCGATCCCCGGCGGACAGCTCATGCCGACGGGACGCCAGCCGCTCTACTCAGGCGCCGTCGAGGCCCTCTCGTAGACGGCGCACCCAATCCGCGGGGAAGACCTGCTCAAGCCGCTCCCTGCTGGTCTCCAACAACCCCTCCTTCGCCAAGGGGAGGAGGGCGCCGTCCTGGACGGCCTTGTGATTCTCGGGCGCAGGACAGATCAGGACGGCGAGAATCCGGCATCCTCGTTGAATCTCCTCGATCCCCGTCGTGTGGATCATGCTCTTGATGGGCTCCCATGCCGTCCGTACGGCAAGTCCCACCAGTGCATCGAGGAGGACACTGCGTCCTTCGGCTTCCCGAGACTGCAGGACGACCGTCGTCACGTACTCCGGGATTCGGTCGATGGCTTTCGAGAATTTCTCGATGGCCTCGGCCACGGCGACAAGAAGATCGCACCAGAAGTGATCAGTGAGTTGCTTTCTAGCCTTTCGGGGCTTAGTCCCACCGAACCGCTTATCGAGCTCCTGGATTACCGGGCCGGCAAGGATGTCTCCAATATCCTGAATACGGTCGATGGTGTCGGGGTTTTCGGATAGCCAGTCAACGAGGTCGACTGTGGCGCTATCGGTGGCTGCTATCTTTCTAGACTTTGGCGACTTCTGTTGAGCTTCGGCCCAGGCTTGATCATTGCCATCTCTCGCCTGCCGACGATCAGCGGGAGAAGGGTCTCGGGCCAACATGAGATCATTGGTCCAGCCATGTTGCGTCCCTCCGCAGGCGGAACACGCACAGCTGTGCCCCTTGGCCCGTTCACAGATCACAGGGTGCGTCATCCGCCCTCCGCTGCATCCGGCAGATAGTGAGCTGGAGCACCTCGCTGGAAGCCCCATTCTTTTGAATCACACGCAGCGGAAAGCGAAATGACCACCGTAGCCAGTCCGGCATATCCCTTCGGTTATGACGGGATCCGGTGCACACTTATAGGCCCTCTGGGATACCCCCAGAGGGCCTATAAGTGGTACCGAGAGATTAGTTATGTCTCGCTTGAACGGTCGAGGCTCTGATTGAGCCGGTCAAGCGCCTTACGGGTTTCGGGACTAGGGATCTGAGTGTAAATGTCCATGGTCATCGACGACCCTGGACCGGAAACGCAAAGGGGCGGACCTAGCCTTCACCCATCGCGTGAATACCCCAGCATCTTCATGGCCGTGACGTTGTCAGGGCGGGCCCAGAAGAGCTGGTGCAGCTCCTCTGACAGCTCGTCCGCGTGTGTGCCGGTCTGTCCTCTGCGGAAGAAGCCGTCATCGACCTGGTGGAGCTCTGCAAAGGTGGGAATGTGGGCATCAGGCAGTGGTCGTAGGGTCGGTGCCAGCGTGGCCAGCACCTTCTTGACGCTCCGTCGCGGTTCGCGGATCAGCTCCTCGTAGCGGAGCATCACGCGATGGGGTACGGGCGGATGTAGCCAGCTCAGTACGTTCTGGCCCCAACTGCCCGTCCCTGCCTCGTCACGACGGTTGATCATTGTGCGGATCTCGGCCCCGACATCAGGCCCACCGGTCAGGTGGGCCCATGACGTTATGGCGTCGCGGCCATCTCGGACGAGACAGATCGCGCGATCTTCTTCCCCGGCACGCTGCCGGTGCGTCTTGACGAAGTGCAGCTTCTCGGAGGCGCGCATCTCCTCGATCGAGGAGGGACGCTCCTCGTAGCCGATCATGTCGGGGCCAAGCCGCGCGGCCACGCCGTCGACGTCGTAGACGGTGGAGGTGCGCACGCCGTACAGCCGCCACAGGATGATGCGGAGGAAGGTGTTGCCTGATCGGGGAAACGAAGCGACCCAGATGATCACGGCCTCAACGGTAACGGCTTCGATCGCGCCGCAGCTACAGCAGATCGCGCACAACCCGAGTGCCAGCGAGGCGGTCGTGCAAGGTGCGGGCGGCCGGGTCGGCCACCGACCACAGAACGTCCACCAGGAGCACGGCCAGCCCGCACTGTGGCACGCAGGTGAGGACGGGGAAGACGAGCGCGCGGACCGCGGCCCTGCGCCAGCCCGGCCAGTGGCCGGTATCGGCGGAGACGACGCGGATGCGCATGAGCCGCTTGCCGAACGTCCGTCCTGTCAGGACGTAAAAGAACGCGGGCACAGCGACAAGCAGCGATGTCGGTTCGTTGGCCCTGAACCAGTTCAGGAGGCCGTAATCCAAGCTGCTGAACCCTCCCTCGAAGAAACCCAGGAAGGCGACGAAGATCAAGTAATCGAAGGTGAACGCCACCGCCCGGCGCCCGGCGAATCCACTCGGCCAGGTGTCCCTCGCGGTCCGGGTGGCCAGCAGCACCAGCAACGCGGAAAGCAAGAGGATCGACTCTGCAGGCCCGTAGGCGCGCGCCACGGTCGCGAACCACTCACCGCTGAGCACGGGGATCACCGAGCAGCCGTCCTCCGCCATGTACGAAGGGGTGGCCGGTCCAACTATCGCGAGAAGGACGAGGAGGCCGGCCACCCGGTAACCGATGATCGCCCTGTTCCCGGTGGCGGCCGACATCAGGAACCCCGTGAGGACGAGGATGGAGGGCACGCCCCATACGACGGCCAGGTTCGCGATCTCATAGGCGTCCCCCAGAGACACCGACGCCAGGCTGGTGAGGCTGAAGCCGCCGGTGTCAAACAACCCCACGCAGCCGAGGACGGCATAGGAGGACCCGTACTCGACTTGCCAGGCGCCCCAGGTCGAGTACGCTGCGGCGGCTAGGGCGGCCGCCCAAGCGAGGTGGGCCAATCGCGACAAGATGATCTCCGTTTCCGCGACACCCTAGCGGTATGGGCAACACTCCATATCCACCCGTGGCACCGTGGTGGTGTCGTTGATCGGGTAAGTTCCCAAGGCCCAGAGCGGCTCGTGTCCGTGATCCAGCGTTTCGGCTGGTCACGAACGTCAAACGCCGCCCGCGGTTCATGCGCCAAGCAACGGAACACACCGGGCGACCTCGCCTCAGGGCGCGGTGAGAAGTTCAGCGCCCGTACGGTCCTCCCAGTGGAGTGCCGGTGAGGGTGACGGCGATGACCTGGTCTCCGAGCCTGTAGCCCTTGCCTGCGCAGGCTCATTCGAGGAAGGCACCGTCCTCCTCGAAGGGCTGAGTAGGGCAGGCTGGTCAGGAGCGGGGCGGTGGCATGGCAACATGCCGCCGCTACCCGACAAGTACCGCCGCCTGGACCGCGAGCTGCGGATCCCCCCGCTGATCATCCGCTGCGGCACCGAACTCGGCTCCGGCCTAGGTGATCAGTACTGGGTCGTCGACCTTTGCCCTGCTGCGCGTCTTTCGCCGCCTGCACATCCGCGGACAGGTCCGCGCCGACATCCACGAAGCTTCCTCAAGCGAGCCTGCGCCCTCATCTGCTGGCGACGCCTCACCTCATTGCGGGAGCAGCTCTAAACCACCTTCGACGAGGGCACCGTCCAGGTGTTGCAGGACCCCGGGTCGCCGGTGCGGAAACCGGTCCGGATCCAATGCTTGACGTTGTCGTCCCGGACGTACCCCAGGACCTGGTTCCAATCCTCGGTGGTCCTGCCCTTGATCGGCCAGACGCTCTGGATGAAGGCGCCACCCAGACATTCGACCTGCAGGTACATGCGCCGGAGCTGCTCCTGGTGCTCGGCTTTGCTACCGGCCCTGAGGTCTTCGCCGGCGTCGTAAAGGCCGGTCAGCTTCTGCACGTGGTAGCCGTACATCAGCGCGGCCTCGTTGAGGAGCAGGAGGTCGGACGGAGACGCAAGCCAGGAAGGGCCGAGTTTGAACGACAGCGTGCGGTCCCAGTCGCAGTACCACACCTCGGAATCCCGGCTGCTCTCCTCGTCGGAACCGCAGTAGTTCTTGGGCAGGCGCTTCACGTACCGGACTTTGACCGGCTCATACGGCAGGCCGGCCTTTTTCAGATACGGCCCCCACGTGTTCTCCAGGCAGCGGATGACCTCGTCGATGTAGGCGCGGGCCTGCTCGGAATTGTACGGCTCAATCGGCAGCTCGTCGCATGTCGTCGGCGGCAGCGGGCCCGCCTCGTACAGGGCGTTCTTGGTGAGGACGGGGTTTTTCACGGGAAATGCCGAGGCATCCGCGGACGCCGTTCCGGCTAAGGGGGTGATCAGGGCGCTGGCGAGCGCCGCGATCTTAAGGAGCTTCACGTCGGGCGACAATAGGGCTCCTGTAGATGGCCGGTCAACGTCCGGCAGCGTCTCGGCGCCCCACGCGGGCCGGTTGAGTCTTCCATTTCCTCGGAAGAGAGCCAGATGCCTTCCCTGCTCCGCCGGAGATTCAGGAATGCGCAGGTCGTTTCTGCACCGGCTGGATTCCGCGCAATATGGTCGTCGACGGCCATGACGCGCCGTCCTTCGGCGGCTGCCCCGGCAGGGATGCGTGAGGGGAACGGCCTACCGAACTCACTCCAGGCCTCCAGCACCTGGAGACCGGCCGCTTCCTGGCGCACGACGGCCGAGTTGTGCGGCGTGGGCCGCTCGGCTGTTCATCGCTGGATGGCGCGAGGCGGGGGACGGCCGCGGCTACCTGAGCGCTGCACGAGGGTGGGGACCTCGCGTGCTCGCCTACCTGAGCGCTGCACGAGAGCGGGGACCTCGCGTGCTCGCCCACGGCCACTTGCTCACCCCGTGTCCCCCTCAGGGCCGGAAGCGGTACGGGTGAGGCGGACCATGGCCCGGTACAGGGCCGTGGGTGCGGGGGCCGGATCCAGCGGGGGCAGGTCGGCGCCGGGGGCGGCGTAGGCGCGCAGCATCTGGCCGACCAGGCGGCGCCACGCGTCGGGGGCGGCGTCCCCGGCGGCGGCGATGACGCCGGCGTTGGCCATCAGCAGGATGGGCATGTCCCGGTCGGTGAAGTCCTCGCGCAGGTGGCCGGTGGCCTTGGCGCGGGCGATGAGGTCGAGGAAGCTGTGGTAGGCCTCGGCGCGGCGCTTCTCCAGGGCTTTGGCGGCGGGGAAGGTCATGGCCAGCACTTCGGCGAAGCCGCGGTCGGCGGCCTGCATGGCGCAGACGGCCTGGACGTAGCCGACGAAGCCGTGCCAGGGGTCGGGGTCGGCCAGAGCCTCGGCGACGGCGGCGGCGTAGGCGTCCATGCGGTCGGCGAAGACGGCGTTGATGAGTTCTTCGCGGGTGGCGAAGCGGCGCGACAGGGTGGCCTTGCCGACGCCGGCGGCGCGGGCGATGCAGGCCATGGAGACGCCGAGGCCGTGGCTGGCGAACAGGCGGCGGGCGGCGGCCACGATGCGTTCGCGGTTGCGTTCGGCGTCGGCGCGCAGCCCCGGTCCGGGCTGCTCGCCGGAAGGCTCAGGGGCGTCGGCGGCGCCGGCCGCATCGCCACCGCCCCGCGCAAGGAGTTCGCCGAGGCCGCCGCCGTCGTGCTCAGCACGCCCGGCCACGAGGGCAGGGCCTACGAGCTGTCCGGCGACGTCGCCTGGTCGTTCGACGAGTTCGCCACCACCGCGCAGGAACTGCTCGGCACCCCCGTGCGCTACCAGTCGCTCACCTCCGAGAACGAACGCGAGCAGCTCCTCGCCCTCGGCCTCGACGAAGGCACCGCGGACTTCATGGTCATGCTCAACGCCGACATGCGCGACGGCGCCATGGCCGCCACACCGGGCGACCTGGCGCGGCTCATCGGCCGCCCGGCCGAGCCGCTGGCCGAGACCATGAAGACGTGGCTGTGACCCGCTGACCGAGCCGGAGCACGAGGTGACCGCGCCGAGATCCAAGTCCGGGACGCCGCCCCCTGTTTCTGCCTGGCTCGGCGGATCAGACCCTGCCGGCGGTTGATCGCTCCGGCCAAGGGCATGATGGAGGCAAGCACTGGCTGCCCCAGACCCCAGCGGTCCCATTCCGTTGTGAAGGACCGTGATAACGGTGGCCGGCCGACGCCCGTCCCCTGGCTCAGCAGCCGAGACAGTTCTGCGGACCCACACCCGCGGCGACGACCGCGTCACGGCGGTCAAGAGACAGCGGCCGTTACCGGCCTCTCCACTGCGAGCGGAGGGGAGGCCAGATGACCGGCTTCCTGAACGGTGACCGGCAGTCACTGCTGGCCTGCCGCTTCACGCACACGGATCTGCCCAGGCTGCGCCACATGGTGGCCTGGCAGGCCGCCCGCGCGGGACTGGCCGGGATGCGGTGGGACGACTTCGTGCTGGCGGTCCATGAGGGGTCGGTGAACGCTGTCGGTCACGGCGGCGGAACGGGGCGGCTCCGGCTGTGGCGCAACGAGGCAGCGTTGTGCTGCCAGATCAGCGACGACGGGCCGGGCGCTCTGGCCGGCCGCCTGGACGGGACCGCGGTGCCCGAACCGGACAGCACCGGCGGGCGGGGCATGTGGCTGATCCGGCAGCTCGCCGACGAGATCACTTTCGCCAGCGGCGCGGAAGGCACGTTGTTGTGGATCGCCTTCCGTCTGCCGGGCTGATGCCGCCCGCACCGGGTCCGGGCGGGATCAGCCCTCGGCCGAGGGCGTGGCGGGGCCGTTCCCCCGCTGCGGCGAGAAGTCACCGGTGGAGCCAGGCGGCGGGACGTCGCTGGTGCGCGCCACCACCGCGCGGGCCAGCTCGGTCAGGTTCTGCTGGTTGCTGCGGGCGTGCCGGCGCAACAGGCCGAACGCCTCTTCGACGGGCAGGTCGTGCCGCTCGCCGAGCATGCCCTTGGCCTGCTCGATGACCACCCGGCTGTTCAGGGCGTACTCGAGTTGCTCGACAAGGATCTGGCTCTCGCGGATGGCACGTTCCTGCAGCAGGCCGATGGTGGCGATGTCGGCCATCGCCTGGGCGAGGGCGGCCGTGTCGCCGTCCAGCTCGCCGGGCGCGGAGCGGAACAGGTTCATCGCGCCGACGACCTGGTCGCGCAGCCGCATCGGCAGTGCGCTCACGGCGCGAAAACCCGCCAGATGGGCCCGCTCGGCGAACCGCGGCCACGAGGCGGTGGCCGCGGTGCCGCTCAGGTCGGCGCAGTGCACCGCCCGGCCGGAGCGGAAGGAGTCGAGGCACGGCCCTTGGTCGCTCTGCAGCTGGAACAGCTCCAGCAGCCGGGTCTGCTCGCTGGAGGCGCCCACCAGTTGCAGGTTGCCGTGCTGGTCGGTGATCAGCAGGCCAGCGGCGTCCACGCCGAGCAGCCCGACGCACTGCTCGGTCAGGCCGTGCATGAACTCGATGAGATCGAACCCGCTCACCAGCGTGTCGGCCAGCGTGATGAACGCCTTGGCCAGCCGGTGTTCCGGTTGGCGGGACGCGGAAGTCTCCACCTTCGGCAGCCTACGCCCGTCCACAGCCTGTGGGCAGAGCACAGCCGCATCACCGTCTCATGGCCGTGCGCGCTGGGGAGGGGGCGCCTGCCGCCGGGGGCTCAGCTTCGCTGCTCGGAGAACCGCAAGGTGTGCGCAAGTACCTTCTGGGCCACCTGGGTCAGCGGCTCGTCGGCGGCCAGCGCGTGGGCTCGCAGCCGGATCAGCGCCTCCTCCACCGTGCAGTCGGCCTGCACCGCCACGACGCCGGTGGCCTGGTGGATCTCCGGCCCCAGAGCCAGCGTCCGGACCGGCAGCGCCTCTCCCTCCCCGTTGACGGTGACCAGGTTGAGCAGCAGCAGCAGGGCCGCGTCGGCGAAGTACCGGGCCGTGCGCTGCTCGGACTCCTCCAGCATCCGCGGCCGGTCCTGGCACAGCACCAGCACGCCCACGCTGTCCGGGCCGGCCAGCAGCGGGAAGGCGAAGACCGCCCGCACCCGCGCCGTCTGGCTCAGCGCGGTGAACAGCGGCCAGCGCGCCTGGGCCTCCCGCCGGTGCAGATCGGCGACCAGCACCGGCTCGCGATCGTTGACCGCGTCCACGCACGGCCCGTCCCCGCTGGTCAGCTCCGCCTCCAGCAGGTCATGCCCCAACCGGCCCTCGGCGTGCACCGGTGTCAGCCGCATCCCGGGAACGCCGCTGACCGCCGAGAGCCCGGCCCCGGTCACCCGCAGCGAGTCCACGCACGCCACGCACACGTTGCCCACCGAGACCGGCGCCCTGCGTGCCGCCGCCGCTGTTCCGATCAACGCCCAGACGCGCAGCCCATGTTCGTCGTCCACCTGCCGTGACCGCCCGCCTCGCGTCCGGAGGACACGTAGCCTTCACCGTACGCCGCCCAACCGATCCGGCGCCCAGCAGATTCAGGTGGTCACAGCAGAACCCGGTCCAGCCCGGTCAGCCGCAGCAGCCGCACCATGCGGGCCGGCACCGCCACCAGCCGCAGCCGCCGTTCCGCGAGCCCGGCCAGGCCCCGGCAGACCACAAGCGCCGACAGCCCTTGGGCGTCGATGAACGACACCCCGGCCACATCCAGCACCACGTCGGCACCGCGTACCAGCAGTGCCTGGCGCACCGCCGCACACAGCACCGGCTTTCCGGCCACGTCCAGCTCGCCGCACACCACCAGCGTGCCCGGCTGCCGGCCATCTCGAATCGTCACACCCTGCACCGCCGCTCCCACCCCTGCACGAGGGGGCCAGGCGAGACACCCCCTCCGGCGTCCCGCCTGGGGCTTGCACACCCCGCGGACCCGCCGCCTCGACGCCGGCCCTCTGGTCTCCCCACCAGCGAGCCCGCCTTGTGAGGTGCGTGTC
The DNA here is from genome assembly GCF_040656115.1 of Nonomuraea sp. NPDC050202. Classification (NCBI taxonomy): domain Bacteria; kingdom Bacillati; phylum Actinomycetota; class Actinomycetes; order Streptosporangiales; family Streptosporangiaceae; genus Nonomuraea; species Nonomuraea sp. NPDC050202. Next base: position 135,362 of record NZ_JBFALF010000006.1, on the reverse strand, counting down.
GCAAGGTCTGGGCGGCACGGGCAGGCCCGGGCACAGCCCGCCTGCCACACGACCGAAATATCACTAATCGCTATCGGTCGCACACGAAGAGAAGCATACTGTCGAACCCCACGACTCCATGGCGTAACCCACCAATTCTCCACGCGGACCACCCGCATCGACTCGACGGCCAAGGGCCCGCCGGTCCGTAAGCTGAGGGTGTGTCCCCCGCACTGGTCCTGCTCGACGGCGTCCGCTGGCAGGGTGTGCGCGTGGTCGGCGACCGCGCGCACACCCTGCTGGCGGTGCTCGCCCTCCACGGCCGTGCGGGGGTCGGTGACGAGCGGCTGGTCGAGGAGCTGTGGCCCGACGAGGCGCCGGCCAACCCGACGAAGGCGCTGCAGGTGGTCGTCTCGCGGACCAGGGCGGCGACCCGCGCCGACGTCGTGGAGCGGATCCCGCGGGGGTACCGGCTCGGGCTGGGCGCAGACCAGGTGGACGCGTTGCTGCTCGGCCTGCTGGTGGAGCGGGCACGGGCGGCACTGGGCGCGGACGACGTGGCGTCGGCGCGGCGCCGTGCCGAAGAGGCCATGGCTCTGGCGGCGGGCGGTCCGGACGGCGCCACGGGCGCGCTCGCCGAGTTGAGGGGCGTCGCGGGCGGGTGGGCGGCCGAGGCACGGCGGGTGGCGGCGATCGCGCAGGGACGGAGCGGCGCTCACGAGAGCGCGTTGCCGCTGCTGGAGGAGGCCGCCGGCGAGCGGCCGCACGACGAGGAGCTGCTCGCCTGCCTGCTGCGCAGCGAGGCCGCCGTACGAGGCGCCGCCGCGGCGCTGGAGCGCTACGAGCGGTATCGCGCGGGGCTGGTCGCGCGGCTCGGCGCCGAACCGGGACCCGAGCTCGCCCGCGTGTACGCCGAGCTCCTCGTCGCCGATCGGCCGGTACGCCAGGGCATCCTGTTCGACGGCTCCTCGCTGCTCGGCCGCGACGACGACATCCGGGCGGTGCACGCCCTGCTGCAGACCCATCGGGTGGTCTCCATCGTCGGCCCCGGCGGGCTGGGCAAGACGCGGCTGGCCCATGTGGCCGGCAGGAAGGCCGCCCAGCCCGTCGCCCACTTCGTCGAGCTGGTCGGCGTCTCCTCGCCGGAGGGTGTGGTGGGCGAGGTGGGCTCGGCGCTGGGGGTGCGGGACTCCGTGGGCGGGCGTCATGTGCTGACCGCCCAGCAGCGGGCCGACGTCCGCGCGCGGATCGCCCAGCAGCTCGACCAGACTCCGGCGCTGCTGATCCTGGACAACTGCGAGCACGTGATCGAGGCCGTGGCGGATCTGGTCGGGTTCCTGACCGTGTCGACCCGCGACCTGCGGGTGCTCACCACCTCGCGCGCTCCCTTGTCGATCCCCGCCGAGCGCGTCTACCTGCTCGGCGAGCTGCCCGAGGACGACGCCGTCGAGCTGTTCCGCCAGCGTGCCACGGCCGCCCGCCCCGGTGTGCGGATCGACGACGGGGTGGTCGGGAAGGTCGTCGCCCGCCTCGACGGGCTGCCGCTCGCGATCGAGCTGGCGGCGGCCAAGGTGCGGGTGATGTCGGTGGAGGAGATCGCCCGGCGGCTGGCGGACCGGTTCGCGCTGCTGCGCGGCGGGAACCGGACGGCTCCCGGCCGGCACCGGACGCTGCTGGCGGTCATCGACTGGTCGTGGAACCTGCTGGCCGAGCCGGAGCGGCGGGCGTTGCGGTGGTTGTCGCTGTTCGGCGACGGTTTCACGCTGGAGGCGGCCGAGCACGTGCTCGGCCCGGACGCGCTGCACGTCCTGGACGCGCTGACCGAGCAGTCGATGCTGAGCGTCCGCGAGACCGCGTACGGCCTGCGCTACCGGATGCTGGAGACCGTTCGTGAGTTCGGCCGGATGCGGCTGAAGGAGGCCGGCGAGGAGGAGCCGGCCCGGGCGGCGCAGCGGGCCTGGGCGACGGAGTACGCGCTCCGGCACGCCTCCGTGCTGTTCAGCCCCGCGCAGTTCGCGGCGGCCGACGCGTTGCGCGCCGAGGAGGGCAACCTCGCCGACCTGCTCCGGCAGGCTCTCGGCGAGTCGGATCCGGTCACGACGGTCCAGTTGCTGGCCGGGGTCGGCGCGCTGTGGTCGATCCGCGGCGACCACCTCCGGATCATCGCCCACCGCGAGGCGATCGTCCAGGTGATCACCGGCTGGTGGCCGCCGCCGCACCTCGTCGAGGTGACCAGGGCCGCCGTGTTGATCACGCTGATGAACGTCCTCGTCGCCACTGACCGCCGCGACGATCCGCTGCGCGACCTGCTCCGCACGCTGCCCACCAGCGACGCGACGGATCCCCGCATCTCGGCGATGGCCAGGGTGGCGCTCGCCTGCCACACGACCGACGGCGCCGAGATGCACCGCCGGCTGGCGGAGCTGCGCCGCAGCGCCGACCCCGACGTGCTCAGGGCGGCGACGCACGCGAGTGTGCACGTCCTGGAGAACGCGGGCGACATGCGCGGGGCGATCGAGGTGGCCGAGCGGACGCTGTCGTTGGTGACGGAGGACGAGGGAGCGTGGTTCCCGGCGATGACGCACGCCGTGCTGGCGCACCTGGTCATGCAGCTCGGCGACCGGCGGCGGGCGGTGGAGCACGCGCGCGTCGCCATCCCGGTGCTGAGCCGGCTCGGCGCCGCCGACGACGAGACCCAGCTGCGCACGGTGCTGCTGACCTCCGCGCTGGCCGACGGCGACCTCGACACCGCGCAGGCCGAGCTCGCCGCGATCGAGCGGATCAACGACAGGGAGGTCGTGCTCGGCGGGGTGGCGATGGTCTCGCTGTGCGCGGCCGAGGTCGCGCTCGCCCGCGGTGAGACGGCCGCCGCGCTCGAGGAGTACCGCACGGCCGTCCACCGGGCGCGCGGCCTGCGCCTGCCCGGGGTGCCGCTGACGGAGTGCACGCCGTGGATGCTCGTGGCCGAGTCGGCCGCGCTGACGGCGTACGCGTACCACGCCCCGCCGGAGGACGTCCGGTACGGCGCGGAGCTGTTCGCCACCATCTGCGGATACAACGTGCTGAGCGTGGACGACCCCGCCCTCGACTACCCGCTGTGCGGCGTGATGCTCTTCGCCCTCGGCGCCTGGGGGCTGCTGCGGGAGGCCATGCCCCCCGGCGACGCGATCGGGCTGCTGGTGCTGGCCGAGCGGTTCGCGTACAACAGCACCACGCCCAGCATGGCGTTCGAGCGCATCGAACCGTACGCGGAGCTGGCCGCGCCCGGGATGATCGACGCCAGGCGGGCCGAGTACGGCGACCGGCGCGGCTACGACCTGCTCGACGAGGCGCGCGAGCTCGTCGAGCGGGTGCGTGACAGGGGCGGGTCACATGTGGCGCTTGTAGCTGCGCACCGACAGCGGCGCGAAGATCGCGATGACGACCAGGGACGCCAGTAGCGTCCAGGCCACCTCGCCGCTGACGAGCGCGCTGTTGGCGAGGTCGCGGGCGGCCGTGACCAGGTGCGAGACGGGGTTGATCCGGACGAACGCCGCCAGCCAGCCGGGCAGCGTCTCGACGGGCACGAACGCGTTCGACAGGAACGTCAGCGGGAACAAGATCATCATGGAGATGCCCTGGACGGCCTGGGCGCTGCGGGCGATCGTGCCGACCCAGGTGAAGACCCACGCCAGCGACCACCCGGTGAAGATGGCGAGCAGGATCGCGGCGAGCACGCCGACCGCCCCGCCACCCGGGCGGTAGCCCATCACCAGGCCCATGCCGAAGGTCAGCGTGGCCGCGATCGTGTACCGCAGCAGGTCGGCCACCATCGGGCCGGCGAGCGGCGCGATCCGGGCGATCGGCAACGACTTGAACCGGTCGAAGACGCCCTTCTCCATGTCCTCGCGGAGCTGCGTGCCCGTGGCCATGCACGTCGTCAGCACGGTCTGGGCGAGGATGCCGGGGACCATCAGGGGCAGGTAGCTCTCCACGTCGCCCGCGATGGCGCCGCCGAAGATGAAGGCGAACATCGCGGTGAACAGGATGGGCTGCAGCGCCACGTCGAAGAACTGCTCCGGGTTCCTGCGCATCTTCTTCAGCGCCCGCCACGCCATCGTCAGCGTCTGGCCGACCGTCTCCCCGAGCGAGACGCGCCGCCGGGCGGCGGCCACGCGGTCGGCGGCCCGGACCGCCTCGCGGGCGGGTGCGATCGTGGTCGTCATCGGCTCTCCTCCGTACCGCTCTGGCCGTCCCCGTCGGTCTCGTGACCGGTGAGGACCAGGAACACCTCGTCCAGGCTGGGCTTGGCCACGCTCACCGAGATGATCGACACCCCGGCGGTACGCAGCGCGATCAGCACGTCCGCGGCCAGGTCGGCCTGGTCGAGCGCGACGTTGAGCCGGCCCTGCTCGGGGCTGAGCACCGGCTCGGAGCCGAGCACGCGCCGCACGACCTCCACGGCGGCGGGCACCTCGCCGGGTTCGGCGAGCAGCAGCTGGAGGGTGGAGTTGCCGACCGCGGTCTTCAGCTCGTCGGGGGTGCCCTCGGCGACCTTGCGGCCGTGGTCGATGACGGCGACGCGGTCGGCGAGCTGGTCGGCCTCGTCCAGGTACTGCGTGGTCAGCAGCACCGTGCAGCCGTCGGCGACCAGGCCGCGGATGGTGTCCCACATCTGGCCGCGGGTGCGCGGGTCGAGACCGGTGGTGGGCTCGTCGAGGAAGATGAGCGGCGGCCTGGTGATCAGGCTGGCGGCCAGGTCGAGTCGCCGGCGCATGCCGCCGGAGAACTGCGCGATGGGTTTGTCGGCGGCCTTCTCCAGGCCGAACTGGCCCAGCAGGTCGATGGCGATGCGCCGGGCGCGCGGCGCGGCGATGCCTTGCAGGCGGCTGAAGAGCCAGAGGTTCTCGCGGGCGGTCAGGTTCTCGTCGACCGAGGCGTACTGTCCGGTGACGCCGACGAGCTGGCGGATCACGTGCGGGTTGCCGGCCACGTCGACGCCGAAGATCTCGGCGCTGCCCGCGTCGATCGTCAGGAGGGTGGCCAGCATCCGCAGTGTCGTGGTCTTGCCGGCGCCGTTCGGGCCGAGCACGCCGAAGATCTCACCGGGGCGGACGTGCAGGTCGATCCCGTCGACGGCGCGGTGCTCGCCGAACGACTTCGCCAGCCCTTGCGTCCGTACGGCCAGATCGCCGCCCCCGGTACGTCCGAGTTCTGCGATGTTCATGGCTTTACTGTCGGCGGCGGCGGTTTCACGGCGCCCTCACGTGGTTTCACCGGCTCTCATGGCCGATGACGCCACGCACGGGGTGCCGCCGTGGGCGGGCCTCCGGTGGGCGGCCTCTGGTCAGGCGTCCCGCGCGTTGCGTTCCCGCCACAGGGAACGATGGCGGTCGGCGGCCCCCTCAGCCAGGGTGGCCGCGGCGGCCGGCACCGGCTCGCGGGCCCACTCGTCCAGCCGCCGCGCCATTCCGCTCACGAAGCTCACCCCCGGCGGGGTCAGCGCGCCGCTGTCGAGCAGCGTGCCGGCCACCAGGCGGGCCGCGGAGCGCCAGCGGGCGAACTCCGCGTTCGCCCTGACCGCCGACTCGCCGCTCTCGTGGTGCCGCTGGCGCTCCCAGAAGTCCGTGACCCCCACGTAGGCGTAGGTGCCCTGCAGCAGGCCCGCGGCGGGCCGGGGGTCCGGGCGCCACGGCGCGTAGTAGCGGGAGCCGTTGTCGGGCCTGGTCAGGGGCACGATGTCGAGCAGCGCCGAGAGCTTGGCGTGCTGCGTCTCGTGCGCCAGCGTGACCGCCAGCGCGTGGGCGTCGGGCGGCGTGGACATGGCGATGCAGCCGAACGTCTCGCGCGAGGTGGCGCTGGACATCCCGTTGGGCGGGGGCGACAAGGGGGTGAGGACGGTGATGGCCGCCGACACCTGCCTGGCCATGGGGAGATGGTTGCGGACCAGCAGGTCCCAGCCGTCGTCCAGGATGCTCTGCCAGAGACCGGCCTCCTGCGGGGTCAGGGGGTCGCGCAGGGCGCCGGAGCCAGGCATGCGGTGCGGGTCGAGGTCGTCGACGATCACGTCGAGGTGCTCGCCGGCGGCCCGGGCGGACAGGTGGCGCAGCGGCCGCCAGCCTGGCTCGTCCTGGCTGATCTGCAGGAACCTGCCGCCCGTAGAGACCTCCGCGCCGTCGGCCGAGCAGTGCACGGTCACCGTGGTGACGCCGGGGCCGACGGTGAGCTGGCCGAGCGAGGGCAGGTTGAGCACGCCGCCCACCACGGCGACGTCGAGGTCGCAGGCGAAGCGCGCGCGGATGGCCGCGGCCGCGGCGAGCGCGCACATCTGCTCGGGGGTCTCGAGCGTCTGGATCGTGTGGCGGGCCCAGGCGCCCACGGAGGGGTGGTGGAGCACGGCGTTGACCGCCTCCGGGTGCGAGACCTGGACGCTGGCGAGCAGGTCGTAGGCCCGGCGCACCTCCGGCCAGCAGGCGTGGCCGGCGTTGCGAGTGGTTTCCAGGACTCCCCGCAGCAGGAGAAGGTGCCTGCTGCGCTGGGCGGCCTTGAGCCGCTCGACCGTGTCCGTCCCGCCGGCGCCCGAGGCGAGCTCGTCGAAGGCCGCGGCCGGGATGCGGTGCTCTGCGAGGTTCATCGGCGGTCCTTCTGCAGTGCTGTGAGGTCACGCTTGATCGTGTCCGCGACGTGGGTGATGAGTCGCAGCAGGTCGGCGCAGTAGACCGACGGGTTGAGAAATCCGCTGCCAGGCCGATAGCGATGAGCATAGTGGCCGCCGCCGCAGACGCGGGCGACCGGACAGGCCCTGCACGTGGCGCAGAGCCCGGCCCAGCCGATCTGGCGTGCGGCGATGGAAGGCAGCGTGAGCACCTCGTCGAAGGAGTTGCGCAGGACGTGGAACCCGGTGCCCGGAGCGCCCGCGTAGGCGGACTTCAGGATGTCCGACTGCTCGATCTCGCCGTCGGTCTCGACGACCACCATGGCGGTGGGTGACAGGCCGACCTGTTCGCTGGCCGACCGCCCGCCGACCAGCAGGAAGATGATCTCGTCGAACAGGCGCACGTTCGTGGGCCTGGCGGGCGCGGCGTACCAGTGGTCGAAGACCGCGATCAGCCAGTCCGCGTACGGCGTGCCGCCGCCGTCGCCGCCGCTGCCGTCGTCGCCCAGCCCCGGCGGCGGCTGCGACCAGGTGCCGTGGGGCAGCAGGAAGTCGATGGTGGGCGGGCCGAAGGCGAGCAGTGCCTGGTAGGTCTCCAGCGGGTCGTTACGCAGGTCGACGGTGCACAGCAGGCCCCGGAACAGCCGCTCGAAGGGCTGCTCGGTCAGCAGCCGCAGGCCGGCGGCCACCTTGTCGTGGCTGCCGCGGCCGTCGGCGGTCCTGCGGCTGCGGTCGTGCGCGCGCCGGTCGCCGTCCAGGCTGACCCCGACGCCGATGTCGAGCCGGTCGAACAGGCGCAGGTACGTCCTGTCCAGCCTGACCGCGTTGGTCTGCACGGTCACGGCGACAGGCGCGCCGACCGCGTCGCGTACGGTCGTGACCAGCCGGTCGATCTCCTCGGGGCGCACCAGGAGGGGCTCGCCGCCGTGCAGGACGAGTTCGACCGAGGGGAGGTCGTGGTCGCGTACGTGCTCGGCGATCCGCGCCGCCACCGCCCGCACCACCTCGGACGCCATCCGCAGCGGGCGTGCGCGCCAGCTCTGGTCGGCCATCTCGTACATGTAGCAGTACGTGCAGGCGAGGTCGCACCTGCTGTGGATCTTCAGGACGAACTGCCTGAAGGGGGTCGGCCGCCAGCCGCTCTCGACGAGCGCGGCCAGGTCGAGTGTTAGCGGCCACTCAGGCAAGGTCGGCCGGCCCGCGCGTCTGGTGTCATGGCCGTCGAGCATAATCAGGTCACGTCGGGTCGCGAAGCTTTTCCAAGGTTTGCTGGGCGAGATCTGACGGCAGCCCGCTGATGATCGCGTCGGCCGCCTTGGGCGTGTCCGACGCCATCAGGGCCCTCGCCAGGGCGACCTGCGCGGACAGGTCGTTCGGCGCCCAGTTCAGCGCGGCGCTGATGCGTTCGATCGCCCGGGTCGAGTCCCCCTGCGCCAGCCACAGGAGCCCGTCGGTGGTCAGCGCCCTGGCCACCCCGTCGAAGCGTTGCCGCTCGGCGAAGATGCCCGCCGCCTCCTCGCAGTACTTCCGCGCGACGTGGATCTCGCCCCTGGCGGCCGCCACGCTGGCGAAGATCTCCGCCGCCTCGGCGCGTACCCAGGTCGCGCCCGCGTCGGCGGCCCGGACGGCCGCGTCCGCCAGGCGGCCGGCGCCCTCCCAGTCCTGCTCCTCCAGCGCCAGGCGGGCCTCCCGCAGCGACGACTCGGGTGAGTCGGAACGGGAGACCGGGCCGATGAGCCGGTCGTGGGTCAGCTCGTACCAGCGGATGCCGAGCCGCTGCTCGGCACGGAGCAGGTGACGCTCCTCCAGGGCGTGCACGATCTCGTTCGGCATGCCCTGGGTGGTCCTCAGCCCTTCGTACACGGCGTTCCTCGTGCCGTGCTCGGTGATGAAGACGTTGCGCATCCAGATCCGGATCTCGTTCGACGGGACCCGGTGTTCGCGGGCGACCTCGGAGATCGTGCGTTTGTAGAACTCGAAGAGGAACTCCTCCACCTTGGCGTAGAGGCGGGCGTGGTCCTCGGTGATCTCGGTGACCAGGGGCGGCAGGGAGGCCCACAGCGCGGAGCACACGACCTGGAGCTGGATGGGCTCGACCGTGTCGAGCTCGATGGTGGAGGTCTCGCCGAGCTCGTTGACGAAGTCGACGGTGCGCAACTCCGCGATGAGCAGGTCGGCCGCGGCCCGGGTGATGGTCCTGGCCGTGTGGCGCAACGGCTTCCGCACGGCGTCCTCGGCCTTGTCGGGGGTGAGGGCCCGCAGGTGGAACCGCGTACGCGAGCCCTGGCCGATCAAGCGTTCGTGCGGCAGGACGAGGAAGAGGTACTCCTCCCGAAGGGAGAGCAGCACGTGGAGGGCGGGGTGTCTCCGCACCGCGTCGGCGAGCTGGTCCAGGAAGGCCTTCCGCTCCTTCTCCAGGAGCGGGGAGCCGTGGAAGATCTCCTCGGCCTGGTCGATGGCGGCGAGCGTCGGCACGGGATCGCCGTAGAGGTCGGTGTGTTCCGGCCTGAGCTCCAGGAAGTCCGAGATCGTCATCGACGAGAGTTGCCGCGGATCGAGCTGGGGCGCCCACGCCGACAGCAGGGCCACGACATACGGATTCCCGGCGGACTCGGCGGAGGCCAGGTGGCCGCCGATGCGGGCGACGGGCAGCAGGTCGGTCCGTTCGGGTTCAAGCAGGGGCAGGACTCCGGCGTGCAGCAGGGAGGTCTTTCCCACGCCCGAGGCGCCGTAGAGCACGATGAGGCCGGTGGCCTGCCAGAGGGTGGCGACCTCCCGCGCCTCCCTGTCGCGGCCGTAGAACAACGCGCTCTCTTCCCGCCGATAGGGACGCAGCCCCACGTACGGGTGCGTCTGCTGATCCGTCTCTGGCATGCGGCCGCCCTCACATCCTGCTGCGCAGTCGCGCGAAGAACTCCTGCGTGTCGCCGATGAATATCGTGATGGACCAGTCGTTGAGGTACTTCTCCAGATATTCGTGCGCGCGACCGGCGGCGTCGGCCACGGATTCGTTGAGATCCGGCATCAGTTGCACGCTGATGTGCCGCCGCCGCATGATCCGCGGCATGGCCTTGAGCAGGCCGTGGAACAGGACGCGGAAATTCCAGTCCTGCAGGCTGTAGCCGACGAAGAGCAGGGGGTGGGAGGTCATCGCGCCGATCACGGTGCTGGGCAGCGGAGGCTGGTCCTTGGCCGCGCGCGCCTCGACCATGTTCACCAGGTACGTCAGGTAGTCGTCGTCGGTGAGGACCACGGAGCCCGGCTTGTCCCATCGGCCGTGCAGGTGGTAGACCAGCGGCTCCTCGTAGGTGGGCGCGTCGAGGTGCGGCTCCTCCTCCTCGATGTCCCACCACGTCGGGAAGGCGGTGACCGGGCTCTTGCGGCACACCTGCGCTTCGAGCAGCGCCTGCACCATGAAGTCGTCGTAGTTCGTGGTGAGGAAGGTCCTGATCGGGAACTGCGCCAGCACCTCATGCGGATCGATGGCGGGACGGGGGGCGCCGGCGGGCGGCACGTACTTCCGGAGGTAGTCGCAGACCTCGTGCTTCAACTCCACCATGTCGCCGTTCACCGCGGCCGCGTATTGCATGACACGGGGTAAGTTGTGCGCGTCGGCGAAGGGGTATTTGTATTGGTCGGCGAATTTTAGGCTGAGCTCCTTGCCGGTGGGTAACCGACCGTAACACGCGCCCGCACCGAGAAGGGGCGTGCAATCTCCGCGACGCAACTGTTTGACCAGTCGGTCCCAGTCGGCATCCTTCACGCGCCCATCCCGGCCGTCGCATCATGTGCCAGAAATCAAATTAGCCGTACACAATGGTACTCGTCAGGCCAAGACTGTCGGCCCTGATTCAAATCGCCGACTGGAAACCCGCCACGGGCCCTGTTCCCGCCTCGTCCACCAGGCGGCGCAGGGCCGATGTCAAGGGGGACGGGGGCAGCCCGTCCAGGTCCGCCAAGCTCCAACCGCTCACGTCGATGAGACCACCGCCGTATTCGTCTACGCTGTCCATAACTCTCTCCGGGCCCGGAAGACAACTGTGTGGATCTCATCCTCGCATGGTTGAGATGTCCTGACGAGGGTGGCACTCTGTGGTTCACCGGCGCGCCCATGGCGCCTATGCTCAATTAAAGACCCGGGTCTAGCGGAGGCGCTATCGTGTCGGTTTCGCACTATTCGCCGGATTCCACACAATTTCCCACCATTTGGGGCCGGGTTCCGCAGCGAAACATGAACTTCACGGGCCGGTCAGAGCTGCTGCGGGAGCTCCACGAGGGTCTGCTGTCCGACGTCACCGCGGTGGTGCCGCACGCGCTCCACGGGCTGGGAGGCGTGGGCAAGACCCAGCTCGCCATCGAGTACGCCTACCTCCACCGCGGCGAATACGACCTGGTCTGGTGGATCCCCGCCGACCAGCCCGTGCTGGTGAAGCCGTCGCTGGCCGGGCTCGCCCGGGAGTTGCGGCTGCCGATCAGCGCCTCGGCAGGCGTGGAGGAAGCGGCGGAGGCCGCGCTCGACGCGTTGCGCCGCGGCATGCCGTTCTCGAAATGGCTGCTCATCTTCGACAACGCCGACGAGGTCGACGAGATCAACGCCATCGCGCCCCGCGGGCCGGGGCACGTGCTGATCACCTCGCGCAACCACAGCTGGCAGGGCGTGGTGGACACCCTGCCGGTCGACGTCTTCACCCGCAAGGAGAGCATCCAGTTCCTCACCAGGCGGGTGCCGCACGGCATCACCGAGGCCGAGGCGGACGAACTGGCCGAGGCGCTGGGCGACCTGCCGCTGGCCCTGGAGCAGGCGGGCGCCCTGCAGGTCGAGACGACCATCTCGGTCAAGGACTACCTCCGGCTGCTGGAGGAGCAGACGACCCGGCTGCTCGGCACCAACAAGCCGGCCGACTATCCGCTGTCGATGTCGGCCGCGTGGACGCTGTCGGTGCAGCAGCTCACCACCCGCATGCCCGTGGCGGTCGAGCTGCTGCGCTGCTGCGCGTTCTTCGGGCCCGAGCCGATCCCGCGCGACCTCTTCGACCGCCTGCCCGCCGAGTTCGCCGAGGGGTCGAGACTGGCCGAGACGCTGGCCGATCCCATCCTGACCAGCCGCATCCTGCGCGAGCTCGGCAGGTACGCCCTGGTCAAGATCGACTCGTCGAGCCGCACGATCCAGATCCACCGGCTGGTGCAGGCCCTGCTGCGCGACGAGCTGCCGCCTGACGAGCGCCTGTCCCTGCGGGCCGAGGCACACCTCCTCCTGGCCGCCGCGGCGGCTCCGTACGAGCCCGACGACACCGCGTCCTGGCCGCGTTACAGCAGCCTCCTCGGCCACATCACGCCTTCCCAGGTGGATCGCAACGACGACCCGCGCATCAGGAAGTTCACCCTCAGCATCATCCGCTACCTGTACTCCTCCGGTGACTTCAACTTCGCGCAGATGCTGGCCGAGCGGTGCATCACCCAGTGGCGGGCCGACAGCGGCGACGACGACCCGAGCGTCCTGTCGGCGCAGCGCCACCAGGCCATCGTCGCCCGGGAGCTGGGCAACATCACCCGGTCGTTCGAGCAGAACCAGCGCCTGCTGGTGCGGATGCGCGAGGTGCTGGGCGAAGACCACGAGGAGACGCTGCTCCTGATCAACAGCGCCGGAGCCGACCTGCGTTTCCGCGGCGACTTCGCGGCCGCGCTCGAGCACGATCTCGACTCGCTGCGCCGGCACGAGGCCGTGTTCGGGCCCGAGCACCGCCGCACGTTGCGGGCGATGAACAACCTGGCCCTGGACTACCTGCTGCTCGGCGACTACAGCAAGGCGCTGGAGCTGCAGTCCACGACGTTCCGCCTGCAACGACGGCCCGGTTCGGGGGCCAGCAGCATGAACGTGCTGTCGTCCTGGAACGGCCTGGCCCGCGTCATGCGGCTGAGCGGGAAATACCGCGAGGCGTGCGACCTCGGCGAGGACGCCTACGAGTACGGCGTCGAGCAACTCGGCGCCGAACACCCGTGGACGCTGCGTGCCGCCAAGGACCTGGCCATCGCCAAGCGGCGGGACGCCAAGGCCGACGAGTCCCTGCGGCTGGCGCTGCGCACCCGCGACCAGCAGCTACGCACCGTGGGCGAGCACCACCCCGACACCTTGGCCGCCGGCCTGTGCCTGGCCAACGCGCAACGGGCCTCCGGCGAGACGGCCGAGGCGCTGGCCCTGCTCGAAGAGCTGACCCCGCGTTTCGAGACGATGTACGGCGAGGATCACCCGTTCAAGTACGGCTGCGACACCAATCTCGCCCTGCTCCTGCGGGTGAACAGGCGCGCCGAGGAGGCGGTGGCCAGGGACCGGGAGGCGCTCGACGGGCTCGACAGGCGGCTGACCCGCGACCATCACTTCACCCTCACCTGCGCGATCAACCTCGCCAGCGACCTGGCGGCGATCGGCGAGCACGAGGAGGCGCGGCAGCTCGGGGAGGACACCCTGCGCAGGCTCCGCGAGCTGCTCGGCCCCGATCACCCGCTGACCCTCGCCGCGGCGGCGAACCTGGTGGTCGACCTGGTCAGGCTGAGCGCGCGGGACGAGGCGGACGCGCTGCACGCCGACACGATGCGACGTTATCTGGAGGTGCTCGGGCCGGGGCATCCCGACGTCGACGTGGCGGAGCAGCGCAGGCGCCTCGACTTCGACTTCGACCCTCCGGTGCTATGACATCGCTGCCACACGCGCCTGATCCTGCAGGAGGTCGACGACCGTCTCCACGTCGTTCGCACTGACCGTCTGATGCAGGCCCTTGAGGATGTCGGCGTCGTCGAGCCGGACTCCGCGCCTGGTCGCGTAGAGGACCCCCTCGTCGCTGAAGAAGAACGACCAGTCGGGGAACGCGGTGCGGAGCGCTTCTACGTCGTGACCCACTGTAGTCATGCGGTCACTCTAACCAGCCCGCGCACGGCCGGTCCAGCCCCCGTTGTCATGTCAGAGCGGGGCAGTCAGCGCCAACCTGGGAACGATGCCACATCGCGGCACATGAGCCGCACCGCCCCCCTCGACCAGGGCCCGGAGCTGCGGAGTCACTTCGGCTACCGAACCGCACCCCTCTGCAGGCGCCGCGAAGGCGCCGGTCACGGAGAGTGGCCGATCGGCGACTGGAACATCTCCCTCAAGATAACCACCACCAAAGTTAACTATATGCATTAATCTAGCGACCGTGAGTAACGAAGTCCTCGCGCGCGTCCTGCACCGCATCGGCCGTCGCGGCGCCTCGCTGGCCTTCGTGGGCCTGCTCTGCTTAGCCATCTCCGCCTCCCTGGCGTTCCCTCCCGACGCGCAGCGCGCGGCCCCGGGCTACGCCGCGCTCGCCGCCATCGCCCCGCTCGGCGTCTGGGCGCTGGCCTGGTGCGCCACGGGAGCGTTGTGCCTGGTGCAGATGTTCCTGCGCTCGGACCGGATCGCCTTCGCGGCCGCCACGGCGCTGCTCCTGCTGTACGGCCTGGTGTACCTGATCTCGACCTTCACCGGCGACAACCCGCGCGGCTGGGTGGGCGGGGCGGTCTGGCTGGCGTTCGGCGGCTGGATCGCGCTGATCGCGACCTGGCCCGAGGCCGTCGCGGCGGACCGGGAGGCAGGCGGCGCGGCGGTCGTCGTCGCCGACGCCGACGGGCTCATCCAGTCGTGGAACCCGCAGGCCGCCAAGTTGTTCGGATGGAGCACCGAGGAGGCGGTGGGCCGGCCGCTGACCATCCTCATGCCGCCGCGCCTGCGCGACCAGCACGTCGAGGGCCTGGCCAGGGTGCGCGTCACCGGCGTGTCCACGCTGGCGGGCCACATCATCCCGCTGGTCGGCCTGCGGCGCGACGGCAGCGAGTTCCCCATCGCGCTGACCGTCAACGCCTGGCACAGCGACGACGGCATCGCCTACACCGGAGTGATCAAGCCCATGCGGGGCGACGATGCTGACTGACATCCTCATCCAGGTGGCCATCGGCGCCGTGCCGCTCGGGGTGGCCTACCTCGCCTTCCGCTCGGCCACCGACGCCAACCGGAAGACCCACCAGACCGCGCTGCTCCAGGTTGAGCGGCAGGCGGAGCTGGAACGTTCGAAGGTGGACGCCGAGGCGTTCCTGCGGGCCAAGACGATCTACGAGGACGCGCTCGACCAGCTGGAGAAGCAGCTCACCCGCATGCAGAGCCAGGCCGACCAGGTGAGCACCGACCTGGTCGAGGAGCAGAGCGCCTCCACGGCGATGCGCGACCAGATCCGCCGCCTGCAGGCGCAGATCAGGGCGCTCGACCGTACGGTGATCACGCTGCGCGCCCAGCTCATGGCGGCGGGCCTGTCACCGGCGCCGGCCTCCGAGACGACCGGCCCGTACCAGCTCCGGCACCCGCAGCAGGAGTGATCCGGGGTGGACAGCGGCCCGGCCCGTCTGTCACCATCGGTCCCATGATCATGCGAAGGGAGGGCGCCACCGCCCTCGATCGGTGAGCGCTCACGCGCAGCGGGAAGCTGCCGAGATCCGCGAGCAATGGCTGGGCCGAGCGCTTTCGACGCTGCCCGCCGACCGTCCGGCCGCCGAGACGGCCATCTCCTCTCTCTACGACCTGATCGGGCTGCCGCCGCCCCGCTTCCACTGGGCCACCTCACCCCTGACCGCGCTGGCGACCGTGCCCCCGGGGCTGGGCTCCGCGCAGAGCCTGGAGCGGGTGGACGGATGGCCGCTGCCGCCCCGGCTCATCGCGCTCAAGAACGAGCTGCGCCGCGGCATCGACGCCAAGGTGCGAGGTCTGCAACAGCCGCTCGACCAGCTCATCCGGCGCAAGGTGCAGACCCCGCTGCTCCACAGCAGCGGGGTCTGCCTCCTCCAGCCGCTCCAGCGGGCCCACACCGGGGAGTTCTCCTGGAACAACCGCTGGTACGAGAGCCAGCTCGTTCCCTGGATCGCCCACTACGACGCCCTGCGCCGGGTCGCCGGGGTGGTGTTCACCGCCGAGCAGTTCCGGCAGTGGAAGCTGTGGGCGACGGTGGCCTCCTCGTGCCACTGGTGGTGGCCGGCCGAGCACGTGTGCGTCGTGTCCGAACGGCCCGTCGCCCTGCACACGGAGGTGTCGGGCGACGACGGCCAGGTGCGGCTGCACCACGCGGACGGCCCTGCCGTGCGCTACGCCGACGGCTGGTCCCTGCACTCCTGGCACGGCACCCGCGTGCCGGCCTGGGTGATCGCCGGCCCGACCGTCGAACGCATCGCGGCCGAGACCAACGTCGAGGTCAGGCGGTGCGCCATCGAGCGCCTCGGCTGGCCCGAGTACGTCGAGCAGGCCGGGCTGAGGCTGGTCGGCACGGCGCCCGACCCCGGCAACCCTGGCTCCGAGCTGCGGCTCTACGACATGCGGCGGGAGACGAAGGTACTCGTCGCGGTGAACGGCTCCGTCGAGCGCGACGGCCGGCGCCGCCGGTACGGCCTGACCGTGCCCGGCCACCTCACCGATCCGCTCTCCGCCGCCGGCTGGACGTACGGGCTGTCCGCCGAGCAGTACTCCCGACTCCTGCGCAGAACCTGAAGGTGATTCCCATGACCATGACCCTTGCCGAGCTCACCAGCCGAACCGGGCTCACCGTGCTCGACCACCTCGAACGGTCCGTACGGATCCCCGTGCTCGACGGCCTCCAGGCCCAGGGCGACCTGATCGTCATCCCGCTGTCCGAAGTCGACGTCACCGTGTGGGGCGACGCCGTGTGGCGGCCCGTGCCCGCCGAGGGGGTGGAGCTGCTGCGCGGCGCGGCCGGCGGCAACCCGCACACGCTCGTCGCCGAGCCGGGCACCTGCCGCTGGACCGCGCACGTCCGGGACGGGCAAGGGCTGGCGATCGGTGTGTTCGACGCCACCGCCCCCGTCTACCTGCTGCATCCCGAACACGGGGGCTCGGGATGCGCGCCCGGCACGTACGTGGTGCGGCGCCAGCGCGAGCACGAGGGCAGCCGCTCCCGGCTGGTCGCGGACTAACGGCGCCACTCGCGGATCAGCGAGCGCCGCTCACTGATCCGTGGGTGCCGCTCGCCGCTCGCCGCTAGTCGCGGATCAGCACGTCGGCCAGCAGTTCCGCCGAGCGCATCCAGGCCTTCCTGTCGGGCGCCGAGAACGCCACGATCAGCTCGTCGGCCCGGGCGTGCTCGGCGAACCGCTCCACGTACGCCTTCACCTCGGCGGGGTTCCCGACCGCCGAGTACTTGGCCATCTGCACGAGCTGCTGCCCGGCCGGGGAGTCGAGGATCATGTCGGCCTCCTCGGTCGTGAACGTGCGCCCCCGCCCGAGGAACCTGCTCACCCTGAGCCGCTTGGAGGCCAGGAACTGCTCCTCGGCCTCCTCGGTGGTCTCGGCCGCGATCACGTTCAGCGCGGCGATCACGTACGGCTCCGCGAGCTGCGCCGACGGCTTGAACTCCTGCCGGTAGACCGCGACGGCCTCCTCCAGCGCGGTGGGCGCGAAGTGCGAGGCGAACGCGTACGGCAGGCCGAGCATGGCGGCGAGCTGGGCGCCGAACAGGGAGGAGCCGAGGATGTAGAGCGGCACGTCCGTGCCCTTGCCCGGCGTGGCGTGCACGCCGGGGATGCGGGTCTCGCCCGTCAGGTAGCCCTGCAGCTCCAGCACGTCCTGAGGGAAGGAGTCGGCGGAGGCGGGGCTGCGGCGCAGCGCCCGCATCGTCTGCTGGTCGCTGCCGGGCGCCCGGCCGAGCCCGAGGTCGATGCGCCCCGGGTGCAGCGTCTCCAGCGTGCCGAACTGCTCGGCGATGGTCAGCGGCGAGTGGTTCGGCAGCATGACGCCGCCCGCTCCCAGGCGGATCGTCCGGGTGTGGGCGGCGACGTGGGCGATGAGCACGCTCGTGGCCGAGGAGGCGATGCTGTCCATGTTGTGGTGCTCGGCGTACCAGATCCGCCGGTACCCGAGCTCCTCGGCCCGCTGGGCCAGGGCGACGCTGGCGGCGAAGCTGTCCGCCGCGGTCTCGCCCTCGCCTATGTGCGCCAGATCCAGGATGGACAGCGGCAGAGCCATGAGTACGCGCCTTTCGCAGAGCGGTTGACCTGGCAGTGGACAACAGCCGCGAAAGGCGCGTTATTTCATGACGAGGTGCACGTCACCGTGGAAGGGGTGCCACTCTGTCCGTTGACGAGGAAGCCGAACGTGGTGCTCGCGCCGGCGGCCAGCGTGCCGTTCCAGTTGAGGTTCGTGACGCTGACGGCGCCGCTCGTGCCGGACAGGGTGCCGTTCCAGAGCTGCGAGATCGTCTGGCCGCCCGGCAGCGTCCAGCCGACCCTCCAGCCGCTCATCTGCGCGGAGCCGGTGTTCTTGACGGTGACCTCGCCCTGGAATCCACCCGACCACTGGCTCGCCACCTTGTACGTGGCGGTGCAGCCACCCGGCCCGGTCGTCGGGGTGACGGTGGGGGTGACCGTCGGGGTGACGGTGGGCGTGGAGGTGCCGCCCGCCGCGACGGCCAGGTCGTACGCGCGCTGCGGCACGAACTGCCCGGCGCCGGCGATGCAGCCGTCCGCCTCGCCCGGAGGCTTGACCCACAGGTAGGCGTCGATGGCCGCGTCGCCCGTCTCCGTGGTGCTCCAGATGCCCGTGGCGCGTCCCGCCGGGTCGCACCACTCGCTGCCGGACGGGCCGTTGCCGTTGCGGCTGGTGTCGATGACCGCCTTCAGCCTGGACACGCCGGTCGCCGCGATGATGCTCTTCGCGTACGAGACGAGCCCCGGCGTGGCGCGGTAGTTCGAGGTGTTGACCGCCAGGCCGTCGGCGCTGTTGGCCACGTCCGCCCCGACCAGCCTGGAGGCGGCCTCGGAGGCGGACAGCCAGCCGTCGTGGCCGATGTCGAAGTACACCTTGGCCTGCGACGACGCCTGCTTGAGCCGCTTGCCCGCGTAGGCCATGGAGGCCTTCACCTCGGCCTGCTCCGAGGCGTTCATGCAGTTGGTCATGATCGCCAGGGCGTCGGGTTCGAGGACGATGGAGGCGGGGCGGCCCGCCAGACCGGCCGCGATCTCGTCGATCCAGGCGCGGTAGGCCGCGTGGTCGGGCGCGCCGCCCGCGCTGGGGCCGCCGCAGTCGCGGTTCGGCATCGCGTACACGGCCATGATCGGGATCTTGCCCGCCGCCGCGGCGGCGCCGACGTACGCGTCCACCTGGCCGCGCACGGTCGAGGGGTTGTACGTGGCGAACCAGCGCCCCTGCGGCACGGCGGCGATGCGGTCCCTGATCACCGGGGTGCGGCTGTCGTTCGGGTTGGCGGCCACCCACTTGGCGGCGTTGGTCTGCGGATCCACGTAGAAAGCGGAGTCGGCGGCCTGCGCGCTGGGGGTTGACATGACCACCGCCCCCGCCGCGGCCAGGGCGCCCGCCGCGACGAGCACCGCCCACATGGGCCTTCTGCGAGACATGTAGATAACTCCGTCCGTCGGGTGGGAGCGCTCCCACGGGCATCATGGATGCTAGGAGCCCGCCGGGGCCGGACAAAGACATCGGGTCGATCCCTGGCTCGTCACGCAGGTCGGAGCCGTGATGAGCGGTGAAACTTTCAACCGGCCAGGCACGCCTCGAACACGGCGGTCAGCCGGTCCACGTCGGCCGGCGTGGGCTCCTCGGGGCCGACGCGGCGGCGCATCGCCCCGATGCCCAGGACGACCGAGACGGCCATGCGGGCACGCGCGTGCGCGTCAGGGCCGGAGAGCATGGCCTCCAGCGGGCTGAGCACCGCCGTGATCAGCCGTTCCCTGGCCGCCACCCGCACCTCCGGATGGTAGGCCGAACGTTCGAGCGTGCGCAGGATCGGGCTCTCGGGCGGGTGCTGCATGCGCTGGGCCGCGTACTCCGCCAGCCGCCGGGGCAGCTCCTCCGGGCGGCCCGTGAACAGGTCGCCGAAGGTCGGCTCTCCCTGCAGGACCGCGGCGAACAAGCCGGCCTTCGACCCGAAGTAGCGGCCCACCAGGGCGATGTTGGCCTCAGCCGCCGCCGCGATCATGCGGACGGTCACCTGCTCGTAGCCCTGCTCGCCGAACAGGGTGCGAGCCGCCTGCAGGATGCGCTCCCGGGTGGCCTCACGGTCGCGCGGCCTGGCCTCAGTCACCTGGGGGTTCATGCCCGCACTCTACTGAACGCACACCCACTTACCGCGCGGCTAGTAAACATGCGTATACTCAAGTTGGATAAAACTGTAAGAAGGGGATGTTGTGTCTTGGTAGCCCAGGCGCAGGCCGCGTCCCCCACGAAGCAGCGGACCTACACGCACCGCGAGATCCTCGAGGTCATGTCCGGGCTCATGCTCGCGATGCTCACGTCGATGATCTCGACGTCCGTGGTGGGTACCGCGCTGCCGACGATCGTGGGGGAGCTAGGCGGTCAGGACCAGTACTCATGGGTCGCGAGCGCGACCATGCTGACGATGACGGTCTCCACACCGCTGTGGGGCAAGCTGTCCGACCTGTTCGGGCGCAAGCTGCTCTTCCAGACCGCTCTGGCGTTGTTCGTCGCGGCATCGCTCGTGGCGGGCCTGTCGCAGGACATGGGGCAGCTCATCGCGGCGCGTGCCGTACAGGGCCTGGGCGTCGGTGGTCTGTCGGCGCTGAGCCAGGTGATCCTGGGGGACATCGTCTCCCCCCGCGAGCGCGGCCGCTACTCCGGCTACATGGGGGCCGTCTTCGGCATCTCCACGGTCGCGGGGCCGTTGCTGGGCGGGTTCATCGTGGACGCCGACTGGCTCGGCTGGCGCTGGTGCTTCTACGTGGTCGTGCCGTTCGCGCTGGTGTCCTTCTTCGTGATCCAGAAGGTGCTGAAGCTGCCGAAGGTCACTCGCAGCACCTCGATCGACATCTGGGGCGCCACGACGATCACGGCCAGCGCGAGCGCGCTGATGCTGCTGCTGACGCTGGGCGGCAACGAGTTCGAGTGGAACTCGGGCTGGACGTACTTCCTGGGCGCGGTCGCCCTGCTCATGCTGGCCCTGGCGGTGCTGTCGGAGCGGACCGCGCGCAACCCGATCCTGCCGCCGCGCCTGTTCCGCAATCCGACGTTCGTGCTGACCAGCCTCGCCTCGCTGTTCGTCGGCATGGCGATGTTCGGCGCGATGATCTACCTGCCGCAGTACCTGCAGATCGTCAAGGGGCTCAGCCCGACCAACTCGGGCCTGATGACGCTGCCCATGGTCGTGGCGCTGTTCCTGGCCGGCGTGATCTCCGGGAAGATCGTCACCCAGACGGGCAAGTGGAAGATCTTCCCGGTGGCGGGCCTGCTCATCGTGGCCATCGGCCTGTTCCTGCTGTCCCGCCTGCACGTGGACTCCAGCGAGTGGCTGATCGGGTTCGACGTGGCGGTGCTGGGCATCGGGCTCGGCCTGTCCATGCAGATGCTCATCCTGGCCGCGCAGAACGGCTCCGAGCTGCGGGACATGGCCTCGACCACGTCGGGTGTGTCGTTCTTCAGGTCGCTGGGCGGCGCGGTGGGCGTGGCCGCGTTCGGCGCCATCCTGACGAGCCGGCTCAAGGACGAGATCGCCGAGATGGTCAAGGCGGCGGGCATCCACCTGCCCGGCGGCTCCGAGGTCAAGCTCGGCAGCCCCAGCGCCATCCAGATGCTCCCGACGCCGATCAAGAACATCGTGCTGGAGGCGTTCACCCGGGGTCTGGAGACCGTGTTCCTGGTCGGCGTGCCCATCGCGCTGCTCGGCTTCGTGGCCACGCTCTTCCTCAAGGAGCTGCCGCTGCGCGGGTCGAGCGTGCCGGTGGCCCCCGAGTCCAAGCCGCTCAGCAAGGACGACCTGGTCCTGGCCGGCCTGCTGCTGGAGCTCATCGCCCAGCGCGTCGAGCGGGTGAACGGCGAACGCTCCGCGCTCCTCACCGCCGTCGCCAAGATGGCGCCGCCTGACGACCGCTCGGAGCGCGAGCGGGCGAGATCGGTCGTGCAGGACGTGCTGCGGCCCACCTCGCGCGCTCTGATCGCGCAGGCCACGCCCCCACAGAAAGACCTCGTAACAGGAGGAATCTCGCAATGATTCGCAAGTTCGTGGGCGCCGTCGCGGCCGCCCTGGCCGTACTGGCCGGGCTGTGGCTGATGATCGCACCCTTCGCCCTCGGCACCCAGCCCGAGGGCGCCGACTGGACGAACGCCACCCAGTCCGAGTTCTTCGCCGGCCTCGGGGTGGCCGTCGTGGGCCTCGTGGGCGCGATCGCCTTCGTGCTGGCCATCCACGAGGAGCTCGTCGTCCGCGGCCTGGTCGTGCCCAAGCCCCGCCGTCCCGAGCCGGAGCCCGAGCCCGTGCCGGTGGCCGCCGCGCCGCAGGCCACGTCCGCCGAGCTGGCCGGCCTGCTGGCGCCGCTGGTCGAGGCGCTGCGCGAGGACCTGAACCACAACCCCCGCACTGGCGAGCACCGCCAGAACGGCAAGGCTCCCCTGGTCGGAGTGGAGGAGAACCGATGAAGGCCAAGCTGGGCGTAGCCGCCCTGGTCGTGCTGTTCCTGGCCGGCCTGTGGCTGGTCGCGGCCCCGTTCGCGGTCGGCTACCAGCCGCGCGGCGCCGAGTACGTGGACGCGACGATCAACGACCTGTGGCTCGGCGGCGGGCTCGCCGCGCTGTCGTTCGTCGCCCTCGTGATCTACGCGGCCGACGCCCTGCGCGACCTGGCCCACCGCGGCAAGCACGCCGACTCCTGACGCGAGTCATGCCGTGTCCGGCAATGGCATCGACCCGCAGTGGGAGCCCGTGGCGGGCCGGCTCCCCGCAGGGCAGTTCGAGATCGGCAAGGACGGCGCCGGCCTGCTCGTCGTGGGCTTCGACGGCTCGGGCCCGAGCCGCAACGCGCTGGCGTACGCGGCCGGGCTCGCCCGGCGGGACGGCGCCGCGCTGCTCATCGCGTTCGTGGAGTCGCTGAACACCGCCTCGCTCTGGTTCTTCGCCGGGTCGCCGATCATCCCCGACTCGGGCGCGGACCTGGCCGAGGAGCTGCGTGAGGAGCTGCGCGGCGCCGGGGTGCCGTGGCAGTTCGTCAGCCTGCGCGGCGACCCGGCCAGGGCGCTGGAGACGCTGGCCAGCACCCACATGGCCGACGGCATCGTCGTGGGCCGCTCCCGCTCGCCCTGGCGCGGGTCGGTGGCCGCCCACCTGGCGAAACGGGCGCACCGTACGGTCCTGATCGTGCTCTGACCTGGCGCCGTGCGGTGCTGACGCGCCCTGGCCCCGGCGCCGTGCGGTGCTGACGCGCCCTGGCCCCGGCGCCGTGCCGTGCTGATCGTGCCCTTCCCTCGGTGCCGTGCGCGACGCGGGCCGCCTCATGGCGTCGATAGCTCGTTGACCTGGCCAGACGTCGCATATGGTGGCCAGATGAGACGTGCTGCCGCCTTGGCGCTCGTGGTGCTCGGGACCGTTTCGTGCGGCGCGGGCCAGCCGGCCTCCGTGCCCGCGCCCACGACCTCGGCTCCCGAGCAAGGAGCGCCCGAATCACCCACGCCCGCACCCGCGACGCCCACTTCCACGGGGCCGCCCGCGTTCAGCTCGAAGGTCTCGCGGGTCTCCCGCGACCAGCTCCCCTACTCCTGGCGCCCCGGCTGCCCGGTCCACTACCGGGACCTGCGGCTGGTGACGCTGACGTACTGGGGCTTCGACAACAAGCCGCACACCGGTGAGCTGGTGGTGCGCAAGACGGTCACCGACGACATCGAGACGGTTTTCGAGAAGCTGTACGACTGGCGCTGGCCGATCGAGCAGATGAAGCTGGTGGACGCGTTCAAGGCGGACGACTTCGACTCGATCGAGGCCAACAACACCTCGGCCTTCAACTGCCGCCAGGCGACCGGGTCGAGCAACTGGTCAAATCACGCATACGGGGAAGCAATAGACATCAATCCCCAGCAGAACCCATATGTCACCGCAAGTGGCACGACGGCACACCAAAATGCCAAGAAGTTCACCGAGCGTCCAATTAAGGGTAAAGGTGTGATTAATCCTGGCGACAAGGTCGTCAAGGCCTTCGCCGGGGTGGGCTGGGAGTGGGGCGGCTACTGGTCGGGGGCCAAGGACTACCAGCATTTCTCCAAGGGCGGAGGCTGAGAGAATTGCCACATGGCGGCTAGGGACGGCGACGGCTGGACGGAGTGCGCCCAAGGCCACAGGCACTGGGGCGTGCACGGCGCCTCAGGGCTGCTCGTCGTCCACCACGACGACGCCGGGGTGCCGTACGTGCTCATGCAGAAACGCTCCTGGTGGAGCCACCACGGCGGCACCTGGGGGCTGCCCGGCGGAGCCCGCGACAGCCACGAGGACGCGGTCGCGAGCGCGCTGCGCGAGGCCCGCGAGGAGGCGGCGCTGGCCGGTGACGGCCTGCGGGTGCAGGGCATCTACCTCGACGACCACGGCGGGTGGGCGTTCGAGACGGTGATCGCCGAGTCGGCCGAGCTGCTGGCGGCGGCGCCGGCCAACCGCGAGAGCACCGAGCTGCGCTGGCTGGCGCTGCCCGAGATCACCGAGCGCAGGCTGCATCCCGGCTTCGCCGCGACATGGGGCGACCTCCAGGAGGCGATCAGGCCCGAGACCGTCGTGCTGGACGTGGCCAACATCGTCGGCGCGCGGGCCGAGCGTGGCTGGTGGAACGACCGGCTGGGGGCGGCGACCCGGCTGCTGCGCGAGGTGTCGGGGCTGCGGCTGGCACATCCCGTGCTGGCGCAGTGGTACCCGAGGATGGTGGCGGTCGTGGAGGGCGCCGCCAGGAGCGCGCCGGCCGTGGAGGGCGTCCAGGTGGTCGCCGCCACCGGCAGCGGTGACGACGCCATCGTGGACGTCGTGCGCCAGGCCAAGCCGTGGGAGCGCGTGCTCGTCGTCACGGCCGACCGGGGGCTCAAGGAACGGGTGGGCCGGCTGGGCGCGGAGACCGTGGGCCCCAAGTGGCTGCTGTCGCAGCTCGGTGCCTAGAGCTCGATGTCGATGTCTAGAGCTCGGCGGGAACCACGCGGTCGAAGGCGGCCTTGAGCCCTGTCACGTCGAGCACGCGCTGCAGCACCCCGTGGACACCCACGATGCCTAAGGAGCCGGCGTGCGCGGAGACCCTGCGCTGGTGCTCCACCAGCACCCACAGGCCACTGGAGTCGCAGAAGTCCAGCTCGCCGGCGTCGATCACGATCTGCACCCGGCCCTCGGTGAACAACTGCACCAGCGCGTCCTTCAGCAGTGGCGCCGTGAGCTTGTCGAGGTCGCCGGTGAGGCGCACGAGCGCGTCGCAGTCACCGCGCTGCACCTCGACGTTGAGATCCGCCACCTCCTGAACGTACACCCCTGTCACTACAGCCGCTATCGTGGTTTCCGCACAGGAGGGTTCGCATAGTGGACGAGTGCAGCCGCCTTGAAAGCGGCCAGGTCAGCGATGGCCTCGTGGGTTCGAATCCCACACCCTCCGCCAGCTCTTCCCTGGGCTCCTGACGTGCCCTGAGGCCCCTGAGCCGCCCCCCGGTCAAGCCAGAACTGTGTGGCGGTCACGCTAGTGTCACACACCGTAGTCGTATCACTACCGTCCGTGTCGAAGGTTGTGGATCTCAACCCCCTGTACCGGAGGTACCTCGTGCGACGTATCACCCGTAAGGTCGGCGCTCCCCTCGCCGCGGCACTCGCCGTCCTGACCGCGGCCGCGCCGGCCACGGCCGCCCCGCAGGCCGCGCCCGCGGCGTACTTCGTGATGACCGACATCACCCGGGAGGAGTTCGTCCTGCGGCTCACCGATCCCGCCAAGATCCAGCACGCGCGCGACCTGATCCACGGCGTGACGAACGAGCGGCCCCACGTCCTCGGCAGGATCGCGAAGCAGGCCGTCCCGTACAACGCCCGCTGGAGCTACCACTACCGGCCCGAGACCGTCGACTTCTTCGACATGGCCATCGAGGTGTGCGACGCCACGATCCCCTACGTCGAGGACCATCTGGACGAGGCGGGCGGCGCGTTCCTGCCCGGGCTCGTCTTCTGCCCGTGGACCTCGCGATTGGTCAGGGAACTGCCCGCGCCGTGATCATGACGTGCCACGCACTGCCGGTCGCCGCGCCGGCAGTGCGCCCGGGT
The DNA here is from genome assembly GCF_040656115.1 of Nonomuraea sp. NPDC050202. NCBI lineage: Bacteria > Bacillati > Actinomycetota > Actinomycetes > Streptosporangiales > Streptosporangiaceae > Nonomuraea > Nonomuraea sp. NPDC050202. The sequence goes on along the minus strand of NZ_JBFALF010000006.1, from coordinate 109,683 downwards.
CAGTCCCTGAGGCCCGCGAAGCCGTCGCCCACGTAGGCGGCGAGCTGCAGGTACGCCTCCCTCGTCGGCTCCTGGAGCCGGTCGAGGTCGATCTCCGCGCCCTCCTCCAGATGCGGGTCGTACGGCACCCTGATCACCGCGCGGCACCTGGCGGCGAAGTGGGCCTCCAGCTTCTTGATGTCCACCGCCGACTTCGACCGGGGCCTGACGCTGCACAGCACCACGGTCGCGTTCTTGACCAGGTCGGCGTAGTGGTGCGCCTCCAGCCAGTCGAGCGTCGCGGAGGCCGCCCTGGCGCCGTCCACGGACGGGGAGCTGACCAGCACGATCTGGTCGGCCAGCCCGAGCACGCCGCCCATGGCGGAGTGCAGCAGGCCGGTGCCGCAGTCGGTGATGCAGATCGAGTAGAAGTTCTCCAGGACCTGGGAGACGGCCTGGTAGTCGGAGCCGCTGAACGCCTCGGAGACCGACGGGTCGCGGTCGGAGGCCAGCACCTCCAGCCGCGAGGGCGCCTGCGAGGTGAACGCCCTGATGTCGACGTACCGCTTGACCTGGTCACGCTCGTTGAGCAGGTCGCGCACGGTGGCCGAGGTCTCCAGGACGAGCTTGTCGGACAGCGTGCCCCTGTCGGGGTTGGCGTCCACGGCGATGACGCGGTCGCCGCGCATCTGGGCCAGGGTGGCGCCGAGGCCGACCGTGGTCGTGGTCTTGCCCACGCCGCCCTTCAGGCTCAGCACGGCCACGCGGTGGTGACCGGCCGTGACCGGGGTGCGGGCCCTCGTGACCAGCTCGCGGCGGCGGCGCACCTCCGGTGACTCGCCAGGCTTGATCCAGCCGCCGGACGCCCTGTAGACCAGGCGGCGCCAGCCCTTGGAGGGGGCGTTGCGCCGTCCGCGAAGCAGGGACTCCGGGTCGAGGCTCTCGGCGGTCGGGCGGCCGGTGACCGGCGGCCTGGGCGAGGCGGTGAACACCGGGGTCGGGGCCGGGCGGCGACGCGGCGGCGGCGGGATCTCGCGCTCGGCGGGACGCCACTCGTGCTGCTCGGTCCACTGCGGCCGCTGCTGCTCCGGTTGCCGGGGGTGCTCCTGCTGGTGGAGGTGCTCCTGCTGGTGGAGGTGCTCGGGGGGCTGCTCGCTCCACCCGGGCCGGTCGGCAGGGTCATCGCTCCACTCGGGACGATCCGCTGGGCGCTCGCTCCAGTCAGGACGGTCCGAGGGCCGCTCGCTCCAGTGGGAACGGTCCGGCTGCTGCTCCGACCACGTGAGGCGCTGGTCCTGGTGGGCGTGGGTCTCGGGCTCGTTCCACTGCGGGACGTCGCCACGCGGCCGCGTCTGCGACGACTCGGCCCACTGCGGGAGATCGGCGTGCGGCCGCGTCTGCGGCGGCTCCGCCTCGGCGGGCTCCCCGGCGGACGCGCCGGCCTGCTCCTCCCAGGACGGCCGCTCGTTGCGCGGCTGGGTGTCGGCCCACGCGCCCTTCTCCTCGACCGCGGGAGGCTCCTCCTCCACGCGGGCCTGCTCCTCCTCGGCGCGCGCGGACTCCCCGGCGCGCGCCGGCTCTCCGGCGTGAGCGGGCTCCCCGGCGGGAGTGGCCTCCTCGGTGGCCGGCCGCGGCCAGTCAGGGGGCGTGACCCAGGCCGTCTCCTCTCCCGAAGGCGGCCACGTCATGTCCTCGGCCCGCTCGGGCTGGGAGGCGGCCTGCTCGGGCGGGGCGCCGGAGTGGGCGCCGGAGTGGGCGCCGGAGTGGGTGCCGGTCGAGGTGCCTGGCTGGGTGCCGGGTGAGGTGCCGGGCGGGGTGAACGACAGTGACGGGTAGGCGTCGGTGTCGTCGGGGCGCGGCAACGGCTTCAGCGGCGCGTGGAAGGGGTCGTCGGCGGGCGCCGCGGGCTCCACCTTGACGGTGGCCTCGCCGAGCCACTCCCCGGCCTCGCTCTCCCGCTCGGCGACCTCCTCGGCCGCCTCGGCGCCGTACACGGAGTCGACGGCCGCGCGGAACAGCGGCGGCGTCGGGGTGTCATGGTGCTGGGGCACCAGCGCCCACGGGTCCTTGGGGTACGGCGATGCGACCGGCTCGTCGGCGAGAGCTCCGGAGGCGCTGACAGGGACAGGCGCCTCCTCCGTCTCCTTGATCGCGTCCAGCCAGGCCAGCTGTTCCTCGAGAGATTCCTCTCGATCGTGTCTTGCCACCGTGTTCCCCCTCGGGTGGGTCTAAAGGGGCAGCAAATACCTTGCAGGTTAACGCCATGAGTTCCCTCGCAGCCCGGCAACCCACAACTTCTTTGCCCGGCTACCGTGGATCGCATGCGAGCCATTGAGATCGCCAGGCCAGGCGGACCAGAGGTGCTGGAGTGGCGCGAGGTGCCGGAGCCGCACGTCGAGCGCGGGGACGTGCTCATCGACGTGACCGCCTCGGCGGTGAACCGAGCCGACGTCCTGCAACGGCAAGGATTCTACGACCCGCCCCCCGGCTCCTCGCCCTACCCGGGGCTGGAGGTCTCCGGGGTGGTGGTCGAGATCGGGGAGGACGTGGAGCACTTCAAGCCGGGTGACGAGGTCTGCGCGCTGCTCGGTGGCGGCGGTTACGCCGAGCGCGTAGCCGTGCCCTGGCAGCAGGTCATGCCCGTGCCCGAGAACGTGTCGCTGCGCGAGGCCGCGGGCCTGCCCGAGGTGGCGTGCACGGTCTGGTCCAACGTGTTCATGGTCGGCCGGCTGCGCAGGGGCGAGACGCTGCTGGTGCACGGCGGGGCCAGCGGCATCGGCACGTTCGCGGTGCAGCTCGCCAAGGCGCTCGGCTCGCACGTCGTCACCACCGTCGGCTCGGCGGCCAAGGGCGAGCGCGTCAGGGAGCTCGGCGCGGACGAGGTCATCAACTACCGCGAGGAGGACTTCGCCGACAAGGTACGCGCCGACGTCATCCTCGACATCATGGGCGCGAAGTACCTCGCGGGCAACGTCCGGGCGCTGCGCGCCGGCGGGCGGCTGGTGATCATCGGGCTGCAGGGCGGGCGCAAGGGCGAGATCGACCTCGGCGCCATGCTCGCCAAGCGCCTGTCGGTGCACGCCACGACGCTGCGCGCCCGTCCCGTCGACGACAAGGGCGTCATCGTGCGGAGTGTGGTCGACAACGTATGGCCCCTGGTCGGAGCGGGTGCGGTGCGTCCTGTCGTGTACGCGGAGGTACCCATGTCCGAGGCCGCGGAAGCTCACCGAATGTTGGATTCGGGAGAGCACGTCGGCAAGATCCTGCTAGTACGGTGAGTGTTATGAATGCTGAGGACAACAACACCCCCCACATCGTGGTGGTGGGCCCTGACTTCCAAGGTCAGGGCGATAGCGGCGAGGATGATCGATCGGTCACCAACCTGGTCGAGCAGCCCGCCAAGGTGATGCGCATCGGCAGCATGATCCGCCAGCTTCTCGAGGAGGTGCGCGCGGCCCCTCTCGACGAGGCCAGCCGCAAGCGGCTGAAGGAGATCCACGAGTCCTCCATCAAGGAGCTCGAGGACGGGCTGGCGCCGGAGCTGGTCGACGAGCTGGAGCGGCTCTCGCTCCCGTTCACCGACGACAACGGCACACCGCCGAGCGAGGCGGAGCTGCGCATCGCGCACGCCCAGCTGGTGGGTTGGCTCGAAGGGTTGTTCCACGGCATCCAGACCACGCTGTTCGCGCAGCAGATGGCGGCTCGGGCCCAGCTCGAGCAGATGCGCAGAGCGCTGCCCGGCGTGCCTGGCGTGCCCGGTGAAGAGGGCCAGCGCCCCCACGGCTCGGGGCCCTACCTCTAGGCACGGCGGTCAGGGGCCCTGCCTCTGCCGCTGGACGCGGCTACCGGTAGAGCTCCTCGATCACCCGCGCGACACCGTCGTCGTCGTTGGTCGCGGTCACGTGATCGACCGCCGCCAGCACGTCGGGGTGCGCGTTGGCGACCGCGTACGACGTACCTGCCCAGCTCAGCATGGGCAGGTCGTTCGGCATGTCACCGAAGGCGACGCTCTGCGTGTCCTTGATCCCCCGCTCGGCGGCGAACGCCGCCAGGGCGCTCGCCTTCGTCACGCCCTGGGCGCTCATCTCGATCAGGCCTCTGCGGCTGGAGTGGGTGGCCGTCACCAGGTGCCCCACCAGCTCGTGCACGATGGCCTGCAGCTCGTCCGCGCCCATGGCGGGGTGCAGGGCCAGCAGCTTGGCGCACGGCTTGGCGGTCACCGAGTCGATCCGCACCGCCCCCAGGCGGCGGTCCAGGCCGCCCAGCAGGAAATCGGACTCATGCGCAAAACCGGCTTCATACTCGACCGAAAATACGAGTTCGGACACGTTCGCTCTTAGCTGAGCGACGACTTCCTCGAGCACCTCCACGGCGATGAGGTGAGATTCCACTATCCGTTCGGTATGGAGATCGTAGATCAGGGCCCCGTTCGCGCAGATGGCCAGGCCACGGTGGCGTACGGCGCCGGCCACCCCGCCCATCCACCGGGGCGGACGCCCCGTCACGAAGGCCAGCACAGCCCCTGATTCCTCGACTTTGGCGAAGGCGGCGACCGTGCGGGGAGACACGGTTCCGTCCGTACGCAGCGCGGTTCCGTCGAGGTCGGTGGCCACTAGACGCGGTGCGGGAAGACTCTGCATAACAGGTTCCAGTTTGCCCGGTGATGCCGCCTGACAGAAATCTTCCTGAGGAGGGGAACACCAACGCTCCAGAATGGTGTTAGATGTGATGGCGTTGTATTAGCTGATCCCGTAGTGAAAACCAGCATGACTTTGTCTGAGCCACCCCGGGTGCTTGCTGTACGACACACCGGGACCCACGAGGTGTGGGTCCCATAGATTCACATCCTGAGGGAGAGCTTTTATGGCTCAGGGAACCGTCAAGTGGTTCAACGCCGAGAAGGGCTTCGGCTTCATCGCCCCGGACGGCGGTGCGCCGGACGTGTTCGTTCACTTCTCCGAGATCGTCGGCAACGGCTACCGCAGCCTTGAAGACGGCCAGCGGGTCGAGTTCGAGATCACGCAGGGCCAGAAGGGGCCGCAGGCCTCTCAGGTCCGAGCCCTCTAACCTGTTAGCAGCGAGATAGACCGGGGTTCGCTCCCAGCGGGCCTCGGTCTTTTGCTTGTCCGGGACCGGCCATGACGGGCCGCCCGGTAGCCGGGGTCCCGGACGGACCCGAACGTGAGAAAGATCACGAAGCCGGTGTCGGATCGGTCACGGCTGTGACTCGACTCACACACCCCTTGAACCGTCCGCCTCCTCAGGCCATCGACCTGAGTATGAGGTACGCGTGGTTGTGTCACCCCGTGACCGTTGCCGGGGTTCTCGTGCTTTTGGTCAACGACCACCTGTTCAAGCAGGCCTGGCCCGGCCTCGTCACGGGCAAGCTCAGCGATGTCGCCGGGCTCGTCGTGGCGCCCGCGCTGCTGGCGTTGCTGTTCTGGCGGCGGGCCGACCTGGCGGCCACGGTGCTCACCGGCGCCCTCTTCACGGCCGTCAAAACCACGGAGACGGGCGCGCAGCTCGCTTCCCAGGCTTGGACCCTCGTCGCGGGCCCGTCGCGCGTCCTGGCCGATCCTACGGACCTGCTGGCACTCCCGGCCCTCGCCCTGGCGTGGTGGGTACGCCGGCGCACCCTCCACCATCCCGCCTCAGCCCGCTGGCGGATCATCGTCACGGTTCCGCTGGCCCTGATCGCCGTCACCGCCACCAGCGCCGCGCCCCCGCCACCCTCCGCCCAGGCCGTGGAGGTGGACCGGACGGGACGCGTCACCGTCCACACGGACACGCCGATGGACTGGGTGTCGCAGGACGGCGGCCGCACCTGGACGGAGACGACCGGCGAGAGCACCCAGCGGCCGTCGCAGAGCGCCCAGTGCGTCCCGCAGCAGGCCACCCGCTGCTACCGACTGAGCACAGGCCGGACGGCGGTGGAGCAGTCGGACGACGCCGGCGTCACGTGGCGCCCGTCGTGGGAGCCCTCAGCGGACGAGCTGAAGCGGCTGACCAGACAGTACGACTCCTCCGGTGTGCGTGCCACGTCGCTGGCCGTGCAGGCGCAGGCGGGCGGGCACGTCGTCGTCGTGGCGACCGGCATGGCGGGCATCACCGTCCGGGACGCGTCCGGCACGTGGCGGCGCCTGGGCTGGCCCGGCACCACCTCGGCCGAGGTGGACACCGGTCCCGAGCGGAACGTGGCGATCTTCCTCGCCGCCTGCATGCTGTTCGCCGGGGCGGGGGCCGGGCTGCGCCAGTACACCGTCGCCTACACCGGCTCCGCGCTCACCGCCTGCCTCGGCCTGCTGCTCCTGGTGAGTGGCGACAGCACCCTGCCGGACTCGTTCTACGCCCCGGGGATGCCCTTCTCCACCCTGGGCCTGCTCATGATCCTGGCGGGCGTCGTGGGCTCCCTCGTCCTGGGATTCACGGGCCGGGCCCGGCCCGTGCCCGCCGCCGTCGGGGTGCTGGCCTCGCCGCTCGTCTACCTGGCCGTCTACCTGCCGTTCGTGGGCTGGGCTGAGGGCACGCCGGACTCGTACGCGGTCGCGTTCGCGTTCGCCGTACTGCTGACCGGCCTGGTCGTGCTGGCGAGCGCCGCCGCCGTCAGGAGCGACGCCCGCCGCGCGAATCCGGCCCCCTACGCCGGCCCGTGAGGCTCTACTTGGCCGGCTCCAGCACGTCGAGCCCCACGTAGGGGCGCAGCGCCTTGGGGACCACCACGGAGCCGTCGGCCTGCTGGTGGTTCTCCAGGATCGCCACGATCCAGCGGGTCGTGGCGAGCGTGCCGTTGAGCGTGGCCAGGTGCTGGGGCTTGCCGTCCTTGTCGCGGAAGCGGACGGCGAGCCTGCGGGCCTGGAACTCGGTGCAGTTGGACGTCGAGGTCAGCTCGCGGTAACGCCCCTGGGTGGGGATCCACGCCTCGCAGTCGAACTTGCGGGCCGCCGACATGCCGAGGTCGCCCGCCGCCGTGTCGATGATCCGGTACGGCACCTCGATCTTGGCCAGCATCTCCTTCTCCCAGGCCAGCAGCCGCTGGTGCTCCTCCTGGGCGTCCTCGGGCCGCACGTACGAGAACATCTCGACCTTGTCGAACTGGTGGACCCGGATGATGCCCCTGGTGTCCTTGCCGTAGGAGCCCGCCTCGCGGCGGAAGCACGACGACCAGCCCGCGTAGCGCAGCGGCAGCTCGTCGGCGTTGAGGATCTCCTGGGCGTGGTAGCCGGCCAGCGACACCTCGGAGGTGCCGACGAGGTAGAGGTCGTCCTCAGGCAGCCGGTAGATCTCCTTGTCGTGGGACACGTGGAAGCCGGTGCCCTGCATGGTCTCCGGCTTGACGAGCACCGGCGTGATCATCGGCGTGAACCCGGCCTCGATCGCCTGCTGCATGGCCATGTTGAGCAGGCCGAGCTGCAGCCGCGCGCCGACGCCCTTGAGGAAGAAGAAGCGCGAGCCCGAGACCTTGGCGCCCCGCTCCATGTCGATGGCGCCGAGCGCCTCGCCCAGCTCCAGGTGGTCCTTCGGCTCGAAGTCGAACTCGCGGGGCTCGCCGTACGTCTCAAGCACGACGTAGTCGTCCTCGCCGCCGGGCGGCGCCGCCTCCTCGACGATGTTGGGCACCGTCTGGAGCAGCTCGTCCAGCTCGGCGCCCAGCTTCTCGGCCTCGGACTCGGCGGCCTTGACCTGGCCCGCGAGGTCCTTGGCCCGCTGGAGCAGCGCGGCCTTCTCCTCGCCCTGCGCCTTGGAGACCGACTTGCCCATGCTCTTCTGCTCCGCGCGCAGAGACTCGAACGAGGTCAGCGCGGATCGGCGGCGCTCGTCGAGGTCGAGCAGCGTGTCGACGACCGAGTCGTCCTCACCGCGGGCACGCTGCGACGCCCGTAGCCGGTCGGGGTCCTCACGAAGGGTACGCAGGTCAATCACAAGGAAAGGCTACCGGCGCGGGGAGGCGTCCCGCCCCTGCTTTCCCGTACGCCGACCCGCGCGCCGCGCGGGCGGCTCACCTCACCCGGCGGCGACGCTCAGACCTGCCCCGCCCGGATCCTCGCCAGCCAGTCGCCCGCCTCGGCGAACTCCGGGTCGGACGTGCCACGCTTGATCTGCGGCGCCACACCGTCGGCCCGCGGATAGCTCCCGAGGAAGCGCACCTCGCCGCAGATCCGGTGCAGCCCGGCGATGGCCTCGCCCACCCGGGCGTCGGCGACGTGCCCCTCGAAGTCGAAGTGGAAGAAGTAGCGCCCGATCCCGTCGCCGGTCGGCCGCGACTCGATGCGCGTCAGGTTGACCCCGCGCACGGAGAACTCGGTCAGCATCTCCAGCAGCGCGCCCGGGTGGTCGTCGGCCAGGAAGACCACCAGCGTGGTGCGGTCGGAGCCGGTCGCCTCGGGCAGCGGCCCCGGACGGCTCACCTTGACGAACCTGGTCACGGTGTCGGACCTGTCACCGATGTCGGTGGCCAGCTCCACCAGCCCGTAGTGCTCACCGGCGATGCGCGCGGCGATGGCGGCGTCGTACGGCGAGCCCGGCAGCGACACCTCCTGCGCGGCGGCGGCCGTCGAAGGGGCGGCCACCACGACGGCGTCGGGCAGCTCGCGCGAGATGTAGGCGCGGCACTGGGTGATGGCGGCCGGATGCGTGTAGACCCGCTTGATGTGCGGGATCTCGGTGTCCGGCCTGGCCAGCAGCGAGAACTGCACCGGCAGCAGCAGCTCGGCATTGATCAGCAACGGCTCGCCCCAGGCGAACTCGTCGAGCGTCGTGGTGATCGCGCCCTCGATGGAGTTCTCCAGCGGCACCACCGCGCCGTCGGCGTCACCGGAGCGTGCGGCGTTGAGCGCGGCGCTCACGGTCGCGCAGGGCAGCCGCTCGGCGGCGGGGTCCAGGAGCCGCAGGGCCTCTTCGGTGAAGGTCCCTTCCGGTCCGAGATAGGCGAGTCTGGGCATGCTTACAGGCTATCCGCAGGTGGGCAGCGCCGGCGGCCGTTTCACCCGGCGGCCTGCTCCTGGCCGGTCGGCTCACGGAAGCTCGGCGGCCCGGCAGGGGACCACCGGCCCGTGCCCGAGCCTGGCAGCCCGCACCGCCTCTTCCTCCTCCGGCGACAGCGGCTGCTGCCCCTTCCCGCCCACCACGGCCCGCACGTACGTCCGGGTCTCGCTGCGCCCGTTGATCGAGGTCAGCACGATCCCGTCGCCCAGCCCGTTGATCATCGCCACCGAGAACGACCTCCTCCCGGTCATCTCCGACAGCGCGTCGTACTGGCACACGGCGACGTCCCTGATGGCCTTGAGATCCCCCCGCCCCTCGCTGATCTGCCGGGAGAGCAGGCGCCGGCAGTCCTCCACCGTGGCCCTGGCCTGGCGCAGCGCAAGGTAACCGATCATCACGCCACTGACCCCGGCGACGACACCCACGATCACCCATGTGGTAACGAGCACGCACAGAGGGTAACGGCTGAGTCAAGCGATCTGTCGCCGTTTCGGGAGCCAGGACACCAACAACCACACCAGAGCCACCGCGCCCAGCCCGAACCCGTTCTGGACGATCTTCCCGAGCACCAGGCTGACCACGGGGATCTGGGCGGCTACCAGCGAAACGCCCCACCACGGGACCGGCACCACGTAGTACAGCCACACCCCCGCCGCCACCCGCAGCCTGACCGGGTCACGCCCGTCGCCCACGATGGCCGCGATCACCACGACCACCCACGCCAGGTGGTGGATCCAGGCGACCGGCGACAACAGCACCGCCATCAGCCCGACCAGCGCGACCGCGGTGAGCGAATCGCCCGCCTGGTACGCCTCCCGCGCCCCCCTGAACCCGTGCCAGCCGACCACGGCCACGATCGCCAGCCAGATGAGCGAGGTCAGCCACTCCTGCGGCAGGTACAACCGGATCAGCATGCCCCGGATCGACTGGTTGGTGGTGGCCGCGTTCGCGCCGAGCCGTTCGGGGTCGAGCAGCGCCGAGAACCAGAAGTCCACCGCGTCCTGCGGGATCACCGCGAACGGCAGCAACGTGAGCACCGCCGCCGCGAACGACGCCATGAAGAACGTCCGCCACTGCCGTGTGACCAGCAGGTAGATCAGGAAGACGCCGGGAGTCAGCTTGACCGCCGTGGCCAGCCCGATCAGGAACCCCCTGGGCCACCACGGCCGCTTCGCCACGCAGTCGGCAAGGCAGAGGGCCACCAGCAGGATGTCCACCTGCCCGAACCGGACCTGGTCCCTGATCGGCATCAGGTACGTGCACGCCACCATGAGCAGCGCGAACACCCAGGGCGCGTACTTGCGCAGCTCCTGTCGCTCCAGGACCTGGCGGAAGGAGAACCCCACCGTCACCGCCAGCGCCACGAAGATCCCGGCCGTCCACACCCACTGCGCCGTCTCCCACGACATCCCGGCCAGCAGCACGGCCAGCATCGCGGCGATGGGCGGGTACGTGAACGGCAGCAGCTGCGGCGCGGGCGTGACGTAGTCGTACACCGGCCGGCCGTCGAGCAGCATCTGCCCGCCGGTACGGTAAACGTCCAGGTCAACCAGCCGCTGGTCGTCGGGGTTCGTCAGCCACGTGTGCACCAGCGGCGCCACGGCCGCCGCGACGACGAGCACCACGATCGCCCACGCCCACCACTGCCGCCGGATCACCCGCACCTCGCCACTTGTCACGGTGTGGCACGTTACCGTGGCTGTTGTTGATCGAGGGGCAGACTACTGGGGGTCCGTACATGCCGAACGCCACGCCGTACCCGCCTCAGGGCCGGTACGGGGCGCGCCCACGCCTCGGCCACCGGGTCACCCGTCCCCTCACCATCGCCCTCCTCGCCCTCTCTCTCACCCCTCTCACCGCCGCCCCCGCCCTGAGCGCCACCGAACCGGGCACCACCACCGTCACGCGCCCGGACACCACCGCCCCCGCCCCGCACGCGGGCGCCGGCCCGGGCACCACCACCCCTGCCAAGCGCACAGACGTAGGCCCGGGCAGCCTTGCCCACGCCACGCACGCAGGCGCGGGCCTGGGCACCGCCACCTCTCACGCAGGCGCGGGCCTCGGCATCACCACCTCTCACGCGGCCTCAGGCGTGGGTCTGGACGCCAGCACCGGCACGGAGACGGCCACCGGCACGGCAGCGGACACCAGCACGGCGGCGAACACCAGCACGGCGGCGAACAACGGCGCGGCAGCGGGCAGCAGCACGGCACCGGGCAGCACGGCGGCGGGCAGCACGGCGGCGGGCAGCACGGCGGCGGGCAGTGGCAAGACAGGGACCCCCCCGCGCACAGGGCCGGCGTCTGTCGCCCCCCAGCGGCGCGTGGCCCTCATCGGCGTTCCCGGCCTGCAGTGGAGCGACCTCGACGAGACCAGAACCCCCAACCTGTGGCGCCTGGTCGCCGAAGGAGCCTCAGCCTCCCTCTCCACCCGAGCCGTCCCGCCCCCGGACCGCGGCATCACCTGCCCCACCGCCGGCTGGCTGACCGTCTCCGCAGGCCAACGGGCCGGCACGGAGGGCAAGGGGTGCCCGCCACCTCCCGCCCCCCAGCAGAACGGCCAGGGCGCCACGGTCCCGAACTGGCGGGCCCTGGCGGCGTACCAGTCGGAAACCGGCTACGACGCCCAGCTCGGCACGCTGGGCCAGCTCGTCGCGGACGGCGGCGGCAAGGTCGCCGCGATCGGCCCGGGCGCCGCGCTGGCCGCAGCCGACAAGTCCGGAAATATCGCCACATACGCCCCCACTCTCGACGCGCTGGGCGATCTCGCCCCCTACACCCTGATCGTCCTCGACGCCGCCGACCTCGCGAACGCCTGGGCCGAGCAGCCCCGCGACGAGTACGGCGTCCCCGCCCCCCTCTCCACGGCCGCCCGCCAGGCGGCGGTGACGCGGGCGGACCAGCAGATCGGGACCCTGACCACCCGGCTCCCCGCCGGCACCACCGTCCTGCTGGCGGGCATCGCGGACGTGACCCCGAACGCCCACCTCCACGTCGCCATCGCCACTGGCCCCTCCCCTGACGGCCGCCCGTACCCCCGCGGCCACCTCACCGCGACCTCCACCCGCCAGGACGCCCTGGTCTCGATCACCGACCTCACCGCCACCACCCTCCAGCTCCTGGGCCTCCCCGCTGCCCGCGAGGTGGTCGGCCGCCCCTGGCAGCCCGGCGGCCCCGCCCCCGCCATGACGTCCGAGACGGTGACGGAGCTGGCCGACGGGGACCTCGCCAGCCAGGTGCTGCGCGAGGTGCGCGGCCCGTTCTTCGCCGTCCTGGTCACGGTCCAGCTCCTCTTCTACGCCTTCGCCGCCCTCGCCCTGCGCCGCCGCCGCACACCCCGCGCGGCCTCCCGCCCATCGCCCCCGAACGGCCTGGCGGCGGATCATGCAAGCCCGGACCAACACCCGATCGGCACGCAAGACACCGGGGGCGTCCAGAACACCCCCGCCGCCCCTGCCACCGATGGCACTCACGACACTCACGGCGCCCACGGCACCTTCGTCACCCACGACGCGAACGGCACGCAGGGCGCTGCCGCCACGCAGGACGCCGGCGAGGAGCATGCGAGCACCTCCAAACTGCTGAGATCCGTCCAAATCGTCGCGGTGATCAGCGGCGCCATCGCCGTGTCCACGTTCCTGGCCCAGCTCGTGCCCTGGTGGACCCTGCCGGTGCCGATGCTGTCGGTGATCCTGACGATCCTCGCCATCGCCGGTCTCATCACCGCCGTCGCCTTCGCCGGCCCCTGGCGGGCCCATGTGCTGGGCCCCCTCACCACCGTCGCCGCCATCACCTCGCTCGCCCTCCTCATCGACGTCATGACCGGCTCGAAGCTCCAGGTGAACGCCGTGACCGGCTACGAGCCCGTGACCGGAGGACGTTTCTACGGCTTCAGCAACATCGCCTTCGCCATCTACGCCACGGGCACCGTCCTCGGGCTCGCAGGGATCGCTCAGTGGCTGCTCGGCAGGGGTGTGTCCAGGGCCGTGGTCGTCACGTTGTGCGCGCTGTACGGGGGATTCGCGGTCTTCGCGGACGGGTGGCCCTCCTGGGGAGCGGACTTCGGCGGTGTTCCGGCGTTCGTGATCGGTCTGGCCGTCTTCCTGATGTTGCTGTCGGGCAAGCGGGTGTCGCTGCTGAGACTCGTGCTGGTGGGCCTGGCGGGGGCCGCGATCGTGGGCGCTCTGTCGGTCGTCGACTGGCTGCGGCCGGAGACCCAGCGGACCCACCTGGGCAACTTCGTGCAGCAGATCATCGACGGTCAGGCGTGGACCGTCATCGCCCGCAAGTTCGGCGCCATGATCGGTGTGACCGTGGGGAACTGGTCGCTGACCCTCCTCTCGCTGGTCGCGCTGGCCTTCCTGTTCCTGGTGCTGGCCCGCCCCTCGCGCTGGGGCGCCGCCGCCCTGGGCCTGGCCTACCAGCAGGCCCCGGCGTTCAGAGCGGGCCTGTTCGGCGCTCTCACGTGCGCCTTCGTCGGCTTCCTGATGAACGACTCCGGCATCGCCATCCCCGCTATGGCCCTGACGGTGGCCGTGCCGCTGACTCTCGCGGCCTGCGTGCGTGCCCTGCAGCTCGCCACGCCCACACCACCAGCGCGGCGGTCAGAGCGAGCAGCACCCAGGCGAGCTGAGGCCTGACCACCTTGCTGAGCCATCCGAGGTCGACCGGCACGCCCTCCACCCTGGCAGGCAGGTACGCCAGCGACAGGACCAGCAGGTGCACGACCACGAACGTGTCCAGCGCGGAGGCCGCGACCAGGGCCAGCAGCGCGAACGCCAGCCCGTCGTACCAGGGCAGGATGTACGGCGTGGCGAACAGGTAGGCCACCACCAGCCCCACCGCCACGACGGGCGCCTCCAGCCCGCCGCCATGCCCTCCTCCCGGCAGCCCTCCGCCCGGCAGCCCTCCGCCCAGCAGCCCCCTGCGTGCGGCCAGGCGGAGCAGCGCCCAGGCGATGAGCGCCAGCAGCAGGAGGGAGCCGACCTGGATCTCCCCCCGATACGCGCTTCCGGTGCCCACGATCGACTGGAGCCAGCCCTGGACCAGCTTCCAGGGGGACGCGTGCGAGATCGACTTGCTCGTCCGGGTCATCGGCGCGATCGCCTCGGGACCGACGATCACGTACCCGACGACCACCACCACGACCGCGCACCCCGCCATCAGGGCCAGGCGGGCGGGGCGTCGCCGCAGCTCCCACGCCGGCCCGAGAGCCACCAGACCGGCGTTGACCTTGACCGCCACCCCCAGCCCCAGCAGGGCACCCGCGCCGACGGGGCGGCTCCTGGCCAGGAGCGCGGCCACCATGCAGGCGATGGCGAGGGTGTCGACGTGCATGCCCGCGACGAGCTGGTAGAGCAGGAGGGGGTTGGCCGTCCAGAGCAGGGCCGCCCGGAGGCGCCTGGCGGGGTCGTCCCTGGTGAAGCGGTCGATCAGCAGGGCCGTCGCGATGAACGCGGCGGCGTTGACGAGGGCCAGGACGAACATCGTCAGCTTGAGCGAGTCGCCGCCGATCCAGCTCGCCAGCGCCTGCACGGCCGTGGCCACCGGGCCGTAGACGCTCGGCTCCTCGCGCCAGGGCTCCTCCACCGCCTCCGCGATCGGGTCGCCCGGGAGGTCGATGGCGCCGTGGGTGTAGGGGCTGAGGCCCAGTGTCACCATCCGGCCGTATGCGGCGTAGTTGAGGTGGTCGCCGGAGCCCGAGGGAGGCAGGAACGCCAGGATGCCGGCGGCGAGGCAGCCGGCGAGGACGAGCCGTCGCGGGTCGGGCAGCCGCCGCCGAGCCTCGGGGGAGAGGGCGAGCAGGGCGGCCAGCAGGCCGAAGCCGCCGAGGACGATGGCTGCCGCCGCCAGGGCGATCACCAGGTGCGGCTCGGGCTCGACGTCCAAGGAGAAGGGCGGAAGCCAGGCCGGGCCACCCAACGCGGGCACCATCGGCGACGGCCCCAGGAGGCCGATGGTGATCGTCAGCAGGACCGAGACGCAGATCGCCGCCGTGGCGGCCCCTGCCGGCCGGCCCCGCGCCTCATCGCGATGCGTCTGCGAAGTCACCGGGAAATTCCAGCACACTCGCGAGACGCCTTCCGACGAAGCGCGGTCACCTGTGGACAACCAGCTCCAGGGGACGCGTCACTCGCCGGTCAGCCCGTCCACCGACTCGCGGATGAGGTCGGCGTGACCGTTGTGCCGCGCGTACTCCTCGATCATGTGCACCAGGATCCACCGCACGCTGACCCGCCGCCCGTCGGCCCAGGCGCGCCGCGACAGGCGGTCCAGGCCGCCGTCGGCCAGCGCCTCGTCGAGCAGGAGGCGGGAGCGGGACACGGCGTCCTGCCAGAGGTCGCGCAGCTCCTCGGGAGTGTCCCCGGCGGCCGAGTGCCACTCCCAGTCGGGGTCGCTCTTCCAGTCGACCGTCGTCCACAGGGACTGGCCCTCGCGGTCGTGCAGGTGACGGGAGAACCAGTGGTTCTCCACGTACGCGAGGTGCTTGAGCATCCCGCCCAGCGTCATCGACGACGCCCCCACGGTGGCCTTGAGCCCGCCCGCGTCCAGCCCGGCGCATTTCCAGGCGAAGGTGGCCCGGTGGAACTCCAGGTAACCCACGAGGGTGGCGGTCTCGTCGCCGTCGAGGGGAGGTTCCGGACGACCCTGCTCGTCAATGTCGGGCATGCCGAAATTGTAGGGGCAAGGGCGTCAGCGTCGATGCCGGAGCTTGTCGAGGTTCTGCACGACCACAGGCTCCCGCACCGCCAGCGCCCGAGCCACGTCGCGCAGCTGCCGGGCCCGGTGCAGCTGCGCCCGCCAGTCGGTGCCCGTGGCCCGATGGGCCATGTCCACCTCGACCTCGACGACGCGGTACCCCTTGCGCAGCAGGTCGATGGTCAGCGCCGTCTCCACGCCGAACCCGTGCGCCAGCGGCCGCGCCGCCTCGAACGCGGCTCGGCTGAGGCAACGTTGCCCGTTGAGCGGCTGGGCGGGGTCGAAGCCGGTGGCTCGGCGGATGCCCTCCTTGGACAGCCGTACGACTAATCCGTGCCCCCCGAGCCTCACCCTCGTGGTGAACACGGCGATCGTCATGTCCGCCTCGCCCTCGCGTACGGGCGTGATGAGGGGCGCCGCGGCCTGGGCCGTCGCGCCGAGGTCGGCGTCGAGGAAGAGGAGGTGGCGCGGGGTGGCGTCCTCGTCGAGGAGGCGTACGGCCTCGGCGCCCGTCTCCATGGCGGCGGCCTTGCCGCGGTTGCGGCTGTGACGCACCACCCGGGCGCCGGCCGCGCGGGCCACCCTGCCGGTCTGGTCGGTCGAGCCGTCGTCCACGACCACGACGAGGTCGACGCCGGGCAGGGCCGCTGCGGCCCTGACGGTGGCCGAGATGCGATCGGCCTCGTTGACGGCGGGAATGATGACCGCCGTGTCGCCACTCACCGGTCATCGCCTCCACGGAAGTAGCCCGTGGCGTCCGCACTCACCGGTCATCGCCTCCGCGCAGGTCGTTCGTCGCGTCGTCCACCTTCACCCGGTCATCCTTCACCCGGTCGTCGCATCCGCGCAGATCGCTCGTCGCGTCCCCCTCACCCGTCATCGCCTCCGCGGCGACGTACGAACCCGTCATGAGCCCTCTGCGATGAGGAACTCCTGCGGCACCTCATCATGCACGGTGAACACCGAGTCGAGCCCCGTGACCTGCAGGATCTTGCGTACGGCGGGACGCGGTGCGGCCACCTCCAGCGCCCCTCCCTGCTCTTTCATCCGCTTGAGCGCCGAGAGCAGCACGTTCATCCCCGTGGAGTCGCAGAAATCCACGGCGGACATGTCGATGACCACCCGGCCAGGCCCGTCCTGCAGCAGCCGAGTGAACTCGGACTGCAGGTGGGGCGCCGTATAGAGGTCGATTTCTCCGGTTATGGCAACGAGTGCGCACCCGGCATGTGATCGAGTCGAGACCTTGAGCTCCACATGGGCAGGCTAGCGGCGCGAGCGCTTCCGGTCACGTTGTCACGCCGATAGGGGAACCACAGGTTTTTGTCCTCCGTTTGGGCTCCATGAAAACGGAGAGTACGCGAAGCTTGACAGCGTGACACGGGAACCGCCACCGCTTCGTGGAGAAGGAGGGGCCGGGGCACGACCGACGGGCCCCGCATCGATGAAAGCCGAGAAACCCGAAGACGCTCAGCGCCAGGGGCTGCGAGAACGCCTAGAGACCATCCAAATCAGCACAGAGAAGGCGACGTCATGGCATGACCAAGCGGGGCGCCTGCGCGGCCTGGTGAACCACGAAGGCTACGTCCCCATCCGCACCAGGCTCGCGATCGAGGACCTGGAGTTCCTCGCCGGGGCACGCACCGAGTTGCTCAGGTTCTCGGAGCTCGGGCTCAGGTTGCTCGATCTCCATCAGCCGCGCGACGCGGGGGGCATCACGAGTGACACCGCCCACCCGATTCTGCGGTGCCGGAGCTGCATGTGGCGCTGGCCGTGCCCGACGTTCCGGGCGATGGCCGAGTCGTTCGGCGAGCCTCGGGACCTGCCGGAGAGCGCCTGAGCGAGGGTGCGCGGAAGTCGGCCGCCGGAGAGCGCCTGAGCGGAGGTGTGCGGAAGTCAGCCGCCGACCAGGGGCAGCCGGATCTCGAACCGGCACCCCGGCCCGTCGTTGACCACCTCGATCACCCCGTCGTGCGCCTCGACGATCCCTTGCGCGATGGCCAGCCCGAGCCCGGCCCCTCCGTCAGCGGTAGGGGTACGAGCCGCCTCCCCCCGGAAGGCCACCTCGAACACCCGCGGCAGGTCCTCCTCGGGTATCCCCCCGCAACAGTCCGTGACCGACAGACAGGCCATCCCCGAGGAGTCCACCTCGGCCCGCAGCACCACGCTCTGATCGGACGGCGTGTGCCTGATGGCGTTGACCACCAGGTTCCCCAGGGCCCGGCCGAGGGCTCCGGCGTCGGCCTCCACGGGCACGGCGGCCGACGCCTCGGCCGTGAGCACCACGCCCTTGGCCCTGGCCAGCGGCTCCGCGCCGGCCAGCGTGTCGGCGACCAGGTCCGCGAGCCCGATCCTGGCCCGCGACAGCCGCAGCGCCCCGGCATGGATCCGCGACAGCTCGAACAGGTCGTCCACCATGGCGGACAGCCGCTCGACCTCCAGCTTGATCTGCCCGTGGTAGCGCGCGACCGTCTCCGGGTCGGACACCACGCCGTCCTCCAGCGCCTCCGCCATGGCCCGCATCCCGGCCAGCGGCGTCCGCAGGTCGTGGCTCACCCATGCGACCAGCTCGCGCCTGGCGCCCTCCAGGGCCCGCTCCCGCGCGTACGCCTCCTCCAGGGTGTTCGCGATCGTCTGCAGCTCGGCGGGCAACCCCTGAGGGGCTGTGAACGGCGCGACCCGCACCGCCTCCACCAGCCGCCTGCTCTCCCCGACCACCCGCCTGGCCAGCACGAACGCCACGCCGAGCCCCACCAGCCCGCCGACGGCCACCACGCTCAGCACGAAGTCCTTGGTCGCCCCCTCGATGATCATCTTGTTGATGATCGCCACGACGCCGGCCAGCGTGGCCGTCACGGCGACCACCACGACCACGGCCAGCATCACCCCGATCGACCTGGTACGCAGCCGCCACATCAGCCAGATGCCCGACAGCGCGACGAGCAGCCCCAGCCCGGCCGTGACGGCCACGATCATGGGCAGGTCGCCCGGCCGGGGCATCAGGCGTCGTCCAGGGGCTCGTACCGGTAGCCGACCCCCCACACCGTGACGATCCTTCGCGGATCGGTCGGATCGGGCTCGATCTTCTCCCGCAGCCGCCGCACGTGCACGGTCACGGTCGAGGAGTCGCCGAACGACCACCCCCACACCTGGTTGAGCAGCGCCGACCGGCTGAACGCCTGCCGAGGGTTGCGCATGAGGTGGGCCAGCAGGTCGAACTCGCGGGCCGTCAGCAGCACCTCCTCGCCCCGCAGCCGCACCTCGTGGGCCCCCACGTCCACCACCAGGTCCCCGTCGCGCAGCACCCCGGTGCCCCCGGTCACCGAAGCCCCGCGCGCCCGCCGCAGCACCGACTGCACGCGCAGCGCCAGCTCGCGCGGGCTGAACGGCTTGGTCACGTAGTCGTCGGCCCCGGTCTCGAGCCCGACCACGCGGTCGATCTCCTCGCCGAGGGCGGTCAACATGATCACCGGGACCGGCCAGCGTTCCCTGAGCTTCCTGCACACCTGGAGCCCGTCGAGCTTGGGCAGCATCAGGTCGAGCACCATGAGGTCGGGCGGCCGGGCCAGCGCCCTGCGCAGCGCCTCGGCACCGTCGCCGACGCACTCGACCTCGTGCCCGTCACGCTCCAGATAGCGCGCCACGACCTCGGACACGGTCGGATCGTCGTCCACCACCAGGATGCGTGTGTTCACCTCTTCACGGTACGGCCAGGCCGCCGGGAAGTGATGTGCGCGTCATCGCTTCGTAAGGCTCGCGGATCATGTCCCGAGGACGTACGGTGGCCCCATGGGTAGAGTCGTGATGCTCGTCATAGGGACCTTGCTGGGTCTCTTCGTGCTGTTCAATTTCCTGCTGCCGATGCTGGCAGGCCTGATCAAGCTCGCTCTGATCATCGGCGTCATCGCGGTCCTCGTCTTCGTGGCGGTCGCCGTGGTGGGCAAGTCGTCGCGTTCCCACTGACGCTCGATGCAGCTTCTGTTCGATCCGTGGCTGGTGGGGATCACCATGGTGGCGATCCTGCTGCTGGCCACATGGGCGGCCACGCTGCTGCCCGCCCTCAGCGGAGAGCCGCCGAGCTTCCCGCTGTCCTACGCGCGCCGCACGGCCTTCCAGCGGCAGCGTGACCCCGACGCGGCCGGCCGGTCGCGTCCACGAGCGCCTTAGGCGTGCCCCGCTTCCACGTCACGTCACGTCAAGCGGGGCTCTCTCGACAACGAGCGAGCCCGGACATTCCCCTTCGAGGAAACAGGGCTCATGATCGATTCTCTTGTCACGTTCGTCATCGGCATGTCCGGCGGCAGCGCCGCGCTCGGCATCGTGCTGTTCACGCTGGCCGTACGGCTCCTGCTGCTGCCGCTCAACGTCCGCCAGGCCCGTACGATGAAGATCCGCGAGAAGCTCGCCCCGAAGCTGCGTGAGCTGCACAAGCGCCACGGGCGAAACCCCGAGCGGCTGTCGAGGGAGCTGAAGGCGCTCTACGCCAAGGAAGGCACCTCGCCGTTCGCCGGGTTCCTGCCGATGCTGGCGCAGTTGCCGTTCATGTGGCTGATGTACAGCGTCGCCACGCACCCGACCGCGCTCGTGGGCCATCAGCTCTTCGGGGCACCGCTGGGGCAGCAGGTCGCCGGGGTGGTGGCTAATTACGGTCTGGTCAGCGGGCCAGTTTTGGTCTTTGTCTTGGTCATCGCACTGGTCGCAGCGGCGGCCTGGCTTTCCGCCAGGCAAATGAAGATCGCGGAGGAGCAGCCGGAGCTGATGAAGAAGATCATGCGACTGCTGCCGTACGGCTCGGTGCTGGCGGCGCTCTTCCTGCCGCTGGCCGCGGGGCTCTACCTGCTCGTCTCGACGGTGTGGGCGGTCACCGAGCGAGCAGCGCTCAACAGGGCGCTCCAGCCCGCCTAGCTGACCTCTCTCAGGGCCGCCACCTGCCCGTTCATCGACTGGCTCGGAGCGGGCAGGATGGCCCAGACGGTCGTCGTGTCACCGTCGTGCCTGACCCCCCAGCTCTCCGCCACGTACTCCACGATGCCCAACCCCCGGCCCCCGAGCGAGGACAGGGTCGGGCGGCCCGCCCGCGGCTCTGTGGCCGCTCCCCCGTCGCTCACCGCCACTTCGATGTGATCGTCGCTGCGTAGCCAGGCCACCCTGACCATGCCCGACGGCAGCGGATGCGCGTGCCGCAGCGCGTTGCTCAGCAACTCGCTCACCACCAGCACTGCATCGTCGATCGCGGCGGCAAAGACCCCACAGTCCTGCAGGTCAGTGCTCAGACGCTGGCGGGCGACGGCAACGCTGGACGGCGCGTACGGCAGCAGCACCACGCTTGACACACCCACCTCCCCGTTACCTGTGCCCCCCGCGGGAACACTCCCCGGTACGACCGAAATGCCCCGTTACTCGATCCCAGAAACCGCATCTCGATCACAGCTTGTACACATTGGACGATAGATCAGCTCAACCGTGACCACCTCGTTACCGCATCGGTGTGTCGGATCGGATAGGGACAGCACACCTGAGTACGAGGCGCATTCTGGTGCCTCCTTCCGGCCTTGGATGCGCGCTGACATCTCCCCCCTGTGCCCTGGCGAGGCTGCGGACGATGTAGAGACCGAGCCCTACTCCACCAAACCGTCTCCGGTCGCCGCTGTCCACCTGGACGAAGCGCTCAAAGATCCGCTCCCGGTCAGGCGGGGCGATACCGATCCCCTCATCGTCGACCACCACGACCACGTTGTCCTCCTCGGGCCAGGCCCCGACGCTGATCAGCCCGCCCCTGGGCGAGTACTTGAACGCGTTCTCCAGGAGCTGGCCGAGGATGATGTCGGTGGCCAGGGCGTCGCCCAGCACGTACGGCAGCCCCTCGGCCAGGTCCACCTCCACCCGGTGCTTGTCCGACAGCGCGGGCAGCCCCAGGGTGGCCCCGTCGATCCGCTCGGCCAGGTCGAACTCCTCGATCCGCACCTTCAGCTCGTCGGCCCCCGCCCTGGCGCCCAGCAGCAGATGATCCATCAGCTCGCCCAGCGACCTGGCCCGCTCGGCGATGGTGTGCACGGCCGAGCGGCGCTCGGGATCGTTCATCTTGTCCCAGCGCGAGTCGAGCGTGCTGGCGAACCCCCGCACGATCGTGATCGGCGTGCGCAGCTCGTGGCTGGTCGTGGCCAGGAACAGGTCCTTGGCCTCCTCCAGCTCCTTGGCCGCGGTCACGTCGCGGAAGTCCACCACGAACTCGCCGGTCTCCTCGATCTGCGCGCTGACCACGTCCAGCCACCGCCCGTTGTCGAGCTGGAAGGTGCCCTTCTCCCCGGCCCCCGGCACCGGGAACGGCGGCGGCCCGCCGATGACGGACTCGCCGGGCAGCGCGGTCAGCTCCGCCGCGGCCGGGTTCCAGCGCACGACCCGGCCGGCCTGGTCGAGCACGGCGATGCCGTCGGCGCTGGCGTCGAACACCGCCCGCTCGTGCGCCCGCTGCCGCACCGCCTCCTGGTAGGCCACCGCGTTGCCGACCGCGATGCCCGCGTGCCCGGCCAGCAGCTCCAGCAGCTCCAGCTCGACATGCCCGGGCGTGCTGTTGGCGAACAGCGCGTAGAGCGCGCCGTACGGCCGCCCGCCCACGGCCGCCAGCCCCAGCGCGATCGTGTGCAGCCCGCTCAGCCGGGCCCACACCAGGCCGTCCAGCCCGTGGGACTCCAGCAGCACGGTCTTGCCCGTGCGTAAAAGTTTGTCCACCAGGCTCGTCCGCAGCTCGGTGGTGGTCCCCCTGATCGAGGCCGGCAACTGGTACGTGCTGACCAGGCGCAGCCGTTCGCCCTCGATGAGCACGAACCCGCCCGCGTCCGCGCCGGTGAGCTCGGTGAGGCTGGCCGAGATCCGGTCCAGCACGGCCGACAGCTCCAGCTCGGAGTTGATGTCGCCGACCACGTCGGTGAGGCGGCGCACGAGCCTGGCCCGGCGCGCCCCGCGTTCCCTGGCCACGTGGTCGGCGAGCGCCGGGTGGTAGACGCACACGTAGCCGCCCACGGCGCTGCCCAGGCGCAACGCGCTGATGTCCACCCGCAGGTCGAGCAGGGTGCCGTTGCTGTGCAGGCGCCTGGTGCGCAGCGACACGGGCTCGCCGGTGCGTACCCGCTCCAGCGCGGCGGTGTGCTCGGTGGTCAGCTCGTCCGGCACGATGGGCGCCCTGCGCCCGATCACCTCGTCCGCGCTCCAGCCGAACACCCGCTCCGCCGCGGCGTTCCACACCAGCACGCTCTGGTCCCGGTCGAGCGCCACGACGGCGTTGGGCGAGCTGGCGAGCGCCGCGCGAGCGATCTCATCGTCACTACCGGCCCATTCGTCCCCCACTACTCCATAGTGCACGCGGTGCGGTGGGTGCGTCGGGAGATCCGTCCGATACGCTGCGGTCACGGTGATTCCCGGCGGTGGGAGGGTGCGAGGCATGTCGAGCAACGATCTCGATGCCCTGTTGCGGGTGACCTCCAGCACCTATCGGGGTGAGACACCGCCCGACATCGCCTTCGGCACCTACGACGGCGCCGTGGGCAGGCTGGTGCTGGCCGTGACGGGCAAGGGCATCGCGGCGTGCAGTTTCGAGGCGGAGAACGACGTGTACGAGCTGGTCACCAGGCATGTGGGCAGCTTCATCGGGCCTGAGGCCAGGCGGCTCGACCCGGTGCGCAGGGAGCTCGACGCGTACTTCTCCGGGCGGCTGCGCACGTTCACCACGCCGGTGGACCTGGCGCTGGCCACGCCGTTCGCGCGCTCGGTGCTGCAGAAGACCACGGCCGTGCCCTACGGCACCACCACGACGCTGGAGCGGATCGGCGAGAGCATCGGCCGGCCGCGCGCGCTGCGGGCGATCGGCAACGCGCTGGCCTCCAACCCCGTCTGCGTGATCGTGCCCTGCCACCGGGTGGTGCGCGAGGACGGCGCGCTCGGCGACTACGCGGGCGGTCCGGCCGCCAAGCAGCACCTGCTCAACGTCGAGCGGCGTACCGTCGACGCGGGCAGGTAGCCCTCACCGGCGCCCGCGCAGCAGCAGGCCGATGAGCAGCGTGACCAGCGCGGCCACCAGCGCGCCGCCCAGCGCGCCGTTCATCCACACCTGCCGGGTGAAGCCGATGGCCTCGCGCACGCCCGCCCAGAAGCCGTCCCACGCCGCGACGGTCGGTGTCGAGGTCGTCAGCCAGTAGGCCACGAAGCCCAGCGCCCACGGCACCAGCATCGACCAGCGGGAGGGCGCGTTCTCCTCGGTGTTCCAGCGGCGGGCGCCGCCCAGCAGGAAGTAGTCCACGGCCAGCACCGCGAACATCGGCACGAACACCGCCCCGATCACGCCCAGGAACGCGCCGTACGACGTCACGTCCACGAGCAGGGCGATCACGACGGTGAGCACCCCGATGGCGACGGAGAAGGCGCGCCGGTCCACGCGCGGCATCAGGTTCTGCAGCGAGACCGTCGTCGAGTAGACGTTGGCGAAGGACTGGTCGGTCTCGCGCAGCACCAGGATGGCGAAGAACAGCGCCCCCAGCGGCACCGCGACGAACGTGCCGAACACGGCGTCCGCGTTGCCCGCGATGGCCACCGCGTACACGCCCAGCCCCAGGCACGCCACCTGCGCCAGCGTGTAACCGCCGACCACCCCGGTGAAGGCCGCGCCGGTGGAGCGCGAGTGCCGGGCGAAGTCGGCCGCCATCGGCACCCACGACACCGACAGCGCGATCACGTAGTCGACCGCGGCGGGGAAGGCGGTCCACGAGCCGCCCTCCTGCGCCGGCGCCTGCCGCAGGAAGAACCAGGTGAACCAGACCATCGCGATGATCACGCCGATCGTCACGTACCGGCGCAGCACCCGGATCGACCCGAGCGGCCAGATCGTCAGCGCGGTGGTCAGCACCCCCGCCAGGATCACCCACACCGCGTACGGCACCGCGGGGAAGATCGCGCCGGCGCCCATGGCGATCACCCAGAGCTCGAACGCGCCCCAGCCGAGCATCTGCACGATGTTCAGCACCGTCGGCACGTAGGAGATCTTCGCTCCGAACAGCCCGCGCAGCAGCACCATCGCAGGCTGCCCCGTCTGCGTCCCGGGAACGGCCGACAGGCCCACCATCGCCGTGCCGATCAGGCTGCCGACCACGGTCGCCACGAGCGCCGCCGCGAGGCTGAGCGGGGCGTTGCCCAGCGGGTTGACCAGGAACATCGCCCCGGAGAAGCCGAGAAGGCTGACGCCGAGGTTCGCCCAGAGCGCGCCCTGGTCGAGCACGCCCAGCGTCTTCGGCGGCCGGCCTTCGAGTGTCAGCGGAACTTCGTCGGCGACATGCGTCATCGCACACTCCCTACGCCGGCATTACCCGGACAGGTTCAGGCGGTCGGCAGCGGCTAGGTAGCTGCCCTCTCAGCCCGGCACCCCGAGCTCCCGCGACGATCTGTAGTTTGCGCCCTCATCATGCCTCAATGGCGGCTGAACCGCCATAGTGGGTGGGTTCAGGCCACGTACGGCGGCTGCCCCGTCTCGCTGACCATCGGCTTGCTCGCGGACTCCCACGCCTGCATGCCGCCCCCCACGTTGACCGCGTCGCGCCCGAGCTGGTTGAGCCAGGCCGCCACGTTCATGGACCGCCCGCCCACCCGGCAGACGACGTAGACGGTGCGGTCGGCGGGCACCTCGTCGACCCGGCCCTGGATCTGGGTCATGGGGATGTGCACGGCCTCGGGCGCGTGCCCGGCCAGCCATTCGTCCTGCTCGCGGACGTCGAGCAGGTAAGCGTCTGCGGGAACGGCGGTGGCCTCGATCTCAGGAACGGTCATGACTCCATCATCTCGCGCCGCGCGTCGTAGGCGGCACGCGCCGCGATGATCTCCTCCTGGTGCTGCTCGGTCCAGGTGACCAGGGACTTGATGGTCTGGTGCAGCGTCCGGCCGAGCGGCGTCAGCGCGTAGTCCACGCGAGGCGGCACGACCGGGTGGACCGTCCGGGTGACCAGGCCGTCGCGTTCGAGCTGGCGCAGGGTGACGCTGAGCATGCGCTGGCTGATGCCGTCGATCTCGCGGCGGAGCTGGGTGAAGCGCAGGCTCTGGCAGTCGAGCAGCGCGATCACCAGCAGCGACCACTTGTCGGCGATGCGGTCGAGGATCTGGCGGACCTCGCAGTCCTCCCGCACGTCCCACTGGCGCGCGTCGTAGTCGTCGTCCACGGTGCCTTCGCAGTAACTGAGTGATCTGAAAGTGCCGTCTTCCACGAGATTTCATGCTGTCGCATGATGTGGGCGGTTACAAGAGATAACCGACTGCCTATTCATAACCGGGGGCTTGTTGTGCCTGTCACCGCCCGTACCTGGGGCGTACTGATCGTTCTGTGTGGAGCCATCTTCCTGGAGGGCATCGACGTGGCGATGCTGAACGTCGCCCTCCCGTCCATCCGGGCCGACCTCGGGCTGTCCACCGGCATGCTGAGCGGCGTCGTGAGCGCGTACGTGCTCGGCTACGGCGGTTTCATGCTGCTCGGCGGCCGGGCGGCCGACCTGCTGGGGCGGCGGCGGATGTTCCTGTTCTGGCTGGTGGTGTTCCTGCTGTTCTCCGGGCTGGGCGGCTTCGCGGACGAGGGGTGGGTGCTGCTGGTGGCCAGGTTCGTCACCGGGGTGGCCGCCGCGTTCATGACGCCCGCCGGCCTGTCCCTGATCACCACGAACTTCCCCGAGGGCCCGCAGCGCAACAGGGCCCTGCTCATCTACGCGGGCACGGCCGCGGGCGGCTTCGCGCTCGGGCTGGTGATCGGCGGGCTGCTGACCGCGATCGGCTGGCGCTGGGTGTTCTTCGCCCCGGTCCTGCTGGCGCTGGTCATCCTGATCGCCGCCATCCCCCTGATCAAGGATCAGGGGGAGCGCCCGGCGGCTACGGGCGGCTTCGACGTGGCGGGCTCGATCAGCATCACCGGGGCGATGATCCTGCTCGTCTACGGCGTCGTCCGCCTGGAACACCCCTCCGACGGCCCGCTCCTGACGGCCGCGGCCTTCGCCGCGGGCCTGGCCCTGCTCGCGCTCTTCGTCGCCGTCGAGCGCCGCTCCGCCAGCCCGCTCGTCCGCCTGGGGATCCTGCGCTCGGGCCCGCTGGTCCGCGCGAACGTCATGGCCGCGCTGCTCACGGCCTCGTTCTTCGGCTTCCAGTTCCTGATCACGCTCTACCTGCAGGAGCTGCGCGGCTGGTCCACCATCCAGACGGGGCTGGCCCTGCTGGCGGCCGCCGCGGACGTGGTGCTGGCCCCCACGCTCACGCCGTGGCTGGTCAACCGGTACGGCAACGCCAAGGTCGTGCTCGGCGGCCTGGTGTCGGGGCTGCTGGCGTACGCGCTGTTCCTCGGGGTGGGCCTGGACTGGACGTACGCGGCCATGCTGCCGTCGATGCTGCTGATCGGCCTGATGTTCGCCTTCGTCTACGGCCCGCTGACGATCGTGGCCACGGACGGCATCGCCGAGCACGAGCAGGGCCTGGCCGGCGGCCTGATCAACTCCTCGTTCCAGTTCGGCGCGGCCCTGGGCCTGTCGATGGTGACCGCCGTCAACGTGGCCGCCCTGGGCGCGGCGACGGGCGCCGAGGCCGGACTGGAGGCGATGCGCACGGCCCTGGTGGTGCCCGTCACGGCCACGCTGCTGGCCACCGTCATCGCCGTCGCCGGCCTGCGCGCGCGAGCCCGCAAGCCCGCCGAGGAGCAGGTGCTGAGCGCTACTTGAGCAGCTTGGACAGGCGGCGGTCGGCCAGTGGCTTGCCGCCTGTCTGGCAGGTGGGGCAGTACTGCAACGACGAGTCGGCGAACGAGACCTCCCTGATCGTGTCGCCGCACACGTCGCAGGACTGCCCCGCGCGGTTGTGCACGCGCAGGCCCGACTTCTTCTCCGCCTTGAGGTCCTTGGCCGCCAGCCCGTGCGCGCGCTCGACCGCGTCGCGCAGCGTGGTGACGATGGCCTCGTGCAGATCGGCGACCTGGGCGTCGGTCAGCGTGGCCGCGATCTTGAACGGGGACATCTTGGCGGCGTGCAGCACCTCGTCGGAGTAGGCGTTCCCGATGCCCGCGATCACCTTCTGATCGCGCAGCAGGCCCTTGATCTGGGTGCGGTTGCCGCCGACGATGCGCCTGAGCGCGTCGACGGTGAAGGACTCGGCGAGCGGGTCGGGGCCGAGCGCCGCGACACCGGGCACCTCGTCCGGATTTTTCGTGACATAGACGGCGAGCCGCTTCTGCGTCCCCGCCTCCGTCAGCTCGAACCCCGGCGCCAGGCCCTCGTCGTCGGGCGCCAGCCTGACCCGTACCGCCAGCGGCCCCTTGCCCGGCCGTACCGGCTTGGCGCCGGACAGGTCGTCACGCCAGCGCAGCCACCCCGCGCGGGCCAGGTGGATGACCAGGTGCAGGCCGTCGCAGTCGAGGTCGAGGAACTTGCCGTGCCTGGCCACGGCCGTGACGGTCAGCCCGCCGAGCGCCGTGACCGGCGGATCGAACGTCTTGAGCGCCTGGATGGCGACCACGTCGACGCCGAGGATCGTGCGGCCCACCGCCCGCTCGCGCAGGAAGTGGGTGAGTGACTCCACTTCGGGAAGTTCGGGCATGCCACCAGGGTACGTGTCCCCACCCGGTGGCTACGGCACGTCCCAGAACGCCAGCTCGTGCGTCATCCCCTCGGTGAACAGCTCCTCGGCACGGGCCGGATCCGGCCGGGCCTCGTCGATCATCTGCCCGATCCGCACCGTGAGCGCGGCGAACCCCGGATCCGCGTACGTGTCCACCCAGGCCCGGTACCGCGGCTCCTCGGGCGGGTCCTCCGCCAGGATCCGCCCGAGGTTCGAATATCCCCACATGCACGGGTACAGCGCCGCCAGCCCCTCCCCGTACGAGCTCGCCGACTCCAGCAGGAACTCCGTGTACGCCGCGCACGCCGGCCCCTTCACCGCCCCTTCCAGATCGGCCCCGAACTCCGCCGACATCGACCGGTGCAGGCTCAGCTCGTCGTGGAAGGTGGTGTGCGCCAGATCCACCAGGTCACCCAGATGAGCGTCCGGCGCCTGCCAGGCCAGCCTGGCGAACACCCGCACGTAGTCCAGCAGGAACAGGTAGTCCTGCTCCAGCCACGACCGGAACACCGGCTCCGGCAGGTCCCCGCGCCCGATCCCGGCCACCGTGGCGTGGTCGAGCTGCGCCTGGAGCAACGGGCGGCCAATGGCGTGCAACTTATCCGAAATGCTCATGGCTGGGAGATTAGTGTTCATGGCATGACGGTGACGATCGCCGAGGAGCTCCTCCTGCTCGCCTACAGCGACGACAAGGGCAAGCCGCTCATCAACACCATGTACCTCGACCCGGCCGTCGCCGGCGCGATCCTGGCGGAGCTGGCCGTCCGCGACCGGGTGGAGCTGACCGGCAGGAAGCTGATGGGCAGGAAGCTGGTGGTCAAGGACCCGACTCCGCTGGGCGACGAGGAGCTCGACGCCGTCCTGGCGGGCGCCGGCCCCGACGACCGCACCGCCGCGCTGATCGCGCTCGTCCACGCCGCCGGCCTCAGCCGCAAGGCCTTCCCCGGCGCGGACAGGAAGCGCCTCAAGCACATCGCCGAAGGCGCCTGGGCGGCCGCGGCGGTGGCACAGGCCATCGCCGCCATCAACTCCGCCGTCGTGGCCGCCAACTCCTCCAGCGGAGGCGGCGACGGCGGAGGCGGGGGTGGAGGCGGGGGTGGAGGCGGGGGCTGAGCGGGACTCAGCCGGCGTCCACGATCTCCTTCGGCACCGGCTTGTCGGCCTTCAACGCGTCGAACAGCGCCAGCGCCTTCACCCGGTCCCACTTGACCGCCGTGCCACCGCCCGGGATCACCTCGTTGCCGCCGAACGGCACCACCGTGGTCGTCGGGCTGTCGCCCATGGCCAGCCCCAGCGAGAGCATGTTGAACGCGCCCGTGCCCGAGTCGACCTCGACCGCGTCCGTGGCGCTGAACGCCAGCGGGATCGAGGTGAACGGGTTGAGCAGCACCCCCGGGCTGGCGGCCTTCTTCACCACCGCGCCGAGGAACTGCCGCTGCCGCTTGGTCCGCTCGAAGTCGGGCAGCGCGCCGCCCTTGCGGGTGCGCACGTAGCCGAGCGCCTGGGAGCCGTTGAGCTCCTGGACGCCCTTCTTGAGGTTGAGGCCGGCCTTGGGGTCGTTCACGGCCGCGCGCACGTTGATCTCGACCCCGCCGATGGCGTCCACGATGTCCACGAACCCGGCGAAGCCGATCTCCATGTAGTGGTCGACGTGCACCCCGGTGACCGTCTCCACGGTGCGGACGAGCAGCTTGGGGCCGCCGATGGCGTACGCGGAGTTGAGCTTGTCGCGGCCCTTGCCCGGGATGGTGACGGCCGAGTCGCGCGGCAGGCTGACCAGCGTGGGCTTGTCGCTGCCCTCGGGGATGTGCAGCAGCATCATCGAGTCCGTACGCTGCCCGGCGGCCTGCCCCGTGGCCAGCTTCCTGCGCTGGGCGGCGGTCAGGCCCTTGCGGCTGTCGGAGCCGACGAGCAGCCAGTTGGTGCCGGGGGTGTCGGCGGGCCGGCCCTCGTAGTCGTCGAGCACCCCGTCGATGCCCGACAGCCGCGAGTCGATCACGAAGAACAGCGCGACGGCCGCGACCAGCAACGCCACCAGCAGCCCGGCGACGATGGTCACGACGGCCTTCCAGGAGATCCTCCTGCGCGGCCCCCCGGGCCCGCGGCGGCCCCCGGCGGGACCTCCCGGCCCTCTGGGCGGCTCCTCGCCACGCGACTTGAACGGCCTGATCGGGTTCCGGCCCGACCGCTCGCGTCCGTAGACCCGCGAGTTCGCCCGCGCAGGCTCCTCGACCCGTGGCGACTCGGGAACCTGAGCGGCGGTGGGAAGCTTGTGAGTAGGCGCTCCTGGCCCTCCCGAGGGGAGCCGGTGAGCGGGCGCGCCCCCCGAGCGCAGGCCGTCACTGGGCCGTGGCGGGAGCGGGCGGCCGTCGCCTGGTGAGCGCATGGCCCGGGTCCGGTCGTCCTCGGTCACTTCGCCTTCTTCCCTTCGCTTTGTCATAGACGCTACGTCCAACCCCCCAGCAGTGAAGACGTTCCGCCAAGGTTTCTCCACGGAAAAGTACGCGGAACTAGCTGAGAGTCACTGCGGAAACATAGATGCCACCAGCGTCGTTACGGTTATGGACGACCTCTATCGAAGGGATGATCGTGTCCGATCCGGACCCGTGGAGTCTTCGCCCGTGCACGGGCACGGGTTCCTCTGAGGGCTCACTGCGGTGAGCGCCTATCTCGGGCTGCTGGCCCTCTTGCTTCTCACCGCGGCGACCGGTTACTTCGTCGCCCAGGAGTTCGCCTTCGTCGCCGCCGACCGGGGTGTGCTGCGCGAGCAGGCCGCCGCCGGCGACGCCTCCGCCGAGAAGGCGCTCCAGGTCACCTCCCGCCTGTCCTTCATGCTCTCCGGCGCCCAGCTGGGCATCACGGTGACGGCGCTGCTGGTCGGATTCCTGGCCGAGCCCGCGATCGCCACGCTCATACGGCCCTGGCTGGCCGGCGCGGGCCTGTCCGAGGCCATGATCACGGGTGTCTCCGTGACGGCCGGCGTCTTCGTGGCGACCGTGGTGCAGATGGTGTTCGGCGAGCTGGCGCCCAAGAACCTGGGCATCGCCAGACCCGAGCAGGTGGCCAAGTTCCTGGCCCGCTCCACGCTGGTCTACCTGGCCATCGTGGGCCCGGTGGTCAAGCTGTTCGACTCGGCCGCGACCGGCCTGCTCAGGCGCGTCGGCATCGAGCCCGTGGAGGAGGTGGAGCACGGCGCCACCCCCGAGGAGCTCTCCCGCATCATCGCGGAGTCGACCCAGGCGGGCGAGCTGCCGCCCAGGCTCTCCGACCTCCTGGAGCGGGCGCTGGAGTTCGGCGACCGCACGGCGGAGGAGATCATGGTCCCCCGCCCCCGGGTGGTGGTCCTGCGTGCCTCGCAGCCGATCAGCGACCTTCTCGAAGTCATGCGCGAGTGCGGCCACTCCCGCTACCCCGTGGTCGGCGAGGACGGCGACGTGACAGGCGTCACGGGCGTGCGCGAGTTGCTCACGTCCGGCCTGGAGGAGGGCAGCATCTCCGCGATCACCCGCCCCGCCCTGCTGGTGCCCGACTCGGTCCCGCTCCCGGCCGTCCTCGACAGGATGCGAGCGGCCAAGGACGACATCGTCTGCGTCATCGACGAGTACGGCGGCCTGGCAGGCGTCATCACCATCGAGGACCTGGCCGAGGAGCTGGTCGGTGAGCTGGTGGACGAGAACGACCCCGAGCCGGTGGGCGCCGTCGAGCACCCGGGCGGCATCTGGGAGGTGCCGGGCAGCCTCCGCCTCGACGAGGTCGAGCGCGCGACAGGGGTGGCGTTGCCGGAGAGCGACGATTACGACACCCTCGCCGGCCTGGTGCTGGCCGAGCTGGGCAGGATGCCCAACCCCGGCGACACGGTGACCGTACCGATCGACACCAACACCGACCCCTTCGCGGAAGACGTGGAGGGGCACCAGGCGGAGCTGACGGTGATCTCGCTCAACCGGCGGGTGCCCGAATGGGTGCGCCTGACGCCGCTGCGGCACGCGGAGGCGACGTCCCGATGACCATGATCATTCTAAGCCTCGCGCTGCTGGCCTTCAACGCGCTCTTCGTGGCGGCGGAGTTCGCCTTCGTCTCCTCCAGGCGGCATCGCCTGGAGGAGATGGCGGCGGGCGGCAACCGGCTCGTCAGGATCGCGGCCAGATCGGCCGCGGGTGGCAGCCGCCAGCTCTCCCTGATGCTGGCGGGCGCCCAGCTCGGCATCACGCTGTGCACCCTGGGCCTCGGCCAGGTGACGGAGCCCGCGCTGGAGCACTACCTGGAGCCGGTCTTCGCCGCGATAGGCGTCCCCGAGGCCATGCGGCTGCCCATCGCGCTGGTGATCGCCCTGGCCCTGGTGACGTTCCTGCACATGGTCATCGGCGAGATGGCCCCGAAGTCGTGGGCCCTGACCCACCCCGAGCGGGCGGCGCTCCTGCTGACCTTCCCGTTCAGGGCCTTCACCACGGTCATGCGCCCGCTGCTCTCGACGCTGAACGCGCTGACGAACCTGATCCTGCACCTCTTCGGCGTCCAGGCGAGGGACGAGCTGGCCACGACCAGGACCCCGCGCCAGCTCGCCATGCTGGTGGGCGAGTCGGGCCGGATGGGCCTGCTGGACCGGGAGGAGCACGACCTCCTGACCAGGGCCCTGCGCCTGGACGACGAGGGCATCGAGCGCCTCATGGTGCCCATCGACCGGGCGGTCAAGGTCAGGGCGACGGCGACGGCCGCCGAGATCAGATCGACGGCGGCGGGCAGCGCCCACCTGAGGCTCCTGGTGGAGGGTCCGCAGGGCGTGGAGGGCGCCCTGCACGTCCGGGAGGCCCTGCTGAAGCCGGAGAGCAAGGCGGCGGACCTGATCAGGCCGCTGCCCAGGCTGCCGTGCACCACCCAGGTGCCCGAGGCCGTCACGGCCCTGCAGGAGGCCAGGTCCCACCTGGCCCTGGTGACGAACGCGGCGCAGGAGGTCATCGGGATGGTGAGCCTCACCGACCTGGTCGGCGAGCTGCTGGACACCAGAGCGGCGTAGAACAGGTGTGCGGGGGCCGCCGGACCGGCGCGCCCCCGTTTCACCTCGGCACGGCAGTGTGAGCTAAATCACTCAGGCCATTCGAAAGTGATCTGCAAGTGAGGGCATCCAGGGTCTCCATGCGGAGCACAGCCCGTACTGACAAGGTCGCGACAAAGAAGTAGCCCCGGCTCTTGCGAACCGGGGCTTGTTTCGTCAGTGTGGGTCTGCCGATTTCATCGGTGACCCTGAGTGGGCGAGGAGGGATTTGAACCCTCACGTCCTTTCGGACACACGGACCTGAACCGTGCGCGTCTGCCGTTCCGCCACCCGCCCTTGTGGGTGCGGAAAGAACATTAGCACGGAACAGCCACTGGTACTGAACCCGGATACGATCGCATAAGACACGGGAGCGGAGGAGCTGGGCGCGAGGGCCGACGAGCGCCTGGAAGACCGTCACGTGGAACGAGCGGAGACCGGGCGCCGATAGCGTCTCGGGGCCGCGATCATATGCACGGAGGAAGGGAGGTACCCGGTGGGAGTCCTTCAGCGCTTCGAGCGAAGGCTCGAAGGCCTGGTGGAGGGAGCCTTTGCGCGGGCGTTCAAATCTGACCTTCAGCCGGTCGAGGTCGCCAGCGCGGTTCAGCGGGAGATGGATGAGCGTGCGGCGATCGTCGCTCAAGGTCGCACGCTCGTGCCCAACGACTTCGTGGTGGAGCTGTCGACGACCGACAGCGAGAGGCTGGAGGTCTACGCCGACAGCATCAGCCACGAGCTGGCCAACCTCGCCAGGGAGTACGCCAAGGAACAGGGCTACTCCTTTGTGGGACCGGTCCGGGTTCGCTTCGAGACCGCCGGCGACCTGGCTGTGGGATTGTTCCGCATCAGATCGGGCGTCATCCGTGGCGCGACGGTCGAGCAGGACGAGATCCGCCAGCCGGCGAGCGACCTGCCTCCGTCGAGGCCCGGCGCGTTCAACGGGCGGCCACGGCTGCTCGTCTCCACCCAGGATGATCCGCAGGGCGACCGCTCCTACGAGCTCACCACTCCGGTGACCTTGCTCGGCAGGGGCACCGACTGCGATCTTCGTCTCGTCGATCCAGGAGTGTCGCGGCACCATGCGGAGCTGCGCGTCGAGGGCCAGACCGTGGTTCTCGTGGATCTCGGATCGACGAACGGCACTTTCGTCAATGGCCAGCCGGTACGCAGGATCGAGCTCCAGAACGGCACGCGAGTGACGTTGGGGCGTACGACTCTGGTGTTCCGGCGCGATTAGGGGTAGACAGACGGTCCATGTCCGAGCTCACGCTGCTGCTGATCCGGCTCGCTTTCCTGGCGGTGCTGTGGTTCTTCGTCATTGCCGCAGTCGGCGTGATCCGGACTGACTTGTTCGGCTCACGCACGGCTCCCGCGGGCGCACGTAAGGCCGCGAAACCAGCCAAACCCGTGGTCAAGCCCAAGAGCAAGAAGGGCGAGCCACGCCAGCTCATCGTCACCGGTGGCCCACTCCAAGGCACCACCATCGACCTCACGGAGACGCCCATCACCATTGGCCGGGCCAATGACGCCACGCTGGTAGTCACCGACGACTACGCTTCCAGCCGGCACGCCCGGCTCTTTCCTCAGGACGGTCAATGGATCGTGGAAGATCTTGGGTCCACCAACGGCACGTATCTCGACCGCTCGAAAGTCACCCGCCCGACCCCGGTGCCGCTCGGTGTTCCGATCCGCGTCGGCAAAACAGTCATTGAATTGCGCAAATGACCATCGCACTCCGCTACGCCGCCCGCTCGGACGTCGGCCTCCTCCGCGAAGGGAACGAGGACTCGGCGTACGCTAGCGGCCGCCTGCTCGCCGTCGCCGACGGCATGGGCGGGCACGCACACGGCGAGGTGGCGAGCTCAGTCGCCATCGCCGCCATGGCCTCTCTGGAAGAGGCCCAACAGGGGGGTGACCTGCTCAACGCCATCGAGGCAGCGGTACGCGACGCCAACCGCAAGCTGCACGAAATGGTGGGGCGGGATCCC
Source organism: Nonomuraea sp. NPDC050202 (assembly GCF_040656115.1). Classification (NCBI taxonomy): domain Bacteria; kingdom Bacillati; phylum Actinomycetota; class Actinomycetes; order Streptosporangiales; family Streptosporangiaceae; genus Nonomuraea; species Nonomuraea sp. NPDC050202. The sequence continues at coordinate 74,386 of NZ_JBFALF010000006.1, read as the reverse complement.
AGCCTCAAAGGCATGGGCACGACTCTGACGGCCATGCTCTGGAACGGCACCCAGGTCGCGCTGGTGCACGTGGGCGATTCGCGCGCCTACCTGCTCAGACGCGGGGAGCTCTACCAGATCACGCATGACCACACGCTGGTGCAGCAGCTCGTCGACGACGGGCGCATCACACCGGAAGAGGCGGCCACGCATCCGCAGCGCTCGATCCTGCTGCGCGCGCTCGACGGCAGCGGCGAGGTCGATCCCGACCTCACGCTCCGCGAGGCGCAGGTGGGCGATCGCTACCTCCTGTGCTCCGACGGCCTGTCGGGCGTGGTGAGCGCCGAGACGCTGCACGCCACGCTCACCAACATCGACGACCCGGAAGAGGTCGTCCGCCAGCTCATCGACCTGGCCAACAGAGGGGGCGGGCCGGACAACATCACGTGCGTGCTGGCCGACGTGCTGGAGATCACCGACGGTCAGCAGGTGCCGGCCGAGGCCGCCGTCGTCGGCGCCGCGGGCATGGCCCGGCTGCACGGCAGTCCGCAGGACACCTCGCCGGGGCGAGCCAACGCGGTGACCGCACCCCAGCCGGTGATCACCGATGACGAGTTCGACGAGCCGGACGCCCCCCAGGCGTCCCGGCGGTCGGGCAGGCGTCGTCGCGTGTGGCCCGTGCTGGTCACCGTGTTCGGCATTGGCGTCGTGGCCGTCGGCGTCGGCGGCTACTTTGGATGGCAGTGGACTCAGGACCAGTTCTTCGTCGGAGCGAGGGGCGACGAGGTGGTCGTGTTCCAAGGGATCCAGAGGGAGCTGGGGCCTATCCCGCTGTTCCACGTCTCCAAGCCCACAGGCAAGAAGCTGTCCAGCCTGTCGGAGGCGGACCAGGCTCTGATCAAGAGCGGCATCCCGGTCACCACCGAGGCCGAAGGCATAACGAGGATCAACAGCTTGAAGTTCGCCGACTCAGAACCGAAGGAAGAGGCCACCGCGGAGGCGAGCCCCACCCCCACGCCTACCGTGTCCGCCACCGCCACCAAGACGAAACAGCAGTAGATGAGCGAAGTCGCCGTCTCCCCCGTCCCGATGCCGGCCAAGCGGCGCGGGGCGCAGCTGATCATGCTCGCCCTCGCGGTGCTGATCATCATGGGCGCGTACGCCAACGTGGGTCTGGCGATCGACGGCCAGGTGCCCGCGGGCATGCTGACGTACGGCCTGAGCCTGGGTGGCCTGATGCTGGCCGCCTACCTGGTGCTGGCCAAGTTCGCCCCCTGGGCCGACCCGCTGATCCTGCCGCTGGTGACGCTGGTCAACGGCATCGGCCTGGTGATGATCTACCGGTTGGAGAGCGCTCCCATGAAGGGCGCATCCGCGACGAACCAGATCATCATGACCGGGATCGGCGTCGTGCTCTTCGCCGTGACGCTGCTGGTGCTGCGTGACCACCGGGCGTTGCAGCGGATGACGTACACGGCCGGGCTGGTCGGAGTGGTCCTGCTCGTCTCACCACTGGTGCCCGGGCTGGGCAAGGAGATCAACGGCGCGCGCATCTGGATCGGGTTCGGCTCGGCGACCATCCAGCCGGCCGAGTTCGCCAAGATCGCTCTGGTCGTCTTCTTCGCCGGCTACCTCGTCGCCAAGCGCGACGTGCTGGCGCTGGCCGGGCGCCGGCTGCTCTTCATCGACCTGCCCAGGGCGCGCGACCTCGGCCCGGTGCTGATCACCTGGGCGGTCGCCATCGGCGTGCTGGTGCTGCAGAAGGACCTGGGCTCGTCGCTGCTGCTGTTCGGCGGCTTCGTGGTGATGCTCTACATCGCCACCCAGCGCACGTCGTGGGTGCTCATCGGCATCCTGCTGTTCGTCGGCGGCGCGTTCCTGGCCGGGCAGCTCTTCTCCCACGTGGGCGACCGCTTCGACGTCTGGCTCAACCCCGGCTCCGACGAGTACTACGAGCGCGAGTTCGGCGGCAGCTACCAGATCATGCAGGGCCTGTTCGGCCTGGGCGCCGGCGGCATCCTGGGTACCGGGCTCGGTCAGGGCCACCCCGAGCTGATCCCGCTGGCCTTCTCCGACTTCATCTTCAACGCCACCGGCGAGGAGCTCGGCCTGACCGGGCTGATGGCGATCCTGATGATCTACGCGCTGATCGTCCAGCGCGGCCTGCGCACCTCGCTTGCGGCCCGCGACCCCTTCTCCAAGCTCCTGGCGGGCGGCCTGTCGTTCATCCTGGCCTGGCAGGTCTTCATCATCGTCGGAGGCGTGACGAACCTCATTCCGCTGACCGGCCTGGTGACGCCGTTCATGTCCCAGGGTGGCTCGGCCCTCCTGGCTAACTGGATCCTTATCGCGCTGCTGGTACGAACGTCAGATGCCGCCAGACGCCCCCCGCCTCAAGCGATCCAGAACGAAGGACTGACGCAGGTGTTCCAGCGATGAACGGCACTCTGAAGCGCGTGGCCGTGGCGTGCCTGGCCATGTTCGCGCTCCTGATGATCAACGTGAACTTCCTCCAGGCCGTACGGGCGGAGGAGTACCGCACGGACGCGCGCAACACCCGCAACTACTACGACCGCTACGCCATCGAGCGGGGCCGCATCACGGCCGGCGGCAAGGTGCTCGCGCAGTCCGTCGAGACCAAGGACAACGACTTCAAGTTCGTCAGGAAGTACACCGACGGCAAGCTGTACGCGCACGTCACGGGCTACTTCTCGCCCGAGAGCGAGAGCGCGATCGAGCGCAGCGAGAACGCCCTGCTCGACGGCTCCAGCGCCGACCTGCTGCTGCGGCGCAGCATCGACCTGTTCACGGGCGAGCCGACCAGGGGCGCCAGCGTCGATCTCACGATCAACCCGAAGGCCCAGAAGGCGGCCTACGACGCGCTGCGCAACAGCGGCAAGCGCGGCGCCGTGATCGCGCTCGACCCCAAGACGGGGGCGATCCTGGCGATGGTCTCGCTGCCCACGTTCGACCCGGCGGAGCTGTCGGGCACCGACAAGGGCACGGTCTTCAAGAGGTACGACGAGCTGGACGCGGACAAGAGCCAGCCGCTGCTCAACCGCACCATCTCGCAGACGTACCCGCCGGGCTCGACGTTCAAGGTCGTGACGATGGCGGCGTACCTGGAGGCCGACTCCTCGCGCGGCCCGCAGACGACCGTGGAGGCGCCGCAGCGGCTGCCCCTGCCCAACACGAACATCAGCCTGCCCAACTACGGCGGCGCGGCCTGCGGCAGCGGCCGGGTGACGCTGGTGTACGCGCTGGAGAAGTCCTGCAACACGCCCTTCGCCTCGATGGGCATGGAGCTGGGCTTCGAGACGATGAAGGAGCAGACGGAGAAGTTCGGCATGGGCACGCCGGTGTCCGTGCCCATGGCCGCCGCCCAGAGCGACTTCGGCAAGGACTACGACAAGGCCGCGCTGGCCATGGCCTCGATCGGGCAGCGCGACAACCGGATGACGCCGCTGCAGATGGCCATGATCGCGGCGGGCATCGCCAACGACGGCACGGTGATGAAGCCGTACCTGGTCAACAAGATCACTGACGCCAAGAACGACACGATCGAGGAGGCCGAGCCCGACGAGCTGAAGACGGACGCGGTCAGCCCCGAGACAGCCGCCAAGCTGCGCGAGATGATGGCGAGCGTCGTGAGCAACGGCACCGCCAACCTGGCGCAGGTCCCGGGCGTCCAAGTAGCGGGTAAGACAGGCACCGCGGAGACCGCCGACGGCGCGCCGCCGCACGCCTGGTTCATCTCCTTCGCGCCCGCCGAGGACCCGAAGGTGGCCCTCGCGGTCATCGTCGAGTCCGGCGCGGCCAACGTCGGGGCGGAGGCGACCGGCGGCCACACCGCCGCGCCGATCGCAAAGGCCGTGCTGGAGGCGGTGCTGAACAAGTGAGTGACGGTAACCTGCTGGGTCATGCGGCTCCGTAACCGCTACCTTCTGGTCTCCCGCATCGCCACGGGCGGTATGGGAGAGGTCTGGCGCGCCCGTGACGAACTGCTCGGGCGCGAGGTGGCGGTGAAGATCCTGCGCAGCCACATCTACGCCGATCCCACCTTCCGTGAACGGTTCCGCAACGAGGCGCGGCTGACGGCCGCGCTGGCGGACCCGGGGGTGGCGCAGATCTTCGACTACGGCGAGCAGAGCGAGCTGGCCTATCTCGTCATGGAGCTGGTGCACGGCGAGCCGCTGTCGGCCATCCTGGCCCGCAACGGGGCCATCGGGCCCGAGGTGGCGCTCGACGTGGTGCACCAGACCGCCAAGGCGCTGCACGCGGCCCACTCGGCGGGCATCATCCACCGCGACATCAAGCCCGGCAACCTGCTGGTCACCCCCGAGGGCACCATCAAGGTGACGGACTTCGGCATCGCGCGGGCCCTGGAGGCGGCGCCGGTGACGCAGACCGGCACCGTGCTGGGCACCGCCCAGTACGTCAGCCCCGAGCAGGCGCAGGGCTTCCCGCTCACGCCCGCGACGGACCTGTACTCCCTGGGCGTGGTGGCCTACGAGTGCCTGGCGGGACGCACGCCGTTCCGCGGGGACAGCCAGGTGGCGATCGCGCTGCAGCACCTCAACGAGCAGCCGCCGCCGCTCGGCGTGGACGTGCCCGCACAGGTGCGGGAGCTGGTCATGGCGCTGCTGGCCAAGGAGCCCGCGCAGCGCCCCGGCTCGGCGCTGGAGGTGGCCGACCGGGCGTACGTGCTGCGCGAGTCGCTGGCGGGCGTCGAGCACGTTCCCGAGCTCAGCATGCTCACCGACCCCGGCGGCTTCCGCGTCCGCGAGCCGGCCCCCGAGGACGAGCGGGTGACCGACGACCTCGCCCCGGCCACCACGGTGCAGGACAGGCCGTCGGGCAGGCGCAGGGGCGCCAGGACGCTGGCGCTGGTCGCCACGGCGGGCTGCGTGGCGGCGGTGGGGCTCACGGCGGTGACGTTCGCCAACCGCGAGCAGCCGAGCACGGCGCCCGAGGTGGCGGAGCCGTCGCAGCCGCCGGTCACGGCCACGCCGACGCAGCCGCGGGTGAGGCCGACGAAGACGAAGACGAAGACGCGGCGGCCCCCGGTGGTTCCGGTGAAGTCGACGAACCCTATACCCTCACCGTCGGCTACCGTAAGCAAGTCGGCTACTCCTACCAAGAAGCCGACGCCGAAACCGACCCGGACCACCACCACCCGGCCCCCTACGCCCACCCCGACGACCCCAACGCCCACCACTACACCGACAACTCCGACACCCACCGCCTCGCCGGACCCGGGTGATACGAACCCGCCCAAGGAGGAGACGTGATGCGCCATGGGGTCGATGATGGACACCGGCGGCCCCCCGAGCAGGCCGGTACCCAAGATGAACGGTAAGGGACAGTGCAGGAAATGACTCAGCCTCGGCTACTCGGAGGTCGCTACGAGCTCGACGGCGTCGTCGGGCGCGGCGGCATGGCCGAGGTGTATCGCGCCCGAGACATCCGGCTGGACCGCATAGTCGCGATCAAGACCCTCCGCTCCGACCTGGCGCGCGACCACACCTTCCAGGCCCGGTTCCGCCGTGAGGCGCAGTCGGCGGCCTCCCTGAACCACCCGGCCGTCGTCGCTGTCTACGACACCGGCGAGGATGTCACCGACGGCACTCCCGTGCCGTACATCGTGATGGAGTACGTCGACGGCAGGACGCTGCGCGACCTGCTGCGCCAGGACCGGCGGCTGATGCCCGAGCGGGCGGCCGAGCTGGTCGACGGCATCCTGCGCGCGCTCGACTACAGCCACCGCGGCGGCATCGTGCACCGCGACATCAAGCCGGCCAACGTGATGATCACGCGTGCCGGCGACGTCAAGGTGATGGACTTCGGCATCGCGCGCGCGATGGCCGACTCCGCGGCCACGATGACGCAGACGGCCCAGGTGATCGGCACCGCCCAGTACCTGTCGCCGGAGCAGGCGCGCGGCGAGCGCGTCGACGCGCGCAGCGACATCTACTCCACCGGCTGCGTGCTGTACGAGCTGCTGACCGGCCAGCCGCCGTTCACCGGCGACTCCCCGGTCGCGATCGCCTACCAGCACGTGCGCGAGGAACCCATCCCGCCGTCCCAGATCGACCCGGAGATCCCGCAGTGGGCCGACGCCATCGTGCTCAAGGCCATGGCCAAGGACCCGGCGCACCGCTACCAGAACGCGGGCGAGATGCGCGCCGACATCCAGCGCGCGATGTCCGGCATGCCGGTCGACGCCCAGACGACGGCGATGACGAGCAACTTCGGCCAGGGCACGCGCATGATGACCGCCACGCAGGCGGCTCACGGGCCGGCCACGCAGCGCACCACCGCGGTCCCGCCGTACGAGTACGACGAGGGCGGCGGGCGCGGCGGCCGGCGCAGGGCCTCGGGCGGCGGCAACGCGCTCAAGACCGCGCTGTGGATCATCATCCCGCTGCTCATCATCGGCGGGTTCATCACGGTCGGCTACGTGGTGTTCAGCGGCGGCGGGGGCACGCCGACCGACAGCCAGGTGCAGATCCCCGACCTGGCCTCGCAGGAGCGGTCGTACGCGGAGGGTCAGCTCACCGACCTCGAGCTCAAGGTCGAGGTGGTGCAGGAGGCCAGCACCGAGGTCGAAAAGGACGCCGTCATCCGGACGGAGCCCAAGGCCGGCACCAAGGTCGAGAAGAACTCGGCGGTCAAGCTGGTCGTCTCCAGCGGCCCCAAGAAGGTCAAGGTGCCCGACAACCTCGTCGGCATGCCGCAGGCCGACGCCGTGAAGGCCCTGGAGGAGGCGGGCCTGACCGGTGTCATCAAGACCCGGAACTCGGCCAAGACGCAGGGCACGGTCGTCGCCACCGACCCCAAGGCCGGCACGGAGATCGAGGAGGGCGGCTCCGTCACCCTGTTCGTCCCGAAGGCGCTCATCGAGGTGCCCAGCGTGATGGGCCTCACCGAGGAGGACGCCAAGGCGCAGCTCCAGGGCGCGGGCCTCAAGGTCAGGGTCGTCCCGCAGGCGTCGAACGAGGTGCCCGAGGGCACTGTGGTGCAGCAGAACCCGGGTGAGGGCGCCAAGGTGGCGTCCAACACGGCGATCACGATCGTGGTCTCGACCGGCCCGCCGGATCAGCCGACCGACGGGTTCCCGACGGATCAGCCGACGGACGACTTCCCGACGGACGAGCCGACCGACGACTTCCCGACGGACGAGCCCACCGACGACAACCCGATCGGTGACGACGGCCTCGGCGGCGACTTCGGCGGCTGAGGTCCCGCACGCACGGCGAAGGGCCGCCCCTCAGGGGGCGGCCCTTCCGCATGTACGGGGGTGTGTCGTGGGAAACAGAGAACGCCCCCGCCGCTCGGGGGCAACGGCGGGGACGCTCACTTGTACGTCGCTCTGCGCGAGACGTTTGTTACACGATTGCGCGCAGCCAATTTTCGAGCAGCCGGTGGCCGTGCTCGGACAGCACGGACTCGGGGTGGAACTGGATGCCCTCGACGGGCGCCACACGGTGCCGCAGGCCCATGATGACCCCGTCCTCCGTACGGGCGGTCACGTCGAGCACGGCGGGCACGGTCTCGGGCAGCACGGCCAGCGAGTGGTAGCGGGTCATGCGCACGGGTGAGGGCAACGACTCGAACACGCCCTTGCCGTCGTGCGTGATGGCGCTGGTGCGGCCGTGGAAGAGGTCGGGCGCGCGGGTGACGGTGGCGCCGTAGGCCACGGCGATGGCCTGGTGGCCGAGGCAGACGCCGAGCAGCGGCCGGTTGCTCCCGGCCGCGTGGTGCACCAGGGGGACGCTCACGCCGGCCGCCTCGGGGGTGCCGGGGCCCGGGCTGATGAGCACGCCGTCGAAGCCGTCGGCGTCGTGCACGCGTACGTCGTCGCGCGGCCGCACGTCGCAGTCGGCGCCGAGCTCGCGCAGGTACTGCACGATCGTGTGGACGAAGCTGTCGTGGTTGTCCACGACCAGCACGCGCGTCATTTCCTTACGGTCACCTCGTCGAGCGTCACCACGGGCTCCAGGAGCGGGAACACCGCATACCAGAGTACGGCCCCCGCGGCGGCGACCAGCGCGACGGCCGTCAGGATGCGGGTGCGCGGGCGGCCGGGCAGCTTGCGCCAGAGCCAGGCGTACATGTCACTCCTCGCGTGGTTCGCTCTCCTTCAGCACACCGTAGACAATCAGGCGCTCGGCGGCCGAGTACTCGGGATGGCAGGTGGACAGCGTGATGAAGGCGCGGATCGGGCGGATGTCGGGCTTGCCGGGCACGGGGGCGAGCACGTCGATCTCGTCGGGCTTGACGATGTCCTGCGAGGTGACGCGGTAGGTGTGGCGGGCGTCGCGGGTCTCGACCACGATCTCGTCGTCGCGTTCGAGCTCGTCGATCTCGTTGAACGGGGCCGCGTACGTGGTGCGGTGCCCGGAGAGCACGAAGTTGCCGACCTGGCCGGGCATGGCGCTGTCGGGGTAGTGGCCGGGGCCCTTCTTGAGCTGCTCGGCCCCGACGCCCTCGACCACGGCGTACTGGTAGTCGCGGCCCAGCCTGGGGATGCGCAGCATCGCGAGTGCCTGCCCGGGCCGGACCTTCACCTGGCCGGGCTTCTTCGCGGCCAGCTCGCTGCGCAGCAGCGACTGCTGGCTCTGGGTGTAGGCGCCGGTACCCCAGAGCAGGTACGCGCAGAACAGCATGAGGATCAGGCCCGCGGTGATGCTGAGCTCCCCCACGGCCCGGAGCGTGGCCCGCATTCGATCAGCGTATTCGGCAGCGATGCGGGCCCTGGGGATCGCCATGTCGTGCGCGTGGCGACTATCCTGGGGCACGCTTCAACTACGCTAAACGAAGAGCCTGTGGACGATCCGGATGCCCAGGCCCTCAGCAGGAGTTACCCAGTGCCCAAGTCCAAGGCTCGCAAGAAGGCGGTTTACACGCCGCCGCAGAGGTCTCAGCAGGTCAAGGTCAGCCCGCGCTGGCTGGCCCCCACGATGGTCGCCGCATGGATCATCGGCATCCTGTGGATCGCGATCTATTACGTCGCACCACAGGCGCCGTTCTTCAGCGACCTCCAGAACTGGAACCTGTTGATCGGGTTTGTTTTCATCATCTTCGGTGTGGTTCTTTCCACCCGCTGGCGTTAGTTCTTTCCACAGCCTTTTCCACAGCCTGGGGAAGCTCAGCCGACGAAGCTGACAATCGCTGGGACGCGGACCAGCACGAGCGCCACCAAGACGGCCAGCGCTCCAGCGATCGCCAGCCCCTGCCACAGCGCCCTGTTCGTCTTCGGGGCGTGGACCAGCGCCAGGCACAGCAGCGTGCCCGTGATCAGGCCGCCGACGTGCCCGGTCCAGCTGATGCCGATGCCGGAGATGATGGGCAGCACGAACGTGATGGCCAGGTTGAGCGCGATGATCACGGCGATGCCTCGCACGTCGAGGTTGAGCTTGCGCCCCACCACGAAGACGGCGCCGAACATCCCGAAGACGGCTCCGGAGGCGCCCAGCGTCACCGTGTTCACCGGGTCCAGCCAGAAGCCGAGCACCGAGCCGCCCAGCGCGCTGAGCAGGTAGAGGGCCAGGTAGCGCCAGTGCCCGAAGGCCCGTTCGAGATAGGGGCCGATGACGAAGATGGCCCAGCCGTTGAACAGGATGTGGACCAGGTCCTGGTGGGAGAACGCGGCAGTGATCAGGCGGTAGTACTGGTCGCCTTCGGCGACCGCCGGCGCGTACATCACCAGCTCGCTGAGGAGGCGATCGCCGAGGACGAACTGGGAGCCGATGACCAGGACGTTGAGGGCCAGGATGACGTACGTGACGATGGGCGTGCGTACGACGTTGCCGCCGAACGTGGACTTGGCCTGGCGGATGCCCTTGTTGCCTTCGGCGACGCACTCGGGGCACTGGAAGCCGACGGCGGCATCACGCATGCAGTCGGGACAGATGGGACGCTCGCAACGCTGGCAGCGGACCCAGGTCTCCCTGTCGGGGTGCCGGTAGCACGTGGGCACCGCCTCAGCGGGCTGCTCGGGCTGCGGGGGCGGGCTCGGCGGCTGGCTGGTCATGACCGAAGCCTAAGGCTTGCGCGACCATGCCGCGTGAGGGCCGATCGGTGAAGGGCGAGCCCGGCCGGCGCCCCCGGCGTAGCGGGGGCGGGGCGGGCGGGCGGCGGGTGGGCCGTCAGGCCTGGACGCGGTCGATGGTGACCGACTCCAGGATGACGTCCTCCGCCGGGCGGTCGCGGCGGTCGGTGCGGGTCTTGGCGATGGCGTCGACGACCTCCTGGCCCTCGACGACCTCACCGAAGATCGTGTGCTTGCCGTTGAGGTGCGGCGTCGGCACGACCGTGATGAAGAACTGCGAGCCGTTGGTGCCCTTGCCGAAGCGGATGCCGGCGTTGGCCATGGCGAGCAGGTAGGGGCGGTTGAAGTAGAGCTCCGGGTGGATCTCGTCGTCGAACTCGTAGCCGGGGCCGCCGATGCCCTGGCCGAGCGGGTCGCCGCCCTGGATCATGAAGCCGGAGATCACCCGGTGGAAGATCGTGCCGTCGTAGTAGCGGCCGGTGCTCTTCTCGCCGGTGCCCGGATGCGTCCACTCACGGGAGCCTTCGGCCAGCTCCACGAAGTTGCGCACCGTCTTCGGCGCCTTGGTGGGGAAGAGTTCTACCTTGATATTGCCGCGGTTCGTCTGCAGGTTTGCGATCAGCTTCTCAGCCACGAGACAGCTGCCCCCCTCTATGCACAGGGTTGGTTTTGTGGTGTTTTGAGGATTATGGCCGTACGGCCTCCAGAGCCATCCTCCCATGGACGGCGATGATTGAGCCGCCTTGTCCGGGGCAGGTCAGGCTGCGGGGCCCCAACGACAGGGGAGGTTGTCGTGTCCCTGAGAATGAAGAGACGCCGCGTGGCCATAGAAGTACCGGCCTCGTGGGTGGGTCGCATGAAGGACCAGGCCGTACGAACCGGCCGCCGAATGCAGCCCATGGCGGACCAGGCCAAGGTGGCCGCCGCCCACCGGATCGAAGACGCCCGCTACTGGGCGGCGCCGCGGCTGGAGTCCGCGGCGCACGGGTTCGAGGAGCAGATCGCACCCAAGGTCAGCTCCATGCTGACCAACGCGGCCAGGCGAATCGATCCCAAACCGTCGCGGTCGCGGCGGTGGCCGATGCTCGCTCTGCTGACCGGCCTTGCGGTGGGAACGATCGGTTACATGTTCTACCGCCGGAACGCGCAGCAGTGGACCGAGCACATGAAGGACTCCGCCTCCGATGCCTCACGCTGGGTCAATGAGAAGGCTGACAGGGCATCCGAGTCCGCGGACCGCATGGCGGCCAACGTGTCGGACAAGGCGGATGAGGCGTCACGCAGGATGTCGTGACCGCCTTGGCACGCCGGTAGCGCGCCCCCGTGACGATCGCCGTCACGGGGGCGCGCCTCTGCGTGCGGGGGCTCGGACGGACGACCCCGGCTCCCGCCGGCGACCCGTTGACGTGAGACCAAGCGCTTGTTAGAAAGCCGGGCATGGCGCTGTCACCGCTCGACGACTACCCCGTCCACCAGGCCGCCCAGGTCATGCGGCACGTGACCACCGGAGACCGCAACTTCTACGACCGCTACTACTTCAACTGCCACGCCGCCTCCGACGAGCTCATGCTCATCGTCGGCCTCGGCCAGTACCCCAACCTGGGCGTCACCGACGCCTTCGCCTGCGTACGCACCCCCGACCTCCACCGGGTGGTCCGCGCCTCGCGCGAGCTGGGCGCGGACCGCATGGACACGCGGGTCGGGCCGTTCCGGGTCGAGGTCGTCGAGGGGCTCAAGCGGCTCAGGGTGCTCCTGGAGCCGAACGAGCACGGCCTGTCCTTCGACCTCCTGTGGGAGGGGACGATCCCGGCCGTGCTGGAGCCGCGGCACTTCCTGCGGTGGCAGGAGCGGGTGGTGTTCGACTCGGTACGGATGGCCCAGACGGGGCGCTGGTCCGGACACATCAGGATCGGGGAGAGGGAGATCTCCGTCACACCCGACCGCTGGATGGGCACCAGGGACCGGTCATGGGGGATCAGACCCGTCGGCGAGCCGGAGCCGCCCGGGATCATGGCCAAGAACCCCGGGACGTTCTACTGGCTCTACGCGCCGATGCGCTTCGACGACCATGCCATCCTCTGCATCGTCCAGGAGGACGAGCGGGGCCGCCGGCTGCTGGAGGAGGCCGTACGCGTGTGGCCCGACGGCCGCGAGGAGGAGTACCTCGGCAGACCGGAGTACCGCCCGGTCTACGCCCCCGGCACCCGCGACGTCGTCGAGGCCACGATCACGTTCGCGCCGCCCGGCGGCAAGCCGTTCGACGTGCGCTGCACGCCGCTGCTGCCCGTCCATCTCATGGTGGGCACCGGCTACGGGCTGGAGCAGGAGTGGCGGCACGGGATGTACCAGGGCGCCGGGCCCGTCGTGCAGGGCGTGACGTACCGGCTGCCCGACGACGCCGCCAGGATGTGGGGCCTGGTGGACGCCGTCGGGCGGTTCGAGTACGACGGGCTCGTGGGCCACGGGCTCTTCGAGTACTGGGCACTGGGGCCGCACCCGTCGTTCCCGGAATGAGCCCCCGGGCGAGCCCCGGCTCGCCTACTCCGCGGGCTTCTTGCAGATGATCTTGACGGTCTCGGCCGGGCCGCCCTCGGGCGGGGTCACGCCCTCGAGGCGCTCGGCGCCCTCGACACGCTCGACGCCCTCGGCGGGCAGGGCAGGCAGGGCGGGCACCGCCTTGGCGAAGTCGTCCGGCGAGAGCTTCTCGGCCTCCTCCGGCGAGAGCTCCTTCACCTTGGAGAACTTCTCGATCTCCTCGGGCGTGAGCGGCTCGGCCTTCCGGACCGCCACGCCCCCGTCGGGCAGCCGCTCGACCTTCACCGCGCTGCTGTCGTCGACACGTGTCGCCTTGCCGTCGGGGCCGACCACGACGCCTTCCTTGAGCGGCTTGGCCGGCAGGGCCGGGACCACCTCGACGACCTTGCCGTCGGGCGTCGTGCAGGTCACCTTCGAGCCCGCGGCCGGGGAGGGCTCGTCGGCCATGGCGGAGCCGGCCAGGCCGGTGATGGCGAGCACGGCGACCGTGCCGAGCACCGCGAGACGACGCTTGAACATGGATTCTCCTCACTGGGGACAACCGAACGCCTCGAGGATGGCCACCCGTACCTGAAGTGATCCTGAAGAGCGCCTGAGTGATCTTCAGGTTGGCTTTAGGTGCGCTGAGGCACCCTGGTCGGCGTGCGAGTGTTACTGGTGGAGGACGAGGAGCGGCTGGCCGACCTGGTCAAGGGCGGGCTGGCGGGCGAGGGCTTCGCGGTGGACGTGGCCCACGACGGCCGCGACGGGCTGTGGATGGCCACCGAGAACGCCTACGACGTGATCGTCCTGGACGTGATGCTGCCCAGGCTGAACGGGTACGCGGTCTGCTCCAGGCTGCGCGAGGCGGGCGACTGGACGCCGATCATGATGCTCACGGCCAAGGACGGCATCTACGACGAGGCCGAGGCCCTGGACAACGGGGCCGACGACTACCTGGCCAAACCCTTCTCGTACGTGGTGCTGCTGGCCAGGCTGCGCGCGCTGGTGCGGCGGGGCGGGCGCGAGCGGCCGGTGTCGATCGGCGTCGGTGACCTCGTGATCGACCCGGCGGGGCTGCGCTGCCGCAGGGGCGAGACGGAGATCCAGCTCACGCCGAAGGAGTTCGCGGTGCTGCACGCGCTGGCGCGCCGGGCCGGGGAGGTGGTCTCCAAGAGCGAGCTGCTGGCCCAGGCGTGGGACTTCGCCTACGACGGCGACCCGAACATCGTCGAGGTCTACATCAGCGCGCTGCGCCGCAAGATCGACGTGCCGTTCGGCAGGACGACGCTGATGACGGTACGCGGCGCCGGGTACCGGCTGGAGGCCGCGTGAGCCGCTGGGGGTGGATGGTGGCCGGGCTGTCCTCCGTGCGCCTGCGGGCGACGGTGGCGGCCACGCTCGTGGTGGCGCTGGCGCTCGGGCTGGCGGCGCTGATCCTGGTGGTGGCGCTGCGCGGCACCCTGGTGAGCACCGCCGACGCCGAGGCGGCCAAGAAGGCCATGGCGGCGGCCCCGTACGCGGAGACGCTCGAGCTCAAGCAGCCCGACGACGCCGGGTTGCGGCCGGTGACGCCCGCCACGCCGGCGGAGACCGCCCCGCTCGTCCAGGGCAAGGCCGGCGAGGTGCGCCTGAAGGACGGCAGGGCGGTGCGGATCGCCGACCCCGACCTCCTGGTGACCAGGAAGCAGGCCGCCGCCGCCTCGGGATGGGCGGACCCGGGCGAGTACGCGGTCGCCGGGGTCGAGGTGGCCACCGCGGCCGGGCCCGCCATGGTGATGGCCCGGGTGTCGCTGGACAGCGCGCAACAGGCCCTCCAGACGCTGTACCAGACCCTGCTGCCCGGCGTGCCCGCGCTGCTGGCCGTGGTGGCGGGGATGACGTGGTTCTCGGTGGGCCGGGCGCTCGGCCCCGTGGCGGCGATCAGGGCCAAGGTGGCCGACATCACGGCCCGCGACCTGAACCAGCGGGTGCCCGTACCGCGCTCCAAGGACGAGATCGCCGCGCTGGCGACCACCGTGAACGGCACGCTCGACCGGCTGGAGACCGCCGTGGAGCGGCACAAGAGGTTCGTCGCCGACGCCGCGCACGAGCTGCGCAGCCCCATCGCGACCCTGCGGGCCCGGCTGGAGCTGGCCGAGCCCAGCGAGCTCACCGAGGAGGCCCTGGCCGACGTCGAGCGCCTGCAGTCGCTGGCGGCCGACCTGCTCATGCTGGCCAAGCTGGACGCCGGCGAGCCGCTGCGCGTGGCCGAGCTCGACCTGGGCCAGGTGGCCGCCGAGGCGGCGCTGCGGGCCAGGCGGCGGCCGGAGGTGCGGGTGGAGCTGGACGTCGAGCCCGACGTGGTGATGAAGGGATCGAGCGCGCACCTCGACCGCCTGGTGACGAACCTGGCCGACAACGCCGTACGGCACGCCGCCTCGACCGTACGGGTCCGCGTGGCCGCGGACGGCGGGCAGGCGGTGCTGGAGGTGTGGGACGACGGGCCGGGGATCCCGCCCGGCCAGCGGGAGGCGGTGTTCGGCCGGTTCACCCGGCTGGACGAGGCGCGGGCCAGGGACGCGGGCGGCGCCGGGCTGGGGCTGCCGATCGCGCGGGACATCGCGCTCCTGCACGAGGGGTCACTCGTGTACGGCGACCGGGGGTTCGTCGCGTGTTTCCCGCTGCCTGACGGGTAGCGCGTAGGTCGTGCTGCTCCTGGTGACCATGAAACCGGCCCGCTCGTACACGCCGACGGCGCCCGTCGGGTTGTCGAGGTCCACGTTCAGCCCGGCGTTGCGATATCCCTGGCGCGCGAAGGCGGCCAGCGCGTGAGCGATCAGCGTGCTCGCCACGCCCTTGCCGCGCCACTCCCGCAGCGTGCCGACGATCATGATCCGGGCCTGGTCGCCGGAGGCGTGGGTGATCAGCGCGCCCACCACCCGGCCGCCGGCCAGGGCCAGGAACGAGGACAGGGGGCGGAAGTTGCGGGAGCCGGTGATGTGGCCGGCCCAGCTCTCCCTGGTGTGCGGCACGGCGCCCCAATGGTCCCTGAACGACTCGTTGCGTACGTGACGGGCGCCCTCGTCCAGCTCGGGCGTCCAGGTGGCGATCGTCACCCCGACGGAGGTCCTGGGCTCGGGCAGGCCGCCCTCCAGGCCCCGCTCCATCAGCGCGAACCTGCGCACGGCGGCGAAGCCGGCACTCGTGGCCAGCGCGTGGGCGCCCGGGTTGCGGTCGTCCGCGGCGAGGTGGATCTCCGTGCGAACGCCGGGGAAGGCCCGCTCGCTGAGCGCCGGCGCCGCGCCGACGGCCCAGCCGACGATCCGCCTGCCGAATCCCCGCCTGCGGTAGGCCGGGTGCACGCCGCCCCACAGCCGCAGCACGTGCACCCCGCCCTCCGCGGACTGCCTGACCGGCAGGTGGCCGAAGGCCGCGACGCGGTCGCCGTCCCTGGCCGCGAGCGTGCTCCCCGCCAGGTCGATCCGGCGGTGGAAGAGCTGCTCGCGCACGTCCTCCACGCTGTGACGCTCGCCGGCGCCGTCGGCGTCCGCCATCGCGGCCCACAGGCCGGCCAGCGCGTGGGCGTCCTCGGGTTTCAGCGGCCCCCATTCCATGCCCGTGGCCTAGGCGTCGAGCTGCATGAAGGCGCGGGCGATCGCCTGACGGGAGACGTCCTCCGGGTAGGGGAACGACTTGATCATGTCGCGCAG
This sequence comes from Nonomuraea sp. NPDC050202, assembly GCF_040656115.1. Lineage (NCBI taxonomy): Bacteria > Bacillati > Actinomycetota > Actinomycetes > Streptosporangiales > Streptosporangiaceae > Nonomuraea > Nonomuraea sp. NPDC050202. The sequence goes on along the minus strand of NZ_JBFALF010000006.1, from coordinate 58,147 downwards.
CCCCTCCACGTGGGCCTGCTTGGCCAGGTCGGCCACCAGGGCCAGCTCGTCGTGCTGCGCCAGCGCGTACGACCGGTCCACCACCGCGCCGTGCCCCGGCACGATCACCTGCTCGGGCATCTCGTTGAGCATCGCCGCCAGGGTGCCCGGCCAGTCGAGCGGGTACGAGTCGGCGAACGCCGGCGGCGCCCCCTCCTCCACCAGGTCACCGGCGAACACCACGCCCGCGTCGGGCACGTGCGCCACCACGTCGTTGCTGCTGTGCCCGAGCCCGAAGTACCGCAGGTGCACCATGCGGCCGCCGATGTCGAGGCCGGCCGCCACGGTGAACGTGTGGTCGGGCGGCACGATCGTCACCTCCTCCAGCTCCTCCCGCTGCTCCGGCCGCCGCTCGATCAGGGCGGCGCGCTGCTGCTCCCCGTCGGCCTCGATCTCCTCGACGCACCTGGCGTGGCCCCAGATCTCGGCGGGCAGGAAGATCGCGTTGCCGAAGTAGTGGTCGAAGTGGGAGTGGCTGTTGACGACCGTCCACGGGCTGGTGGTGATCGTACGGACGGCTTCGACGAGGTCCTGCGCCTCCCGGTGCGAGCTTCGGGTGTCGAGCACCAGGCAGTGCCCGTCGCCCACGATCAGTCCGGTGTTGAGGTCGTACGACCGATGCCGCCGGACGTAAACCCGGTCGCCTACCTCCTGCCATTGCTCGTTCATGTCCACCGACTCTAACTTTTGAGCCCTACTTTTAGGATCGTTGCATGGCATATGACTTCCAGGTCGTCGTCGACTCGGGCGACCCGCACCCCCTGGCCGACTGGTGGGCCGACGCGCTCGGCTGGCAGGTGGAGGCGCAGGACGAGTCGTTCATCAGGGAGTTGATCGACAAGGGTCACGCCTCCGAGGACGACACGACGACGCACAACGGCGCGCTGGTGTGGAAGGCGGGCGCGGCCATCAGGCACCCCGACGGCCTCGAACGTGCTCCGCGCGTGCTGTTCCAGCTCGTGCCCGAGCCCAAGTCGGTCAAGAACCGCGCGCACCTCGACATCCGGGTCGGGGCCGGCAACATCGAGGCGGAGGTCGCGCGGCTGACCGCCAGGGGCGCCAAGGAGCTGCACCGGGGCCGCCAGGGGCCCAACTGGTGGGTCACGCTCGCCGACCCGGAGGGCAACGAGTTCTGCGTGTCCTGATCAGCGCCGCAGGTACGCCAGCACCGCCAGCACCCTGCGGTGCCCGTCGGCGGCGGGTGGCAGGTCGAGCTTGGTGAAGATGTTGGCGATGTGCTTGGCCACGGCCGCCTCGGTGACGTGGAGCTCCTTGGCGATCGACGCGTTCGCGCGGCCCTCGGCGATGAGGCCGAGCACCTCCTGCTCGCGCGGGGTGAGCCTGCCCAGCGGGTCGCGCCGCCGCCTCAGGAGCTGGCGCACCACCTCGGGATCCACGACCGTGCCGCCGCCCGCCACGCGGTCGAGGGCGTCGACGAACTCGCGTACGTCGCCGATGCGGTCCTTCAGCAGGTAGCCGACGCCCGCGCCGCCGCCGGACTCCAGCAGCTCGGCCGCGTACGTCTGCTCCACGTACTGGCTGAGCACCAGCACCGCCAGGTCCGGGTGGCGGGCGCGCAGCTCCAGCGCGGCGCGCAGGCCCTCGTCGGCGAAGCCGGGCGGCATGCGCACGTCGGTCACCACGGCCTCGGGGCGGTGCTCGGCCACGGCCTCGACCAGGGCGGGCGCGTCGCCGACGGAGGCGACGACGGTGTGACCGAAGCGTTCGAGCAGGCCGGCCAGGCCCTCCCTGAGCAGGACGGCGTCCTCGGCGATCACCACGCGCACGGTCTCTCCCCTTCCCTCGCGCTCAGCACGGGATCTCCGCCCGCAGCCGGGTCGGGCCGCCTGGCGGGCTCGACAGGGACAGTCTCCCCTCGACCACGGACAGCCGGTCCGCCAGCCCCGTCAGCCCTGTCCCCTTGCCGGGGTCGGCCCCGCCGACGCCGTCGTCGCGCACCTCGACGACGAGCGTGCCGCGCTCGATCCGGCCGGTGACGGCTCCCCTGGCGGCCCCGCTGTGCTTGGCGAGGTTCGCCAGGGCCTCGCTGACCACGTAGTACGCCGTCACCTCGACCGGGGCCGGCAGCCGGCCGGGCAGGTCGACGTCCACGTCCACCGGCACGGGGGAGCGCCCTGCCACGTCCTGCACCGCCGCGGCCAGCCCCCGGTCGGTGAGCACCGGGGAGTGCACGCCCCTGATCAGCTCGCGCAGCTCCGCCAGCGCCTGCTTGGCCTCGTCGTGGGCCAGCCGGATCAGGCGGGCCGCCTCCGACCCCTCGGGCAGGTCCAGGCCGGCGACGCCGAGCGACATGGACAGCGAGACCAGCCGCTGCTGGGCGCCGTCGTGCAGGTCCCGCTCGATCCTGCGGCGCTCCATCTCGAACGCGTCCACCAGCCGCGCCCGCGACCGCAGCACCTCGGTGAGCTCGGACTGCGCAGGCGCCAGGATCGCGCGGGCCATCGCGCCGCGCGCGCCGGCCCAGGCGGTGATCGTGTACGCGGCGACGGGCAGCAGCAGCGCGCCCGCGAGGGTGGACAGCACGCCGGCGATCGGCGTCAGCTCGTCCTGGAGCACCGGGGACAGGGCCAGGACCAGCGGGCCGCCGATCGTGAACGCCAGCATGATCAGATCGATCCACCACAGCACGAGGAGAGTCATGATCGCCAGCCCGGCCTCGCGCCAGCGCCGGTGCGGCGCCTCGGGCACGGGGACGACGTCCACCAGGCGCAGGCGGAGGCGTTCGAAGGGCGCGACCAGCACGCTGCCCAGGGCCAGCGCGGCCAGGCCCGTGACGACGCCCAGCGCCGGGGTGACGAGCGTGCCGCCGGCGGCCGCGGCCGCCGCGACGCACCCCGCGGCCACGCCGGGAACGGCGCTGGCCGCCAGGTACGCCGCGCCGCGCCAGGGCCAGCCGGAGGCCAGGAACGGCAGAGGGTGCCGGGTCAGGGCTTCGAGCGCGGTCCTGTTGAGCACCCTGTGACCGTATCGGCCGAGGTCAGGGGCGCGCAGTAGTGCCAGGGATAGCTTCCGCGCCCGCGCCTGTCACCCGTACGGCCCGTTGCCGCCGGACACCACCGGCGCGTTGACCTGGCTTCCCGCGGGCCGCCTGACGTAGGGCAGCACCCCGATCTGGAAGTCGTCCTCGTAGATGATGGTGCCGGGATCGGGTGAGCGCACGACGTCGTACGCGACGCCGTACCGGCGCAGCAGGTCCTCCAGCGGCGCGAGCGCGTCGATGAGGCAGGCCGCGCCCGGCTTGAACCACGGGACGGCGCGGATGGTGTTGCCGTCCGCGTAGAACGGCGGGTACGGCAACCGCGCGATGAACCAGTCGTCCACCTTCGTGAACAGTTCGTCGTCCACCGGGGTCAGCCGACCGGCGCGGCGGAGATGGTGACAGGCGGCGAAGATGCCCACGGGCACGCCGAGCCGTCCGTAATAGCGGACCTGGAACCGTACAAAAGGGCCGCCGTCGCCTTTGCGCAGGGGTTTCCGGCTTCCATGAGTCACATTGCTGGTTTACCCCGTCTGATCGGCGGGCCCACGAAACGCCTACCCTGCGGACACGCTTGTCGCACGCCGCGGTCAGGAGTTCGCGGTCCCCCGGCGGCCGAACTGGTCCGCCACGGCGTCGAACACGGGCACCGCCGCGCCCGGATTGCCCTCGTGGTCCAGCTCCCAGTTCGGCGGGTACTCGACGATGCGCACCTCGCCGAGCAGGCCGCGGGTGCCGGCGACGGCTACCGATCTTGGCGCCAGCGGCGGAAGTCGAGGCCCTCGAACGCGCCCGACTCGCGCCAGCCGTCGATGTAGGCGAAGTACGCCATCGCCCCGTGCGGGTGGCCGACGCCGAGCCAGCTCTTCCTGCCGGGATCCTGGCCCTCGTTGTTGTAGTAGCCGGGCGTGCAGTCCTGGGAGCCGAGCAGGCGGCCGGTGCCCGACAGGAGGAACTCCACCCAGCCCTCCTCCGCCTCCTTGGTGGGCTCGACCTCCGCGTACCCGTGGTCGACGGCGTGCCTGACGGTGACGGCGATGGTCCTGCCCGCCTCCGTCAGGTTGTGCGGGATGTTGGAGATGAGGTTGGCGCCCTGCGTCGGCTGGACGAGGAAGGCGTTGGGGAAGCCGTGCACGTGGACGCCGTGCAGCGTGCGCATGCCGTCGGCCCAGTGCTCCGACAGCCGGACGCCGCCGCGCCCGGTCAGGTCGTAGCCGGCGCGGCGGGTGTAGTCGGTGCCGACCTCGAAGCCCGAGGCGTAGATGACGCAGTCCACCTCGTACTCCCGGCCCGCCGCCACCACGCCCCGGGCCGTGATGCGCTCGACGCCCTTGCCGCCGGTGTCCACGAGGTGGGTGTTCGGCAGGTTGAACGCCTGGAGGTACTCGTCGTGGAAGCAGGGGCGCTTGCAGAGCTGGCGGTACCAGGCCTTCAGGTTGCGCGCGGTCTCCGGGTCCTGGACGACGGCGTCCACGCGGGCGCGGATCTCCTCCATCTTCTCGAAGTCGGCGTCCTCGAAGGCGGCCAGCATGCTCTCCTGGGTGAGCTCCTCGGGCCGCAGGTGCTCGATCTTGGCGCGGAAGCGGCGGGAGATGTCGGTCCAGCCGTCCATGACCAGGTCCTTCTCGGCGGGGGCGCCGGTCTGGTTGGCCGTGAAGTTCTCCAGCCAGCGCTGCTGCCAGCCGGGCGTCGCGATCGTGGCGAACCACTCGGGGTCGGTCGGCCGGTTGTCGCGCACGTCCACGGAGGACGGCGTGCGCTGGAAGACGTACAGCTCGGCGCAGGCCCTGGCCAGGTGCGGCACGCACTGCACGGCGGTGGCGCCGGTGCCGATGACGGCCACCCGCTTGTCCGCCAGCCGGTCCATCGGCGCGCCGGAGGGGTCGCCGCCCGTGTACGCGTAGTCCCAGCGGCTGGTGTGGAAGGCGTGGCCGCGGAAGTCGTCGATGCCCGGGATGCCGGGCAGCTTGGGCACGTGCAGCGGGCCGATGCCCATGGCGACGAACTGGGCGGTGAACGCGTCGCCGCGGTCGGTCCTGATCAGCCAGCGGGAGCGGGCCTCGTCCCAGGTCAGGTCCGTGACCTCGGTGTGGAGGAGGGCGTTGTCGTACAGGCCGTAGTGCTTGCCGATGCGGCGGCAGTGCTCGAGGATCTCGGGCGCGTGCGCGTACTTCTCGGTCGGCATGTGGCCGGTCTCCTCGAGCAGCGGCATGTACACGAACGAGGCCGTGTCGCACTGCGCGCCCGGGTAGCGGTTCCAGTACCAGGTGCCGCCGAAGTCGCCGCCCTTCTCCACGATGCGGACGTCCTCGACCCCCGCCTCCTTCAGCCGGGCGCCGGTGACGAGCCCGGCGAAACCGCCGCCGATGAAGGCGAACGTCACGTGGTCGGTCTTGGGGTCGCGCTCGATCCGGGGGGTGTACGGGTCGTCGAGGTAGCGGGAGAAGCGGCCGGTGAGGCGGAGGTACTGGTCGTTGCCGTCCGGGCGCAGCCGCTTGTCGCGTTCCTCGCGATATTTCCGGCGCAGGGCTTCCTTGTCGATGGTCATGGATGTCCTCCGCGAGACGCGACGACAGATTGGCGACCGAATTCCAGAATGTCATTCGGTAATGGCGCCGACAAGGGGGCCCGCGGTATCCCGGAGCGGTGACCGGGATGTCCACTATTGTGGGGGCCCGGACACACGAGGAAGCGGATCTGTCTTGGCCCATCGCGCACTGGTCATCGCCATGTTGCCGGCGATCGGGCTGCGGGTGCTCGCGGTGCTCGGCTTCCCGCCCGCGATCCTCTTCTACGGCGACTCCTTCGCCTTCCTCAAGGAGGAGCTGGCACCGGGGACCGCGCGCCCCTCCGGCTACTCCCTGCTGCTGGCGCTGCTGCGGCCCGCGCACAGCCTCACGCTGGTGACGGTCCTGCAGCACCTGCTGATGCTCGCGCTGGCGGTGGCCCTGTACGCGCTGCTGCGCCGCCGCGGCCTGCCGGGCTGGGGCGCGACGCTGCTGGTCACGCCGCTGCTCTACGACGAGTTCCTCATCCTGCTCGAGCACATGATCATGGCGGACGCCGTCTTCGTCGTGCTCGTCACGGCGGCCATCGCGCTGATCGTCTGGCGGGTCACCCCGGCCACGGCCGCCGTGGGCGGGATGCTGCTGGGCCTGGCCGGGATCACCAGGACCGTCGGCCTGCCGCTGCTGCTCCTGACCGCCGCGTACCTGCTGATCAGGCGGTACGGCTGGCGCCCCCTGGTGGCGCTGCTGGTGGCCGGGGCGATCCCGCTCGGCGCGTACGCGACCTGGATGAAGGTGGAGAAGGGCAAGTTCGGCCTCACCGAGGCCGACGGGAACTTCCTGTGGTCCAGGACCATGAGCTTCGCCGACTGCGCGGTCATCAAGCCGCCGGAGCGGCTGTCCGTGCTCTGCCCGGACATGCCGGTCGAGCAGCGGCCGTATCCGCCGCACTGGTTGTGGGAGAGCTTCTCGCCGCTGCTCAAGGTGCCGGGCACGGCCAACAGGAACCAGCTCGCCGGCGAGTTCGCCAGGCAGGCCATCCTCGCCCAGCCGGGCGCGTACCTGGGGGCGGTGGCGACCGACCTCAAGCAGCTGCTGCGCTGGGAGCGCACGGGGGTGGAGGAGAAGACGCCGTACAAGCTGCCCGTCTCCGAGCGGCCGATCAGCGAGTCGGTGCGCGGGGTGGCCGAGTCGTACGAGGCGGGCCCGGCGGCGACCCGGGTGGTGGAGCCGTTCGCCGGGTGGCTGCGGGCCTACCAGCGCTTCGGGTACGTGCCGTTCCCGCTGCTCACGCTGGCCCTGCTCGGGACGCTGGCGGCGGCGCTGGCCAGGCGGCGCTGGGACGCGCTGCTGCCGGGGCTGGCCGCGCTCGCGCTGGTCGCCTCGCCGCCGTTCCTGGCGGCCTTCGACGTACGGTACGTGATCCCGGCGATCCCGCTGATCTGCCTGGCGGCCGGGCTGGCCCTGGCCAAGGGGGACCGGGCGGCGCCGGCGGAGGAGCCGGAAGCGGTCAGGGCGGCCTGAACCGCTGTGTTACGGTGCCCCGCAAGGTGACGCTCACAGGTGATGGGAAGCTATGACGGAGGCCGGGCCGACGGGTGACGACCTGGTCGAGATGCTCGCCGCGCTGGCCAACCCGCTGCGGCTGCGCATCATCGCCCGGCTCGCGGCCGGGCGCGACTACGTGAGCCACCTGGCCCGCGAGATCGGCGTCAGCCGCCCGTTGCTGCACATGCACCTGCGGCGGCTGGAGGCCGCCGGGCTGATCGCCGGCAGCCTGGAGCTGTCGGACGACGGCAAGGCCATGAAGTACTACGAGGTCACGGACTTCAGCCTGCACCTGACCGCGTCTTCGCTGGCCGAGGCGGCCAGGACGCTCACGAGGCCGGACCCCGAGGAGGGCTCCTGATGTCGTACACCTGGCCCGAGGTGATCTTCTTCCTTGGGGTGCTGATCCTCGTCACGTTCCTGATCAGCGTCTTCACCGTGGGGATCTTCGAGTCCCGCAAGTCCCGGCGGCAGGCCGACGCGGCCGAGGAGCTGCGCGGGCTCGTGGCGCGGTTCGAGGAGCTCGCCCGGAGCACGGTGGAGGCGCAGGAGCGCATGGCCGCCGAGCTGGCGGAGCTGCGCTCCCGGACGGAGTCGATCGAGCGGATCTTGCGGACCGTGGAGTGACGCCTCCTACGGGGTGACGGGGGAGGCGTCGAAGCGGGTGACGAAGCGGCGCTGCCACGGGGTCTCGACCGCGTGCCTGTCGTAGTGCTCGCGCACGTAGGTCACCGCGCGGTCGCCGGGGACGCCGTCGAGCACGGCCAGGCAGGCCAGGGCGGTGCCGGTGCGGCCCTTGCCGCCGCCGCAGGCGACCTCGACGCGCTCTGTGGCGGCGCGGCTCCACGCCTCGCGCAGGGCCTCGGCCGCGGCCGGGCGGTCGGACGGGAGCCAGAAGTCGGGCCAGCGCACCCACCGGTGCTCCCAGCCGACGCCCGGTGGCTCCTTGCCGAGGAGGTAGAGGGCGAAGGCCGGCTGCGGGCCTGAGGGGAGGGGGTGGCGCAGGCCCCTGCCGCGGACGAGGCGGCCCGATGGCAGGCGCAGCACGCCCGTGGCTGAAGGGTCCCAAGTCTCGGTCATGAGGCCGAGCGTAATCAGGACGGCCCTGCCCGCAGCGGGCTTCCGCTTTCGGCTGACACCTGTCCGGCCCGAGGCGCCTGCGAGGCGCGGGCTTCCACCCGTACGACCTGCGCCGGTCATGTGCCCTTGATGCCGGTCAGCCAGCCGCCGGCCAGTTCGGTGACGAGGGCGCCGCCCCGGTCCGTCAGGTGGATGTGGTCCACGAGGAGCTCCCGGCCCCCCGCGCGGGCGATCTCGTCCCAGGTGCGCCGGAGCAGGTAGTGCTGGGCGGCGACGGTGAAGGCGAGCGGGAAGCTGAAGCCGTACGACGTCCGGGTGCCGTGCCGGAGGATGTCCGCCATGCGCTCGTGCAGGGCCAGGTAGTCCGTTCCCGTCCGGGCGGCGAGGTCCTTGATGGCGGCGTTGTAGCCGGTGAGGGTGCGGTTGATCGGGGCGTTCAGGTCCTCGCCGAGCGGGGGCAGGGACATGAGGGCGACGCGGGCGCCGGTGCCGCTCCTGACGCGGTCCACGATCGCGCGCAGGTTGGCGCGGTACTCGGCCGGCGGGACGCCGTTGCGTACGTCGTTGGTGCCGATGAGGAGCGTCACCGCGGCGGGGCGGCAGGCCACGATGTCGGTGTCGACGCGCTGGAGCAGGTCGGCGGTGGTGTCGCCGTTGCTGCCCGCGTTGACGAACTCGTACGCGGGGAACGCCGCGCGCAGCGAGGCCACCCAGTCGGCGCCGAGCGAGCCCTGGGTCATGCTGGCTCCGGCCGCCACGACGCGCGGCCTGGCCGCCCGCGTCGCGCAGGCGTCGGCGGGCGGGTTGTCGGCGGGGCGGAGGAAGGTGAGGTAGGCGACGGTCCCGGTGGCACAGAGCGCGGCGGCGAGCAGCAGGCTGATGGTGATGACGATGGCTCTCTTCACGGTCAGGACCCCAGGGAGCTGGTGTGGCCGGCCGTGGCCGGGCCGTCGAGTGCCTGCTCCACGACGTGCCGGCCGGTGCCACCCGGCGCGCCGGAAATGGTGATCTTCATCTAAACTCCTGGTTGGTAAACACTTACTAACCCGGATCGCAGGCTAGTGAGTGTTTACTAACCATGTCAACGGCGAGAGGGCGACCATGGGCACCAGAGACGTGATCCTCGACGCGGCGGCCGAGGTCATGGCCGAGCGAGGACTGGCCAACGTGACCACGCGCCAGATCGCGCGGGCCGCCGGCTTCACCGAGGCGGCCCTGTACAAGCACTTCCCCAGCAAGGCCGACCTGATGGTGGCCGTGATGCGGGAGCGTTCCCCCGACTTCTCCCCGCTCGCCGGGGCACTGCGCGGCGGGGGCAGCCTGGCGGACGCCCTCACCGCCGTGGCCAGGGCGGCCATCGAGCTGTACCGCGCCGGGTTCCCCATGTTCGCCTCGGTGTTCGCCGACCCGGCCACCCTGACCACGCACAAGGAAGAGCTACGGCAGGAGGGAGCCGGGCCGCACAAGCCGAACGAGGCGCTGGCCGCCTACCTGCGCGCCGAGCAGGCGGCGGGCCGGGTGCGGGCCGGGGCGGACGTGCGGGCGGCGGCCGGGCTGCTGCTCGGGGCCTGCTTCCAGTACGCGTTCCTGGAGCACATGTCGGAGGCGGGGTTCCGGGACGACAAGGAGGCGGCGGCCTCGTTCGTCCGCACGCTGCTCGACACCCTCACCCCCACGCCCACCCCCACGCCGCCACCGTGTCCGCCGCCCAGCGCCTGACGCGCTCCTCGTGCCCCTCGGCCGGGAAGGTGCCGTCCAGGGCGACGTCGGTGATCGTCGTGGCGTACCCGGACGGCGGCGTGGCGCCGCCGGGGAAGGGCGGCGCGCCGGGGAAGTCGTCCGCGCCGGGCGTGTGGCCGCCGTGGCGGTGGGAGTTGAGCCGGCGGGCGCGCCGGGTCAACGGGGTGAGGGCGGCGAGCCCGCCGCGCAGGTAGACGTGCAGCAGCGCCCACTGGGCCGGCGTGGCCGAGCCGGCGCCGCGCGAGGGGTGCTGCAGGTAGTAGCAGGCCACCGTGACGGCGTGTACGGGCGACCACGGCGGCCGCATCGAGTAGTCCAGCGTCAGCAGCTCGTGGAACAGCTCCTCGCAGGTTTTCGGCGCATCGGGGGCGCCGCACTCAGGGCAACGGGACATCGGGGTCCTCCTCGCGTCGCACGCCGCTTCGCTCAGCGGCGGGCACCGTATCAGGCGCGGGCCCCGGCCTTCATCTCCTTTCCCAGCAGGACGTCACCGAGCCTCAGAAGAACGTCACCGAGCGATCGCTCAGCCGGTGCCGGTGCACCCACCACAGCACCGCCTGGGCGGCCAGCAGGAACGGCAGGATCGGCAGCGCCACCCTCGTGAGCTGGTCGATCGTGCTCGCCCCGGCCACCCCTTCGAGCAGCCGCCCGGCCATCATGGCCCCGGCGGTCAGCGGCAGGCAGAGCGCGGCGAGCGCCGTCCCGGCGAAGGCCGCGCCGTCGCGGCCCTTCCTCAGGGCCGGCCAGGCCAGCGCGACGGCGGCCGGGCCGGCGAGACCGGGGACCAGGGCGAGGGGCACGAGGCCCGGCGCGGAGGCGAGCGGGGCCGTGGCGAGGAGCGCCAGCAGGAGCACGAGCACGACGGGCGCCAGCCGCCCGCCCGCGCGCCTGCCCCGCTCGCGCAGCTCCCCCGTCGCGCGCAGCGCCAGGAACGCCGTGCCGTGCAGGCCGAAGAGCGCCACCGTGGCCAGCGCGCCGAGCAACGCGTACGGGTTCAGCCACCAGAGCGCCCCGGCCCCGGGCTCCTGCACGGCGTTGCCGAGGAAGAGGCCTGCCGACGCGGCGAAGACCGCGCTCGCGCCCGCCTGAGCCGTCTCCCACCGCCGCTGCCAGCCGGGCTCCGGCCGGCGCGCGCGCAACCACATCCCGAGGTCGCGGACGAACCACGCCGCGACCATCACCACGATCACCGGGTACAGCGCGGTGAACAGCGCCGCCTCGGCGTCGGGGAACGTCACCGCCAGCACGCCGGCGAAGGCGATCAGCCAGACCTCGCCGGCCAGGAAGAACGGCCCGATGGCGGCGACCACCCGGCGCCTGCCCCGGGCGTCGCCGCGCAGCGCGGCCAGGAACATGCCCGCGCCGAGCGCGAACCCGTCGAGCGCGTACCAGCCGGCCAGCAGCAGGCCGACGACGAGCAGCCAGACGATCTCCATCAGCGCTCCCTGACCAGTTCCTCGTCCCCCAGCACACTTCCGAGCACCAGCGAGCGCGGCCCCGCCCTGGCGATCCTGGCGATCACGAGGTAGCCGATGACCACCAGCGTCACGTACAGGGTCGTGAAGATCACCAGCGAGGCCAGGACGCCCGCGGTGCTGATGTCCGAGACGGCCTCGCTCGTGGGCAGGACGTCGTAGATCACCCAGGGTTGCCGTCCGATCTCGCGGACCGTCCAGCCGAGGATCACGGTCAGGAACGGCAGCGGGATCGTCCAGACCCCGACCCCGAGCAGGAAACGCCGCCGCTCGATCCGGCCCCGGCCGAGCAGCACGAGGGGGACGAGCGCGAAGAGCACGTACAGGTAGGCGACCGACAACATCAGGGTGAGCGCGATGGGCACCCAGGTGGGGGCCAGGTAGTCGCCGGGGCCGTGCTCGGCGGCCATCCGCTCGGCGGCGCGCAGGGCCTCCGCGCCGCTCGCGAGCTTGGTGGGCTGGTTGCGCACCACCCACAGCACCGACGCGTCGCCGAAGCCGATGGTGAAGAAGGTGGCGACGTACCCGACGGTGAGTCCGAGCCGCATGGACAGGCGGAAGAAGGGCACCTCGCCGGTCCCCCGGCGGAAGTGCCAGGCGCTCACCCCGGCCATGAAGAAGCCGCCGACCATGAGCGCGGCGGGCAGGATGTGCCCCACGGCGAGGAGCGCGGCGGGGTTGGTGAACACCGCGCCGACGTCCACCACGCGCAGCGCGTCGCCGGCCCGCTCGAAGCCCACCGGGTTCTGCAGGAACCCGTTCGCGACCACGATGAGGTACGCCGAGCCGATCGCCGCGATCGCCACGACGTAGAAGGTCAGCAGGTGCACCACCTTCGGCAGCCGGCCCCAGCCGAAGATCCAGAGCCCGAGGAACGTCGACTCGACGAAGAAGGCGTAGAGCGTCTCCATCGCCATGGGCGCGCCGAAGAGCTCACCGGCGAAGTGCGTCAGCCCGCTCCAGTTGAGGCCGAACTGGAACTCCAGCAGCAGGCCGGAGATGATGCCCAGGCCGTAGTTGACGATGTAGATCTGTCCCCAGAACTTCGTCAGCCGCTCGTGCAGGGGGTTGCCCCGGACGACCCAGAGCGTCTGCAGGAACGCGATCAGCGGGGCGAGACCGAGCGTCAGGGCGACGAAGAGGAAGTGCAGGCTCGTCGTGATCCCGAACTCGAGCCGAGCCAGGTCGAGCGCGTCCACGGCTCAGCGCCCGGACCGCCGGAAGACCCCGAACTCGACCAGGAGCCCGAGGACGGCGCCTCCGGCGAAGGCGATGAGCTCGTCCACCCCGAGGCCGGTGTCCCGGGTCATCAGCAGGGTGACCAGCACGTTCCCGGCGACGATCCCCGCAATGACGAGGACGACGAGCCGCACCGTCCGCCCGGTGGATCCGCTGGCCTGTTCCGCACTCATGTGGGTGTCTCCTTCACAAATGTAGGCACGCTACACGTAGGCAGCCTACATGTCGGAGAACCCGGCCGCTAATCCTTGATGCGCTTCATGGTGAGGTGGGAGTCCACCCGGGAGACCGCGGGCAGCGGCAGGATCTGCCGGCTGAGGAACTTCTCGTAGGCGAACTGATCGGCCACCGCCACGCGCATGTAGTAGTCGGGCCGCCCGAACATCCGCCGGAACTCCAGCACCTCCTCCAGCGCCGCCACCCGCGACTCGAACTCCTCGACGGTCTGCAGGTCGTTGACCGCGATCTCCACCGACACGACCACCTCCAGCGAGCGGCCGAGCGCCTCGGGCGAGATCTGCGCCCGGTATCCGGCGATCACCCCGGCCTCCTCCAGGCGCTTGACCCTGCGCAGGCACGGCGGCGGCGTCAGCCCCACCCGGCGGGCCAGCTCCACGTTCGACATCCGGCCGTCCTGGGCCAGTTGGAACAAAATTTCACGATCAACATGATCCAGGATAATAGGATTGCTCATCTATCCGATTTCCTCTAACGCGTGAAACCATATTATGCGGGATACGCACTAAAATTGCTTTTCATGCGAACGCGGGATTTCACGGCGGCTGCGGCCGACACCGCCTCGGTGGGGCTGAGCCTGTTCCCCCTCGGGGTCAGCTTCGGCGTGCTGGTGGTGCACGCCGGGCTGGACTGGTGGTGGGCGACGGTGTTCACCGCCGTGATCTACGCGGGGTCGCTGGAGTTCCTGCTGCTCGGACTGGTCGCCGCCGCGACGCCCCTGGCGCAGATCGCCGTCACGGCGCTGCTGGTGAACATGCGGCACGTCTTCTACGCCCTGTCCTTCCCGCTGCGCCAGGTCCGCCCGCTCGGCCGCCTCTACGCGACCTTCGCGCTCACCGACGAGGCGTACGCGCTGACTGCGGGCGGGCGCGCCTGCGGCTGGAGCGGCGCGCGCATCCTGTGGATGCAGGCGCTGTGCCAGGCCTACTGGGTCGGCGGCGCCACCGCGGGAGCGCTCGCCGGCGCGCTGGTCCCGGTCACCCTGCACGGGCTGGACTTCGCGCTGACCGCCCTGTTCGTGGTGCTGACGATCGACGCCTGGCGGGACCGGCGCGACCTGCCGACGCCGCTGCTGGCCGCGGCCAGCTTCGCCGGTGCCGCGCTCCTGACCCCGGGGCAGCTCCTGCCGGTCGCGATGGGCCTGTTCACGGCCGGCCTGCTCATCCGGTACGCCCTGCGCCACCGCCGCCCGGCCCCGGTCATGGCCCCGGTCACCGCACCCGTCACTGCCGGCGCCACGGCCACCAGGCCGACGCCCTCGGCCCCTTCACCCGTACCGGTATCGACCTCGGGCCTGGGCCCGGAGAGGTAGCACCACCGTGCCCACCCCGCTCTACCTGGCCGCCGTCGTGGCCGTCAGCACCGCGATCACGTGGGGCCTGCGTGCCCTGCCCTTCGCCGTGCTGGGCCCGCTGCGGCGCTCGTCCGTCCTGCAGTTCCTGGCCCTGCAGATGCCCACCGGCATCATGCTGATCCTGGCCCTCTACACCCTGCGCGACCTGCGCCCCACGCCCTGGACCGCCATGGTGCCGGCCGTCCTGGCCCTGGCGGCCGCGGTCGGGCTGCACCTGAAGACCCGCAACGCGGTCATCAGCGTCCTGGGCGCGACCGCCGTGCACGTGGTGCTGTCGACGTTCTGGCACGCCGGCTGACCGCTACGCGCGGTCGAGCTCCCCGCGTGGGAAAGGCGTCCGCTTGCTCTCGCCGACCAGCCGCCCGGCGAACTCCTCGAAGACAAGAGCGGTCGCGGCGTGCCGATCGACGAGCCCGGCGACGGCCTCGGAGAGCTGATCGCGCCGGACGCCGCCCGCCACCCACTCGCGCAGGAACCGGACGTGTTCCCGCCTCTCCCGCGTGCCGCCCGGCAGATGGTGGCGGAGGAGGTGACTGGTGGTGTAGTACCGGTCGTAGGAGAGGTGATCGTCGAGGAAGCGGGACTCCTCGGCGGACAGCGTGAACCGCGTGCTCAGGGCCAGCCCCAGATCGGCGAAGTAGATCTCGCGGCCGTCGGTGAGCAGGTTCAGGAAATGGGCGTCGAAGTGCACGAACCCCTGCGAGCTCAGGAAGCCGGTGCCGCCGGCGAGTGCCTGTTCGAGCCACGGGTACGGCTCGCTCGCCCGGTGCTCCGACAGCCACGACGCCAGCGTCGCCGGCAGGTGCTCCAGGAACAGGACCAGGCTGCGCGAGGAGGCCGCGATGGCCTCCAGGCGCCTGCGCACGGCGCCGGAGCCCTCCCAGTGCGCCACGGCCCCGTCGATGCCGCCGAACTCGTCGGCGAACCCCTCCGGAGCGGTATCGGGGATCACCCGCCAGTGGCACAGGAGGGGGAACCCGGCGAAGGCGCCCGTCAGCACCCAGTTCGTGCTCATGACGTGGGCCGCCAGCTCCCGCCAGGCGCCGAACCCGGCCGAGCCGACGCCGTACTGGTAGAAGGTCGGCAGGCCGAAGACGTTGGCCGTCGACCGTACGTGCTCCGGGCGGCACTCCAGGTCGGTGAGCGGAACGCGCTTGACGAACACGCGGGTCCCGGTCACTTCCAGCTCCGCCGATCGCCCGCCGATGCCCGTCCCGCGCGGCTCGGCCGCCGCGACCAGTTCGGCCACCTCCCGGTCGCTCAGCATGGCCAGCGCGGTGGACACGGCGTCGTAGGCGGCCAGGCGAGCTGGGTCGGTGGGCGGCATGAGCTGTCGGCTCCCGGGGGGCGAGGCGGCACGTACGCTCACTCTCGCACACGTGCGGAGCAGCCGTTTTCTCAAGCTCGGCCGGGCGGACGGTAAAACCCTGACCCGGGACATAACTGGGACTGTTCGTTATCTTGTATCTCTCGTGTTTATGCCGGTAAGTTGTGGCGCCATGACCGCACCCAGGACTCCGACCACCGCCGAGGAGTTGCGCGGCGCCGGCCTGCGGGTGACCGCCGCCCGGGTCGCGTTGCTCGACACCGTCCGGCACGGCGACCACCTCGATGTCGAGGCGATCGCCTCCGGGGTGCGCGAGCGTGTGGGTCATGTCTCCCTGCAAGCCGTGTACGAAGCCCTCCACGCGCTCACCGCGGCGGGTCTCGTGCGCCGGATCGAACCGGCCGGGAGCCCGGCCCGGTACGAGGGGCGCGTGGGGGACAACCACCACCACATCGTGTGCCGGTCGTGCGGCGCGGTCGCCGACGTCGACTGTGCGGTCGGTCATGCCCCGTGCCTGCATGCCGCCGACGACCACGGCTTCACCATCGACGAGGCCGAGGTCATCTACTGGGGCCGGTGCCCCGACTGCTCCACCAACCGCACTGCGTGAGCTGCTGAACCCAAGTCCTGGAAGGATTCCCATGACCGAGAACCATGACGCGATCGTCACAGACCCGAAGGCAGAGGGCGAAGGCGCCGGCTGCCCGGTCGCGCACACGCGCGCTGCCCACCCGACCCAGGGTGGCGGCAACCGTCAGTGGTGGCCGGAGCGGCTCAACCTGAGGATCCTCGCCAAGAACCCCGCCGTGGCCCGCCCCTACGGCGACGACTTCGACTACCGCGAGGCGTTCCTCAGCCTCGACCTCCCGGCCGTCAAGCGTGACATCGCCGAGGTGCTGACCACCTCCCAGGACTGGTGGCCGGCCGACTTCGGGCACTACGGCCCGCTGATCATCCGGATGGCCTGGCACAGCGCGGGCACGTACCGGATCAGCGACGGCCGCGGCGGCGCCGGCGCCGGCCAGCAGCGCTTCGCGCCGCTCAACAGCTGGCCCGACAACGCCAACCTGGACAAGGCCCGCCGCCTGCTGTGGCCGGTCAAGAAGAAGTACGGCCGCAACCTCTCCTGGGCCGACCTCATGATCCTCGCCGGGAACGTGGCGCTGGAGACGATGGGCTTCGAGACGTTCGGCTTCGCGGGCGGCCGCGAGGACGTCTGGGAGGCCGAGGAGGACGTCTACTGGGGTCCCGAGACCACGTGGCTCGGCGACGAGCGCTACACGGGCGACCGTGAGCTGGAGACGCCGCTGGGCGCCGTCCAGATGGGCCTCATCTACGTCAACCCGGAGGGCCCGAACGGCAACCCCGACCCGCTCGCCGCGGCCAGGGACATCCGCGAGACGTTCCGCCGGATGGCGATGAACGACGAGGAGACCGTCGCCCTGATCGCGGGCGGTCACACGTTCGGCAAGACCCACGGCGCGGGCCCGTCCGACCACGTCGGCGCCGACCCCGAGGCCGCCACCCTGGCGGAGCAGGGCCTGGGCTGGAGCAACACGTTCGGCACCGGCAAGGGCGGCGACACGATCACCAGCGGCCTCGAGGGCATCTGGACCAACACCCCGATCACCTGGGACAACAGCTTCTTCGAGATCCTGTACGGGTACGAGTGGGAGCTGTTCCAGAGCCCGGCGGGCGCCAACCAGTGGCGGCCGAAGGACGGCGCCGGGGAGGGCACCGTCCCCGACGCGCACGACCCGTCCAAGCGCCACGCGCCCACGATGCTCACGACCGACCTCTCGCTGCGCGTCGACCCGATCTACGACCAGATCTCGCGCCGCTTCCGCGACAACCCGCAGGAGTTCGCGGACGCGTTCGCCAAGGCCTGGTACAAGCTGACGCACCGCGACATGGGCCCGATCGTGCGTTACCTCGGCCCGGAGGTCCCGTCCGAGGTGCTGCCCTGGCAGGACCCGCTGCCCGCGCGCACGTACGAGCTCATCGACGCCGACGACGTCGCCGCGCTCAAGAGCCAGATCCTGGCCTCGGGCCTGCCGGTGTCGCAGCTCGTGTCCACCGCGTGGGCGTCCGCCTCGTCCTACCGCAACAGCGACAAGCGCGGCGGCGCCAACGGCGCCCGCGTCCGTCTGCAGCCGCAGATCGGCTGGGAGGTCAACGACCCCGACCGCCTCGCCACGGCGCTCGGCACCCTCGAAGGCATCCAGAAGGCCTTCAACGGCGCCCAGACCGGCGGCAAGCAGGTCTCGCTGGCCGACCTGATCGTGCTCGCCGGCGGCGCGGCGGTGGAGCAGGCGGCCAAGGACGCCGGCTTCGACATCGAGGTGCCGTTCACGCCGGGCCGCGTGGACGCCACGCAGGAGCAGACGGACGTGGAGTCGTTCGCCGCGCTCGAGCCGACCGCCGACGGCTTCCGCAACTACCTCGGCAAGGGCAACCGCCTGCCGGCCGAGTTCCTGCTGCTGGACAAGGCGAACCTGCTGAACCTGTCCGCGCCCGAGATGACCGTCCTCGTCGGCGGCCTGCGCGTCCTCGGCGCGAACCACCAGCAGACGCAGCACGGCGTCTTCACCACGACCCCCGGCGTCCTGACCAACGACTTCTTCGTCAACCTGCTCGACCTGGGTACGACGTGGAAGGCGACGTCCGAGGACCAGAGCACGTTCGAGGGCCGCGACGCCGACACGGGCGAGCTCAAGTGGACCGGCACCCGGGCCGACCTGGTGTTCGGCTCGAACTCGGAGCTGCGGGCGCTGGCCGAGGTGTACGCGAGCGACGACGCGAAGGAGAAGTTCGTGCGGGACTTCGTCGCGGCGTGGGCCAAGGTCATGAACGCCGACCGGTTCGACCTGGTCTGATCTCGTTCGTCGTAGCGGGTTCGGTCGGGGAACCCGCGTGACGTAGCGCGGGGTCCTGTGCGAGCGGGCGGCGTCATGCCCGCTCGCACAGGACTGTCGCCCCGGCGGACCCGGCTCGCCCGCGCCCGGCCCGGCCTACTCGTCCTCGGAGAAGACGACCTCGCGGCGCCTGCGGATCGCCGGGAGGACCGCGACCACCAGGGCCGCCACGGTCAGGAGCAGGAGGACGGCGGAGATCGGGCGGGTGAGGAAGACCGTCGCGTCGCCGCGGGAGATGATGAGCGCCCGCCGCAGGTTCTCCTCCAGCAGCGGGCCGAGGACGAACCCGAGCAGCAGGGGCGCGGGCTCGCAGCCGCACTTGATCAGGACGTACCCGAGAAGGCCGAAGAAGACGATCGCGTAGACGTCGAACGCGTTGAACGACAGCGAGTACGTGCCGATCGCCGCGAACAGGATGATCATCGGGAACAGCACCTGGTACGGGATGTGCAGCATGCGCACCCAGATGCCGATCAGCGGCAGGTTCAGCAGCACGAGCAGCACGTTGCCGATCCACATCGACGCGATCAGCCCCCAGAACAGCTCCGGCTCGTCGGTGAGGACGTTCGGGCCCGGGGTGATGCCGTGGACGATGAACGCGCCGACCATCAGCGCCATCACCGGGTGGGCGGGCAGGCCCAGGGTGAGCAGCGGGATGAACGACGTCTGGGCGGCGGCGTTGTTGGCCGACTCGGGGCCGGCGACGCCCTCGATCGCGCCGTGCCCGAACTCCTGCCGCCGCTTGGAGATCCGCTTCTCCACGGCGTAGGAGGTGAACGAGGCCAGCACGTGGCCGCCGCCGGGCAGGACGCCGAGCGCGGCGCCGAGCCCGGTGCCCCGCAGGATGGGGCCGACGATCCTGCGCCGGTCCTCGGGGGTCGGCCAGAGGTTCTTCACCCTGCTGACGACCATCGTGCGGGTCCGCTCGTTCTCCAGGTTGCGCAGGATCTCGGCCACCCCGAACATGCCGACGGCGACCGACACGAAGTCGATGCCGCCGTACAGCTCCCGCTGCTCGAAGACGAACCTGGGGGTGCCGGTGTAGATGTCCTGGCCGACGGTGCCGAGCAGGACGCCGAGCCCGATCATGGCCAGGGCCTTGAGCGCCGAGCCGCGGGCCAGCGCGATCGACACGATCAGGCCGAGCAGCACCAGCGAGAAGTAGTCGGCCGCGCCGAACTGCAGCGCGACCCTGGCCAGCGGCGGGGCCGCGACGGCCAGCACGACGGTGGCGATCGTACCGGCGACGAAGGAGCCGACGGCGGCGGTGGCCAGCGCCACGCCGGCCCTGCCCTGCCGGGCCATCTCGTGACCGTCGAGTGCGGTGACCGCGGCCGACGACTCGCCGGGCAGGTTGATCAGGATGGCGGTCGTCGAGCCGCCGTACTGGGCGCCGTAGTAGATGCCGGCCAGCATGATCAGCGCCGTCACCGGCTCGAAGCTGAACGTGATCGGCAGCAGCATCGCCACCGTGGCCGTCGGGCCGATGCCGGGCAGCACGCCGACCGCCGTGCCGAGCAGCACTCCCACGAAGCAGTACAGGACGTTCTGGACGAGGAGGGCTGTCGAGAAGCCCAGTGCGAGGTTGTCGAGAAGTTCCATGCCCTCTCAATCCGGATGCAGCGTCAGAAGCCCAGCCACGGGCCCACGAGCGGGATCCGTAGCTGGAGTCCGACGACGAAGATGAGCGTGCCGGCCACGGTGAGCCCGGCCGTCACCGCCACGGCCATGAGCGGGCGGACGCGCGTGCTGGCCAGCGTCGTGAGCAGGGCGGTCACCGCCGACGCCGGCACGAACCCGAGGCCCCGTACGGTGAACCCGAAGAACAGCAGCGCGAGCACGATGACGGCGATCGCCCGCCAGGGGACCGGCCCGAACGCGGCCACCTCGCCCGCGACGAGCCCCTTGACGACGATCGCCAGCCCCAGGGCGGCCACGACCGCGCCGGCCAGCAAGGGGAAGGCGCCGGGGCCCATCCGCAGCGGGGTGCCCAGCTCGTAGCCGAGCGACCCCGCCGCGAACGCGCCACCGATCAGGACGAAGACGACTCCGGCGAGGACGTCAGGGAAGGATCGGCGGTGCTTCACCTCAGGAGGCCTTGACCCCGGCGTCGGCGATCACCTTGCCCCAGGTGCCGATCTGCTCCTGGAGCTTGGTCCGGTGCGCCTCGGCAGTGGCGTCCTCGGCCGGGACCGGCGCGGTGCCGAGCTTGGCCATCTGGTCGATGACCTTCTGGTCGGCCAGCGCCACCTTCAGCGCCTCGGTCAGCTTCTGGACGACCTCCGGCGGCGTGGCCTTCGGGACGTACAGGCCGTGCCAGACGCTGACCTGGAGCTGCGGCAGGCCCGCCTCGGTCGTGGTGGGCAGGTCGGGCAGGCTCTTGACCCGCTCCGGCGTGGTGACCGCGTACGCCTTGACCTCGCCCGCGGTGATCTGGCCGCTGGTGTTGGTCGTCTGGTCGCACATGAAGTCGACCTGGCCGCCGACGAGGTCGGTCAGCGCGGGGCCGGTGCCCTCGTACGGGACCTCCTGCAGCTTGACGCCGGTCGCGGTCTGGAACAGCAGGCCGCACAGGTGGGAGGCGGCGCCGATGCCGGCGTTGGCCAGGGTGACCTTGCTCGCGTTCGCCTTGACGTGGGTGACGAGCTCCTGGAGCGTCTTGGGCGCGAAGTCCTTGCGGGCGACGATCGTCATCGGCACCTCGGTGACGAGCCCGACCGTCTGGAAGTCCTCGAGCGGCTTGTAGTCGAGGTTCTGGTAGAGGGCGGGGGCCGTGGACATGCCGATGTGGTGCATGAGCACGGTGTAGCCGTCGGGATCGGCCCGCGCGACCTCGCCGGCGCCGACCGTGCCGCCGGCGCCTTCGACGTTCTGTACGACGATCTTGCCGCCGAGCTTGGCGGCCATCGGCTCGGCGATCATGCGGGTGACGGTGTCCGTCGGTCCGCCCGCGCTGAACGGCACGACGAACGTGATGTTCTTGTCCGGGTAGCCTCCGCCCGTGGCGCCTCCCGTGGCGGTGGTGCCGCCGTTGCCGGCACAGGCGGCGACGAGCGAAACGACGCCGATCGCGGTGATGATCCGGGCGGAGGCCCGGTACCTGCTGGTCGTTCTCATATGGCGACCTCCTCGTCAGCGCATGCCCGTTAGTCAGTGAGTGCGCGGCCTCAGTCTCGGGTGGCAGGGACGCGGATGGTGTCAGAGAAATCTCAAGGAATGCGCTGGATGTCAGAAGAATCCCAAGAAGTGAAGGGCTAACACAAGCGCCGATCCGCGCCGTACAATCCGCCGGTATGCGGATCACCATCATCGAGGATGACGACCGCGTGGCGCGGGGCCTGGTGACCGTCCTGGCCCAGGCGGGCTTCGAGGTCCACCGCATCGCCACCGCCGCGGAGGCCGTGCGCGCCGCGCCGTCCGATGTGGTGCTCGTCGATCTGGGCCTGCCCGACGGCGACGGTCTCGACGTGATCCGCAAGCTGCGCGACCGGCCGGAGACTGCCGTCATCGCCGTGACCGCGCGCTCGGAGGAGCACGAGCGAGTACGCGGCTTACGCGCCGGCGCCGACGACTACATCGTCAAGCCGTTCGGCGTCCCCGAGCTGCTGGCCAGGATCGACGCCGTGCTGCGGCGCACCCGCGTGGCCCGTGCGCTGAGCCACCCGGACGAGCCGCTCGTGCTCGGCCCGATGCGGATCGCCGTCGCCACCCGCGAGGTCTTCGTCGAGGACGCGCCCGTCACGCTGACGCGCAAGGAGTTCGAGCTGCTCCTGCTGCTGGCCCGCCGGGCTCCGAACGTGGTCAGCCGCGACGTCATCCTCGACCAGATCTGGGGCGCCACCTGGGAGTCCTCCAGCCGCACCCTCGACACGCACATCGCGGCGCTGCGGAACAAGCTCGGCCCGTCCGTGCCCATCCGCACGATCCACGGAGTCGGCTATCGGCTCCTGGCCGGCCAGCCGGAGCTGATCGGCTGACGCGCCGTGCGCCGCCGCCTGCTCATCGTCCTGGTGCCGCTCGCGGTCCTGCTCGTCGCCGCGCTCGGGGCGCCGCACAGCGTCACGCTGGCCGAGCGGGAGATGCAGGAGACGTACGTGGACCGGCTGGGCGACGTCGGCCGGTTCGCGTCGCTGGCCGAGACCGCGCTGTCGACCGGGCGGACCGAGGCCCTCCAGCAGGAGCTGGCACGCTACCACGAGCTGTACGGCATCCCGGCCGCGGTGATCGACACCTCGGGCACGGTGCTGCTCGGGCCGGCCCGCGCGTACCAGGAGGCGGCGCGCGCCGAGCCCGCGCTGCCCCGGATCGTGACCGCGGCGCTGGCCGGGACACGCTCGGAGCCGTCGGGCGAATGGGCGCCGTGGGACGGCTCCGCGCTCGTCGTCGCGGAGCCCGTGGGCCGGGACAGCGAGGTCGTCGGCGCCGTCGTGACCATCTCCGACCTGTCGAAGACCCGCTCGCGCGTCCTGCTGCAGTGGGCCCAGCTCGCCGCGCTCGGGCTGCTGCCGCTGATCGCGCTGATCGCCGTCGCCTGGCCGGTGTCGGCGTGGGTGCTGCGTCCCGTGCGGGAGCTGGACGCCGCCAGCTCGCGGATCTCGCAGGGCGACCTCACGATCCGGGCGGACGCCGAGGCCGGGCCGGTCGAGCTGCGGCGGCTCGCCGGGTCGTTCAACACGATGATGGACGCGGTGGAGAACGCCGTGCAGCGGCAGCGGGCGTTCGTCTCCGACGCCTCGCACCAGTTGCGCAACCCGCTGACCAGCCTCCGGCTCGCCGTGGAGAGCATGGAGCCGCACCTGGCAGGGGGCGGGCGGCCGGTGTACGAGGTGGCCGTCGACGAGGTGAAGGCCATGCAGCGGCTGCTGAACTCGCTGCAGGCCAGCGCGCGGATGGAGAGCATACGGACGGCCTCGCCGGTCGAGCTGGACGCGGTGCTGGCCACCCGGGTGGATCGGTGGCGGGCGTTGACGGCGACGTCGGGGCGGACGCTGGCGGTGGACGTGCCGCCCGGGTTGCGGCTGCTGGAGCCCACGGGCGGGCTCGGCAGCATCCTGGACGAGCTGGTCAGCAACGCCCTGCGGCTGTCGGAGGCACAGGTGGTGGAGGTGACCGCCCGGACCGGTGGGGACGTGGTGACGATCGCCGTCCGTGACGACGGGCAGGGGCTCGACGCCTCCGAGCGGGCCCAGGCGCTACGGCGGTTCTGGCGGTCGCCGCGGCACCAGAACGTGCCCGGGACGGGGCTGGGGCTGGCGATCTGCGCCGACCTGGTCGGGGCGGCCGGGGGTGAGCTGCTGCTGGAGGAGGGGCTGCCGCGTCCGGACGGGTCGGGGCACGGGTTCGCCGCGGTGGTCGCGCTGCCGATCGTCCGGGACTAGCGCTGGCGGGCACTAGTGCTTGCGGGCACTAGTGCTTGCGGGCACGGAACCAGGCGGCCGCGCCCGGGTGCAGCGGGATGGACGCGGTGGCGATCCCCGTACGCACGTTGATCTGCCACGCCTCAGGAACGGCGTCGGGCACGGCTCCGGCGCCGTCACGGGAGGCGGAGGTGATCGTGCCGGTGTGCGTGAAGATCGTGTCGGTGATGGCGTACACCAGGTCGTCGGGCAGGTCGTTGCGGGCGAGCAGCACGTTCGGCACGGCGACCGTACGGGTGGCCGGGACCCCGGCGTAGGCGGTCGCGGGGATCATGGCCGGGGTGTAGGGGCCGGGGAACGCGGTGAAGAGCTCGCCCGCCTGCTCCTCCAGCGGGATCAGCCGCACCGGGTGCCGCTGGGCCAGCTCCGTGATGGCCGGTGTCGGGACGCCGGTCAGGGAGAACATCGCGTCGATCCCGCCGTCGCGCAGCGCCGCCGCCGACTCGGCCTGGCTGAGGTAACGCGCGTCGGCCCGCACCCGGCCGAGCCGCAGCACCCGCAGCGCGGTGAACTCGGTGCCCGAGTCGCGGGCGCCGAGGGACACGCGCCTGCCCCTCAGGTGGCCGAACTCGGCGATCGCCGAGCCGGCCATGACCACGAGGTGCAGGTGGCTGTCGTACAGCCGGCAGACCGCCGAGAGCCCCTCAGGGGCGCTGCCGTCCGCCGTGATCAGCGCGTCCAGGCTCGTCAGCCCGAGCTGCACCTCGCCGGCCCGCAACATCCGGATGTTGTCGGTGGACGCCCTGCTCGGCACGGTCGTCACCGTGGCGCCCGGCACCTGCTCGGAGATGTGCTCCGCCAGCGAGCCGCCGATGCGCCGGTACACCGCCCCCGCCGGCCCGGTGGCCAGCCGTAACCGGACCCGATCGGCCTCGGGCCGCCGGGAGCAGCCGGCCAGCAGCCCGCCGGCGGCCAGGAGCACCACCCGACGGCTGAGGCGCGGCTCCGGGTTCAGCTCCATGCCGAGATGATACGGACGCCGCGACCGTCTCAGGCACCTTCGACGCTGCGCCACGACAGGTGGTCCGGCGGCAACGGCGGCGGTCGGGCAGCCGTCGCGCGCGACCGTCTCAGGCGGCGCGGCCCGCCTTGAACGCGGCGGCGGTGTCCACGACGCGGCGGGCCTGGTAGCGGGCCCCCTGCAGCGCGACCTCGCTGGGCGGGCCGTCGCCGGCCACGTGGGAGGTGCCGTACGGGTTGCCCGTCTGGAACTGGATCGGGTCGGTGTAGCCGGGAGGCACGATGATGCCGCCCCAGTGGTAGAACGTGTTCGCCAGCGCCAGGATGGTGGACTCCTGCCCGCCGTGGGCGGTGTTGGAGGCGGTGAACGCCGAGTACACCTTGTCCGCGAGCTTGCCCTGGAACCACAGGTTGCCGACGCTCTCCATGAACACCCTGAGCGGGCTGGCCGGGTTGCCGAAGCGGGTGGGCGTGCCGAACAGCACCGCGTCGGCCCAAGCCAGGTCGTCCGCGCCGGCCACGGCGACGCCGGCGGTGTCCCTGACGTGCTGGGCCCACTCCGGCCTGGAGTCGATCACCTCCTGCGGGGCAGGCTCGGCGACCTTGCGCAGCCGCACGTCGGCGCCGGCCTTCTCCGCGCCCTCGGCGGCGGCCTGCGCCAGGGCGTGCACGGTGCCCGTGGCACTGTAATAGATAATCGCGACGTTGACGGGTTCCATGATCGATCCCTTCTCGGCGTTCGGTTCGCCGGTACGACGACGCAGCCGCGCGCGATGTGAGGCGACGAGCGACCTCACAGTCCGGGCCGGTGTCTCGTCGAAGCGGATGAAGGCACAACGACCGAAGGAGCCGGCGGCACGATGGGCACCCAACCCGATCCCGAGCTGAGCCTGATCATGAGCGAGCGGCGGCACCTGATCAACCTCGCCTACCGGCTGCTCGGCTCCCTGGCCGACGCCGAGGACGTGGTGCAGGAGACCTACGCCCGCTGGTACGCCATGTCCCGGCAGCAGCAGGAGGCCATCGACTCGCCGGCCGCCTGGCTGACGAGGGTCGCCGGCCGCATCTGCCTCGACCTGCTCCGCTCGGCCCGCGCCCGGCGCGAGCGCTACGTGGGCGAGTGGATCCCCGAGCCGCTGCCCGAGCGTACGGAGTGGCCGGACGGGCAGCCGGGCGACCCCGCCGACCGCGTCACGCTCGACGAGTCGATCAACATGGCCTTCCTCGTCGTGCTCGAGTCCATGACCCCGGCGGAACGCGTCGCGTTCATCCTGCACGACGTGTTCCGCTACCCGTTCGCCGAGGTGGCGGCGGTCGTCGGCCGCACCCCGGCGGCCTGCCGCCAGCTCGCCACCTCGGCCCGCCGCCGCATCCGCGACTCACGGGTCCCGGCGGCGCCGTCCTCCCAGCAGGCCGGCGTCGTCAGGGCCTTCAAGCGGGCCTGGGAGGGCAAGGACATCAACGCCCTCATCGCCATCCTCGACCCCGAGGCCACGGCGACCGGCGACGGCGGCGGCCTCGTCACGGCCGCGCTCCACCCCGTCCAGGGCGCCGAGCCGATCGCGCACTTCTTCGCCGACCGGATGGACACGCGGTCCGGCCTGGAGCTCGTCGAGCGCACCGTGAACGGCCAGCCAGGGCTGGTGGCTCAGCTCGACGGCGTCACCGTGTCGGTGCTGGCGTTCGACATCGTGGGCGACCGCATCAAGCACATCTGGGCGGTGCTCAACCCGGAGAAGCTCCGTCCCTGGACGGGGAGCTGACCGCCCGCACCATGAAGACGTCCACCTCGTCCTCGGACTCGACCGTGAACCCGTGCCGCTCGTACAGCCGGCGCGCCTGGCTGCCCTGCAGCACGTTCAGCCTCACCACGGCGTTCTCGCGGTCGCAGCGCTCCAGCAGCCGGCCCAGCACGGCCGAGCCGATGCCCCTGCCCTGCAGCCGCGGGTCCAGGAAGAAGTGCTCCAGCCAGTACGAGCCCTGCGCCGGTCGCAGCGCGACGCAGCCGGCGAAGGCCCCGCCCACCTCGATCATCCAGGCGTGGGCCGGCTCGAACGCGTCACGCAGCCGTTGCCGCACGCGGTGCTCGTCGTAGCGGCCCAGCCGTTCGAGATCCGCACGCATCACCAGGGCCCGCAGCTCGGCCACCGGCTCGACGTCCGCCGCCAAAGCCGGACGAAGCTCCCAATCTGCCACGATCGCGATGTTAGCCGTCAACACTCAGCCGGCCACACCGGCCCCGAACCAACGAAGGTGGGCTCCGCCGACCGGGCTCGAACCCTGCGCCTGCCCCACCTGGTCGATCTTGCCCGTGACCTCGTGGAGCGTCCTCAGCCCGTGACGTTCGCGTCCCGGAAGACGAAGTAGTTCAGGTGGTCCGCCTGCAGATACCGGTGGAACCGCGCGGCCTTGGCCTGGGCCGTCTTGTCCGCGGTGACGGCGGTGTAGACGACGTACCGCCCGATCGCACCCGACCGGATCCTGCCGTAGACGTACGCGTCGAGCACCTTGTCCCGCCGCCACTTCACGCCCCGCGAGGAGCTCGCCAGGTGCGCGGCCGTCGCCTTGGCGGCCTTGTCGCTGGGGAAGGCCAGGATGACCTGGACCGCGGTGAGATGCCCGCTGTAGGCGGAGTAGGCGAGCTGGACGGCACGCTCGCAGCCGTTCTCCGCCAGCACGCCCTGCCTGTCGACCGGGGCGCAGGAGTCGTACGTCCAGCCGCTCACCCTCTTGGCCTTGAACGCGACACCGCCCATGCGGAAGTTCCAGTCGCCGAACTCGTCGTCGCTGATCGGCGCGTCCCGGCGTGCCTTCTTGCCGGGGCTCGGCCGGGCGGGCTCGGGGGTGGTGGCCGTGGCCGACAGGGCGACGCCGGTGATCGGGGCGGGGCCGTTCAGGTATCGGTGGACGCTGAACGCCAGGCCGCCCGGCAGGAGGACCGCCAGGATCGCCACCAGGGTGGCCACCACACCGGGGTAGTCCCGCGGGGCGGGCTGCCGAGGGTTTCCCATGCCTCGATTGTGCTGTAGTGCATCACCTTGTGCCCCATCTGTCCCAAGAGTGATGCTGAACCATGTTCGCAGGCTGTTGTCCGGCCACCATTGATCACGTTTTAATGACGGTGAGTTTAGGCGTCCGCCGCTTCAGGGAGGGAAAGCGTGCGAGCGCTGCACGGTCACGGGTTCAGTGACGGCCTTGGAGTCCAGATGTATGACGAACCGGCACCGGCACCCTCCCCAGCCGCGCGCGCATTGAGCCTGTTACGCCAGGTCGGAACGGTGTTCCGGCGGCGCCTGGTGGTGATCGTCGTGGTGGTCGCCGTCCTGATCTCCACGGTCGTGCTCGTGAACTACACCCAGGGCTGGTGGCCGTGGGGCGGCTGCGACACCGGGAGCGCGGACGTCGTGGACGTCGACGGTGAATGCGTCGGGCTGATGGACCCGGCCGACGGGACGATGGTGCTGGGCAAGCAGTACCAGCAGATCCTGGAGGCCATCGCGGCGGAGAACCGCCAGGTCGCCCAGGGCAAGGACTACAGCACGATCGCGCTCATGGCCCCGATGGGGGCGGGCCCGCGCGGGCTGGTCGGCGAGCGCGCCCTCCACCAGCTCGAAGGGGCGTTCATCGGCCAGTACCGGGCCAACCGGTCCGAGACGTTCCCCAAGATCCGGCTCCTGCTGGCCAACACGGGGCACGACGGCTCGCAGTGGCGGACGACGGTGCAGGCGGTGCGGAAGAACGCCGCGACGGGCGCGACGGGCAGCCCCGGGCAGATCGTCGCGGTCACCGGGATGGGCCCCAGCCAGCAGGAGAGCATCGACGCCGCACGCGCCCTGGCCAAGGATCCCGGCATCCCGATGGTCGCCGACTTCATCACCGCGGCCGGGTTCAACACCACCGGCGACATCGACGCCGCCGGGCCCATCCCCGGTCTCACCCGTACCGCGGTCAGCACCTCGGCCCAGCTCGCCGCCATCGCCGAGGAGTTCAAGAAGAAGAAGGTCGGCGGGAACGCGGCGCTGATGTGGGCCGACGTGACCCCGCAGGGCACCAAGGACCTGTACGCCCGCTCGCTGAAGGACGCCTTCCTCGACCCGAAACTCGGGCTCAAGCCGTACGTCGACAGGTCAGGGCTCAGCTTCCCCTTCGACCCGCGTGGCGGCCCCTCGCTCCTGCGGACCATCAGCGACACCATCTGCGGGACGAAGACGGACATGATCTTCTACGCCGGCCGTCAGGCGTTCATGCCCACCTTCCTCAAGCTGCTGCGCAGCCGGCCCTGCAGATCCACGCCCATCACCGTCGTCACCGGTGACGACGCCCAGGACCAGGACCCGAGCGACCCGTCGCTGCACGACCCGGAGGCGCCCATCAAGGTGATGTTCGTGCCGCTCGCCGATCCCAACCGGCTCGACCACGAGGACAATCCGCACCGCCAGCTCTACCGGGACTTCCGCAACGAGTTCGTGGCGCCGCACCACGGGGTGACGTTCCCCGCGGGGCATCTCGGCAGCGGGCTGGCGATCCTGGCGTACGACGCGGTGACGGCCGCGGCGACCGCGGTGCAGAAGGCCGCCATCGGCGTGGACCCGTCCCAGCTCAGCCTGCCCTCGGCCGCGGCGGTGCGCGGGCAGCTCTACCTGTTCACCGGCACGAACGTCATCCGCGGCGCCAGCGGCGCCTTCACCCTCGACTCCAAGACCGGGGAACGCGTGAACGTCACCACGCCCACGCCCGTGACTATCCCGTGACCACGACGATCACCGCCAGCGCCACCGCCGTGACGAGGAGCAGCAGCAGCCACCAGCGCGCGGGGTACATCCGGCTGAGCCGTACGCGCTCCAGCTCCCCCGCCGCGGTGAGGCGGAGCAACGCCGTGCCGATCCTGAACCGATCACCCGGCCGCAGGGTCGCGTACAGGACAGGGCGGCCGTCGATGAACGTCCCCAGCCCGCCGCTGTGATCGTGCAGCCGGTACCCCGCGCTCACCTTGCGTACGGTGGCGTGCGCGGGGGCGATCCCCGCCCCGTGGATCACGATGTCGGCCGCGGACCCGCTGCCCAGCGTGGTGGTCTCCTTCAGCGTCCCGATGGTGGCCGGCAGGAGCACCGTACGCGGCATCGTAGCCGCCGTGGTCTCCGACTGGTACCCCACGAGGCGGCCGAGCAGGTCCATGGCGGCCGGCCGCCGCGCCGGGTCCTTGGCCAGGCACTCGGCGATCAGTGAACGCAGCGGCTCGGAGATCACTCTCAGGTCGGGGGTCTCGTTCAGGACGCGGTTGATGATGAAGGCCACGTTGCTCCCCGCGAACAGCGCCTTGCCGGTGGCGGCGAAGTACACCGTCGCCGCCCAGGCGTGCACGTCGACGGGCGGGCCGACTTCGGCGTCGACCCCGCCCACCTGCTCCGGCGCGAGATAGGCCGGGGTCCCCACCGGCGTGGTCATCGCGGCGGTCGCCTCCAGGGCGCGCGCGATGCCGAAGTCCACGACCCGCGGCCCGTCCGGGCCGACGATGACGTTGGCGGGCTTGAGGTCCCGGTGGACGACCCCCGCGCCGTGGATCGCCGCCAGCGCGGTGGCCGTGTAGGTCGCCAGGCGTTCGAGCGCGGATCCCGACAGCGGCCCGTGCGTCTCGACGAGCTCCTGCAGGGACGGGCCTTCCACGTACTCGCTCACGATGTACGGCTGGTCACGGTCGATGGCCGCGTCAATGATCATCGCCGTGTACGCCCTGGGCACCCGCGACGCCATGGCCACCTCGTCCGCGAACCGCCTGCGCGCCTTCGGATCGGCCGCCCCCTGCGCGTGGATCAGCTTGATCGCGACCCGGCCCGCCTCACCCTGCGCGAGGTAGACCGTACCCTGGCCGCCGGCGCCCAGGCGGCCGAGCACCTCGTAGGGCCCGATGCGCCGTGGCTCGCCGGTGTTCATTCAGACTCCCCACGTGACCAGGGCGACGACGGCGATCGCCGCCAGGACGACGATCAGCACCACGACTCCCCCGTGCCGGGAGCGCGAGCCGTCGCCGACCGCGGACCTCCCCCGCCGCCACGCCTCGCGCAGGTTGGAGTCGGTCTCGACGTAGATGCGCTCGGGAGTGACGAGCCAGCGCCACGACTCGCCCGCCGCCCGCCATCGCTCGACGTCCACCGATGCGGGCGCGCCGTCCACGCACTGCTCGATCAGGCGGCGATGCCGCGACGGCAGGACCCTGGCGAGCGCGGTCTCGTCGAGCGACCACGTCTCGGCGCTCTCCTGGAGGCACCGTACGACGGCCCAGGCGAACTTGTAATAGTCCGATTCGGGGGTGAACGCCCCTTCACGGGGGAGCTTCCACTGCTCGGGATCGGCCTCCGGCAGGGCACCGCGCCCGCCGACCGGCAGGCAGGAGTCGCAGTCCAGCAGGTACACCGCGGGCGCCGGGTCGATGGTGAAGACGGCGTTGCGCAGTTGCAGGTCGCCCACCACGTAGCCCTGCTCGTGCAGCCACTGCACGGTCGAGAGCAGCCGGCCGAGCACGGCCAGCTTGTACGGCGGCTCGTAGTAGCGCGTGCCGTAGTGGTCGCGCAGGGCGTCCACCCGCTCGGGCGACCGGGTGAGCTCGTCCAGGTGCCGCGGGACCCGCCGGTCGCGCAGCTCGACGAACATCTGCTCGGGAGCGGGCCTGATCAGGATGCCGGTGATCCGGTCCCGCCCGACCGCCGCGATCGGCCAGGCGCAGCGCCGGTCGAGTGCCGCGCGGTCCTGCCGGGGGAGTTCGCGCCGCCAGCGCACCATGGCAAGCAGGGCGTCCTCGTCCAGCCCCGCCAGCGTCTCCTCGTCGTACCGCTTGAACAGGAACCGGCCGGGCACGCCGCCGACCTCGCACGGCTCCAGGCTCCGCGCCTGACCGCCCGGGCGCAGGTAGTAGCCGTCGGCGTCCGCGGAAGGCGTCAGATCCGCCTCTTCGACCACGTCTGGGGGGTTCATGCTGCTGCCGCCGCACTCCTGTCACAGGACGGCCGTGTCGTGACGGCCCGCCCACAACGCCAGAACCGTCCGGTCGTCGTCGTAGGTCGACAGATGGAAGTCCACGTCGCACAGGAAGCTGCGCAGCGCGGGCGGGGAGCTCCACGAGGTGACGAGCCGCTGGGCGAGCACGCTTCCGCCGCCGCCCAGGGCCGTTCCGAAGCCGTCGCTGCACAGGACGAGCACATCTCCCGGCCCCCAATCGATCTGCCGTTCCCGCAGCTCGCCGAGGTCCTCCGGCAGGGCGGACGTGACGTTGCCAGGCCGCCCCTCCGGTGGGAAGAGCTCGGTCCACGTGCCGTCATGGAGCCACAGCGCCGGGGAGTCTCCGATGGCGGCGCACGCGGCGATCCCGCGCCTGCCGTCCGCGGGGACCACCCCGATCGTCAGCGTCGTGGCGGGCGGATCCGATGCCCCGGCGCCGTGCCTGCCGGTGCGCCGGTCGCCGAGCCTGGCGGTGGCGCGCATGACCTCCCCCGCGATGGTGGCGAAGGCCGCGTGCCAGCCGAGGCCGGGGGTCAGGGCCAGGTTCGTGGCGGCGCGCACGGCCACCGCGGCCGCGTGTTCGGCGTGCAGGGTGCTGCCCAGCCCATCGGCCACGGCCGCGATCACCCACCGCCCGTCCGCGCTCAGCCGTACGGCGTAGGCGTCCTGCAGGGGTTCGCCGCGGTAGCGGTGCCGCCGGCCGCGCAGGCTCACGGCGCGGACCGTGGTCTGGGCGAGCATGCCGCCGTCGAGCGCGACGCCGGGGGCGCGCGAGTCCGCACCGCCCGCCAGCAGGACGGGCAGCGGCTGAGGCAACGGGCCGAGCGGCGTCCTGCCGTTGGCCGCGGCGCGGGCCCTGCGCCGCAGCAGCACCTGCCCGAGCAGTACGGCGCCGCCACCCGCGATGCCGGACAGGATCCACCACGGCCAGCCCGACCCCGTCTCCCCGCT
Organism: Nonomuraea sp. NPDC050202; assembly: GCF_040656115.1. Classification (NCBI taxonomy): domain Bacteria; kingdom Bacillati; phylum Actinomycetota; class Actinomycetes; order Streptosporangiales; family Streptosporangiaceae; genus Nonomuraea; species Nonomuraea sp. NPDC050202. Next base: position 25,367 of record NZ_JBFALF010000006.1, on the reverse strand, counting down.
GCCTTGGCGCTGGCCGGGCGTCGCGGTCACCGTCACGACCGGTTCCGGCCCATGGCCCGCGGCCACCAGCTCCTGCTCCGGCGCCGGACCAGGCCGCACTCCCACCGGACCCATCCCGATGACCAGCAGTAACCCCGCCAGCGCCGCCCTGATCATCTCAGCTGCCGCATCCCGTCAGGCCCGCGCAGCACGGCCGTGTTCCTGTTGACGGAGGCGCTGATGCTGTCGGAGACGGCCTGCGCGATGCCGTGCAGCACGGTGGCCGCCCCCGTCGCGACCTCGCCCGCGAACGCCAGCACCTCGCCCCTCAGCGTGGAGGCGACGCGCCGCAGCGTCTCCTCCCGCACCGTCCCGAACCCCAGCGCCACGATGTACGGAGCCGGTTGAAGGCTCGCCAGCCGGTCGCGCGCGGGGCCCCAGATCTCGACGTCCTGATGGGATTTGCCGACGTACGGCTCCCCGTCCGTGATGAAGAAGATCACCGGCGCCCGCACGTCGAACTGCCGTGAGAGTTTCCTGTGATCCTTCTCGATGATTTTCACGAGCTCGCTGAAGACCGCCAGGTAATCCGTCTGCCTGCCCGGCCTCAGCGCCGGCACCCTCATCGCGTCGCACGGCCTGGTCAGCGGAAGTACCAGCTCGACCTTGTCGGAGAACGACACCACGGCCACGTGCGCGGCCTCGCTGACGCCCGGATCGCCCGCCTCCAGCTCGAAGAGCAGCTCGCCCACGCAGTTGGAGAGCACCTCGAACGGGGTGGGCCGTCCGTCGTCGCGGGCGGTGTGCATCGAGTGCGAGACGTCGCAGACGATGTAAAAGGGGAAGGCGCGGGGGCGCCCGTTCGCCGATCTCATCGGCTTTTCATCCTGATGGGGATTGCCGGTCTTGGCAAGGTTGCGAACTGAAGGGGGATTTCAGGGGGTTCGCGGCTTACGTCTCACCCTGCTGCGACGTACCGGAGCGGTTCGCGGGTCGTAGCCGGACCATCGCAACAAGACGATGGAAAGGCCGATGAGAAGGGTGAACAGGCCGGAAGCAATGGCCAGAAGCGCCACGACGGATTCGGCCTCCGGATCGCCAAGGCCGGAACTTCCGTCGACCCAGCTCGTCGCGGGCCAGGCCTGGGTGGCGACGATCGCGCCGAACGCCGTCGTGATCGCGCCCAGGAAGTAGCCGGGGGTTCGGGCACACGCGCCCATGGCGACGAGCACGAGACCGGCCACCGACCCGATGGGGACGGTGATGACCTGACCCACGACCAGCGCCATGAGCACCGCGAACCTCGCGTGCTCGAAGCCGTCACCACGTGGCTCCCCGAGGAACGGCACCGCCACGGCACCGCAGAGCAGGCTGATCGCCAGTAACCGGAGCATCGCCACGCAGGCCATGATCGCGCGCCGGCCCATCGCGGTGCTACCCCTGCCAGGTCTCCTCGGAGCAGAGCACCCGGGCGGCCTCGTGCGGCTCGGCGTCGCGGACGTGATAACTCCCGCCCTCCGTGCCGAGGATCGTCACGATCCCCGGGGCGAGAACCCGACGCCCGTGCACGTCACGGACGTGCACGGTCCTGGAGACGCCCGGACGCCCCAGCCGCCGTTCCTCGCGCCCGCCCAGCGCCGCGAGAGTCAGGGTCACGGCGACCGATCCGGCCGCCAGCACCGTCATCGCCGCGGCCGGCGACGTCACCTGGGCCACCGCGCCCCCGGTCGGTGCTGTACAGGCGGACGGCGGCCGGGGAGGTGCTCGTGGAGGCGTCAGGGGGCCGGTGACCCCGCGGGGGGGCGTGTCAGCGGTGGCGTCAGCACGGCGACGGCCCCGTATCAGAGCGACCGTCGATCGTAGAGGACATGAACGGAGCAGCACCTGCCCGCTCAACCGACTCACCGTTGAAGGAGCACACCACCATGTCCGTCACCCTCACCGCCCAGGACCAGCTCACCCTCCGCATCGCCGGCTGGGGCGCCGTCTCCCTCATGTCCGCCGCCGGAGCCGCCACCTCCGCCCACAAGGCCGCCACCGAAGGCTCCATCGCCCTCACCTCCGCCATCGGCCTGACCGGACACGTCCTGGCCAAGGCCCCCAAGGGCGTCAAGTACGGCAGGACCACCGCCACACTCGCCGACGTCGTCCTGCCCGCCCTGACCGCTTCCATGACCCTGCTCAAGCAGCAGGCTCCGGAAGAGGCCGACAACTTCCGCCGCACCATCCTGGTCTCCGTCGAAGCCGCTCAGCAGGGCCGGCCCGACCCCACCACGACCGAGATGGCCCGCAAGATCACCGAAGCCCTCGACGCCGCCTGATCACCATGGGCGACTCCGACTCGTCACGGGGATCCTCCCCGGATCCCCGTGACACGACTCGGTGACCAGATCAGCAGAACATCGGCTTGCCGGCGTCCTTCGGCACCTCCGGCATGGAGTCCACGACCTTCACCGTCAGCATCGCCGTACTCGCGCCCGGAATCTCTCTCACCTGCCCGCCCTCGGGCTGCCCGATCCAGCTCCGGTAGCCGAGAAACCGGTACGTCGCCGGCTCGAAGATGAGCTCTCCGCGCTCCCAGCCGCCGCCGGGAGTCTCGAACTTGATCGAGGCGCCCACCCCATGCCGTCCGGCCGGGTCGGTGAGATCCGGGACGACGGTCACGGTCGCCAGCTTCGACAGCGCGCCGAAGACCGTGGCCCTGGTCCGGGAGGGGGTGAGCGGGTTCTGCGCCAGCCTGAGCAACGAGCTCGCGACGACCTTCTCGACCCGCATGTCGATCTCTTTCCGGCTCAGGCCCGCCTCTCCTCGCCTGCGCTGGTCCGACCGTACGAACGTCTCCGCCTCCTGGCGGACCTTCGCCAGCGCCCTGTCGGGGTCGCCAGGGAGATCGGCGGCCTGGAACGGCAGGCCCGAGAAGCCGCCGCGGCACTGCCCCGCCCGCTGGTACTCCACCGTTCCGGGGGCTTGCACGTGCTCCGGGTGCCCGCCGCTGATGACGGTCGTCCGCCCGTACGTCGAGCGCGTCAGGGCCTTGCCGGGATCCCCGCCCGGCATCCACACCTCCCGGCGCACGTCCTGGGTGTACTCGCCCTCGGAGTCGGACGCGAACGTGACGTCCTTCTGCTCGACGTACAGGAACTGCCCCGGCCCTGGCTGGACCTCCTCCCGCGCCGCGACCGTGGCGGCGTGCCGGAGCAACTCGGCGGCGCCGGCCGGAGCCGTCCCGAACGGAACGGACTCGTCACCACCACGCACGAAGATCATCCCCGCGGTCACCGCCGCCGCCAGGCCCACGGCCACACCGGCCCGCACCACCCACCGCCTGCCTCGCGGTCTGCCGAGGGGCCGCTCAGGGTGGCCGCCTTCGGCCCGCTCGGCCTCTTCGGTGAGCAGCGCCCAGGCACGCGAGGTCACCTCGGGCGCGGGTCCCGGCAGGCTGTCGTGGTGGCCCTTGATCGCTTCGAGTTCGTTCATCACAGTGCCTCCCCGGCGGAACCGATGATCTTGCGGAGCCTCTTGCGGGCCCGGTTGAGGCGCGATCCCACCGTTCCCTGGGGGATGCCGAGCGCCGCGGCGACCTCCTCGTAGCTGAGCTGGGCGCAGGCGACCAGCAGCAGGACGTCCCTGTCCCCGGCCGAGAGCCGAGCCAGGCCGGAGGCCAGCCGCGGCTGCATGACCGCCGCCGAGACCCGCTGCACCACCCGCTCGTCATGATTGGCGACCTCTCCGGCACCGACGCTCCTGGCCAGCGCCCGATACCGGCGCGCCTCGGCGCGATGATGGTCGGCGACCAGGTTGGAGGCGATGCCGTACAGCCAGGGGCGGGCGCTGGGGCAGGTGAGGTCGAAGCGATCCCGGCTGCGGAAGGCGCGCAGGAAGGTCTCCGCGGCGAGGTCGTCGGCGGCCGACTCACCCAGGCGCAGGTGAACGTAGCGGTGGATGGAGGCGAAGTAACGATCGAAGACGGCGCCGAAGCGATCAGGGTCGCGCCACGACGCCTCTATCACCTGCGCGTCGGTGTCCTCACTGGGAGGCGCCGCGTCTTGAAGGGGAGCGGTCATGCATGCCGGCCTTTCAGGCTGTTACGTCGGAACACCCGTAGTTCGGCGAACCCCTGATTCCTCTTCACGATCCATCGGCCGCCGAGCATATGTCGCCCTGGCTGGTGAGGGCCGGGCCTCCTGGGGGCAGTGGCCGTACGTCAGCCACGAGGAGGAGCCGATGGAGCCGTTCGGGAATACCGACTACGAGAGCGAAACTCGCAAGGCGCTGCAGAAGGGCGATGTGGCCACGGCGCAGGTGTGGGCGAGCCTGCACCAGGCGCAGGTTCTCAGGCGGGGGTTGGAGAAGATCGAAGAGGCCGTGCACGCCATCGCGTTGAAGCCCTGACCCTGGCTCGGTGCAGGCGGACGCCGTGACACGTCATGCCGCGGAGAGCACGGGCGGCGCTCCGGAGGAGGGCCGCTTCGACGTTCCACCCCCGAGGAGGAACGTCCGGCGCCGCACTTGGTGCTCGATGGAACCGCGGCAAGGCCCGCGCCTCTCACCGTCACAAGGCCGCCGCCGCTCGCCCCTGATCGGCGGGCCGGCCCACGCCGCGAACGAGTGCACGTCGGCGACCGTGGCGCATGGGACGTCATCGCTGAATCCAGAGCTCGCTCTGATCCGCCGCGAGGGTTGCCCCTGACGCAGGGGCAACCCCTCAGCATGGCGCCATGACCACGAAACCAGCGCGGTCGAGGTCGCCAGGCCACGGCGGCGCTGGAGAGCAGGCTGAGAGAGGCGACAGGACGATGCGGCACTTCACGATCCACCACGACGGCGTCACGATCCCGGTGTCCCGCGGCGGGCAGGGACGACCGCTGGTCCTGTGCCCGGGGCTGAACTCGACCCAGGCCGGCCTGCACGAGCTGGCCGGGCTGCTGCGCCGCGACCACGACGTGGTGACCTTCGACCTCCGGGGCCATGGCCTCGCCTCGGCCGCCGGCCGCTACTCCTTCGAGGCGTTCCTCGGCGATCTCGCCGCGGTGATGACAGAGCTGGAACGTCTCCACCTGGATGCGCCGCCCGTGCTGGTGGGCTACTCCCTGGGCGCGGACCTGGCCGTGCACTACGCCTCCCGGCATCCTGGCACCGTCGCGGAACTCGTACTCATCGACGGGGCGAACCCGGTGCCCGAACCGTTCATCACCGAGGCCGTCCTGCCGCAGTTCCGCGCCATGTGGGAGGGCCTGGCGGCGCAGCAGGAGGCCGAGCGGGGCACCGCGCGTCAGGTGCTGCTCACCTCCCAGGAGATCCTCGACCTGAACCTGGAGATCGATGTGATCCGGTCAGGGATTCTCGACCGGTACAGGAAGATCGACCGGCCCATCCGTATGATCATGTCGACCTCGATGGCCGGCGACAGCGGCGAGGAGCACGCACAGCGCTTCAACCGGAACTGGCGTGCCGGCGTCGACCGGCTCGTCCGCGAGCAGCCGCACATCACCACGTCCTGGCTCGACGCCGACCACCAGCTGGTCTTTACGCACGCCCCGGAGATCGCCCGGATCATCCGCGACGCACGCGGCCCGGCCGGCCGGACGGCCTCCTGAGCGACTCATGGGAGGCTGGCCTGATGCTGACCATCGGCGAGCTGGCGTCGTACACCGGGGTGACGGTGCGCGCCGTGCGGCACTATCACGCCAAGGGGCTGCTTCCGGAGCCGGAGCGAGACTACTTCGGCTACCGCAGGTACGACGGCGCCGCAGTGGTGGAGCTGATCAAGATCCGGACGCTGGCCGAGGCCGGGGTCCCGCTGGCGCGGGTGCGGGAGCTGCTGCAGGCCGACGAGGAGGAGTTCGCCGCGGCGGTCGCGGACATCGACAGACGGCTGCGCGCCGAGATCACGCAACGGCAGCGGCACCGGGAACGCATCGCCCGGCTCATCTCCGGCGACAGCCTGGCACTGCCCCCGGAAGTGGTCGAGTACCTCGACCGGTTGCGGGTGCTCGGCGTCGACGAGCGGATCGTCCAGGCCGAACGCGACGGCTGGATCCCGCTGGCCGCGCACTCACCCGAGCGAGTCCCGGAGTGGATGGCGCGCAAGCGGGAGCAGATCGCCGACCCGCGGCTCGTCGACTTCTACCTCACCCTTGGCCAGGCTCTCGACCGGGACGACGACGACCCGCGACTGATCGAGCTGGCCGACAAGCTGGCCGCCTACCTCACGCGAATGGCGGAGGAGCGGGGCGAGGACTATGTCGACGACACCGACATCGACTCATCGCTGGTCAAGCTGATGGACAAGCTGGCGTTCGACACCGTGCCGCCGGCACGCCGGCTGATCGAGCTGCTGCAGCAGCGAGGCTGGACGGGGTGGACCAAGCTCGAACGCGTGCCCCCCGCACCGGGCCGCCGCGTCTGAACGGAGCGTCACGAGCACGGGACTGGCCCCCTCTTCGAGGACCGAAGGCATGAGAATACTGCTGGCCTGCGCCGCCTTGGCGTTGCTGACGTCCTGCGGGTACGTCGAGAAGCAACGCGTCATGCGTTCGTTCGCCGAGATGGAGCAGGTCGCCCGGGCGATCGGGCCGGAAGACGGCTCAATCGGCCGGCCACGGAAAGTCGGGGAGGTTGAATTCCAGGCCGTCTATCGGGAGGGCGATCGGGTCTATTTCCAGGTGGGCGAGAACGGGCCCAGCGTGGATCCCTACGGCTACGTCTGGAGCCCCGAGCGCGTACCGACCGATGACTCCGATCCGTCTGTCGCCTCGTCGTTCGAGCACGTCCAGGGCCACTGGTACCGCTGGAGCGACAGCTACTGAGCACGGGTATCGCTCAAGGAACGAGCTGCTCGGCCCGTCAGAGGGTTCATGGATCCGGCCGAGCGTGCGCGGGAAGCGGCGGCCGTGCGGATACCTCATGCGCCGGACTCGGACATTTCCTGAGACATTTCGGGCCGCCTGTCCAGTTTGAGACGGAACGCCAGTGTTGAGACTGTCCACCTCGTACTGGGCCGGACAGTATGCCTGCAAAGAGACAACCTGTCTCGCAGTAAGGATGGTCATGCAAGCCCTTGTCGTCCGTACGTACGGCACGCCTGCCTCGTTCGCCATCGAGGACCTGCCGATTCCCGAGCCCGGTCCGGGACAACTCCAGATCAAGGTGGCGGCCGCCTCGCTCAATCCCGCCGACCTGCTGATGACCGCGGGCACGGTACGCGAGATGGTGCCGCTGGACTTCCCCTTCGTCCCCGGCACCGACGTCGCCGGCACGGTGACCAAGCTCGGCCCCGGGACGGATGGATTCGAGGTGGGTGAGGAGGTGTTCGGCTTCGGCGCACCGCCGTCGTTCGCCTCCGGCGTGGGCATCCCGGCCGTCACCTCCGGGGCGCTGGCCGAGTACGCGACCTTTCAGGCCGGGCCGTACCTGGCGAAGAGGCCACCGAAGCTGAGCGCCACCACGGCGGCCGCCCTGCCCAGCACCGGCATGACCGGGCTCGCCGTACTCGGCCGCGGACAGTTCCGGCCGGGCGAAACGGTGCTGGTGATCGGCGCGCCGGTGGGCATCGGCAGCGTCGTGGTGCCGCTGCTGGCCAGGCAGTGCACGGTCCTGGCCACCGCGACCGCGCCCGACGGGAACTACGTGCGAAGCCTGGGAGCCGCCGACGTGATCGACTACCGCGAGAGCGACCCGATCGAGGAGGTACGGCGCCGCCACCCGGAAGGCGTCGACGCCGTGGTGAACCTCGCGCTGACCGGCGAGGCGGTGCTCGCGGCGACCACGGCGCTGCGCCCCGGCGGACGGCTGCTCAGCACCACGCCGGGCACGCCGACGCACCCGGCGGTCACCACGGTGATGGGCACCACCGACCTCCACCCCGGCACCATGGACGCTCTCACCGCCCACGTCCTGGACGGCACGCTGCCCGAGCCGGAGATCCGGACCTACCTCCTGAGCGACGCGGTACGTGCCTACGAGGACCTGGCGGAGGGGCACACGCGCGGCAAGCTGGTGGTCATCGTGGACGCGGAGCCGGGCCCGTGTGGCTGAGACAACGCAAGGTATCGCGTATCTACGTCGGACTGGACCTCATGACTCCTGTCGATGTGCAGGGCCGGGCGCACGACCTGATCGAGGCGGGACGGTTTCATGACGCTGTGAACCTGATCCGCAAGGAGTCCCAGGTGTCCGGGCCGACCGCATTGGAAGTCGCGAAGGTTCTACGTGCCGGTGAGGCCCTGCCGGGCTTCCCGGTGTTCGATGAGGATGACCTCCCCACCCGGATCCGCAAACTGATTGAGGCCGGCCACCGGAAGCAAGCCGTCTTCCTTGCGCGGAAACACCGAGGACATGAGCCAGTCAGAAGCTGAGGCGTTCGTCGACTCGCTTTCAGGGGAGCCGAACACCTGACGCCGGGGCGAGTCGTCACCGTAGCTGTATTTTGCAGCTGTACAAAATTGAAAGGGCTACTTCCCGATCACAAGAAGTGGCCTTCGAAGTTCAGTGGAGCCTAGGAGATTCGAACACCTGACTTCCTGCTTGCAAAGACGCATACCGATCTTGGCCGACCTGCGGAGACGCAGATCACAGCGCTGATCGCATTCCCCGTGATTCCCCGCTGCTCCCCCTTGTTTCCCGCCCCAACGGGCACGGCGTGGTTAAGGAGATCCTCGGCCACTCGAGGGTGACCACCACCGAACGGTACACCCACGTCTCCACACCGCTCATGAGCGATGCCGGGGAACGGCCGTTGAGGGCAGGAGTGGGTCATGGCTAGCCCAGCGGCATCTTCCAAAGATCGTATGCGGCGGGAAACATCCAGGTCAGGATGAACGGGCCGAACAACGGGGGCACCGAAACCGGCCAATAGGACCGTGCAGGCAATCTCAAAAGCGCCCGGAGTGCGAGATTGACCACCGCCCACAGGGCGATGAAAAGTCCTACACCGCCAAGCACAATCAGGTAACCAAGAATTCCGTCGTTGTCGGTGGGGTCCCGTTCCGTCAGGCCCAGAGCGACTAGCGGAGAGTTGGTGAGGTAGTACCAGACGAGACTCAGCGGAAAAACCGCAAAGTAACCGAACAGGACGTTGACGGCGAGCGGGGCCAACCACGCGATTCGCTTCGGGGATGCGACGGTACCGGTCATGAACCCTCTCTATAGCAGCGCACGATGGCGGAGGTGCATCTTGGACACATCACGATGTCGCCCCTGCACGATCAGCCACGGTCCCTGGTAAGCCGGGGTGAGGAACGAACCCCGGATCTTCGATCGCCCCCGACCACATCGAACACCGGCCACCCCGTGGCGATCGTCGTGCTGCATATGGGCGACGGCGCGCAGCGCCGCCGCCCCTTGACGGGGACGAGGGCCTCGTCTTCGTCGGCCCGGACAACGGCCCGCTCCGCAACACGAACCTCAACCGCCGCGTCTGGGCCAAGGCTCTCGAAGGCGGGCGTACCGAAGATCCACTTTCATGACCTGCGACACACCGGGCAACACGCTCGCTGCCAGCGCGGGGGCGTCCACACGGGACCTGATGGCTCGAATGGGTCACTCCAGCACGCGGGCCACCCTGATCTATCAGCACTCGACGGACGCGCGACAGCGGGAGCGCACAAAAGTTGAACGACGTAGCCCGAGGGGCGCTTAGCGAGGTCACCGGGCACGGAACCCTGAACAGCCCTACAGAAGATCGAAAGCCCAGGCCATTGACCTGGGCTTTCATACATGTGGAGCCTAGGAGATTCGAACTCCTGACTTCCTGCTTGCAAACGAAGTGGAACACATGTCCCACGTGCGCGGACGGTGCGCTCCAGGTCCGTCTACGTCCACAGGCGTTCAGGAGGGTGCGTTGTGGTGATAGGCCGTTGTCACCCATTTGGACACTCATCCTCGGGCTGTGCGTGGCCGGTGGCACACTGCCTCTTCATCCCGAACTCCCGGCATGAAGGTCATTGAAGGTTGGGCCTGGCAGCGAAGGTTAGCAACGGTCTCTGGTAGCCGGTCGGGTTGCTGCACAATGCTGCTGCAGCTTGAGTGCGTCTTCGGCGGGGGGATCGGACTGCCCTGAGCACGTCGGGCCGTCGATTGGCGTTACTGTTTTACTGTCCCATGTCTCATTCGTAGGTCTGGGACATCCACTATACTCGTCGGTTGCCGTTGATCCTATCAGATGATAAGGACGTCCCAAATCATGGATTCTGGACTGCAAACTGTAAGTACGTGGGTAGGGCTTTTCTCGGGAATCACAGGCATTATTTTGTCCGTGGTCGCAATCGCTTTTGCCGTGCTCGTACAAAAGGATTCAAATCGAGTCAATGAACAAGCTCGAGCATCTTTGACAAAGATAGAATTTACAATAGAGCGACTGTCGGCCGACACGACAGGGCTCATCAAAGCGGCTTGGGACAAGATGTTAGTGAGCAACGACGATCGACCGCCTAACTTTGACGCATCAAATATCGAATCAGATTCCATTGCACAGGGACTAACAGCGGAGCTACAAGGGGAAATTCTGCGAAATAGACAGAAGCGGCTGGACGCTGGCGAAGCTGTAACCAGGGAAGAGATTGATTCCATAAAGGAGGCCCTGGCGAATTTCAGCCAAACCATCGAAGCCCAGCTTCAAGCAGTCGCCAACCATCGTGGTCTCTCAGACAGAGTCACAGCAGCGCAGGCGTCTCTGCTGACCGTCGGCAGCGTAGCAACAGAGTTGATTAGAGAACTAGGACAAGAACACCGCGGCCACCTGTCAGCCAATCAATACCATAAGCTTCTTGAGTCACCAATAGGTGCTGCACTAAAAAAACTGCGGAATATCGGCTTAATTGTGCCTATGGCGGGCCGCGTATTGGATGAAGACAATAAGGGTTTCAAATCTAAGGATCCGGTGTATTGGCTCCCTCCCGGCTCTGCCGAATCGGTGCGCCCAGCTTTGCTTATGATCCCGAAAGATGATTCTGCAGCGGAAAAGGTACGAGAAGAACTGGCTAAAATTGAGTACCCACCGGCGCGAACATAATCACACCTATATACGTTAGGGCGAGTTATCACGTGCTTCGCCTAGGGCGCACTTCCAGTGTGTAAGGATTTCTGAGCCAGCGTTGGCGCAGCTCAGGCTCCATAGGATGGCAATCACGGTCATCTCCTCGTCGGGCAGGCGTAGCTATACCGGGCCGGACGTGCCAGGGCAAGCCGTCATTCGCGTGTACATGTGTCCCGGTGAGCTTCCTCGCGCGCTGGTTGCCCTGCCCGCACATGGCGGCTTGCCCTGGTGCGGCTGGTCTGGTGTCCCTTGGGTGGCCGACGAGGAGATGACCGCACAGGACCTCAGCCACTTCCCGTGATGGGCGGGTCTGGCTCATCTCCGAGGAGGGCCGGGGTTTGGGGCAGAGCCCCAAGGTCTTCTGCCCTTTGCGTGCTCTGCCTTCCCTTCCTTCTGCAGCTGGCCGCCGTCCGTCTCCGCCAGGCAGAGTCACGGGTTGAGGCTTGAGGGCTGCTTGTCCTGGGTTCCTCGATCGTTGGGCTGAGAGCGTAGATGCATGAAGAGGGCGCAGCGCCTGGCGACTCTTGCCGCCTTCTTCCGGAGGTGCCGGCTTGCCGGCACGCGCGCCGCCGCGGCGGGACCGGCCGAAGAGCCGCAGCCCGCCGCGAGCGAGCGCGCAGGGCCAGGCGTTGTGTCGTTGGTCGCTGCGGCGGTGCGCTGCCGGCGGGCACTGAGGTAGGGCGGAGAGTCGCTGAAGCTGTTCTTCGAGGGGATCACGCCTCCCACGACGGAGACGGGTCCGGATGGGCTGGCCTGGTTCTATGCCGGTACTTTTGACGCCGCTCTTCACGGCCTCTTCTTGGAGACCCCTCCCAGGCCCATACCCCGGCACCCAGATGCCGGACGTTCTCTACCGCCCCAAGATCGCGCGGTTCCCGCCGCGCAGCGGCGGGCTTGAAACCGCAGGGAAAGTTGTAACAGCCCAACCAGAGGTCACATGAGGCTGATTCCGTCGTGGTGCCGGATCGCTGGGGTTCCTTCGTGGAGGGCATCGATGATGCGGATGGCGAACGCCTCGGTGACCATGTCTCTGATCTCAGGTTCAGATGCCCACTGGAAGGCGGTGACCTCGTCGTTGGTGGTGAGCTGACCGCCGACGGCCTTGCAACGGAACACGAGGGCCACTATGCCGCGGGCCATGTTCTTGTAGACGCCGGTAAGGGCCAGAGGCTCTACTATCAGGCCAGTCTCTTCTTGGACCTCGCGACGGACACCGTCCGTGATGGTCTCCCCGATCTCGAGTACGCCACCAGGGGCCTGCCACTCCCCGTTGTCCGCCCGGCGCGTCAACAAGGCTCGACCCGAGTCGTCGACAACCACGCCAGCGACGCTCACCGAGTGGCGTCGGTCGAGCTCGACCATCAGTTACCTCCCACGGATAGGGTATCGGTAGTAGATGTACAGACGAGTGAAGGAGCTGGGCGTGGTCAACGAAGGGATTCTGATCCACCAGATCGATCCGTCCAGCGATCGCGCCGTGTTCCGCCAGATCGCAGACCAGCTACGGCAGGCCATTGAGAGCGGTCGGCTCAGGGAAGGCGAGAAGCTTCCTTCGGAAGCGGAGTTGATCGAACACTACGGTGTTGCTCGCATGACGGTACGCCAAGCGATCCAAGAGCTGCGGAACGAAGGCCTGGCGGTTGCCGAGCACGGCCGCGGGGTCTTCGTCCGCCGGCGCCCTCCAGTGAAGCGCTTGGCTTCTGACCGGTTCGCCCGACGTCACCGGAAGGACGGGAAGGCGGCGTTTCTCGCCGAATCGGAGGCTGTGGGCGTCAAGCCGCAAGTCGATCACATCGCCATCAGCGAGGTACAACCACCGCAGGAGATCAGTGAGCGCCTGCGGATCGCCTCTGACACCGCCGTGGTGGCCCGTAGTCGGCGGTACCTCCGGGACGGGCACCCTGTCGAGCTTGCGACCTCGTACATCCCGGCGGAGATCGCGCGGGGAACGCAGATCATGGAGCCGAACTCCGGGCCGGGTGGCATCTACGCGCGCATCGAGGATCAGGGACACACTCTGGAACGGTTCGTAGAGGACGTGTCCACGCGCATGCCGACGCGCGACGAGGCCAAGCTGCTGAATCTGTCCGCGGGTACTCCTGTGTTCCGTCTCATACGGACGGCGTACGACCTCGAAGGTATGGCGGTAGAGGTGTGCGACACGATCATGTCTGGGGATGCGTTCTTGCTGTCCTACGAACTTCCTGCGCACTAGTCGTTGACACCTCTGCTCTACTCCTCTATACATGTATCAAGCAACTCCTCTAGTCGAGTAGGTGACTAGAGGCTACGTCTCGGAGAGGGGACGCGCGCATGCGCAACATTCCGGTGGACATCGCGTCGCTGTCGTTCACGGTCGCGGGTGAGGCTGAGCCCAAGATCGTGGACCGCGCGACGGGTGAGGTGAAGAAGGACGCGGAGGGGCGCGAGCTGTACACGCTGCCGCTGCTGCCCATGCCGAACGACGACCGGCGCAACCCGGTGATCACGGTGACGTTCCCGTCCACGGACTTCCCGCAGATCGTGGTCGGCAGCAAGGTCAAGCCGGTGGGTCTGACCTGCTTCTACTGGCAGATGAACGGGCGTTCCGGGATGGGGTTTCGCTGCGAGGCGATCCGGCCGGCGCCGGAGAAGGCGGCCTAATACGAGAGGTCCCGGAGCGGCCGTGTGCTTGGCGGCTTGGGCCGCTCCGGGGTCTCCGTCCACCCACGTAAGAGGAGAGGAGACCGGTCTAGTATGGCCGACTTCGCGGTCTGGCTGGGGCTGGCGTTGCTGGCTGTCAGCACGGGCTTGTGGGCGTGGCGGCGGTGGGCGCCGACCTCGTTCTGGTACGTGATCGGGTTTCCGGTCAAGGCGCTGGTGGTGTACGGGACGTGGCGGGCGGTGGCCTCGGGCTGCGGTCTGTCCAGGCATCGGCGTCGCTGGCGGTGGACGTTCCCCGGCTTTCCTGGGTTGGGGGGCTGAGGCGTGGAGCTCGCGGAGTTCTGGAGGCGATTGAACGCGGAGCTGGCGGAGCTGACGCCGGAGCAGGCTGACTGTGCGCTGGCCTGGCTGGCCGACCATGAGAGCAACGCTGTGCTCGACGCCATCGCCTACGCGAAGGGGAGGTACCCCAGGTGAAGGGCCTGATGCTTACCAAGCAACGCCGTAGTTTGCGGCGGGTGGAGGTTGAGCGGGCTCCGCGTCTGGGGCTGTTGCGGCCGACGTCCACGGGCTTCCGGGTGACGGTACGGCTGCACGACGGCCAGACCCCCGAGGATTACGAGCGGGTGCTGGACAAGCTGGCGCACGCCTGGCGGGTGCACAGTGTGCGCCTGGTCGGCTGGCGGCCGGGCAAGGTGACGCTGGCCGCGACGATGGTCGATCCGCTGGAGACGGTGGCCGGCGGTCAGTCCCTGGCTGATGGGCTGCTGCGGGTGCGGGTGGGCCGTTTGGACTCCGGTGAGTGGTTCATCATCGATTTCCGGAAGGTGCCGCACTGGCTGAACGTGGGCGCTACTCAGTCCGGGAAGTCGAATCTGGCCAACGCCTTGATCGCGGGTCTCGCGCCGCAGCCAGTGGCGCTGGTCGGCTTCGATCTCAAAGGCGGGGTGGAGTTCACTCCGTATCAGAGACGGTTGTCGGCGCTGGCCACCGAGCGTGCCGAGTGCGCGCGGCTGCTGGCCGACCTGGTCGGGATCATCACGTTTCGGATGGCGTTGTGCCGCCAGTACCGGGTCAAGAACATCTGGCACCCGAGACTGCCGGACGAGGCGCGGCCGATGCCCATCGTCGTGCTGGTGGACGAGGTGGCCGAGCTCTTCCTGATGGCCGATCCGAAGGCGGAGAAGGAAGAGGTCGCCGCGGTCGCCACCCGGCTGCTGCGCATCGCTCAGCTGGGCCGCGCGTTCGGTATCTACCTGGTGGTGTGCGGGCAGCGCGTGGGCTCGGACCTGGGGCCAGGTGTGACCGCGCTGCGTGCGCAGCTGACCGGCCGGATCTGCCACATGGTCAATGACGACGAGACGGCCAAGATGTGCCTGGGTGACATGGACTCGCGGGCTGTGGTGGCGGCTCGGCAGATCTCTCCGGACCGGCCGGGCACGGCTGTGGTGCTGGGGGCCGATAGCAGGTGGCACCTGGAGCGCTCGGTGCACGTCACTGAGGAGGAAGCCGAAGCTGCGGCTGAGGAGCATGCGGAGCTGGCTCCGTCGTGGGCGCTGCTGACTGGCGGACCGGCGATCGAGGTGGCCGACGCGGCGGAGTTGGAGCAGGCGGTGGAGGAGTTCACCGAACCCGACTTCGAGGATCTGCCGGTCTAGCCGTCTGACGGCAACTCCCTGGGCCAGGCGTGAGCCCTGATCACGCCACGTCCCTACCCGATCCATGCCCGATTGGGGAGATCAGCGTGAAGGCACGACCGAGTGCTGCCACGGCGGCACGGCAACGTGGCGCGGCCAAGTCCCGCGCGAAGTACGCCGAGCAAGCGGCAGGTCGGCGCGAGGACTACACGTGGCTGCGTGAAGAGCAGGGCCACAGCATCGCGCAGGCTGCTGAACGCGTCGGCGTGAGCTACCGGCAGGGCCAGCGCTGGGAAGCGCTCCGTCGCCAGGAACGCGAGAGTGCACGATGAACCGGCTCCGTTCGATGATGGTCGACTCTGCGCCGGTGACCGTCCTAGCGGTGATCGCGGCTGTCGGATCGTTCGATCACATTTCCAGCCTGGCGCGCAAGTATGGCCAGCACGGCTGGCGGGCGTGGGCGGTGGCGGTCTGTATCGACCTGCTGTGCGTGATGGCTGCGCGGGAGATCCAGAGGGATAAGCGCACGGGCCGACGTCGCCGCGGACTGCTGTCATGGCCTGCGCTGGTCCTGGCTGGCGGGATCGTGTTGACCTTGGCGGCCAACTTGGCGGAAGCGCCGCAGAGTGCGTGGGGCTGGATCCTGGCCGCGACCCCGGCCGGAGCGTTCCTCATCGCCATGTCGATGCTGGAACGGCGTGCGAGCCATTCGGGCCCTGACACGGTGGCCGTCCGCAGTGAGCCTGCTGCACCCGCATACGAGGAGCCTGCGGCAGAAGAAGGACCTGCGCAGCGTGTTCATGCTGCCCGCGTCGATGAGCCTGAGCAGCCGGCCGCTGCGCCGGAGGACGGGGTGCCACCGCAGCTCGAACAGGCTCCCCCTTCGTCCGCTTCCCCGGACGAGGACGGGCCGGTGCCGGCGCCTGCGCTGCTCGGCTACGCGCGCCGTCTGGCCACCGAGTACGAGGCCGCGCACGGCAGGCCGATCCCCACTGAGGTGCTGCGCACCCGGATGAATGTCGCCCCTGAGCTGGCCGCCGGTCTGGCTGACCGCCTGGGCCTTGGCGGCGGCTGAGACGTCAATTCCGACCGACATCGAGAGACGAGGAGATTCGTTGATGATGACCACCGACTCCACCGTTCGAGCCGAGTTCATCGCTGGGCTGCGTGCGCTGGCGCGGTTCCTGGCTGACAACCCCAAGGTGCCCGTGCCGAGCTATGGCGAGACGATCAGCGTCCACGCCAGTGGCACCGACCAGGAGCAGTGTGCGGCCGTGGACCGAGTGGCCGACCTGATCGGCGCACCGGCCAGTGGCGGGACGCACTACCAGACGACGCGCGACTTCGGACCGATCACCTACTGCGCGGTCGCGGTCAGCGAGCAGGCCATGAACGAGTACACCGCGGCTCTGAGTTACCGAGGGGCGGTGACGACAGCGTGAGCGCGTACTTGCCGGAGCAGGGTCGGCAGGTCCGTGGCGCGGTTGCCTGGCTGGCCATCGGAGGCGTGGCGCTGGTCGCCCTGGGTCTGTCCGGTGGTTTCGGCGAGAGCGGCCCGGCCGCGCCGGCGCGCGTGGTGCCGCCCGTGAGCCCGGCGAGTAGCAGCACGCCGCCGCCGATCACATGCGAGGGGGATCAGTGCTGGTGGACCGACCTCGGCAGGCCCGAAGGGAGGTGACGGGCTGGTGACCGAAGCGAACGGGCGTCCCGCACCGCTGGGGGCCTATCGGTGCTGCACCTGCAATGGCTCTGGCGTCGATGACGACAACCAGACCTGCCGCGATTGCACCGGCACCGGCATCGACAACCACACCGACGACTGAGCGGCGGAAGGAGGAGACAGCCATGGACTACGACCGGCGGGTGAGACAGCTCCGTGAGCAGGGCTACAGCCTCACCCAGGCTCACCGGCAGGCCTTCGCTGAGGCACAGGCCGATCTGAAGGCCCGTGAGGAGGCCATGTTCGACGAGATCGAGCGGGACGGCTAGCGATCCCTGGAGTCGACCGTGAGACCGAAGTCCAGCTTCGACGAAGGCAGACAACGAAAATCCCCCAGGGCCGATCCTCGACCAAGATTCCCGGCCCTGGAGGCTCCACGAAGGAGAACTCCACGATGGCAGCAAAGACGCGGATCTTCCACCCCGGCAAGCCGGGCATCTGGCCCGGCGGTGAGCCCCAGACCGTGCGCGACGCCTATGACGAGCTGCTCGCCCAGGACGAGGCCGACCGGGCCGAGCGAGAGCAGGCCCGGGGGGCGGGCCAATGAGAAGCCGGATGACTGAGGAGCAGCTGGCCGCGCTCAGGGCCAGGACGCAGAACTCCAACGAGCTCAACAAGCTGGCCCAGGCCGCGAACGGTCACGGCGTGACCAGCGTGGAGCGGCGTAGGGCCGAAGCCCAACTGGAGGCTGCGGTCGGGACGAGGAAGGCCAAGCGCCTGCGTGAGGACGCCCTGCGGCAGGCAGGCGCGCGAGGTAAGGGCCTGGGGCGCTGGTTCGGCTGAGGTTGCGGGTGCTCGCTCAGCTCTGCACCGGGCTGGGCGGGTGCCCGGAGCTTCACGCCCTGCGTGATCGCCACGGGACCGGAAGGAGCCCAGTGAGCCGCTACCAGGTGGTTGTCATCGAGACTCTGGCGACTGGTGGACACCACGCGTGGAGCGTGGCCCGCCGTGTGGTGAACCACTTCGCGAGCGCTGCGTGTCAGCGCCCCATCAGAGTTCGCGCCCGGGGACACGAGCGACAGCTTGCCTGCGGTCGTCGTCTGCCCGCTGACCAGCAGTGCGCAGCCTGTCGGCCGCACATCACGATCGTCGAGGTAAGGAGGATCATTCAGTGAGCGATGCGGGGGCGCTCGCCGTACTGACTGGGACGGCCATTCGTGACCTGGCCCGGCATTCGAGCACCAACCTGATCCGCTGGCTAGACCAAGTCCATCGTCTGCACGGCTGTGCAGAACCGGTCCGGCTGACTGGCGAGAGCATCACTCTTGATGCCGCGTCCGGCGAAGTCCTGGCCCACTACCGCACGGATAACGAGCCACACGGACAGCTACTCATCCGGTGTGGGAATCGACGCGCTTCCCGCTGCCCGTCCTGCTCCGAGCTGTATCGCCGGGACACGTACCACCTCATCCGGGCTGGGCTCCTCGGAGGCGCGAAGGGCGTGCCCACCACCGTGCGCGCGCATCCGAAGGTCTTCGCCACACTGACTGCTCCGACGTTCGGTGCGGTGCATCGGGGACCCGGCAAAGATGGCGTCGCTCCGGTGTGCCATCCCCGCCGCTCCGGCTCTGCCTGCTTCGAACGCCACCAGGCCGGCGACACCAGGATCGGTCAGCCTCTCAACCCAGATACCTACGACTACGTCGGTCACGTGCTGTGGAACGCGCACGCGGGCGACCTTTGGCGTCGCTTCACCGTCTACCTGCGGCGTCATCTGGCGGCCTCGGCCGGGCTGACCCAGACCGCGTTCAGCAAGGCGGTACGGGTGTCCTTCGCCAAGGTCGCCGAATACCAGGCTCGTGGCGTCGTGCACTTCCACGCTGTGATCCGCCTCGATGGCCGGACCACTGAGCCGACCGACGTCGAGCCGCCTCCGGCGTGGGCCACGGTGCAGCTGCTGGACAGCGCGATCCGCTCGGCCGCCGCTGCCGTAAGGCTGGAGGCACCTCGGCTCGGGCAACCGACCGAGTACCTGGTTTGGGGTCGCCAGGTTGACGTCAAGCCGGTTCATGGCGGCGACTTCGACGGCGAGCTGTCCGAACAAGCGGTCGCGGGCTACATCGCCAAGTACGCCACCAAGGCCGCGGAAACCTCTGGGACCCTGGACCGCCGGGTCCACGAGCATGACCTGACCCACCTGCACGAGCGAGGAGCTACCCCGCACGCTGCACGACTGATTCGCACGGCCTGGCGGCTCGGCCACCCTGACACCTTCCCCGAGCTGACCGGCCTGCGATTGCGCAAGTGGGCCCACATGCTCGGGTTTCGCGGCCACTTCTCCACGCGGTCCCGTGCCTACTCCACCACCCTCGGCGCCATCCGGCAGGAACGCGCCGACTACCGGCATGAGCAGCTGCGCGCGGCCGGCCTGATGCCGCGAGAGGACGACACCACGCTCGTGCTCGCTCACTGGAGCTTCGCCGGCCAGGGCTACACGCCGGGCGAGTCTCTGCTCATTGATTCTCTCGATCCGCCTAAGGAGGGCCATCCATCATGAACGCGACCGACGACGTGCGGCTCTATCGAGTCCGAGATGCCATGACGCTCCTGGGGCAGAGCCGTTCGTCGATCTATGAGCTGATTCGTTCAGGCCGACTGCGCACGGTCAAGGAAGGACGGACCAGGCTGGTTCCCTCGACCGCCATCCGCGAGTACATCGCGCTCCTGGAACGTGAGGCGGAGGCTCGATGATGGCCAAGAGAAGGAGCCCTGGTGACGGCGGCCTTCATTGGGATGAGCGGCGGCAGCGCTGGATCGCCTCGGTGACGATCGGCTACAACGCGGCCGGGAAGCGGATCGTCAAGAAGGGCAGCGGCAAGACCAAGACGGAGGCCAAGGCCAAGCTGAAGGAGATCCTTCGCGACTACGAGGATGGCTTGGCGATCGCGCCGCACGACTACACCGTGTCGGACGCCGTGGCCTATTGGCTGGAACATGGGCTCCGGGGCCGGGATGAGAAGACCGTGAGGCTCTACACCGACTTCGCCCGGCTCCACATCGTGCCCGCCCTGGGCCGCCGCAGGCTCCGTGACCTGTCGGTCGAGGACGTCGACAAGTGGCTGGCCGACAAGGCCACCGTACTGAGCACGCGGTCGCTGAAGCTGCTCCACTCCGTGCTCAACCGGGCGATCAGGAACGCGATGAAGCGAGACAAGGTGCGGCGGAATGTCGTGGACTTGTGCGACGTGCCCGATGGGCAGGCTGGCCGGCCTTCCCGAGCTCTGTCCGTGGCGCAAGCCGAAGCCGTGGTTGTCGCGGCCGAACAGGCAGACATCCGGATCGGGGCGTACATCCTGCTCTCGCTGCTCACTGGAGCTCGTACGGAAGAGGTACGGGCGCTGACGTGGTCGCACGTCGTGGCCTTCGACGAGAGGCGCCAGGCGTGGCTTCCGGTCACGGGGGCCGGGTGGGCGCATCGGGAGTTCGCGATGTACGTCTGGCGATCCGTGCGCAAAAAGGGTGACACGAAGACCGTGAAGTCGCGCCGGACGCTGAAGCTGCCCGCTCGCGCGGTGAAGGCTCTGCGGCTGCTGATGGAGGACCAGGAGAAGGCGCCGGCCGCGGTGGACGGCGGGACTGACGGCCTGGTGTTCCGCACGAAGAACGGCACGGCCCTGACCGCTACGAACGTGCGGCGGGACTTCCGCAAAGTCATTGTGAGCGCGGGCCTGGCGGGTGCTGAGTGGACGCCTCGCGAGCTGCGGCACAGCTTCGTGTCGCTCCTGTCGGACTCCGGCGTGCCGATCGAGGACATCTCGCGGTTGGTGGGCCACGCCAACACCGTGGTCACGGAGACGGTCTACCGGTTCCAGCTCCGGCCGGTGTTGTTGGAAGGAGCAGAGGCCATGGACAGCATCTTCCCAGTACAGGAAGAGGCGTAGTCACTCACTCAGTCACGCACCCCCACTAAGTGATCTTAGATGGGGGTGCGTTGTTGCTGGTGGAGCCTAGGAGATTCGAACTCCTGACTTCCTGCTTGCAAAGCAGGCGCTCTGCCAACTGAGCTAAGGCCCCTTCGACGAAGATAGCTTACCGGGCGGAGGAAGCTACCTGCGTCGTACCAAGGTCGTCGCTCAGGATCAAGTTCGGGAAGTCGGCGATCGAGTCGAGGATGTGGGTGGCGCCGCCCTTCAGGAGGCGTTCTCTGCTGTGCACGCCCGTCATGACGCCTGCCACGATCGATGCCCCGGCTCGCTTGCCGCAGAGCATGTCGCTCTCCGAGTCGCCGATGACGGCCACCTGGCGTACGTCGGGCACTCCCAGCCGGAGTACGGCGTGGAGGACCATGTCGGGCCAGGGGCGGCCGCGGCCGCCGGCGTCTTCGGGGGAGATGGCCAGGTCGATCTTGTCGTGCCAGCCCAGGACGCTCAGGACACGGCTCAGGGTGGTGCGGCTGAAGCCGGTGATCAGGGCCAGCTTGATGCCGGTGCCGCGGAGCTTGTCGAGGACCTCCAGGACTCCGGGCACGGGGACGAGACCTGCCCGCTCCAGCGCTCCCTCGTAGGAGCGCTCGAACGTCAGGTTAGCCGCCTGGGCCTGGGCCTCGTTGCCGGGGAAGATCCCACGGAAGACATCGATCTTGGGGCAGCCCCGGGACCGGTGCACGTGAACCATGGCACGCGCGTACGCTCCGGTCCCGGGCACTATGCCCTGGGTCGCGATCGCCTCGGCGAAGGCGCGCTCGACCATGGCGATGTCACCGACTGTGGTGCCTGCCAGGTCCAGGCACGCCAGCTTGATGGGGACGACGTCACTCATCGCCTCGCCGGTCGGTTAGTTCTCGCTACCGGTCGCCTCTGTCCAGAGATCGAGCTCTGCGCGGTCGGCCTGCACCTTACGCCAGATCAGCAACCCCCCGAGGGCGATCAGCGCCAGAACGAGCAGCTTCTTCACGGTGTGACCCCACTTCTTCGACGGTCTCACCTGCCGGGGTGAGACCCAACGGTTGACAAGCAGCCTAGCAAGGTATGGCTGCGGTCCCTGTGTTGTGCTCTGACCAGATGGGCCGAATGTGTGGCCCATCTGGGACAACAGCTCGATCATGCCAAATATCCAGCCCGGATGCGCAGGGGGTTCCTGATGGGGTGACGCGTGTCCATGGTGCAGGAGGGACGAGCGCCCTTCCAGGGAGCCTGGGGGAGTGCGCTTGCCGGCGTTCATCGCTGGTCCCAGAACGCCGCACACAGCACACGCAGGCCTCCGCCACACACCTGCTGACCCAGGTCAATGCCTCTAGGCTTTCGGGCCACATCGGCCAGCTTGACATACCCCCGGGGGGTGTATTAGGTTCCGGATCGTTCGGAGATACCCCCAAGGGGTATGAGAAGCGGGCAGGGTGACGACATGCCGCCAGGCGTACGCCATCCGTATCCACAAGAGAAACGTGACCCGAATCTCACAAGACCCCGACTCCAATACCCTAGGGGGGTACGGTGTTAGACTCGAAGCAGAGACTGGAGACGACGATGACGTCCAAGGAGACAGCGATGAGCACCGCCACCTACACCGTGCACGGCATGACCTGCGGCCACTGCGTGAGCTCGGTCAAGGAGGAGGTCAGCGAGGTCGCCGGCGTCACGAACGTCGAGGTGGACCTGGCCACCGGCCTGCTGACCGTTGGCAGCGAAGGCCCCGTCGACCGCGCGAGGATCGCCACCGCGGTGGAGGAGGCCGGCTACGAGCTGGCGGATCGATCATGAACACGGCCGCCAAGCTCGGCTCGTACGCCCTGGGCCTGGCCGTCGTCTTCGGCGGCGCCCTGGGCGTGGGCAAGGTGGTGGGCCCGTCCCCGGCGAGCACGGCGATCGCGACCGCCCCGGGCGTGGGCGGCCACGCAGCCGACGGGTCCGGCAGCCACGCAGCGGACGGCCCCGGCAGCCACGCAGCGACAGAAGGCCACGCGGGCGACGACCACGCCACCCAGCCCGAGCAGCGGCAACAAGCGGCAAGCAAGACCAGCGATACCCCTGGGGGGCTCCAAGTGTCGCAGAACGGCTACACACTCAACCCGATCACCTCGCTCACGGCCGGGGTTCCGACCGACTTCAAGTTCACCGTGATCGGCCCCGACGGCAAGCCCGTCACCGACTACCAGGTCGAGCACGACAAGAAGCTGCACTTCATCGTCGCCTCCCGCGACCTGACGAGCTTCCAGCACCTCCACCCCGACCTGGCCCCCGACGGCACGTGGTCGGTCAAGCTGACGCTGCCGAAGGCGGGCGCGTACCGGGCGTTCGCCGACTTCGTCCCCGCGGGCGGGGAGAAGCTCACGCTCGGCGCGGACCTGCAGGCCGCGGGCGACTACCGGCCCGAGCCGCTGCCCCACGTCAGCCGTACGGCGGCCGTCGACGACTACACGGTCAACCTGGCCGGCGACCTGGTCCCGGGCAGTTCCGGCAAGCTCACGCTGACGGTCAGCAAGGACGGAGAGCCGGTCACCGACCTGGAGCCCTACCTTGGGGCGTACGGTCACCTGGTGGCACTGCGCGCGGGCGACCTGGCGTACCTGCACGTACACCCGGAGGAGAGCAAGCAGGCGGGGCCCGAGATCACCTTCTACGCGCAGGCGCCCAGCCGCGGCGACTACCGGCTGTTCCTCGACTTCAAGCACGAGGGCAAGGTCCGTACGGCGAGCTTCACCGCCACGGCCACCCTGTCGGACGGGCACGCCCCCTCCGCGACCCACGACCACAGCCACTGAGAAACGAAACCCGCTGAAGAAAGGAGAGGTGATGTCTTCTCTGGGCGGAGCCACCCAGGACAGAGCTGTCGAACTCACGATCGGCGGCATGACGTGCGCATCGTGCGCCAACCGTATCGAGCGCAAGCTGAACAAGCTGGACGGCGTGACGGCGACGGTCAACTACGCGACGGAGAAGGCGAAGGTCACCTTTCCCGAGGACGTGGATGCGCGGCAGTTGATCGCCGAGGTGGAGAAGGCCGGCTACACGGCCGAGCTGCCCGAGGCCGCCCCGGCGCCGGACGAGCCGGTGGATGAGCTGCGGTCGCTGCGGCAGCGGCTGATCGTCTCGGTGGTGTTGTCGGTGCCGGTGGTGGCGATGGCGATGATCCCGGCGTTGCAGTTCACGAACTGGCAGTGGTTGTCGCTGACGCTGGCCGCGCCGGTGGTGGCGTACGCGGGCTGGCCGTTCCACAAGGCCGCCTGGACCAACCTGCGGCACGGCGCGGCCACCATGGACACGCTGATCTCGCTCGGCACGCTGGCCGCGCTCGGCTGGTCGGTGTGGGCGCTGTTCTTCGGCAGCGCGGGCACGCCGGGGATGACGCACCCGTTCGCGTTCACGATCGAGCGCACCGACGGCTCGGGCAACATCTACCTGGAGACGGCGGCGGCGGTGACCGCGTTCATCCTGGCCGGACGCTACTTCGAGGCCCGCTCCAAGCGGCGGGCCGGGGCGGCGCTGCGGGCGCTGATGGAGCTGGGCGCCAAGGACGTGGAGCTGGCCGACGGCCGGCGGATCCCGGTCGAGCAGCTCAAGAGCGGGGACCGGTTCGTCGTCCGGCCGGGCGAGAAGATCGCCACCGATGGGGTCATCGAGGAGGGCACCTCGGCGGTGGACGCCTCGATGCTGACCGGCGAGTCGGTGCCGGTGGAGGTGCGGCCGGGCGATCCGGTGACCGGGGCGACGGTGAACGCGGGCGGGCGGCTGATCGTCCGCGCTACCCGGGTCGGCGCGGACACGCAGCTCGCCCAGATGGCCAGGCTGGTGGAGGAGGCGCAGACCGGCAAGGCGCAGGTGCAGCGGCTGGCCGACCGTATCTCCGGCATCTTCGTGCCGATCGTGATCGCCCTCGCTCTCGGCACGCTGGGCTTCTGGCTGGGCACCGGCGACGGGGTGGGGGCGGCGTTCACCGCCGCGGTGGCGGTGCTGATCATCGCCTGCCCGTGCGCGCTGGGGCTGGCCACGCCGACCGCGTTGCTGGTGGGCACCGGGCGGGGCGCCCAGCTCGGCATCCTGATCAAGGGGCCGGAGGTGCTGGAGTCCACCCGCCGGATCGACACGGTCGTGCTGGACAAGACCGGCACGGTCACCGAGGGCAAGATGACGCTCACGGCTGTCCACGTGGCCGAGGGCGAGAACGAGGAAGAGGTGCTGCGGTTGGCCGGGGCGCTGGAGCACGCCTCGGAGCACCCGATCGCGCAGGCCATCGCCCGCGAGGCCCGCTCGGAGGCCACCGTCGAAGACTTCGCCAACGTCGAAGGGCTGGGCGTGCAGGGCATTGTGGACGGCCATGCCGTGCTGGTCGGCCGCCCCCGGCTGCTGCAGGAGTGGTCCCAGCACCTGCCGGAGAAGCTGGAGCGCGAGCTCAGGGCCGAGCAGGCGGCCGGTCG
>NZ_JBFALF010000005.1:61345-446670 GCF_040656115.1 Nonomuraea sp. NPDC050202 | reverse complement strand
GAGGCTTCGATGGCGGCGTCGGTGCCGGTGCCCATGGCCAGCCCCAGATCCGCCTGGGCCAGCGCGGCGGCGTCGTTGACGCCGTCGCCCACCATGGCCACCACCTTGCCCTCGGACTGCAGCTTCTTGACCACGTCCACCTTGTCGGCGGGCAGCACCTCGGCGATCACCTCGTCGATGCCTACCTCGGCGGCGACGGTCCTGGCCACGGCCTCGTTGTCGCCGGTCAGCAGCACCGGCGTCAAGCCGAGGGCCCGGAGCTGGGAGATGGCTTCCTTGCTGGTGGGCTTGACCACGTCGGCCACCACCAGGACCGCGCGTGCCCGGCCGTCCCAGCCGACCGCCACCGCGGTGCGACCGGCCGCCTGCTCGGCCCTGAGCTCGCGCTCCAGCTTCTCCGGCAGGTGCTGGGACCACTCCTGCAGCAGCCGGGGGCGGCCGACCAGCACCGCGTGGCCGTCCACGATGCCCTGCACGCCCAGCCCTTCGACGTTGGCGAAGTCCTCGGCCGTCGGAAGGTCGCCGACGCGGGCGGCGGCACCCTTGGCGATGGCCTGGGCGATGGGGTGCTCGGAGGCGTGCTCCAGTGCGCCGGCCAGGCGCAGCACCTCTTCCTCGTTCTCGCCCTCGGCCACGTGGACGGCAGTCAGGGTCATCTTGCCTTCAGTGACGGTGCCGGTCTTGTCCAGCACGACCGTGTCGATCCGGCGGGTGGACTCCAGCACCTCCGGCCCCTTGATCAGGATGCCGAGCTGGGCGCCCCGCCCGGTGCCCACCAGCAACGCGGTCGGCGTGGCCAGCCCCAGCGCGCACGGGCAGGCGATGATCAGCACCGCCACCGCGGCGGTGAACGCCGCCCCCACCCCGTCGCCGGTGCCCAGCCAGAAGCCGAGCGTGCCGAGGGCCAGGGCGATCACGATCGGCACGAAGATGCCGGAGATGCGGTCGGCCAGCCGCTGCACCTGCGCCTTGCCGGTCTGCGCCTCCTCCACCAGCCTGGCCATCTGGGCGAGCTGTGTGTCCGCGCCGACCCGGGTAGCGCGGACGATCAGCCGCCCGCCCGCGTTCACCGTCGCCCCGGTCACCGGATCGCCCGGCCGCACCTCCACCGGCACCGACTCGCCGGTCAGCATCGAGGCGTCCACCGCCGAGGTGCCCTCCTCGATGACCCCGTCTGTGGCGATCTTCTCGCCGGGCCGGACGACGAACCGGTCTCCGGTCTTGAGCTGCTCAACGGGGACGCGGCGGCCGTCCGCGAGTTCCACGTCCTTGGCGCCCAGCTCCATCAGCGCCCGCAGCGCCGCCCCGGCCCGCCGCTTGGAGCGGGCCTCGAAGTAGCGTCCGGCCAGGATGAACGCCGTGACGCCTGCCGCGGCCTCCAGGTAGATGTTGCCCGAGCCGTCGGTGCGCTCGATCGTGAACGCGAACGGGTGCGTCATGCCGGGCGTGCCCGCGCTGCCGAAGAACAGCGCCCACACCGACCAGCCGAGCGCGGCGATGGTGCCAAGCGAGATCAGCGTGTCCATCGTCGCGGCGCCGTGCCGCAGGTTGGTCCAGGCGGCCTTGTGGAACGGCCAGCCCGCGTACGCCACCACCGGCGCGGCCAGCGTCAGCGACAACCACTGCCAGTTCGTGAACTGCAACGGCGGGATCATCGCCATCGCGATCACCGGCACGGCCAGCACCACGGAGGTGATGAGACGGTTGCGCAGCGGCTGGAGCTCGTCCTGCGGCTCCTGCTCGGCCCTCTCGGCTCGGGGCGGGGCGGGCAGGGCCGCGGTGTAGCCGGCCTTCTCCACCTCCGCGATCAGCTGCTCCGGGTCGACGTCTTCGGGGAAGGTGACCTTGGCCTTCTCGGTGGCGTAGTTGACCGTGGCGGTCACGCCGTCCAGCTTGTTCAGCTTGCGCTCGATACGGTTCGCGCACGAGGCGCACGTCATGCCGCCGATCGAGAGTTCGACCGCGTGCTGCCGGTCATCGGTGACCTGGGACATCACCGTTCTCCTTCCTCTCGCTCAGTGGCTGTGGCCGTCGTCGCCGTGCCCGGTCGGCGTCGGCGAGGGTGTCGGCGTCGGGAGCTGCGGTCGCTCGCCCGCGCCGAGGGTGAAGTCGGCGGTACGGACCTCGCCCTCGTGCTGGAAGTCGAGGAACAGCCGGTAGTCGCCGGTGCTGGGCACCTCGGCGTGGAAGACGATCTCGGGACCGGCCTTGGTCCTGCCGTCACCGGGCTCCCCGTCCGGGTGGACGTGCAGGTAGGCCAGGTCCCTGGCGCGCAGGGCCACCAGATGGCCGTAGGCGCCGAGGTAGGGCTGCAGGTCGGTGACCGGCTTGCCGTCCTTGCTCACCTTGAGGGTGAGCTTGCTGGACTGCCCGGGCGTCAGGTCGCCGTCGAGGGTGACCTCGTAGCCGTCGACCTTCACCGTGCGGCTCTCCTCAGGGAGCGCCTCCGGCTGGTAGTCGCCGGCCACGGACAGGTCGGCGCCCAGGGTCAGAGCGCTGCCGCCCGTCGCTGTGAAGTCGGCGAAGGCGCGGTACGGGCCTGCCTTGGGCAGTGTCAGCTTGACCGACCAGACGCCGTCGGGCGCCATCTCCGGGTGCACGTGCTGGAAAGTCTTCAGATCGCGTGAGGCGACGATGAGGTGCAACTTCTTGTCGTGCTCGACCTGGAAGCCGGTGACCGGCCTGCCGTCGGGGCCGGTCACGGTGAAGCGGAAGTCGGCAGGCTCACCGGGCTTGATCGTCGTGGTGAGCGGGTTGAGGGTGTAGCCGTTCTCGGACACCTGGAGCCCCCCGGGGGTATCGTCCTTCACCTGGGCGGTGGCGTGTTCTCCGTGTCCCGCGCTCGCGCTCGCGAGCGGCGCCGTCATGGCGGCATGGTCCTCGGCTGGAGGTGTCCCGACCGGGCCCACCGCCTTGCCCACACCCAAGGCGCCGCCGAAGACGACGGCCAGCCCCAGGACGTACGAGCCGAGCTTCGTCGCGGTGTTCACTGGTTCGCCACTTCGTAACCGGCCTCCTCGACGGCGGCGACGATCTTCGCCGCGTCGACGGGGCCGTCACTGTCCACGGTCAGCAGGCCGGTCGCCAGGTCCACCTCGACGTTGGTGACACCGGCCACCTCGCCGACCTCCTCCTTGACCGAGCTGACGCAGTGACCGCAGGTCATGCCCTTGACGGTGTAGGTGGCGGTGCTCATATCGATCTCTCCTTCAATCCGTGGGTCAGTCAGGAACGAACAAGTCGTGCGATGGCGTCGGAGGCCTCCTTGACCTTGGCCTCCGCCTCCGGCCCGCCCTTCTGCGTGGCCTCGGCGACACAGTGGGCCAGGTGCTCCTCGAGCAGCGACAGGGAGAACGACTTCAGCGCGCTGGTCGCCGCCGACACCTGCGTCAGGATGTCGATGCAGTACTTGTCCTCTTCGACCATCCGCTGCAGGCCGCGGACCTGCCCCTCAACGCGGCGCAGGCGCATCGCATGATCCTGCTTCGTACCGGTGTATCCGGCCATGTCCACCCCTCTCCTAGGTCAACCGCTCGTAACAAACACCATACCCCCCTACGGTATTCCTGGCAACAGACGGCGGCCCATCGGCCGCCCGGTGAGACTTGAGGAGTTCGACATGCCCCACGCGATCCGCAGGCCAGGCGTCCTCGGCGGGACGTCGCCGGCCGTCTTCCTGGCCGCCGTTCACTTCGTCAACGACGCGATAACCGCGATGCTCGGAGCCCTGCTGCCGACCTTGCAGGCCCGTTTCGATCTGGGGCCTGTTCTGCTGGCCCTCATCTCTCCATCGTCTCGGCCTTCGGCGTCGATGCCACCCCGTGGCTGATGGCGCCGGGCATCGCGGTCGCCGCCCTGATGTTCGCCCTGCTGCCCTACCGGGAGTCCCATGGCCGCAGGCCGCCGCGGGCGCTCTTCAGCTACGCCTGCTGCGCGGCCCGTCGGCGGGCCGACGCTCGCGGCCGGCCTGGCGAGCCTGGCCTCCGTCACCTTCACCAGCTCGGTCCCCAGGCGCGCCGGCAAGCGCGGCCGGCATCCTCCTGGGAGTGTCGGCTGCCCTGGCGGGCGCGCTGTACGTCGCCTTGGGCTGGCTCCAGGAACTGGTCGGCGTAGGTGCCGGGATGGCCGTCGGCTTCGGGCTGGCCGGCCCCGCGGCACTGATCGTCCTGGCGGCGCTGCGACGGCACCCGGAAACCGGACGTTGATCCTGCAGGCTTGACAGATACCCCCTACTGGTATTTATTAGCCCTCGCACATACCCCCTAGGGGTACATGAAGACTGGAGAGCACCCATGTCCGCACCATCCCCCCGGCGCTGGACCGCCCTGGCCCTGATCGCCACGGCCCAGTTCATCGTGATCATGGACACGTCGATCATCGGCGTGGCACTGCCCCGCATCCAACAAGACCTCGGCTTCTCCCAGGAAAACCTGTCCTGGGTCTTCAACGCCTACGTCGTCGCCTTCGGCGGCCTCCTCCTGCTGGGCGGCCGCCTGTCCGACCTGCTCGGCGCCCGCCGCCTCTTCAGCGCCGGCTGGCTCATCCTGCTCGCCGGCTCCCTGATGGCCGGCATCGCACCCGAGGTGTGGGTCGAGCTGACCGGCCGCGCCGTCCAAGGCGTCGGCGCCGCGTTGATCGCCCCGTCCGCACTCACCCTGCTGATGATGCTGTTCGGCCACAACCCGAAGGAACTGACCAAAGCCCTGGCCCTGTACGGCGCCGCCGCCCCCGCCGGCGGCACCGCCGGCGTCTTCCTCGGCGGCGTCATCACCGAATACCTCAGCTGGCCCTGGGTCTTCTACATCAACATCCCCATCGCACTCATCGCCCTCGCGGCCACCGGCCCCCTGATGCCCGCCGCCCCCGCAACACGCGGCTCCATCGACGTGCTCGGCACCCTGACCGTCACCCTCGGCCTCGGCGCCGCCGTCTACGCCATCGTCCGCGCACCCGAGACCGGCTGGGGCTCCGCCCAGACCTGGATCACACTCGCCGTCGCCGTACTGCTGCTGGCCGCGTTCGTCACCATCCAGGCCCGCCGCCGCCAGCCGCTGATGCGCCTGTCCATCTTCCGCACCCCGAACCTGGCCGCCGCCAACCTCACCCAACTCCTGCTGGGCGGCGCCTGGATCCCCATGTGGTTCTTCCTCAACCTCTACCTGCAGCAGGTCCTCGGCTACAGCGCCTTCCCCAGCGGCGCCGCCCTGGTCCCGATGACCGTCCTCATCATGATCGGCATGATCGTCCTGGCGCCGCGAGCCATCGGCCGCCTCGGCCCCAAGCCGACCACGGTCACCGGCCTGCTCCTGCTCACCGCCGGGATGGCCTGGCTGTCCCTGATCAGCCCGGACGGCAGCTTCACCACCGACGTCCTGCCCGCCAGCCTGCTCGCCGCCCTCGGCATGTCACTGGCCTTCATCCCCTCCCTCGGCACCGCCATCTCCTCCGCCCGCCCCGAGGAAGGCGGCCTGGCCTCAGGCATCGTCAACACCAGCTACCAGGTCGGCTCCGCGCTCGGCCTGGCCGCGATGACCGCCGTCGCCTCGGCCAACGGCGCCGACCAGCTCGGCGACCTGCCCGCCCTCACCAACGGCTTCTCCGCCGCCTTCATCGGAGCCGCCGCCATCGCCCTCGCCGGCGCCCTGATCGCCGCAGCAACCCTGCGCACCCGCACCGGCGCGCCCACCGACGAGCTCACCGCCTCCCGCGGCTGACACCTCAGAACGCAACGCAGCAGACGAGTCGCTGATCGCTGACACGACTGCCCCTCGGCTCTCCGTAGCGGGACCTGCTGGCGAAGCAGCCAAGACGAAAGCGCCCCCGTGATCACCCACGTGATCACGGGGGCGCAGTCTTGCAAGATCCTCTACGTCACACCGGCGTCACACTGGCACCGCACGAAGAGAAAGTCGTGGACCGACACGAGTTATCACGTTCCGTCACCACCGAAGGCGGGGCCAGCTGCCCTCTCCCTGGCCCTGACGCGATACCCGTCTTGGTCGGGGTTGAGGCCTGGCCCTGGCCGAGATCGCTACGGCCCGGCCGCAACGGGGCACGCGGCGCACAGAACACGGGGACCTTGCCGCGCAGGGCTGCCAGCGGCTAGGCGGGCGCGGTGGGCAGGTGGTCCTCGGCCCACTGGGACAGCTCGTGAAGCGCGGGCATGAGCGCCTTGCCACTCTCGGTCAGCTCGTACGTGACGGTCACCGGCGGCCCTTCGTCCACGGTGCGCGCGATCAGACCCGCCTTGGTCAGCTCCGACAGCCGGTCGGACAGGACCGAGTCGCTGACTCCGTCGATCGCCCGCGACAGCTCGCGGAACCCGGCGGGCCCGGCTCGGAGGCTGCCCAGCACCAGGCCGCTCCAGCGCTTGCCGAGGAGGGTGAAGGCGCGTGTCAGCGCGGCGTCGCCGCGATCGCAGTCGTCCATGGCGTTCCGCGTGTCTGCTCTTGCCATACACCCATACTAGTAGAAGAGTCGTCGCTCTTATTTTACTAGCGCCTACGCACAGGCTAGTCCTGCGTCGATGACGAACAAGGAGAGTGTGCTGGGCCAGAAGGCCGGCGTGCGTCCCAGCGTCGTGGTGCCGGGCGGCGGATATGGCGGTTCCAAGGTGGCCAACGGTCTGATCTCCCTGGAGGTGTACGGCCATCTCGGCACGCGGCCCGGCGACCCCGGCAAGCTCTACCAGGCCGGACTGCTCGGCCCGCTGCAGGTGTGGCTGCGCCGACGGCCAATCCTGGCGCGGGTGACCGGCGCCGACATGTCCAAGGATCGGCCGGCGGCCCGGGCAGCCTTGGATCGGCCGCCCGTGAGCCCGCCGCCGGCGTTCCACCAGCGGATCCCGGTCAGTCCTCGCCCACGACCGTCAGGTCGTCGCCCAGGGCGGCGGCGATCTCCGCGGCCCTGGAGTGATCGTCCAGCCGGCGGGTCAGGTAGGCACAGCCGTGGTGATGCCTGCGCGACCACCAGGCGGCCGAGCCGCCGATGCCGCCCTTGGCGATCTTGCCATGGTCTCGGACGAAGCCCAGCGTCCAGGTGATCCTGGTCCCGAAGACCTCGTCGAACTCCGTGACCTGTGGGGCGAGCAGTTCGGCGTGCAGCTCCGGTCCCAGCAGGGCGCGCACGGGGCCGTCCTCGGCGGTCAGCTCGGAGAAGAACCGGGCCATGGCCGTGGCGGTCGTGTGGAGGTTGACCGCGCCGAAGACCGCCTGCCGCCAGGCTCTGGAGTTCGCCCGCTCGACGTCCAAGGTCCCGTCCGGAATCTGGAGCCACGGCGCGGCGTGCAACCGGCGGGGCCAGCCCGGGTCGGCGTACTCCAGGTCGGCGACCCGCCCCAGCAGGTCGTCCGGCACCCCGAACCACGCGTCCAGCCCCAGCGCGGGCCGTACGACCTCGTTGAACAGCTCCCCCAGCGTGGTGCCGGCACCCGCGCGCAGGATGCCGTCCACCAGGTGCCCGTAGGTCAGCGCGTGCTCCCCGAGCGACGTTCCCGGAACGTACTCCGGCGCCGCCTTCGCCAGGCTCCCGCGCAGCCCGGCGTCGTCCAGCAGATCCAGGCCGGACGCCTCCGCCGGGAACCGTGGCTGTCCTGCCCGGTGCGTGAGGACCTGGCGCAACGTCGTCCGGTCCTTGCCGCCGACCCCGTACTCGGGCCAGTGCCTGGCCACCGGCTCATCGAGTGCCAGTGCGCCATCGCGCACCGCCACCAGGGCGGCGAGCGTCACGAAGGACTTCGACAGCGAGTACGGCTGGACGAGGGTGTCGGCACGCCAGGGGCGGTGCCGCGAGGAGTCGGCCCATCCCCCGCTCAGCCGGACGACCTCTCGCCCATCGCGCCAGACCGACACCCCGGCACCTGTCTCCCGGCCGTCATGAACCAGCTTCTGGAAGACCTCGCGTACCTTGTCGTATCCATCGGCCACGAACCCTTCGACCTGCGCCACACCGGACATCTCGGATGCGTCACTCATACTGCGCGCCTCCCGCACGTCGTCTTCTCCTCTCCGAACATACCCCCGGCCGGTATGAAGGGCCAGCAGGGAGCCGCGACTTCGCAGGGCTCCGCAGCCGGCCGAGGATCACCACCGCCTGACTCACACCGCCGGGAGGCCATGGGGCTGCTTGCGGCGGCTCGCGCGGAGGGCGACCCTCGCCGCTACACCTCCGGCCCCACCGGCTCAAGCCCTGCCGGCAGATCGAACGTGCCGGTGAGCTGGTTCGGGGCGACCAGCCCTGGAAGCTCGGCGATGATCCGGCCACGGTATGGAAGCCGAAGAACATTCCCGCCCGGTCCGGCCATGCCGGCGTGATCCACGGACGCCGAACAAACTCGCTCCCCGTCTCGACTAACGGCATGGGGATCGGAAGAGACGGGGGATCGGGACATGGGTGGTTCGGCCGAACTACTTCCGGGTGATCCGGCGCGCCTGGGCGACTACTTGCTGGCGGGGCGGCTGGGGTCGGGCGGGCAGGGAGTCGTCTACGAGGCGTACGACGATTCCGGGCGGCGGGTCGCCGTCAAGATTCTCTACGGGGTCGAGCTGCGGCACGGGCTCACCCGGGAACTGGCCGCCGCCGAGCGGGTCGCCTCGTTCTGCACTGCCCAGGTGCTCGGCCACGATCTGGGGGCAGCCAGGCCGTACATCGTCAGCGAATACGTCGAGGGCCCGAGCCTGCGCCGGTTCGTCGCGGAACACGGCCCGCTCGGCGGCGCCGACCTTCACCGGCTCGCCGTCGGCGTCGCCACCGCGCTCACCGCGATCCACGAGGCCGAGGTCATCCACCGCGATCTGAAGCCTGACAACGTGCTGCTCGGCCCGGACGGCCCACGGGTGATCGACTTCGGCATCGCCAGGACCGCCGAGATGTCGCTGACCTCCACGGGCGTCGTGGCCGGTACGCCCACGTACATGGCGCCCGAGATCCTCACCGGGCGGCGGGCGGGCACCCCGGCCGACGTGTTCGCCTGGGGAGCGATCGTCCTGTTCGCGGCCACCGGACGCGACCCCTTCCACGCGGAGAACCTGGGCGCGGTGATGTACAGCGTGCTCACGGCCGAACCGGACCTGGGCGACCTCGCCGACCCGCTGCGTTCCCTGGTGGAGGCGGCCCTCGGGAAGGAGCCCGCCGACCGGCCGGCCGCCCGGGAGCTGCTGATGGGGCTGCTGGGGGCCGTGCCCGATCCGCTGGCCGCCGGGGTCGAGAAGGCGTCCGAGGTTCGCGCCGGTTCCGACGATCCCTCGATCGGGGCGCGCGCCGAGGAGGTGTACGCGACCCTGACGCCTGCCGCCCAGGAGCTGGTACCCGAGATCTTCCTGCGCATGGTCGCCGCCGGTCCCGACAGCGAGGACACGGTGCGGCGAGTGGCCCGAGCCGAGCTTCCGGCCGGCGCCGACGACGTGCTGGCGGCGTTCGCGGAGGCCAGTCTGGTGACCTCCGGCGGCGAGTACGTGATGATCTCCCGGCCGGCGCTGCTGCGGGCGTGGCCACGCCTGCGCGACTGGGTGGAAGCCGAGCGTCCCGGCCTGGCCGTCCATCGCGAGATCGCGGTCGCGGCACGGCGCTGGCAGGAGGGGCAGGGCGATCCCTTCCAGGGCAGGACGCTGGAGTCGGCGCTGCGCTGGGCCGCCACGGGCCGCCGGCACCTGACCCTGAACCCCCAGGAACGCTCGTTCCTGGAGGCCGGCACAGCGGTCGCCCGCCGCAGGGGCCGCGTCCGCCGCCTGGTGACGTCCAGTCTGAGCGTCCTGCTCGTGCTGGCCCTCGGCGCCGGGGCGATCGCCGTCCGGCAGAGCCTGGACCTCGCCCAGCAGCGTGACGAGGCCGCCGCCCGGGCCGTCGCCGCCCGCGCCGAGACCCTGCGCGCCGAGGACCCGGTGGTCGCGATGCTGCTGAGCGCCGCCGCCTGGAACATCGCCCCGGCGCCCGAGGCGCGTACGGCCCTGTACGGCTCGCTGGCCCAGCCCGCCCTGGACGTCCACGCGCTCGGGTACGGCCGGTTCGGCTCCGACGGCCGCACCTTCTACACGTGGGACGACCGGCAGGTGGCCGTGTGGGACGTCGCCACCCGCAGCAAGGCCCGCACGGTCGCCGTCACGATGCCCGGCGAGGACGGCGAGATCTCCCTGAGCCGGGACGGCCGGCTGGCGGCGCTCGCCGGCGACGTCGAAGGCGACGGGGTCCGGCTGTGGGACATGACGTCCGGACGGCCTGCCGGCGGCCTCGACACCCGCCTCACGGGCGCCGACTTCGGCGACGGGAACCGGGTCTACGCGGCGACCACCGCGGGCGAGCGTACCCAGCTGTGGCGGGTGGGCGGTCGCGAACCTCTCCTGGAGCGCGGCTCGTTCGAGTCGGTGGCGATCAGCCCGGACGACCGCTTCGTGGCCCTGTTCCACCAGGAGGGACCGGGCGAGATCTGGGACCTGTCCCGCGGCGAGCGGCTTCGCGCACCCACCGCGCGGAAGGGCCAGGACGTCATCGCCGTGCGCTTCTCGCCGGACGGCCGCACCCTGGCGATCGTGCGGCCGACCGAGGTGCTGCTCTGGGATGTGGCGTCAGGCAAGGCCGCCGGCCCGCCGCTGACGAGGCCGGGCGCCCTGTGGCGCAACTCCTATGGGCCCGGCCTGGTGGCGTACAGCCCGGACGGCCGCTGCCTGGCCGTTCTCGATCCGGACGGAATCACGCTGTGGAGGATCGGCGACCAGATCGCCCTGACCACCTTCCCCCTGGGGCGCCAGGACGTGCACACCCTGAGCTTCGACCGGGACGGCCGGACACTGCGCTATCTGCGCACGGACAACCCCATGACGGTCACCTCCCTCGACGTCTCCGCCCACACCCGGCCCCCGTCCCTGGGCGACGCGACCATGCCGGCGCAGACGGCGATCGCGGGGCACGCGCTGAGCCCGGACGGCCGCGTCGCCGCGCTGCTCGACCGCGGCACGGCGGCCGTACAGCTGTGGGACGTGCAGAAACGCCGCCTGCTGGGCCAGCTCGAGGGCTTGGGCGAGCCCGCTGCCGTCACGGGCGCCTGGATGTTGTTCAGCCCGGACGGGCGCACCATCGCGATCACCGTCGGCCCCGAACCCACACGGACGAGCCTGTGGGACGTGGCCTCCCGGCGCCGGCTGCCGGATCTGCACGACCCGAGCCACCTCATCGACCACGTCCAGGCGTTCAGCCCGGACGGCAAGACGCTGGCGATCGCCGTCGGCCAGGACGGCAC
Organism: Nonomuraea sp. NPDC050202; assembly: GCF_040656115.1. Classification (NCBI taxonomy): domain Bacteria; kingdom Bacillati; phylum Actinomycetota; class Actinomycetes; order Streptosporangiales; family Streptosporangiaceae; genus Nonomuraea; species Nonomuraea sp. NPDC050202. The sequence goes on along the minus strand of NZ_JBFALF010000005.1, from coordinate 435,440 downwards.
GGAGCACACAAGAGCATGGGACGTCGCGAAACGGAGCATGACGGAGACCTTCCCGATCGAGGACAGGCGGGTGCTCGCGTTCGTGGCCAACGACCGCGTCCTCACCTCGGGCGCCGAGATCGTCGACCTGACCTCCGGGAAGCGGACGGCCTTAGCCGGGGCCGGCCCGTTCACCGGAAACGTCGTGGCACTCAGCGCCGACCGCCGGCTCGTCGCCGTCGGCGAAGAGGGGCAGGTCGGCATCTGGGACACCGCGACGGGAGGGCGCCGTGCCCTCGTACGTGACGTGCGCGCCGGAGCCCCGGCGAGCATCGCGGGCGGTGACGCTTCCGCGATCGTGTTCTCCCCCGGCGGGGACCTGCTGGCCTCGGCCACGTTCGGCGAGATCCGGTTGTGGGACACCACGACCGGCCAGCAGGTCGGCCCGCCGTTCGCCGGCCCTGCCGGCGCCGGGTCGCTGGCCTTCGACTCCAACGGCACGCTGCACGCGACCAGCGGCGGGCGGGACCTGCTGGACTATCCGACCGACCCCGCACGCGCCGCGGACGCCGTCTGCGCGAGGGCGGGCCGGTCGCTGACCGAGGCCGAATGGCGGCGCTACATCCCGTACGTCCCCTACCGTCGCGGCGTGTGCGACTAGCTCCGACCTGGCTCGTCCCAGCCGCGGGGAAGGGCGCGCCCGTCATCCGGCCAGCTCATCCAGGTCACGCTGACTGCGGAGGGTTTCCGGATGGGTGTGGCCCAGGACGCGGAGTCTGCCGTCCAGTGTCGTCCGCAGTTCGTGCCTGCCGCGTTTCACGTCACCCCGCTGACACAGCAGCATGGCCAGGGTGTGACGGGTCCAGAGGGTGTCGGGGTCGTCGACGCCCAGGCGGAGCTGCTGGGCCTGGAGCACCTGCCGGTACAGGCGCTCGGCCGGGTCGTGGCGCCCAGCCGGTGCAAGACGGTCGCGTGGCTGTGCTGCAGGCCCAGCAGCGCGGGATCGTTGCGCGGCGGGCGTGCCGTCGCCGCCAGGGCTTCTTCGGCGAGCTGGTGCGCGGCGAGGACGCTCAGCTTGAGCATGCGGGTGACTGCCGTGGCCGTCACGGCGAGGTGACGGAGTTGCCTGCGGGCAGGCCTGCCCGCCAGCGTCTCCTTGACCACCCCGTCCGGTACGTCGAGGTCGTCCTGGGCGGCCCGCAACAGCAGGACGGTGAGCTGGGCGTGATCGCTCGCGTCCACCCACCAGACCAGATGCCCGGCATCGGCCAGATCGGCCGCCAGCCGCAACGCGATCGTCGTCTTCCCCGAGCCGCCCAGCCCGGCCAGCACATGAACGTGAGGATCCCGCGTACGCACCGCATCTCGTAGCTCGGCCAGCACTTCCTCCCGGCCGAGCACGCGAATGGGGAGCCTGCCCATCGGAGCCTGCGAGGTCGGGAAGGGCGCGCCCGACTCGTCCCGCTCCACCCTAGGGAAGAAGGGCGCTGCCGGTCCCCCGCCATCGACACCCTGTCGAAGGGCTGCCGCCCCCGAAGGTGGGAACAATGTGCACGTGGCCGATGGCGGTCACGCGGCCTGCGGAATCATCAGGAGCCCGCCCATGAACCTCGATCATGTACTGGTCAACCGCGACGTCGACTTCGTGACGATCACGATGAACCGGCCGCAGCGACGCAACGCCCTGTCGCTGGCACATCTGCGCGATCTGATCAACGCCTTCAGCGCCGCCGGCGACAGCGACGCCTCAGGGATCATCCTGGCCGGGGCAGGTCCCGTCTTCAGCGCCGGTCATGACTTCGCCGACGTCGCCGAAGCCGACGTGGACGGGGTGCGCACCCTCCTGGACACCTGTCTCCGCCTCATGGAGCTGATCGAATCGGTGCCGCAACCGGTCATCGCCCGGGTCCACGGCCTGGCCACCGCGGCAGGCTGCCAGCTGGTCGCCACCTGTGACCTCGCCGTCGCCGCCGACTCCGCCGGCTTCGCCGCGCCGGGAGGCAAGGGTGGCTGGTTCTGCCACACCCCGATGGTGGCCATCGCCCGCAACATCGGCCGCAAGCGCGCTGCCGAGCTGGCCTACACCGGTGACACCATCACCGCCGCGCAAGCGCTCGAATGGGGGCTGGTCAACCGGGTGGTACCCGCCGCGGATCTCGACGCCGCCGTCATCGACCTGCTCGGCCGGGCCACTCGCGGCAGCCGGGCCTCCAAGGCGCTCGGCAAGCGCACCCTCCACCAGCAGCTGTCCTTGCCCGAGGCGGAGGCCTACCAGCTCGCCACCAGGGTCATGGCCGAGTCCTCGCAGTCCGCCGCGGCTCGCGAGGGCATGTCCGCGTTCTTGAGCAAGCGCCAGCCGAAATGGAGCGACTGACGCGTCTCGCGCATGGCTCCGTGATCCCCGCCACGGGGCCCGGGGGATCAGAAGTACCGCGGGGCGGGGTCCGTGGTGGGCCAGGTCGTCACGGTGCCGATCGCCTTGCCGAGGATGGGGTCGATCGCGTCGAAGTCGGGCGTGCCCTTCTCCTCCCTCCGGTTGAAGATCGCGCAGTAGGTGACGCCGTTCTGCACGCGGCCGGGAAGCTGAACGGGCCGGGCGTCGACTGGCCAGGTCGACCGCCGAGGCGACCCAGCCGCCGTTGGCGTCCTGGTCCGGCAGGTTGAAGCCGCCGTACGGGTACGGCACGGTGGCGGCCGTGCCCGCCCGCGCGGGCCGGGCCCCGAGCGCGAGGGCGGGCACGGAGCGCGAAGGCGGGCACCGGTCCGCGCATGTCAGACTCGATGGCGTGACCGACACCGTGATGGACGATGCCGCGGGCGCCAGCGGGCTGACCGTCGGGGCCGCCGCGTCGCACGTGGGAGTCACCGTCCGCACCCTGCATCACTGGGACGCGATCGGGCTCGTCCGCCCGTCCGGGCGCACCTCCGGCGGCTACCGGCTCTACTCGGCGGCCGACGTCGCCCGCATCCACCGGGTGCTCATCTACCGCGAGCTCGGCCTGCCCCTCGACGACATCGGCGAGCTGCTCGACGCTCCGACGGTCGACATGACCGTGCCGCTGAGACAGCAGCGCGCCCAGCTCGTCGAGCGCATCTCCCGGTTGCAGGCGATGGTCGACGCGGTCGACCGCATGATCGATGCCGCGAGCGCCGGCATCCTGCTCTCCCCGGAGGAGCAGGTCGCGATCTTCGGGCAGCGCTGGGAGCCGTCATCGCTCGCGGGCGCACGTGACCGATGGGGCGACACGGCTCAATGGGCGCAGTACGCCGAGCGCGCCGCGGGCATGTCCCCCGAGGACTGGCAGCGGATCGCCGACAACCTCGCCACGCTCGAGAACGACCTGGCGGCAGCCAAGCGCGCCGGCGTCAGTCCAGGCAGCGCCGAGGCCAACGCCCTGGCCGAGCGGCACAGGGCCTCCATCGGCGCGTACTTCGACTGCACCCATGCGATGCAGGTCTGCCTGGGCAGGACGCACGCCGCCGATCCCGGCTTCACGGCCTACTACGACGCGATCGAGCCGGGCCTGACCCTCTGGCTCCGTGACATCATCGACGCCAACGCCCGCGCGCAGGGCGTCGATCCGGATTCGGCGACCTGGACCTGACGCGTCCGGCGATCGGCGGCTTCAGAGGGTGCCGGCGATGTCGTTGGCGGCCACGTAGCCGAAGGTCATGGCGGGGCCGATGGTCGAGCCGGAGCCGGCGTAGCTGTGGCCCATGACGGCCGCGCTGGCGTTGCCGGCGGCGTACAGGCCGGGGATGACCGAGCCGTCGGCGCGCAGCACGCGCGCGCGGGCGTCCGTGCGCATCCCGCCCTTGGTGCCGAGGTCCCCCGGGATGATCTTGAACGCGTAGAAGGGCGGCAGCCACAGCGGGGCCAGGCAGGGGTTCGGCTTGACCAGGGGGTCGGCGTAGTAGCGGTCGTAGGCGCTGTCGCCGCGGTGGAAGTCGAGGTCCTTGCCGGTCGTCGCGAACCCGTTGAACCGGTTGATCGTGCCGCGCAGCGCGGTCTGGGGCACGCCGATCCGCTGGGCCAGTTGCTCGATGGTCCACGCCTTGTACGCGGCCCCGCTGTCGAACCAGGCGCCGGGCAGCGGCAGCAGCGGCGCGACGTCCTTGAACAGGTACTTGTTGCGGTAGTGCTGGTCGACGATCAGCCAGGCGGGGATGTGCGGGGTGGCGGCGCTGTTGCGGTCGTACATGACGTGGACGACGTCGCTGTAGGGGGCGCCCTCGTTGACGAAGCGCACGCCGTGGCCGTTGACCAGGACGCTGCCGGGCAGCGTGCGCTCGGCCAGGCAGAAGTAGGGCTCGTCGGGGAGCGGGATGGCCGGGCCCCACCAGGCGTCGTCCATCAGGTCGAGCGCGGCGCCGGCCCGCTCGCCGGCCTCGATGCCGTCGCCGGTGTTCGCCCTGGCGCCGACGGTCCAGCTCGTGCCGATGGGCTGGCGCTGGAACTCCGCGCGCATGGCCGCGCTGTGCTCGAACCCGCCCGACCCGATGATCACGCCGCGCCGGGCCCTGATCGCGCCGGACGGCGTGATGACGCCCGTGACCCGTCCTGCTTCGCGGCTCAGGTCGAGCAGCGGGGTGTTCAGCAGCACCGGCACGCCGGCGGCGGCCAGCCCGGCCCGCAGCCCGGCGGCCAGCGACTGGCCCATGGTCAGCGGCTTCTCGCCGCGCAGCGCGGCCTCGGTGCCGCGCAGCAGGCACGCGGCGCTCACCTCCAGGCCCTTGGGGTTGACGGCGGCGAGCGTGAGCCACTTGTAGTCGGCGCTGTGGACCACCATGCCGGCGGGGGTGGGGATGTACGGGCCGTTCAGGCGGGCCAGCTCGGCGCCGAGGAGGTTGCCGTCGAGCTGGGCGGGCTCGATGGAGCGTCCGCCGGGCATGCCGCCGGGCAGCTCCGGATAGTAGTCGGAGTAGCCCTCCATGAACCGGAAGCGCAGCGGGCTGTTCCGCATCACGAACGAGATCATGGCCGGCCCCGCGGCCAGGAACGCCTGCTGCCGCTCGATCGGCACGGTGTCGCCGACGACGCGGGCGAGGTAGGCGGCGGCTTTGGCGGGGGTGTCCTGCACCCCGGCGGCGAGGATGACCTCGTTGTTCGGGATCCAGATGCCCGCGCCCGAGCGGGCGGCCGACCCGCCGAACGTCGGCGCCTTCTCGATCACGACGGTGCGCAGCCCGCGCTTGGCCGCCGCCAGTGCCGCGGTCATCCCGGCGGCGCCCGCGCCGACCACCACGACGTCGTACTCGGTCTCGGCGCGGGCGGGCGCGCCGCCCAGCGCGGCGCCCGTCACCAGCGCCCCTCCGGCGACGGCGGCGCCGCGCAGCAGCGTACGGCGGCTGGGGCCTCTGGGGTCGTGACTGCTGGTCGATCTCGCTGATCCGGCCATGCGCCCAAGCATGCGCTTGGTTGTTACGTCTGTCAACGGCGAGATCGCCCGTTTCCCGAGCCGAGACTGCTAATACCTATTACTTCAGCGATTACCCCTTGACGCCCCGCTGTGTCCGGTTCCACAATGACCGAACTAATACGCATTATCAGCGGAACGGGTGATACGTACTGTGGCTCCTTCAGGTCGGCGGCTGACGCAGCAGGACATCGCGCGCATGGCGGGTGTGAGCCAGACGACGGTGTCCCTGGTGCTCAACGGGAGGGCCGAGGGCGAGGTGCGGATCTCGCCCGAGACCCGCGAGCGGGTGCTCCAGGTGATCAGGGAGACCGGCTACGTGGCCGACCCGGCGGCGCGGCGGCTCGTCGAGCGGCGCAACCGCATCTACGGCGTGTTCACCTACGAGGCCGTCTTCCCCGCCGAGAGCGCCGACTTCTACCACCCGTTCCTGGTCGGGATCGAGGAGTGCGCGGAGGAGGCGGGCTGCGACCTGCTGCTGTTCACCAGCGCCAAGGTGGAGCAGGGCGAGCGGCGGCGCATCTTCAGCGCGGAGAGCCGGATCCGGCTGGCGGACGGATGCGTCCTGCTCGGCCGGACGATCCACCGGGACGACCTGTCCAGGCTGCTGTCGGAGGGCATCCCGTTCGTCTCGGTCGGGCGCCGCGACGACGCCGGCGGGCCGGTGCCGTACGTCGGCGCGGACTACCCGCCGGCGGTGCGCGCGCTGGTCCGGCGGGCGGCGGCGCTCGGGCACCGGCGGATGGCCTACGTCGGGTCCGGGCAGGGCGCGGAGTCCTACGCCGACCGGTTGCGCGGCTTCACCGAGGGCGTGGCCGAGGCAGGGGTCGAAGGCGTGCACCTGGCGGGCGCGGACGAGCTGTTCGGCTCCGGCCCCGCGTCCGAGGTCACCGTGGTGTTCGCCGAGGAGCTGGCGGACGGCGCGGCCATCGCCGAGGTCGCCCGCGCCCGCGGCCTGGACGTGCCGCGCGACCTGTCCATCGTCGCGCTGGGCGCGCCCACCAGGCCGGTGTCCACCGACATCGACTTCGCGGGGTTCCGCATCCCCCGGCGGGAGATGGGGCGCAGGGCCGTCGAGCTGCTCACCCAGGTGCTGGAGCACGGCGGCACCCCGCAGGAACTGCTGGCGTGCGAGCTGGTCGAGGGCTCGACGCTGGCACCACCCCGTCCGTAGTCCAGGGCGCCACCTGATCCGTAGTCCAGGGCTCGGCCTTGGCACCCCCCTGACCCGTAGTCGAGGAGAGGCAATCCCCACGTGGTTGAGATATCGGCAGACGCGCTCGTCGTCGGCGGCGGGCTGGGCGGCGTGGCCGCCGCGCTCGCCCTGCTGCGGGCGGGCCGCTCGGTGGTGCTCACCGAGGAGTACGACTGGCTGGGCGGCCAGCTCACCAGCCAGGCGGTGCCGCCGGACGAGCACACCTGGGTGGAGCGGTTCGGCGTCACGGCGAGCTATCGCGCGCTGCGCGACGGCATCCGGCGCTACTACCGCGAGCACTACCCGCTGACCGAGCGGGCGCGGGCGTGGCGCGAGCTCAACCCGGGCGCCGGGCACGTCAGCAAGCTGTGCCACGAGCCCCGGGTCGCCGTCGCGGTCATCGAGGCCATGCTGGCCCCGTACCGGGGGTCGGGGAGGCTGCGCGTGCTGCAGCCGTACCGGCCGGTCGGGGCCGAGGTGGACGGCGACCGCGTCACGGCCGTGCGGCTCGCGCACCGCGACGGGGGCGGGGAGATCACGGCCGTGGCGGCGTACGTGCTGGACGCCACCGAGACCGGCGAGCTGCTGCCCCTGACCGGGACCGAGTACGTGACCGGCTTCGAGTCCCAGGACGAGACCGGCGAGCCGAGCGCCCCCGCGACCGCGCAGCCGATGAACATGCAGGCCGTGTCCGTCTGCTTCGCGATCGACCACGTGGACGGCGACCACACGATCGACAGGCCCGCCTCGTACGACTTCTGGCGCGCCTACCAGCCGCCCTTCTGGGGCGACCGGCTGCTGTCGTGGCGCTGCCCGAGCCCGCGGACGCTGGAGATCGTGGAGCGTTCCTTCACCCCGAACCCGGGCGACGACCCCCGGCTGGTGGAGGCCGACCAGCGGGTCAACCCGGGCGACGGCAACCTGTGGACGTTCCGCAGGATCGCCGCCCGGGACAACTTCCTGCCCGGCGCGTACGGCAGCGACATCACGCTCGTCAACTGGCCGATGATCGACTACCTGGAGGGGCCGGTCATCGACGTGCCGGACGCCGACCGGCACCTCCAGGCGGCCCGCGAGCTGTCCCTGTCGGTGCTGTACTGGCTGCAGACCGAGGCGCCCCGCCACGACGGCGGCACCGGCTACACCGGCCTGCGGCTGCGCGGCGACGTCACGGGCGGCGCCGACGGGCTCGCCCAGGCCCCCTACATCCGCGAGTCCCGGCGCGTCCGGGCCCTGACCACCGTCACCGAGCAGGACCTGTCCGTGGCGGTACGCGGCGACAAGGGCGCCGTCTCCTATCACGACTCCGTGGGCGTGGGCATGTACCGCATCGACCTGCACCCCTCGACCGGCGGCGACAACTACATCGACGTCGCCTGCTCCCCGTTCGAGATCCCTCTCGGGGCGCTGATCCCGCAGCGGACGGCCAATCTGCTGCCCGCCTGCAAGAACATCGGCACCACCCACATCACCAACGGCGCCTACCGCCTGCACCCGGTGGAGTGGAACGTCGGCGAGGCGGCCGGCGCGCTCGCCGCCTTCTGCCTGGACCGCGCGACCACGCCGCACGCCGTGCAGGCGGACGGGCGGTTGCTGGCCGACTACCAGCATCGGCTCGTCCGCGACGGCGTGGAGCTGCGCTGGCCCGACGTCACCGGTTACTGACGCCGTCGTCGACTTGGTGACGCCGTCATCGACGCCAGAAGGAGAAACCCCCCATGAAAGCATCCGGGAAGCTGGCGGCACTCTCGCTGACCGCCCTCCTCGCCGTCACCGCCTGCGGCGGCGGCGACGCCGGGACGGCCGCGCAGGGCCCGCAGCCGTTGCGCATGTCGATCTGGACCTCCAACGAGGCCCACCTGAAGCTGTTCAACGAGATCGCCGCCGAGTACCGCAAGTCCCACCCGCAGGTCGGCGCGATCACCTTCGACCCGATCCCGTTCGAGAACTACACGACCACGCTGACCACGCAGATCGCCGGCGGCAACCCGCCCGACCTGGCGTGGATCATGGAGAACTCCGCGCCCGACTTCGTCGGCTCGGGCGCTCTCGTCCCGCTCAAGAGCAGGATCGAGAACGTCGGCGAGCTGGTCCCGGCCGCCACCCGGCTGTGGGAGCGCGACGGGGAGCTGTACGCCTACCCGTTCTCCACCTCGCCCTTCGGCGTCTTCGTCAACACCGACCTGGTCAAGGCCGCGGGCCAGAAGGCGCCGAGGGACTTGATGAAGGCCGGCCAGTGGGACTGGGAGCACGCCAACGAGATCAACAAGGCCGTCGCGGCGAAGGGGAAGAACGGTCTGACCATCCTCAACTTCGACTACAAGGCCTGGGACAACCTCGCCACCGTCTGGCAGGGCTGGGGCGCCAAGGCGTGGAGCGACGACGGCGGCACCTGCCAGTTCAACGCGCCCGAGATGGTCGAGGCCATGACGTTCATGCACAAGGCGATCTTCACCGACAAGTCGATGCCCGGCCCCGGCACCGCCGTCGACTTCTTCTCCGGGGACACCGCGATGGCCGTGGCCCAGATCTCGCGCGCCGCCATGCTGGAGGACGCGACCTTCAAGTGGGACCTGGTGCCGCTGCCCGCCGGGCCGAAGGGCGAGTACGCGGTCATCGGCCAGGCCGGGATCGGGGTGCTGAAGAAGTCGCCGAGGGCCGAGCAGGCCACCGACTTCCTGGCCTACTTCGCCAACGCCGCCAACTCCGCCAAGCTCGCCGCGTACTTCCCGCCCGCGCGTGGCTCGCTGCTGACCGCCGGCACCATGGCCAAGACCAGCCCCATGCTGAACGGCGACCAGCTCCAGGAGGTCGTGATCGACGGCATCGAGAAGGGCGTGGTCAAGCCCAGCCACACCGGGCAGGCCGAGCTCGCCCAGACCGCCAGGGCCGCCCTCGACCCGCTGTGGAAGCCGGACGCCGACGTCAAGGCGGTGCTGGACGGCGTGTGCGCGAAGATCCAGCCGCTGCTGGGGGGATGACGTGGCGGCGACGAACCTGCGTGACCGGGTGGCGGTGCGCGCCGCCACCCGGCCCCGCCCCTTCTGGACCATCCCCCGCCGCGACGCCCTCGTCGGCTACCTGCTGATCTCGCCGCAGCTCGCGGGCAGCGCGCTGTTCGTCCTGCTACCGCTCGGCCTGGTCGTCTACTACAGCCTCCAGGAGTGGAACGTGCTGGCGGGCACGTTCGACTACGTCGGCGGGGAGAACTACGCCAAGCTGCTCGCCGACCCGAACATGGGGCAGGTGCTGACCAGCACCGCGCTCTTCTCGGCCGGCCTGGTCGTGCTCAACCTCGCCCTCGCGCTCACCCTGGCCGTCCTGCTGAACCAGCGGCTGGGCGGCACCACGTTCTTCCGCACGCTGTTCTTCTCGCCGGTGCTGGTGTCGCTGGTCGCCTGGACGATCGTGTGGCAGTTCCTGCTCCAGCAGGACGGCGGCGTCAACGGGCTGCTCGGCGTGGCGGGCGTGGAAGGGCCCAACTGGCTGCGCGGCGAGGGCACGGCCCTGCTGTCGGTCGTCGTGGTCCAGGTCGTCAAGAACGTCGGGCTCAACATGGTCCTGTTCCTGGCGGCGCTCCAGGGGGTGCCGCGCCAGCTCTACGAGGCCGCGCAGCTCGACGGCGCCGGCGCCCGGACCCGGTTCCTGCGCATCACGGTGCCGCTGATCAGCCCCACCATCCTGCTCACCTCGATCATCACCGTGGTCGGGTCGCTGCAGGTGTTCGCCCAGATCGCCGTGCTCACCCAGGGCGGGCCCGGCATGTCCACCACGGTCCTCGTCTACTACCTGTACCAGCAGGCCTTCCAGTTCCGGCACCTCGGCTACGGCGCCACCCTGTCGGTCCTGCTGTTCCTGATCGTCGCGGCGCTGACGCTGCTGCAGTGGCGGCTGCGCCGGAAGTGGGTCTTCCATGAGTCGTAGGGTCAAGCTCGCGCTGTACGCGCTGCTGTGCGTGCTGTGCGTGCCGTTCGTCTTCCCGACCTGGTGGATGGTCACCTCGTCGGTGAAGCCGATCAGCGACATCTTCGCCTTCCCGCCCGCGCTGCTGCCGTCGAGGTTCGACTTCTCCACCTACGGCCGGGTCTTCGAGCTGCAGCCGTTCGGGCAGCAGTACCTCAACAGCCTCTACATCGCGGCGGTGGTGACCGCCGGCACGATGGCGGTGGCCGCGATGGCCGGCTACGCGTTCGCCCGCATCCGCTTCCCCGGCCAGAACGTGCTCTTCCTGGTCGTGCTCGTCGGCCTGCTCATCCCCAGCGAGGTGACGATCGTCCCGCTGTTCCAGATGTTCCACGCGGCGGGGCTGACCGACACGCACTGGCCGCTGATCCTGGTGCCGATCCTGGGCGCGCCCAGCGTGCTGGCGACGTTCATCATGCGGCAGTTCTTCATCACGCTGCCCGGCGAGCTGGAGGAGGCCGCCAGGGTCGACGGGCTCGGCCGCTTCGGCACCTTCTACCGCGTCGCGCTGCCGCTGGCCAGGCCCGCGCTCGGCGCCGTCGCCATCTTCACGTTCCTGCACTCGTGGAACCTCTACCTGGAACCCATCGTGTTCCTGTCGACCCCGTCGAAGTTCACCCTGCCGCAGGCGCTCACCCAGTTCGTCGACGCCTACGGCTCGCCCCTGTGGAACGTGCAGCTGTCCGCCGCCACGATGACCGCCCTGCCCATCCTGGTCGTCTTCGTGCTGGCCCAGCGGCAGTTCATCGAGGGGCTCGCGCACACCGGTCTGAAAGGCTGACCATGCTCTCTCGCCGCACCCTCCTCCGCGCCGCGGCCCTGCTCCCGGCCGTCCCCGTGCTCGCGCCCGGCACCGCCCACGCCGGCATCCCCTCCTTGCCGCCCGTGGACCGCGGGCTGTTCGCCCCCCACGAGCAGCGCTTCGCGCCGTACCTGGCCACCCTCGCGCCCATGGTCAACGACATGGACGACAGCGGCTTCTTCGCCGGCGGCTGGTGGCGCAACCCGGCGGCGCCGTACAACGCCCGCGTGCAGGAGCACGTCTTCACGCTGGCCTGGTTCCACGCCAACGCCCGCGTGTGGAACCCGTACGCGGGGGACGCGGGGCTGCTGGCCGCGCTCGACGCGGCGCTCGGCCACTACCTGTCGCTGCAGCACGCCGACGGCTCCTTCCCCGAGTACAGCCGGGGCCAGCACGGCCTGGCGCCCACCGGGTTCGGCATCGGCTACCTGGCCAAGACCCTGAGCATCCTGCGCGCGAGCGGGGCGCTGCCCGCACGGCAGGCACAGCTCACCGCCGCGCTGCGGACGGCCATGACGTGGTTCCTCGACGCCGGCAACGCGACCGTCTGGCAGGAGCGCCTCACCTGGTCGAACCAGACCGCCTCGGGCCTGGCCGGGTCCTCGGTCGCGCTCCGGCTCGACCCCGACCCCGCGCTCTCCACCCGCCTGACCGAGGCTTTCGCCAGGATCGCCACGACCGGCCTGAGCTCCGCCGGCTTCTTCCACGAGGAGGGCGGCCACGACATGAACTACAACTTCGAGGTCATGCTCCCCGAGCTGGCCGACGCCTACCACCACAACCCCGACCCGCACCTGGTGGACATGGCCCGCGCGTTCACCGGCTTCCTGTCCTACAACCTGCTGCGCGAGCCGGACGGCGCCGGATACCTGGTCAACGTCGCCCCCTCCACCCGTACCAGCACCCGCTGGTACGACGAGGTCAGGCCCGACCCCGACAGGACCGCGCTCAACTGGACCTTCACCCGCCAGGTGCCGCTGCTGTCGGCGTTCATGACCGCCCGCGAGGACCTGGCCCAGGCCCGCGCCGCCTGGGCCGCGTCCGCCGAGCCTGTGACGCCGCTCGCCAAGCAGGACACCTCCCCGCGCATCCTCACCCACGGCCTGCTCGGCGAGCGCTTCCCCAGCAGGCGGCAGCGGGCCGCCGCCATCGCGGACCTGCCCTACCTGCGCTCGTCCGACTTCGTCGAGCTGCGCAGCGACCGCGGCCAGGACTTCCTGTACGTCCGCAAGCCCGGCCTGTACCTGGGCGGCTACTTCGGCGACCGCGCCTCCCGCGCCCGCACGGGGCTGACCTTCCTGTGGCATCCCGAGGCCGGCACGATCATCTGCGGGCTCAACGACAACAACCACGCCTGCTGGTCCACCGTCTTCCCCGGCCAGGTCCCCGACTCCGGCGGTCCCCTGCCGGCCACCTACTTCCGCGGCGCCCCCGGTGGCGGCGAGTGGACCGGCGGCCCGGCGCCCGCCGCCTTCGGCATCCGGTACGGCAACGCGAACGTCACCACGGACGTGCTGATCACCCGCCGGACGGTCCGGCGCACGGTCACGGCGAACGCCGCCGCCACCGAGCAGATCCCCCTGGTACTGCGGCCCGACGACGTCCTCACCTTCACCGACGGCACGCGTGCCGCGTTCGGCGGCTCGACCACCGCCACCGCCGACGGCTTCGACGTGCGCCGGGGCCGCACCACGATCCGCTTCCGCTGGGGCGCCCCCTCGCAGGCGACCGTCGCGGCCGGCACCGTGCGCTACTTCCGCGACGGCTCCCGCCGCTTCCACGCGCTCCGCATCCCGCACCAGGGCAGGTTCGAGCTCACGGTCATCATGGGGTGACGGGCTCCCGGCCCGCGCGCCACCCTGTCCTCGTGGCTGTCTCCCGCGGAGCTCGGTGGCCGGTGCCGCCCGCCGGTGGGGCGCCGGCGGGCGGCCGATATTTTTCCGGCGGGACGATCGGGGGGACGACGTGATCAGAGTGCTCATCGCGGAGGACATGCACATCCTTCGTGAGGCATTGGTCGAGCTGCTGGCGTTCGAGGACGACATCGAGGTGGTGGCCGGGGTCGCCACCGGGCCGGAGATCGTGCCCGCGGCGCTGGCGCACCGCCCCGACGTGGCCGTCATCGACATCGACCTGCCCGGGCAGGACGGCATCGCGGCGGCGGCCGAGCTGCGCCAGGCGCTGCCCGGGTGCCGGGTCCTGATCCTGACGGCGCTGACCAAGCCGGGCGTGCTGCGCAGGGCCCTGGGCGCGCAGGTCGCCGGGTTCGTGCCGAAGGACATCCGTCCGGCCGAGCTCGCCGCGGCGATCAGGACCGTGGCAGCCGGCGGGCGGGCGGTGGACCCGGCGCTCGCGCTCGTGGCGCTGGAGACGCCGGAGAGCCCGCTCAGCCGGCGCGAGACCGAGGTGCTGCGGCTGTCGGCCACGGGGGCGCAGCCCGCCGAGATCGCCGAGCGGCTGTTCCTGACCTACGGCACCGTGCGCAACTACCTGACCTCAGCCGTGACCAAGCTGGGCGCGCGCAACCGGGTCGACGCCATCCGGATCGCCACCGAGTCCGGCTGGATCTAGGACGGCCACCGCGGACCTGCCGCGCCGGAGTGGACCCGTGCAAAATGCATATCCGGCCGGTTACCCGCGCACTATCCGCCCCTTCCGGCCCCCTGCCACCATCTGGGGGAACCCCAAGATCCCTCGAACGGCCGTCGCCGCGCGCCCGCCACCGTGCCCCTCGTCCAGGCCTCGTGACGATGCCGGCCGTACGCAGAAACGAACCGGAGAGTCTTGACGTGCACCCCTCCCCGACCATGAGCCGCACCCGTGGCAACCTGGCTCTGGTCTCGTTGTTCCTCGCCACGTTCGTCCTGGGCAGCACCGAGCTGGTGATCGTCGGCGTGCTGGACCTCATCGCCGCGGACACCGGCGTGACGGTCGGCACGGCAGGTGTCCTGGTCACCGCCTACGCCCTGGGCCTGTGCCTCGGCGGGCCGCTGCTGACCGCCGTGAGCATCCGCCTGGACCGGCGGACCCTCATGTGGGCCTCCATGCTGGCCTTCCTGCTCGCCACGCTGACCATGGTCACGACGGCCGGGTTCGAGCTGCTGCTCGTGGCCAGGGCGGTGGCCGGGTCGCTGCACGGCGCGTTCGTGGGGGCGGCCTTCGCCGCGGTGGGCTCGATCGTGCCCGCCGAGCGCATGGGGCGGGCCATCGCGGTGGTGCTCGGCGGGATCGCCGTCTCCACCGCCATGGGGGTGCCCATCGGCACGCTGGTGGGCCGGGCGCTCGGCTGGCGCGGATCGTTCGTCGTGATCGTCGCCGTGGGCGTGGTCGTCCTGGCCGGTCTGTTGCTCGCGATGCCCTCCGTCGCCCCGGCCGCCGACGCGCCGGGGCTGCGCGATCAGGCCCGGTCCGCGTTCGCGCCGCGCGTCCTGGCCATGCTCGGGGTCGGGGTGCTGCTGCTGGGTGGGCAGTTCACCGTCTTCACCTACATCACCCCCTTCCTGCTGGAGATGACCGGCATCTCGGACGGCGCCGTGAGCGGGTTCCTGCTCGCGTACGGCGTGGCCACGGCGATCGGCACGTTCGCCGGCGGCTGGGCGGCCGACCGGGACGCCTCCCGCGCCTTGCTGGTGGCCAACGTGGTGCTGGTGCTGTCGCTGGGCCTGCTCCACCTGACCGGGACCATCCCGGCCCTGGCCGCGGTGGCGCTGCTGGCGTGGGGGCTGGTCGGGTTCGGGCTGGTGCCGGCGTTGCAGTACCGGGTGGCGTCGCTGGCCGGCCCGGCGCGCGACCTGGCCGCCAGCCTGCCCGCCTCCGCGGTCAACGCCGGGATCGCGGCGGGGGCGCTGCTCGGCGGCTGGGCCCTGACCGGCGGCGGCCTGCCGGCTGTCATCGTCGTCGGGTTGCTGATGTGCCTGGCGTGCGTGCCGCTGACCTGGCTGACCGGACGGTGGGCCGGCCGCTGACCGCCGGAGAGGGCGGGCGGGCGGCCAGGTAGGTTGCGGCCATGCACACCGTCGCCGTACTGGCGCTCGACCAGGTGATCCCGTTCGACCTGTCCGTCCCGATCGAGGCCTTCACCCGCACGCGGCTGCCCGGCGGGCGTCCCGGCTACCGGACCCGGGTGTGCGGCGAGCGGTCCGAGGTCAGCGCGGGCGCGTTCACGATAGGCGTGCCCTGGGGGCTGGACGAGCTGGAGGGAGCGGACACGATCATCGTGCCGGGCACCTCGGACCCGTTCGCGCCGCTGCCCGGCGCCGTCCGCGACGCCCTGCGCGCGGCGGCCGCGAACGGCGCCCGCATCGCCTCCATCTGCTCGGGCGCCTTCCCGCTGGCCGCCACCGGGCTGCTGGACGGCCAGCGGGTGACCACCCACTGGATCCTGGCCGAGCGGCTGGCCGCCGCCCATCCGCGGCTGGAGGTCGCCCCCGACGTCCTGTACGTGGACAACGGCCAGTTCCTCACCTCGGCCGGCGCCGCCGCCGGGCTCGACCTGTGCCTGCACCTGATCCGCCGCGACTACGGCTCGGCCGTCGCCGCCGACGCCGCCCGCCTGTCCGTCATGCCGCTGGAGCGGGAGGGCGGGCAGGCCCAGTTCATCGTCCACGACCACCCGGCCGTCCCGCGCGGCTCGGAGCTGGAGCCGCTGCTCGCCTGGCTGCAGGACAACCTCGCCGGCAGCCTGACCCTCGACGGCATCGCCGCCCACGCCGGCATGAGCACGCGCACGCTGATCCGCCGCTTCCGCGAGCAGACCGGCACCACCCCGCTGCAGTGGCTGCACCGCGCCCGGATCCGGCAGGCCCAGCATCTCCTCGAGACCACCCGGCACCCAGTCGAGCGCATCGGCGCCCAGGTCGGCTTCGGCTCGCCCACCGCCTTCCGCGACCGCTTCAAGAGGACGACCGGCGTGAGCCCCAACAGCTACCGGCGCGCGTTCGGCTCCTGAGCACTCAGGGAGATGCCCGCCCCGGCCGATCACGATCGACTGTTGTCATGACAGGCAGACTCGTGATGGCAGCGATGCTGGTCGTCGCCGCGTTCGCCGTCGCGCCCCAGGCAGCGGCGGCACGATCGGCGTGCACCTGGCGGATGCAGGCGCTCCAGGCACCCGCCGGCGCGACGCAGCACCAGGTCGACGCCACCGACCACAACGGCGGCTACTCCGGCAGGGCCTACTTCCCCGACACCGGCTGGCGGATCGTCTACTGGAAGGACGGCCGGGTCATCGACTACGGGTCTACCGGCCATGGCACCGACCGGGTCGTGGGCCAGAACAGCAGCGGGACCATCGCGGGAACGTCCGTGACGGGCCTGTGGGGAGCGTCCGCGATCTCCTTCCGTATCCGCGACGGCAGGCGGGAGATCCTGCCCCCGCTGCCCGGCGCGGAGACGAGCAGCAGGGCCATCGGGATCACCGAGAGCGGCGACGTCTACGGCCACGCCACGGTCTGGCAGGGCACGAGCACCGTGGCCGTGGTGGTGCGCTGGCCGCACGACCGGCCCGGCGTCGTCGAGCCGGTGCCGGACATGCCCGCGGGCATGCAGGTGATCGACGTGGACCACGACGGCACCTTGCTGGTGGGGACGGACTCGACCTATCCGTGGCCGCACCTGTGGCGCGACGGCCGGCTCACCCGCCTGCCGGAGGCGCCGGACATGCAGCACGGATACGCCCGGGTCGTCGCCGACGGGCTGGTGGCCGGGTCGCTCCGGCTGGGCTCCGAGCCGAACCGGCCGGCGTACTGGGACCGGAACGGGCAGCCGCACGTGCTGCCCCAGAGCGCGCTGGCGGCGCACATCAACAGGAACGGGCTCATCGTCAGCTCCCTGACGTCCACGCCGTTCCAGGTCTGGCGGTTCGGAACGCTGGTGGGCCAGCTCGGCGACGCCACCTCCGTCACGACGATCGGGGACGACGACACCATCGGCGGTACGACGCGCGGCCAGAACGCCTTGCCGGCCGCGGCCGTCTGGCGGTGTGCATGAGATCGTAATTGTGGGGCGGTTGGGGTATGTGGTGGTGGTGTGTCCCACAATGGGGTGATGGCATACCCTCCGCAGCCCCCTCCCCAAGGGCCCTGGGGGCCTCAGGGGCACCAAGGGTACGGGCCGCCGCCACCAGCCCAGGGTGCCCCCGGCTACGGCCCCCCTCAGGCCCCCGGACAGGGCCGGCCCGGCTACGGGCCACCCCAGGGCCGGCCCGATCACGGGCAGGGCCAGGGCCCGTACGGCAACCAGGCCGGGCCACCCCCTGGCCAGTACGGCAACCAGGCAGGCCCGCCACCCACCCAATACGGCAACCAGGGCGGCCCGCCACCCGGCCAGTACGGCAACCAGGGCGGGCCGCCGCCGCCCTATGGCCCTCCGCCAGGCAACCGCAACAACCCCGTGCTCATCGGCGTGATCGTCGCCCTGTCGGCGCTCCTCCTGCTCGGGGGCGGCGCCTTCGGCGCGTACGCCTACCTCAACTCCTCAGGCGGCCCCGCGGCCACCCCCATCGCCCAGCCGAGCACCCCGCCGGCGTCCGCACCACCCTCGTCCCCCGCACCGTCGTCCCCCGCGCCGTCGTCCCCGGCGCCGTCGCCCACGCCGACCGAGTCCCCCGAGCCGTCCAGCACGCCCAGCGACAACTCGAAGGGACCGCTCGACCACACCGAGTTCGGCAACTGGAACTACTCCTTGAAGGGGGAGAAGTACGCGGCGCGCAAGGTCGGCGGCTGGACGTACGACTCGTGCGACCCGCTGGACGCCGAGGGCGTGATGGCCGACAACAACTGCGAGAGCGCCATCCAGCTCGCCTACACCGCCTACGGCGGGAACCTCAGGGCGGTGCAGATCGTGCTGCAGTTCCCCGGCACCGGCGACGCCAAGAAGACCGCGAACCAGCTCAAGAACAGCGCCGACAGGAAGGTGGCCTGGCGCAGGGGCAGCGCTCACAGCAGGTACGCCTACGGCGCGATCTACTCGGGCGCGTACCTGAACTACGTGGTCGTCACGGTCGTCACCACCAACGAGTCGGCCAAGCCCAAGGCCAGGAAGTTCCACACCGCCATGCAGACGGACCGCGGCGTCTACTTCTTCCTGGGCCGCCAGGACGAACGGGTCGTCACGAGTTAGCCGCGGCTGTCAGTCGACGGGGCTATCGTCCATGGCCGTGACCGAATCTTCCTACCTCCATGAGACCCGGGTGGCCTACGACACCGTCGCCGCCGACTACGCCGAGCTTCTCCGTGACGAGCTGGACACCAAGCCGCTGGACCGCGCCATGCTGGCGGCGTTCGCCGAGCTCGTGCGGGACGCCGGGGAGGTCGCCGATCTCGGCTGCGGTCCCGGCCGCGTCACGGCGCACCTGCGGGCTCTGGGGGTGAACGCCTTCGGCGTCGACCTGTCGCCGGAGATGATCGCCGTCGCCCGCCGGAGCCACCCGGGGCTGCGGTTCGACGTGGGGTCGATGACCGCTCTGGACCTGGCGGACGAGGCCGTCGGCGGCGCGGTGCTGTGGTACTCCACCGTGCACACGCCGCCGGAGCTGCTGCCGACGGTGTTCGCCGAGGCCCATCGGGTGCTGGCTCCGGGTGGTCACCTGCTGATCGCGTTCAAGGTGGGTGACCAGCGTCGTCACCTGAGCAGGGGTTACGGTCACGAGTTGTCGCTCGACGTCTACTGGAATCCTCCCGAGCAGATCGCCGAGCTGCTGGGCAAGGCCGGGCTGGTCGTGGACGCCCGGCTGATCCGCGAGCCCGACGCGAGCGAGCGGCCACGGTCGGGCCCGCAGGGGTTCTTCCTGGCGTACAAGCCCGGCCGGAACTGATCGATGTCACTCGCCGATCAGCCCCGGACGCTGATCCGCGCCCTGGTCGAGGGGGTCTCCCCGCACGACGACCGGGAGGCCGCGGACCGCCGGTGGACGCTGGACTGGGTGGACTCGGGAGCGCCGCTGTTCCGGGTGGCCAAGCCGGCGACGCCGCCGTGGCACCTCGTCGTGTACGCCGCCCTGGTGGACCGGGACCGCGCCTCGATGATGCTCGTCGACCACCGGAAGGCCAGGGCGTGGCTGCCGCCCGGCGGGCACGTCGACCCCGGCGAGGATCCGCGCCGGACGGTGCTGCGTGAGGTGGACGAGGAGCTGGGCATCGCCGGGCGCTTCCACCCGGTGCTCGGCTCCGCTCCGTTCTTCCTCACCGTGACGCGGACGCGCGGGGCGGATCAGCACACCGATGTGACGCTCTGGTTCGTGCTGGAGGGGGATCAGCAGGCGCCGATCACGCCCGACCTCGCCGAGTTCGCCGAGGTGCGCTGGTTCGCCCTGGACGACGGCGCGCGCTGGGCGCCGGATCGGTTCGATCCGGCGATGTCGCGCTTCGTGGCGAAGCTGGCGGCGGGCGCGTTCGTGCCCGGCTCCGGCGGGACGGAAGCAGGCGGGCGGCGCCCCTGAGCGCGGCTGCGGGCGGCAGGCCCCGGCCCTGAACGCCGCGGCAGCTCCGCGGCCCTGAGCGCGGCTGCGGGCGGCGAGTCCGCGCCGCCGAGCGCGGCTACGGGCGCAGGTCCACCGAGAGGTGCGCGGACAGCGCGCGGAGGAAGTCGGGCGCGTCGAAGATCTCACCGGCGGAGGCGACGCCGACCGCCCTGGTCCGCCCCGTGAGGACGCGCTCGACGGCCTCCACCACGAGCGGCGCGGTGATGGCGTAGATGTCCTGCCCCGTGGCCACGGCGCGCCGCTCCTTGCCGCCCGAGCGCACGACCACGTCCACGAGGAACGTCTGCGCCGACCGCCCCGACTCGTCGGCCGGGGCGGGCGCCGGGGCGTCCGGGGCCACCACGTCCTTGGCCGCCTCGACCGTTATGTACGTGCGCACCTCGGGGATGGACAGGTGGCTGGGGACGGTGACGACGTCCGCCATCGTGAACTCCCCGATGACGGCGCGGGGCCCGACCGGCTCGGGGAAGGGCCACTCCAGCGTCGGTGCCTGGTCGTCGCGGTACTCCAGCCGGCCGTTCGCGTACCGGACGCGCCGGCCGTCCCGCCGCTCCCGCGAGATCACGCCCGAGGCCCGCGTCCCGGCGGTGGGGTGCCAGTTGCTCAGCGCGTACGCGATGTGCGCCTCGTCGGCCGACGTCCAGTCGCCCATCGCGGCGGTGGCCAGCAGGTCGCCGAGGCCGCCGTAGAAGGCCATCGCGGGCACGATCACCGCTCCCGCGGCGCGGGCGCGCTCGCCGAAGTGCGCGAACGTGTCGGCGTTGGCCTCGATCTCGGCCGCCACGTCCAGGTAGGGGATCCCGGCGCGCAGCGCCGCCTCGATCACGGGGCCGCCGGTCGTGGCGAAGGGCCCGGCGCAGTTGATCACGGCCGCCGCTCCGGCCAGCGCGCGGTCGAGCGAGGCCGGGTCGTCGACCGACGCCGGCCGGGCCTCCAGCCCGGTCTCGTACGCCAGCGCCTTGAGCTTGTCGGCGTCCCTGCCGGACAGGACCGGGACGAACCCGCGCTCGCGCAGCTCCGCCACCACGAAACGCCCGGTGTGCCCGTACGCGCCGAACACCGCAACCGTCTGCCCTGATCCCATGGGTTCTCCCCCGTTCTCGGATGATCCTGTTGCGAACATCCTGGCAAGGGTCACCGTCCCCGCACGAGTGTCCGGAACGCCATTAGCCATACAATTCCGGACATGCACACAGTCGCGCTGGCCGTCACCGACGGCATGCTGCACTTCGAGCTGTCCCTGGCGTACGAGGTCTTCGGGGCCGACCTGACCCACCTGGCCGATCCCTGGTACGACTTCGTGGTCTGCGGGCCGGGCGCCGTGCGGGCCGGCCGGTTCCAGCTGGAGCCCGACCACGGCCTCGACCATCTCGCGCGGGCCGGCACGGTGATCGTCCCGGGCTGGGCCGACGTGGACGTGGACCCGCCCGCCGACCTGGTCGACGCGGTGCGCGCGGCCCACGAGGCGGGCGCGCGCGTGGCCTCCCTGTGCACGGGCGCGTTCGTGCTGGCCGCGGCCGGCCTGCTGGACGGCAGGCGCGCGACCACGCACTGGGCGCACACCCGGGAGCTGGCCGCCCGCCATCCCCTGGTGGAGGTGGACCCGGACGTCCTGTACGTGGACAACGGCAGCGTGCTCACCTCCGCGGGCAAGGCCGCCGCCATGGACCTGTGCCTGCACCTGGTCCGCCTCGACCACGGCTCCTCGGTCACCAACGCGGTCGCCCGCCGCCTCGTCGTGCCGCCGCACCGGGACGGCGGCCAGTCCCAGTTCGTCACCACCCCGGTGCCCGCCCCTGGCAACCATCCGCTGGCCGAGCTGTTCCCCTGGGTGATGGAGCGGCTGGACCATCCGCTGACCGTGGACGACCTGGCCCGCCAGGCGCGGATGAGCTCGCGCAACCTGGGCCGCCACTTCAGGTCGGTGACCGGCACCACCCCGCTGCAGTGGCTGCTGATTCAGCGGATCCGCCACGCCCAGGAGCTGCTGGAGACCACCGACGACAGCGTCGACAGCATCGCCACGGCCACGGGCATGGGCACCGCCACGACCCTGCGCCGGCACTTCAACCGCACGGTCGGCGTGCCTCCGGACGCCTACCGCCGCACCTTCCGCTCGCGCGCCCGAACCGGAATCCTCGCAGGTCAGAGCGCTTAGGGCAGCAGCAGGCCCCAGTACAGGGCCCAGGGCAGGAACACCACGCCGCCCGCGATCAGCAGTCCCAGCCGCACCCGCTCGCCTCGCGAGGCCGCTCGCCGCCACCGCGCCGCCGTGACCGCGGTGGCGGCGACGGTCACGACCGCGACCGCCTGGAGCGCGAGCCAGAGGATCGGCCTGTCGCCCGCCATGGGCCCGGGCGCGGCCAGCTTCCCGCCCGTCATGACCACGTAGAACAGGTACGCGAACCCGCCCAGCGGCGCCACCAGCCCGCCCGCGCTCGCCAGCCGTGCCGCCCTGACCGGCGTGCCGGCCCCGCGCCGCCTGATCCGCCGGACCAGCGCCACCACGGGATACCCGCCGAACGCCACCAGGAGCAGCACCAGCGCCGCGAGCTGCACGGCGGCCGACTCCCACCAGGCGGTGGGCGGCACCCCGAAGCTGTCGCTCGCCTGCACGGGGGCCGGCCCCGACACCTGGGCCACGGGTGCGCGCCCTGAGGTCGCCTCGCGCACCCACGTCCCGACCAGCTCGGCGTAGCCGGGGGCCAGCTCGGGCAGCCGGGTGACCCCGCCGTCGGGCGTCAGGTGGGCGGCGTGGTCGGCCCCGGCGAAGAACCGGAACGCGTAGCGGCGGTTGCCGCCCTCCTCCAGGGCCCCGGCGAGGATCGGCGGCGTCTCCCTGGGAGGTGTGAGCAGGTCGTGCACGCCCCAGATGCCGAGCACGGGCTGCCGCACCTTCGCCAGGACGGGCTCCGGGTCGTGGTACGGCTCCGGGAACAGCCCGCCGTCCGCGATCACCCGGTACAGGTTGGGCTCGGCCCGGTCCACCAGCGATCCGCCCACGCCCGCCTTGCGCAGCCCGGCCGCCACCGCCCAGGCCTGCTGCCGGAGCGGTTGGAGCGCGTTGGCGCCGACGAGGATGACGAAGGCGATGCCGGAGGAGCGGGTGGCGGCGATCGGCGCCACCCACCCGCCCTCGCTGAGCCCCCAGATGCCGACCTTCGCCGGATCGACGCCGGGCTGCCGCCGCAGCGTCTCGACGGCGCCCAGGGCGTCCTCGGCGAGCTGCGCGTACGACCGCTCGAACAGCGAGTACCCAACCGAGCGCTTGTCGTGGACGAGCACGGACATGCCCTGCCGGGCGAAGGCCACGGCCTCGGCCAGCAGCTTCTCCCGGGGTGTGCCGGTGCCCGCGCCGTGCACCAGCACGACCCCCGGCCGCCCGTCCGGGGCGCCGGCCGGGCTGATCACGCTGCCGCGCAGCTCCAGGTCCCCCTCGCCGCGGAAACTCACCTCGGTGGACGTCAGGTCGCCCGGCAGCCCCGGCGGCGCCGGGCGCGCGGTGGCGTAGGCCGGCACGGCGAGCGCGACTAACAGGGCGACGATCGCCGCGAAGATCTTCCTCATACTGCCGACACTAGTCTGCAGAGAGTTCTCGGCAAAGGGATGTCTGCAGATATCGTTCTGGAGGACTAGCCTGCTCCTCATGAAGGATGACGAGCCGCACCTGCTCGATGACCCCGACCGGCTCAAGGCGCTGGCGCACCCGATGCGCCGCCGCATGCTGACCCACCTGAACGTGCACGGCCCCGCCACCTCCACCACCCTCGGCGAGCTGCTCGGCGCCAAGACCGGCACGACCAGCTACCACCTGCGCCAGCTCGAGAAGTACGGCTTCATCGAGGAGATCCCCGAGCGCTCGACGGGCCGTGAGCGCTGGTGGCGCCGCGCGCGGATCCCGAGGGACCTGCGCCTGCCCACCCCCGACCAGGTCGCTCCCGAGGACCGGGCGGTGCTGGAGGAGTTCCACCGGATCGGCTACGAGGAGGACCGCGCCCTGTTCGAGCGCTTCCCCGCCGCCTACCGGGCCGACCCCGGCTGGGCCAAGGGCTCGCGCGGGCTGGCCCGCATGACCCGGCAGGACCTGGACGCGTTCTACGAGGAGTACATCGCCCTGCTGCTGCGCTACAGCCGCCCGGCCGACGAGGCCCCGCCGGACGCCCGCCCGGTGTACGTCCGCCTCTTCACCCTCCCCGCGGACGAGGGCTGACGCCAGGCGGCGCCCCGTCGTCAGAACCGCCGCTCAGCGGGTGACGGCGCAGGTGTCCCTGTTGAGCGTGAAACGGCTCGGCAGGGACGCGTCGCCCGTGTGGCTGACGAGATAGCCCATCGTGACGCTCTGGCCGGGGGCGACGGAGCCGTTGTGGGTGGCGTTGACGGCGTTGACCATGTCACCGCTCTGGGTGAGGTCGGTGTTCCAGTCCGAGACGACGCTCTGCCCCCTGGCGAGCGGGAAGCGCAGCGTCCAGCCGCTGATCGGGGCCGTGCCGGTGTTGGTGATCGTGAGGTCGACGGTCATGCCGGTGCCCCAGGCCCGCGTGGAGTAGGCGATCCGGCAGGTCGGCGCGGCGCGTTCGAAGGAGACGCGGTGGAGGCCTCCCGGCAGGTCGTTGACGACGTAGAGCTCGCCGTCCGGCGTGGCGCCGAACGCGGTGAC
The DNA here is from genome assembly GCF_040656115.1 of Nonomuraea sp. NPDC050202. NCBI lineage: Bacteria > Bacillati > Actinomycetota > Actinomycetes > Streptosporangiales > Streptosporangiaceae > Nonomuraea > Nonomuraea sp. NPDC050202. Next base: position 410,948 of record NZ_JBFALF010000005.1, on the reverse strand, counting down.
CTGCGTCGGCATCTGGCCGAGCTCGGCCGCGGTGTAGCCGCCGGCGCCGTTCTCGCGCAGTGCCCACACGGTCATGTAGCAGTAGTCGGCGGCGATGTAGGTGCCGCCGACCAGGTCGGCGAACTGCTTGCCGCGGTAGACCTGCCCGCCGATGACCGCGCAGCCGCCGGTGTGCGGGGAGTAGGTGAAGACGGGCTTGGTGTACGTGGCGCCGGAGCTGCACTGCGTCTCGTCGAACACCTCCAGCCCCTCGTAGCAGGACCAGCCCAGGTTCGCGCCGGCCTGCCGCCCGGCCTTGACGTGGTTGATCTCCTCCCACCGGCCCTGGCCGACGTCGCCGATCCACATGGAGCCGTCCGCGCGGTCGACGGAGAAGCGCCAGGGGTTGCGGCCGCCGTACATCCAGATCTCGGCCCGCGCCCCCGCGACCCCGGCGAACGGGTTGCCGGCCGGGATGCAGTAGGCCAGCTCGCCGCAGCTCCTGCGCACGTCGACGCGCAGGATCTTGCCCAGCAGGGTGTCCAGGCGCTGCCCGCTGTCGAAGGGGTCGCCCGCGGCGCCGCCGTCGCCGATGCTCATGTAGAGGTTGCCGTCGGTGCCGAAGGTGATCTGGCCGCCGTTGTGGTTGCTGTACTCGGCGTGCTCCTGGGAGAGCAGGGGCTCCAGGCGCGCCTCGTCCAGCCGGTACCGGGCCAGGGTGACGGCGCCGTCCGGCAGCGCGGTGTAGGCCAGGTACACGTCCTGGCTCTGGGCGAAGTCGGGGGCGAGGGCGATGCCGAGCAGTCCCCGCTCGTTGCCGGACTCGTCCACGGACGCGGTGACGTCGATGATCGGCGACTGTTCGAGGCCGGTGTCCGGGTGGTAGACGCGCACGGTGCCGCGCTTCTCGGTGATGAACAGCCGGTCCGTCCCGTCGTCGGGGGCGGCGATGGCGGTGGGGCGGCGTAAGCCGAAGGCGACCTGGGTGGTGGTGGCGTTGATCTCTTCCAGCGGCGGCACGGCGGCGGACGCCGCGGCGGCGGCCGGTGGGGCGCTCAGGGGGGCTAGCAGTGGCAGGGACAAGGCGAGCAGCACGGGGACTGCCCAGCGTTTTCCTGGCATTCACGGCTCCAGCGGCGAGGCTTCGTCGAGATCGGACGCTATCCGCTAGGTCGCGATCACCGGAACCACGCCGCCGTCCCGAGCAGCGTCACCGGGCCGTTTCCGCCCACTGACCTGGAAGGTTGCGGCAGCGGCCCGGCGGGGCCGATGAAACGTACATCGTCGCGCGTGCGTCGGACGACCCGCCATGCTGAGGGGCCGCCTCCTCCTTCCCCGACAGGAAGCGGCCCCAAGGTCACCACACCAGCGACGGGCGCACGAGCCTGGACCGGGATCAGTCCAGGTTCGGCCACCACCACTGGTCGTTGTCGTCCTTGACCGGCTCTTCCTTGACCGGCTCTTCCTTGACCGGCTCCTCCTTGACCGGCTCTTGCTTCACCGGCGGGCGCTTGACCGGCTCGTGCCTGCCGTGCTCGTGACGCCGCTCGTTACGCGAGTAGTTGTCGTTGTCGACGATGACGTCGATCCGCGGCATGTGGTAGCGCGGGTTGTGCAGGATGGGCTTCTCCCTGGGCACGTACCTCGTCTTGGTGACGTGCCGTACCGGCTCGGAGGGCGGGCCTCCGGCCTCGACGGCGGGGGAGCCGGCGCTCGCGCTGGCCACCCCCATGCCCAGAGGAAGGAACATGACACCGGCGACCGCGCCGGTCAGAACGAGTGCCGCGAGGCGCCCCTGGCGCGGGGCCCGCGATTGCCGAATTGAAGTGTTCACGTGCTCGTTTCCGTTCCTGGATAGATCGGCCAGAATCCGGCGTCCCCCGGCTGGGCGAGCGCCTAGACGGAAGCAGACGTACCCATGCAGATACTCTCAGTTACCTCCTTAAACCCAAACAACCCGTCAAAGCCCATAGATCTCAGCAATAACCCGGCTCCCATCGCTGGAGCGGGACCGGCAACTGGTGTCTCATGGGATGGAGTCCCCCATTCCGGAAAAGGTGACGGCCGATGCGCACCCTCCTCCCGGTCGTTCTCGCCGCCGTGCTGTGCGCGTTATCGGCCACGCCCGCCGCGGGAACGACCCCCGACGTCCCCGACGACCAGCCCCTGCCGGGCTACACCATCGACAACCCGCCCCTGCCCCCGGCCACCGTGCACGGCAAGCCCAGCCGGGTCCTGCAAGGGGTGCACGAGCACGCGGCCTTCGGCATCGAGGTGCCGCCGCGCTGGAACGGCGAGCTGGTGATGTGGGCTCACGGCTACCGCGGCGACACGACGGTCCTCACCGTGGAGCCGCCCGCCTACGGCCTGCGGCAGCGGCTGCTGGAGCAGGGGTACGCCTGGGCCGCCTCCTCCTACTACGCCAACGGCTACGACGTGCGGGCGGGCGTGCTCAGCACCCGCGCCCTCGTCACGCGCTTCACCCGGGAGGTGGGGCGGCCGCACCGGACGTTCCTCGCCGGCGTGTCCATGGGCGGTCACGTCACCGTCCGCTCCATCGAGCAGTACCCCGGCGTGTACGACGCCGCGCTGCCCATGTGCGGGGTGCTCGGCGACCACGAGCTGTTCGACTTCTTCCTCGACTTCCAGCTCGTCGCGCAGGACCTGGCCGACCTGCCCGCGTACCCGATCCCGGCGGACTACGCGACCTCGGTCGTGCCGAGGATCAAGGAACGGCTCGGCCTGACGGGCGCGGCCGAGCCCGGCAACGAGCTGGGCAGGCAGTTCCGCTCCATCGTGGTGAACCTCGGCGGCGGGCAGCGGCCGGGGGCGTCGGCGGCGTTCGCGTACTGGCAGGACTTCCTGTTCGGGCTGGCGGGGCCGGACGAGGGCGGCACGCTCGCGCAGGAGCCGGGCAGGGTGGCGACCAACCGCGGCACCGCCTACCGCCCGGCGGCGCCGGTGAACGTCAACGCGAGCGTGCAGCGGGTCGATCCCGCCGATCCGGTGGCGCGCCGTACGGAGCGGCTGACGGAGGTGCCCGGCGTGTCCGGCCGGATCGGCGTGCCCGTGTTGTCGCTGCACAACCTGGGCGACAACTTCGTGCCGTTCTCGATGGAGCAGCACTACCGCGCCGACGTGGCCCGGCACGGCCGGTCCGCGCTGCTGGTGCAGCGCGCGATCCGCGCGGCGGGGCACTGCGAGTTCAGCGCCGCCGAGGCGGGCACGGCCTGGGACGACCTCGTACGCTGGGAGCGCACCGGCAAGCGGCCCCAGGGCGACGACGTGAGCCGCCCCGCCACCGTGGCCGATCCCGCCTACGGCTGCCGCTTCACCGACCCGTCGGCCTACCCGACCGGCACGCGGCCGCTGTACTCACCCTGCCCCGCGTGAGCCGTCGCCGGACGGCCGCCCGCTGATCCGCGGTGGCCGGCTGCGACCCGTGGCCGGCCACGCGCGTCTCATCAGCCGGCCTTGACGGCGGACAGGTCGAACTCGAGCGTGATCTTCTCCGACACCATCACCCCGCCGGTCTCCAGGACGGCGTTGAAGCTGACCCCGAAGTCCTTGCGGTTGATCACGGTGCCGCCCTCGAAGCCGACCCGCTTGAACCCCATGACGTCGGTGGCGGATCCGGTGTACTCGAGCGGAATGGTGATCTCCCGGGTGACGCCGCGGATGGTCAGGTCGCCGGTCACCTCGAAGCCGTCACCTCCCACGTGCTTGATCCCGGTGCTGGTGAACGTGATGTGCGGGTGCGTGGCGACGTCGAGGAAGTCACCCGTGCGCAGGTGCTCGTCACGCTGGCCGTTGCCGGTGTCGACCCCGGCCGCGTCCAGGACCACACGGACGCTGGACGCGGCCGGGTCCGCGGCATCCAGCGTGGCGGTGGCCTCCACGACGGGAAAGCTGCCACGGACCTTGGTCACCATGGCGTGGCGGGCGACGAAACCGAAGCGGCTGTGCGCGGGGTCGATGGTGTAGGCGCCACCGAGCTCACTGGGGTACATGTCTGCTCCTTCAAGGACAAATTTAGTTCAGTACTGGAAGATTCAGCACGACAGTACATAGATTTATTTCAGCGCGCAACAGTTGAGTAGGATGCTGGGCGTGACGAGGTGGCTGAACGACGACGAACAGCGCAGCTGGCGGGCATTCGCGCAGGCCAGCCGCCTGCTGATCGACCGGCTCGACCGCGATCTGCAGAGCGAGGCCGGCATGCCGCCGACCTACTACGAGCTGCTGGTCCTGCTCTCCGAGGCGCCCCAGCGCACCCTGCGCATGAGCGAGCTGGCACGCTGGACCCGCTCCAAGCCCAGCCGCATCTCCCACGCGGTCAACAAGCTCGAACAGAGCGGCTGGGTGCGCAGGGAGCACTACGAGGGAGACCGGCGCGGCTGGCTCGCCGTGCTCACGGACGAGGGCCTGGCCGCGCTACGGGTGGCGGCCCCGCGCCACGTCGAGAGCGTACGGGCGCACCTGATCGACGCGCTCACCCCCGAGCAGTTCCGGCAGCTCGGCGAGATCAGCCAGGCGCTCCTCGACCACCTGACCAAGGCGGAGTGAGCGGCTGACGCGCCGCGAACACCACCGTTCCCGGCTTCTCCGGAGCGGTTCTTTACCCGCACCGTATGGTGACATGCCTAGAAAGACCTAGGACACTAGCTCAATGGAGAAACCGGTGATCGAGTTCCATCTGGACAGCGGGTCGGGTGTCTCGCCGTACCAGCAGCTCGTCCGGCAGGTACGGCACGCGCTGCGGCTGGGCCTGCTGCGCGAGGGCGACCGGTTGCCCACGGTCAAGGAGGTGGTGGCCCAGCTCGCGATCAACCCCAACACCGTGCTGAAGGCGTACCGGGAGCTCGAACACGAGAAGCTCGTCGCCGCCCGGCCCGGTGTCGGGACGTTCGTCACGGCGACGCTGACCGACGCCACGCTCGCCGCGCACGGCCCGCTGCGGCAGGAGCTGCGGCGCTGGCTGGCCAAGGCCCGCGGCGCCGGGCTCGACGACGAGAGCATCGAGGCCCTGTTCATGACCACCTTCCGGAACACGGCGCAGGAGGACATCGCGTGACCGCTGTCCTGCAGGCCCAGGACCTGGGCAAGAAGTACGGCCGCCGCTGGGCGTTACGAGACTGCACGATCGAACTGCCCGCCGGGCACGTCGTCGGCCTGGTCGGGCCCAACGGGGCCGGGAAGACCACGCTGCTGAAGCTCGCCTGCGGCCAGCTCGCCCCGACGTCGGGCCGGATCACCGTGCTCGGCGGACCGCCCGGCGGCCAGGCGCAACTGACCAGGGTCGGCTTCGTCGCCCAGGACACCCCCACCTACACCGGCCTGACCGTGGCCGAGCACCTGCGGCTGGGCGCCCGGCTCAACCCCGGCTGGGACGCCGCGCTGGCGCGCGAGCGGATCGAGCGAATCGGCCTCGACCCCGGCCGCCGCGCGGGCCGGCTGTCGGGCGGCGAGCGCGCCCAGCTCGCCCTCACCGTGGGCCTGGCCAAGCGGCCCGAGCTGCTGGTCCTGGACGAGCCGGTGGCCGCGCTCGACCCGCTGGCCCGCCGCGAGTTCCTGCGGGGCCTGATGGAGGCCACCGCCGAGCACGAGCTGAGCGTGCTGCTCTCCTCGCACCTGGTCTCCGACCTCGAACGCACCTGTGACTACCTGATCGTGCTCGTCGACTCGCAGGTCCGCCTGGCGGGAGAGGTGGACGAGTTGCTGGCCACCCACCACCGGCTCACCGGCCCGCGCCGCGACCCCGACCGCCTCCCCGCGGACCAGCACGTCGTCTCCGCCCGGCACACCGACCGGCAGAGCACGTTCATCGTCCGCGCCGGCGGGCCGATCCTCGACCCGGCCTGGACGGTCGGCCGGCTCACCATGGAAGACCTCGTCCTCGCGTACATGGAGCAGGCCGCCCCCGCCGCCCGCCGCAGCCGCCCCGCGCTGGCGGTGGTGCGGTGATCTGGCTGGCCTGGCGGCAGTTCCGCGCCACCGCCGCGCTGACGGCCGCCGCGCTCGGCGTGCTCGCCGCGGTCCTGGCCGTGTCCCGCACGGCGCTGGTCGAGCAGTACGCGCAGGGCATCGCCGCGTGCGCGCAGGGCGGGGACTGCGAGCGTTTCCTCGACCGGTTCTTCGACGAGCACCAGACCCCGTTCCTCGGCGTCACCGCCGCCGCCCTGGTCCTGCCCGCCCTCATCGGGCTCTTCTGGGGGGCGCCGCTGATCACGCGCGAGCTGGAGGCGGGCACGCACCTGCTGGTGTGGAGCCAGAGCATCACCCGTACGCGCTGGCTGGCCGTCAAGCTCGCGCTCCTCGGCGGGGCCGCCGCGATGGCCGGCGGGCTGGGCAGCCTCGCGGTGAGCTGGTGGGCCGCCTCGCTCGACCGGGCCGCCGTGGACTTCCCGCTGATGGGGCCGCTGGTGTTCGGCGGGCGCGGGGTCGCCCCCATCGGGTACGCGGCCTTCGCGTTCGCCCTCGGGGTGACCGCGGGGATGCTCGTGCGCCGTCCCCAGCCCGCGATGGCCGTCACCCTGGTGCTGTTCACCTCCGTCCAGATCGCCATGCCGCTCCTGGTCAGGCCCCACCTGCTGCCTCCGTCCCGCGCCACCTTCGAGCTCTCCCCGGGGAACGTGGACCAGCTGCTCAGAGGCCATGACGGCGCGCTGGCCGTGGCCGTGGACACGCGGGTGCCCGGCGACCCCGGCGCCTGGACCCTGTCCAGCCGGATCACCGGCCCGCCGGGCGCCGGCGTCCTTGGCGTCCCCGGCCTGGCGCCGGAGGACGGCACCCACGTCCCCGTGGCCGCGGCCTCGGGCCCCTGCAGCCTCCAGGCCCAGCCGGACGGGCCTCCGGAGCGGAGCAGGGACACCTGCCTCGACGAGCTCAACCGGCTGGGTTACCGGCAGGACGTCACCTACCACCCCTCCAGCCGGTTCTGGCCGCTGCAGTGGTACGAGACCGGCATCTACACCGCTCTGGCCCTGGGGCTCATGGGGCTGTGCCTGTGGCTGGTCCGCCGGCGGCAGTTCTGAGGCTCACGGGCCGCACAGCTCGGCGAAGCGGCGGGCGTCGATGTTCCCGCCCGAGACGATCACGCCGACCCTGCGCGGCAGGCCGGTGACCCGTCCGGACAGCAGCGCCGCCAGCGGGGTGGCGCCGCTGGGCTCGACGACGATCTTCATGCGTTCGAAGGCGAAGCGCATGGCCGCGCGGATGTCGTCCTCGCCCACCAGGGCGATGTCGTCCACCAGGTGCCGGTTGATGGAGAACGTCAGCTCGCCCGGGATCTCGGCGGCCTGCCCGTCGGCGATCGTGCGCGGGACAGGGATCGACACCCGCTCCCCCGCCTCCAGCGACCGCTTGGTGTCGTCGCCCGCCTCCGGCTCCACGCCGATCATCCGGATCCGCGGCAGCAGGCCCTTGGCGGCCGTGGCGCAGCCGGCGATGAGGCCGCCGCCGCCGACCGGGACGAGCAGCGCGTCGAGGTCCTCGACGTCCTCGACGAGCTCCAGCGCGGCGGTGCCCTGGCCGGCGATGACGTGCGGGTGCTCGTACGGGGGGATCAGCGTCAGGCCGCGCTCGGCCGCCAGCGCCTCCCCGATGGCCACCCGGTCGCCGGTGTAACGGTCGTAGGTGACGACCTCGGCGCCGTACCCGGCGGTGGCCTCCAGCTTGGAGCGCGGGGTGTCCTCGGGCATGACGATCACCGCGGTGCCGCCCAGCTCGCGCGCGGCCAGGGCGGCCGCCTGGGCGTGGTTGCCGGAGGAGTACGCGGCGATGCCCCTGGCCAGCTGGTCCGGGGTGAGCCGGGAGACGGCGTTGTAGGCCCCGCGGAACTTGAACGCCCCGATGCGCTGGAAGTTCTCGCACTTGACGAAGACCTCGGCGCCCACCAGGGAGTCGAGGGTGCGCGAGCGCAGGACGGGCGTGCGGTGGGCGACGCCCTTGATGCGCGCGGCGGCGTCGTGGACGTCGTCCAGGGTGACCGGCAGTGCGTGGGTCATGCTTGCTGCTCCTCCTCGTCGGCTGGACATGATCGTCTCAGGAAGGCGGCCAGGCGCGCGGCGGCGGCGTCGGGGCGGGCGGCGGGCAGCTTCCCCGCGCGCCACGGCCGTAGCCACTCGGCCGAGAAGCGGACCTGGGAGAGGCGCTCGCGGTAGCCGACTGTTTCGGCACCCGCAGAATGCGGGTTACGCGTCGCACTCCGGCGCCCTGGAGCTCATCGAGCCGGGGCTGGTGCCGCTGGCCGCGTGGTGCAGCGAGCCCGGCGGCCTCATCCGCCAGGGCTTGGGCCGCCCGCGAGCTCTGAACCATCGTCCCCGCATTTTCGTTTGTGGCGGAATCCATGATGCCCGCACGGCCGCCCCCGCGAAATACGATGATCGGGACGAGGAGGTGGCGCCATGATGAGCGAGGAAAAGGCGCTCGACGTCGGCCCTGCCAAGATCGAGGTGGCGTACGAGCGGCTCGGCGACCCGCAGGCGCCGCCCGTGCTGCTGGTGATGGGCGCCGGCGGGCAGCTCATCCACTGGCCCGAGGGGTTCTGCGCCGAGCTGGTCGCCCGCGGCTGCCAGGTGATCAGGTTCGACAACCGTGACACCGGCCTGTCGACCCACTTCCACGACGCGCCGGAGCCCGACCTGCAGGCCGCGCTGGCCGGTGACGCGTCCTCGGCCTCCTACACCCTGTCCGACCTGGCGGCCGACACCGTCGGGCTGCTCGACGCGCTCGGGCTGGACAGCGCGCACCTCGTCGGCGCCTCGATGGGCGGGATGATCGCCCAGCAGGTCGCGATCGAGCATCCCGCCCGGGTCCGGTCCCTGACGTCGATGATGAGCACGACGGGAGCGCCGGGCGTCGGCGGGCCCGACCTCGAGGCGCTGTCCCGGATGACGGGGCCGCCGCCGGCCGCGCGGGAGGACGTGATCGAGCACTGGGTCAGAGCGTTCCTGCTCGTCGGGTCGCCCGGCTACCCGTCCGGCGAGGCCGAGCTGCGCGAGCGTGCCGCGCTCGCCTACGACCGGGCCTACGACCCGGCGGGGGTGACGCGGCAGAGCGTCGCGGTCCTCGCCTCGGGGGACCGGACGGCGCGGCTGCGTTCCGTACGCGTGCCGACGCTCGTGATCCACGGCGCCGCCGACCTGATGTGCGACGTCAGCGGGGGCAGGGCCACGGCGGAGGCGATCCCGGGCGCCGAGCTGGTCGTCATCGACGGCATGGGGCACCACCTGCCCAGGGCGTTGTGGCCGCAGCTTGCCGCCCGCATCGCCGACCTCGTCCACCGCACCGAGGCCGGCGCCTGACGCTGCCCAGGAGGCCCTCGTGAACGCCTTGCAACGACGGCTCCAGGACACGGCCGACGAGCTCGTCCGCTCCGGGGCCGAGCGCGGGCTGCAGATCGCCGTCTACCGGCACGGCGAGCAGGTCGCCGACGTCGTCGCCGGGCAGGCCGACCCGCGCACCGGGCGGCCGGTGACCCCCGACACCCCGTTCCACGTCTTCTCGGCGGGCAAGGGCATGACGGCCGCCCTCGTGCACGTGCTCGCCGAACGCGGCGCGCTCGGCTACGACACGCCGATCGCCGAGATCTGGCCGGAGTTCGCCGCCCACGGCAAGGGCGCGGCCACGGTGCGGGACGCGCTGACGCACGCGACGGGCGTGCCGGGGCTGCCGGCCGACGTCACCCCGGAGGACCTGTGCGACTGGAGCCGGATGTGCGCGCTGGTCGCCGGCGCCCGGCCGTGGTGGGAGCCGGGCACCGGGACCGGCTATCACTCCTACACCTTCGGCTACGTCGTGGGCGAGGTCGTGCGGCGGGTCACCGGCGTGCCCGTCCCCAGGGCGTTCGCGGAGGAGGTGGCGGCGCCGCTGAAGGTGGCGGGTGAGCTGTTCCTCGGCGTGCCGCGGGCCCAGCTGGGCCGGCTCGCCCGGCTCGAGGACGTTCCCGGCTACGCCGAGGCGCCCGACGGCTCGCCCGCCCTCGCGGTGGCGCCGCGCGGGGTGCGGCCGACGGCCGCGTTCGGGAACCGGGCGGACGTGCTGTCCGCGGCGATCCCGGCGGCGGGCCAGTTCACCGCCCGGGCCGCGGCCCGCATGTACGCCGCCCTGCTCGGCCCGGTGGACGGTGTCCGGCTGGTCTCCGCGCAGCGGCTGCGCGAGCTGAGCACCCCGGTCGTGGACGACGTGGACCGGGTGTTCGGCAACCGCGCGGTGCTGTCGAACGGGTACGCCGTCGGCCGCCTGGGCACCGATCCCGGCGACACGCCGACCGTGTTCGGCTGGGCGGGCAGCGGCGGCAGCTACGCCTGCGCCGACACCGCCACCGGCGTGGCGTTCGCGGTCACCAAGAACCGGCTCTCCCCCGACTTCGCCACCGCCCGGACGATCGGCGCCATCGTCGCGCAGACCGCGTGAGCAGGAGGCGTGAGCCCTCGTATGCGGCTCACGCCCGCAGCGGGCGCAGGGCCGAGCCCCAGGCGTTGAGCTGGTCGAGGACGGCGTTGAGCCGGTCCTCGTGGTGGCCTGCGGGGTTGAAGCCGTCGGTGAAGTCGGTGTGGATCGACAGGCCGACCTGGTTCGAGACGGTGGCCACGCTGAGCAGGCCGAGGACGTCCCGCAGGTGCGAGATCGCCCGGGGCGCGCCGTCCACGCCGTAGCCGACGAACCCGGCCGCCTTGTTCTTCCATTCCACGTGGAGGAAGTCGAGGGCGTTCTTGAGCGCGCCAGGATAGGAGTTGTTGTACTCGGGGGTCACGATCACGAACGCGTCCAGGGGCCCGATCCTGGCCGACCAGCGCCTGGTGTGCTCGTGCTGGTAGATGCCCGTGGCGGGGTGCTGGGGCTCGTCCAGGTTGCCCAGGTCGTAGTCCTTCAGATCGACGATCTCGTACTCGGCGTCGCCCCGCTTGACCGCCAGATCGCGGACCCAGTTCGCCACCACTTCGCCGACGCGCCCAGGACGGGTGCTGCCCAGGATGATGCCTACCTTCAGCATGTCAGTGCTCCCTCTCGGGGTTCGGTTACTCGAAACACCGTAGGAGGAGATGCTGAGATACTGAATGCGCTGCTGTCCCAGATTTATACGTCATCGTCTCAGGCGTTAGACTCATCGCTCATGGATGTGCTGAGCGACGTGGTCGCGTTCATGCGGACGGGCCGTCCGGCCTCCACCCGCGTCTCCTGGCGCGCCCCGTGGGGGCAGTCGTTCCCCGCGCTGCCCGGGTCCGCGGGTTTCCACGTGGTGCTGCGCGGGTCCTGCTGGCTCATCCCGGCGGGCGGCGAGCCCGTCGGGCTCAGCGTGGGCGACGTGGTGTTCCTGCCGCACGGCGACGCTTTCGGGCTGGCCGACGATCCCGCGCGGCCGCTGACCGAGTCGGACTGCGCGCTGCACTCCGAGCTGTTCGCCTCGGCCGGCTTCGACGGCACCGGGGCCGAGACGGTCATCCTGTCCTGCGGTTACCGTACCGACCCCGACCGCGTCCACCCCATCCTGGGCTCGCTGCCCGCCGTGATCCACCTGCCCGCGACGCTCGGCTGCAACCCGGAGCTGAGGGCCGCCGTCGAGCTGCTGGCCGGCGAGATCGACAACCCGCGTCTCGGCGCGCACACCGTCGTGTCGTCCCTGCTCGACGCGTTGCAGCTGTACATCCTGCGGGCCTGGTTCGACAACGCCGACGAGCCGTGCACGCTGTCCGGGTGGGCGGGCGCGCTGGCCGACCCGGCCATCGGCCGCGCGCTCAACGCCATCCACAGCGAGCCCGGCCGCCGCTGGACGGTCGAGTCGCTGGGCGCGCACGCGGGCCTGTCGCGGGCCGGCTTCGCGCGCCGCTTCACGGCGCTGGTCGGGCAGTCGCCGCTGGCGTACCTGACCTGGTGGCGGCTGGCGAGCGCGGCCCGCATGCTGCGCGAGTCCGACGCTCCGGTGTCGGAGGTGGCCGAGCGGGTGGGGTACACGTCGGAGTTCGCCTTCGGCAACGCCTTCAAGCGGGAGTACGGCGTGGCGCCCGGCCGGTACCGCCGCTGCGCCACCGCCGCCTAGCCGCCGTTGGTGACGCGGCGCAGCACGTACTCGACGGGACCGTACCGGTGCGTGCGCAGCCACCAGGCGCTCAACCCCAGCAGGACCGTGTAGATCACCAGGGCCACGCCCATCACGGCGAGCGGCGACAGCCTGCCCGCCAGTGCCAGGCCGTACCCGGTGAAGACCAGGCAGCAGAGCACCGACTGCCCGAGGTAGTTGGAGGCCGCCACCCGCCCCGCGGGGGCCAGCGCGCGCCCGGTGGCGGGGAAGCGGCGGGTCACGCGCAGCAGGGTCACCACGTACGCGGCGGCCAGCAGCACCGAGGTGACCGTGCTCGTCGCCAGGCCGGCCAGCTCCCACGCGCCGGGACGGCCGGCCGTCACCGCGAGCAGGACCCCGCCCGGCAGGCCGAGGCCGAACCCGATCCACTGGATCCGCGGCGCCAGGTGCCACCACCGCCCGGTCTCCTCCAGCAGCCTGGTCTTGCCCGCCGCCAGCCCGAACAGGAACATGGCCAGCGCCATCGGCCCCTGGAAGGCCCAGATCATCGCGGCGAGCGGCGGGTAGAGCTCCAGTTGCAGGGTGAGCACGTCGAGCGGGCTGCCCGTGGCCAGGGCGATCGTGCGGGCCGCCGCCGCCGTGTCGACCGGCGGGGTCTGCCCGGCCGCCGGGTCGAGGGTGGACAGCGCCGCGAGGCCCGCCCACAGCAGGGTCAGGACGCCCACGATGACGGAACCGGTCACCACGGCGGTCCTCGGCCGCATGCCGCGCATCGCGAGCAGGAGCAGGCCGAGCACGGCGTACAGGGTGAGGATGTCCCCGATCCACAGCAGGATGCCGTGCGCCACGCCGATCACGAACAGCCCCAGGCACCGGCGCAGCGTCCTGGCCCGCACGCTCGCGCCGGCCCGCTCCGCCGAGCGCATCTGGAGCGTGAAGGAGTAGCCGAACAGGAACGAGAAGATGATGTAGAACTTGGTCAGCACGAGGGCGGTGATGACCGAGGCCACCGGGCCGTCGGGGATGGGCATGGTGCCGTTGACGGCGTGGCCGGGGTCGGCGAAGTAGCCGATGTTGGCCACCAGGATGCCCGCGAGGGCGAACCCGCGCACCACGTCGACCTCGTGGACCCGGCCGGCGGGCGGCGTGCGCACTTCTGTCATGAGGCCGAAGCTACGGACGGCGGGCCTGGGCGGGCATCCGACCTTGGTCTGGCTGTGAGCGACCAAAGGATCGCGGGCTGCGACGCGTCCGATGCGGCGATTGGTGGGGTAATTGGGGCAGAAGGTAAGGGGCTGCACCACAATGGGGGCATGGCATACCCTCCGCAGCCGCCTCCGCAACCGCAGCCCCACCAGCCTGGACCGTGGGGCGGCGGACAGGGCCCGGGGGCGCCGCAAGGAGGCTACGGCCCTCCCCAGGCCCACGGCCCTGCCCAGAGTCCCGGTCCCGCCCAGGGTTACGGTCCTGCCCAGGGTCACGGCCCTGCTGCCCAGGGTTACGGGCCGCAGCATCCGCGCCAAGCCCCGCAGCAGCCAGGCCCCGGCCGGCCGCCGCATGGCCAGGGGCCCGGCCCTGCACCGCACGGCAACCAGCCGCCACATGGAAACCAACCGCCTTACGGGAACCAGCCCCCGTACGGTAACCAACCGCCTTACGGCGCGCCCGGTCACGCCCCCCGACCCCCGGCCAAGAGCAACAACGCGCTCATCATCGGCCTGGTGACCGGCCTGGCCGTGCTGCTCCTGGGCGGCGGCGGCTGGGCCGCGTACGCGTACCTGAGCTCCCCCGGCCCGGCTCCCAAGATCGCCATGCCCAGCAGCGCCCCGACCACCTCCGCGCCCGCACCGTCGGCCACCCCGGACACGTCGGACGAACCCGCGCCCGACCCCTCTGCCACCCCCGACGACACCCCGGCGACCTCCAAGCAGGCCCAGCCCGGCTCGCCGATCACCCACCAGGAGTTCGACGACTGGAACTTCGCCCTGGGCGGCATCAAGTTCAAGGCCGACAAGGTCGGCGGCTGGACCTACAGCTCGTGCACCCCGGTGGACGGCCAGGGCGTGCTGGTCAAGAACAAGTGCCAGCGGGCCGTGCAGCTCGCCTACTCCGCCTACAGCGGCCACCTCAAGGCCGTCCAGATCCTGATGTCCTTCCCCAGCGACCGGGCCGCCAAGACCACGGCCGACCGGCTGGCGAAGCTGACGTCGGACGCCGTCAAGTGGCGCCAGGACAAGGCGCTCACCCGCTACACCTACGGCAAGATCCTCTCGGGGGCGTCCAAGAACTACGTGGTCGTCACCATCGTCACCGCCGACAAGTCCGCCGGCGCCAAGGCCCCGAACTTCCACGCCTACCTGCAGACCGACCACACCAGCTACTTCGAGCTGCGCGACCAGACCATCACGAGCTGAACCGTCACAGGGGGCGCGAAACGCCTGTGACCTGACGCCGATAACGTCGGCATCATGTTCGACTCGCACCACGACAGCATCGAGACCAGCTCAGCGGGGCACCAATGATCGGCGCCATCGCGGACGACTTCACCGGCGCGACCGACGTGGCCGTGGCGCTGCGCCGCCGGGGCATCCGCACCCTGCTGTACTTCGGGCTCCCGCGCCAGGGCGCCGAGGCCCCCGAGCACGACGCCGTCGTGATCGCGCTCAAGACCCGCACGGTCCACAAGGCGGACGCGGTGGCCCGTTCCCTGCGGGCGCTGCGCTGGCTGCGCGCGCACGGCGCCGCCGAGCAGGTCTACTTCAAGTACTGCTCCACCTTCGACTCCACCCCCGACGGCAACATCGGCCCGGTGCTGGACGCGCTGGCCGACGCCATGGAGGCGCCCATCGTCCCCATGACGCCGAGCTCGCCCGAGCACGGCCGCACCCAGTACAACGGCTACCTCTTCGTCGGGGACGTGCTGCTCGGCGAGTCCCACATGCGTCACCATCCGCTCACCCCGATGACCGACTCCTACCTGCCGCGCCTGCTGGAGGCCCAGAGCGCGTACCGGTCGGGGGTCGTGACGCTGCCTCACGTACGCGGGCAGGGGATCGAGCGGCGGCTGGCCGAGCTGCGCGAGCAGGGGGTGCGGTACGCGTTCGTGGACGCGCTGGAGGACGACGACCTGATGACGGCCGGTCGCGCGCTGGCCGGCGCGCCGCTGGTGGCGGGGGCGGCGGGGCTCGCGGGCGGGCTGGCCGCGGCCCGTGCGGGGGCCGGGCACGGCCAGGCGCCTGCGCCCGAGCCTTCCGGGCCGGCCGCCGTGCTGGCGGGCAGTTGCTCGGCCCGTACGCTCCAGCAGGTCCACGCCATGATCGAGGCGGGCAGGCCGGCCTACCGGCTGGACGCGCTGGCCGACCAGGACGCCGACTCGCTCGCCAGAGGCGCTCTGGCCTGGTACGACTCGCTGCGCCAGGACACCGGCGCTCCCTTGATCTACTCGTCGCTGGAGCCGGCGAAGCTGCGCCGCGTCCAGGAGGCCCTGGGGGTCGAGCGGTCGGCCGCGATCCTGGAGACGGCCATCGGCCGCATCGCCCGGGGGCTGGTGGAGCGGGGCGTCACCCGGCTGATCACGGCGGGCGGCGAGACGTCCGGCGCGGTCGTGAGCGCGCTCGGCGTGCCCGGCGGCGTGATCGGGGCCGAGGCGGCGCGCGGCGTCCCGTGGATCTTCACCCCGTCCGGGCCGGCGCTGCTGCTGAAGTCCGGCAACTTCGGCGATCCCGACCTGCTGCTGCGGGCCTCGCTCGCCGATCCCCGTAATTGATCGTTACGCTGGCTCCATATTCGCCGTCTCGAAGGAATATGGAGAGCTTCATGGCGTTTCTCCTCACCGGGGCGATCTTTTGATCCCCCGGCTGTTTTCCCGCCCCTTCGACAGCGCGTTATTCTGCGGATTTCTCGGCGTGGCCGGTCTGCTCCTGCTCGCGGAGGCGGCCGGCCGGCTCGGGCTCGTTTCCACCGTGCAATTCCCGCTCGCCTCCACCGTGCTGGTCACCGCGGCGGGGCTGGCGGCCGACCAGGAATTCCTGGTGGACGTCGGCGCCACCTTCGCGGCGTGGGCGCTGGGGTTGTCGCTGACCGTGGCGTTCGCCGTACCGGCCGGGCTGCTGCTCGGCAGCGTGCCGGCGGTGGAGCGGGCGCTGCGGCCGGTGATCGAGTTCCTGCGGCCGATCCCGTCCGTGGCGCTCATCCCGCTCGCGGCGTTCGTGTTCACCGAGCGGCTGGACATGAAGATCGCGATGATCATGTACGCGTCCACGTGGCCGATCCTGATCAACACCATGTACGGCCTGAGAGAGGTCGATCCGCTGGCCAAGGAGACCCTGCGGGCGTTCGGGTTCGGCCGGACGGCGGTGCTGCTACGGGTCTCGTTGCCGAGCACGGCCCCGTTCATCGCGACCGGGGTGCGGGTCGCCGCCACGATCGCGCTCATCCTGGCCATCAGCACGGAGCTGCTCGCGGGCGGCTCCGACGGGATCGGCGCGTTCATCATCCTGGCCGGCAGCAGCCCTGACGGGCTCACGCTGACCGTGGCCGCCACCGTCTGGGCCGGGCTGCTCGGCATCGCCACGAACGGCGCGTTCGTCCGGGTCGAGCGGCGCCTGTTCCACTGGCACCCGGGAACGGCCACATGACCATGATCCGGCACGTGCCGGCCCGGCTGGCCAGGCTGTGGGTGGTGCCGGTCGTGCTCCTGGTGTGGGAGCTCGCCACGCGGGCCATGGAGCACCCGTTCTTCCCGCCCCCGTCGGTCATCGTCGTCCACATGCGCGACCTGTGGTTCACCGGTTCCCCGGCCCGGCTCTGGCTGAACGACACCGCCCTGGCCAACTTCCCGCAGAGCCTCGGGCGGCTGCTGGCGGGATGGGTGCTGGCCGGGGTGGGCGGGGTGGTGATCGGCGTGGCGATCGGGCGTTCCCCGCTGCTCTACCGCTTTCTCGACCCGATCATCCAGTTCGGCCGGGCGCTGCCCGCGCCGGCGCTGCTGCCGATGTTCCTGGCGCTGTTCTCGACGGGCACGCGCATGCAGATCGCCACGATCACGTTCGGGATCGTGTGGCCGGTGCTGTTCAACGCGGCCGACGGGGCGCGCAGCATCGAGCCGCTGCATCTGGAGACCGCGCGGGTGTTCGGGCTCACGCGTGGGCAGCGGCTGCTGCGGATCGTCCTGCCGTCGGCGGCGCCCAAGATCTTCGCGGGGCTGCGGCTCAGCCTGTCGCTGGCGCTGATCCTCATGGTCATCGCCGAGTTCTTCAGCACCGAGGGCATCGGGTTCCAGCTCCGGGCCGCGCAGCGGGCGTTCGACCTGCCGGGCGTGTGGGGAGCGATCGTCCTGCTCGGAATTCTCGGCTATGTGCTGAACCAGGCCTTTCTGCTCCTAGAGAAAAGGGTGCTCACCTGGCATGACGCAAAAATGTAGCGAATCTGGCACGCACTACGAGTTAAGCTCGCAGATCGGCCTTATCGGACGCATTTACTCCCTGAGGAGCGTTCATGTTAGGTTTCCGGCGTTTGTCCGTCCTCTGTATCGCGGCATTACTCATCACCGCTTGTGGCGGAGGAGGCGATTCGGCCCCGCCATCCAACGGCCCGGAAAAGACCGAAATCAGGATCGGGATGTTGCCGCTCCCGGAGGTGGCGCCCATTCAGCTCGCCATCGACAAGGGCTATTTCGCCGCTGAAGGGCTCACGGTCCAGACGGAGCTGATCTCGGGCGGGGCGGCGGCGATGCCCGACCTGGTCTCCGGCAAGATCGACATCCTGCACAGCAACTACGTCTCCGCCCTGCTCGCCTCGGCCAGCGGCACCGTCAAGATCAAGATTGTCGGCGACGCGTACGCCGCCCAGCCCGGCAACTTCCTGCTCATGACGAAGAAGGACTCGCCGATCACCGAGATCGCCGACCTCAGGGGCAGGACGATCGGCGTGAACACCCTCAACAACATCTCCACCCTTTCCGTGAGCGCCCTGCTCAAGCCCGCCGGGCTGCGGCCGGAGGACGTCAAGTTCGTCGAGCGGCCGTTCCCGGAGATGGCCGGGGCGCTGGAGAGCGGCCAGGTGGACGTCGCGCTCCTGCCCGAGCCGTTCCACCAGGCGGCGGCGAAGACGCTCGGCGCGGTGACCCTCAGCGACCTGTTCACCGGGCCGCTGGCCGACTTCCCGATCGCCGGTTACCTGGTCACGGAGACCTTCGCCCAGCAGCACCCGAAGGCCGTCGCCGCCTTCCAGCGGGCCCTGCGCAAGGCGGCCGAGCTGGCCCGCTCGGATTCCGCCGAGGTCACCGCCGCGCTGCAGAAGTACACCAAGATCGACCAGGCCACGGCCTCGACGATGAAGCTCGGCGGCTTCTCCACGGCCGTGGACCCCGCGCGGGTGCAGCGGGTGGCGGACCTCATGCTCGAGTTCGGCTACCTGAAGCAGAAGTTCGACGTGGCCTCGATCGTGGCCGGAGGCGCCTCCGGCTGACCTTCGTCCGCCCCGCCCGCCGCCGGCGGCTAGCCCAGCAGCCCCAGCCGGCGGGCGGCGGCCGCTGCCTGGGTGCGGGTGGAGACGTCGAGCTTGCCGAGGATGTTGGACACGTGCACGCTCACCGTCTTCTGCGCGATGAACAGCCGCTCCGCGATCTCCCGGTTGGTCAGCCCCTCCGCCACCAGCCGCAGCACCTCGACCTCCCGCGCCGTCAGCCCGCCGTCTCCGTGACCGCCGGAGCCGGCGGTGCCGCCGAAGCGGGCGCGGCGGCCGAAGTCGAGCAGCGCGTTCTCCAGGGGCACGGCGCGCAGCTTGCCCGCCACCTCCCGGGCCAGCTCCCACTCCGTCTGCGCCGCGTCCCGCTCGCCCGCCGCCAGGAGCGCCTCGGCCAGGCGCCACCGGGCACGCGCGGCCTCGTACACGAACCCGTAGCCGAACGCCTCCACCACCCGGCGCCACGACGCCACGTCGAGCCGCCCGTGCACGCGGTGCCACTCGGCCTCCACGCGCAGCGCCCACGCCTGCCCCTCGGGCCCGAGGTGGCCGCCGTCGCCCGTGGGGCCGGCCTCGACGGCCAGGCGCGCGTGGGCGCGCAGCTCGTCGGCGCCCTCGGTGGTGCCGAGCTCGGCCAGCGCCCACAGCCCGATGGCGGCCATCCGGACGTTGCCGGACTCGCCGTCCATCTGCCCCGCGAGGACCGCACGTACGTGGTCGAGCGCGGTGGCGGGGTCGCCGTGCCACAGCGCGTGCTCGGCCGCCAGACCTCTCGACATGTAGGAGGCCAGCGGGTCGGACCAGAAGGGCCGCAGCCAGCTCAGCCGGGACTCGACCGCGGGCAGGCCCCGCGCCACCTCGATGAACAGCGCGAACGACGACAGGATCGCCTCCGGCACCGTGCCGACCCTGGCGCCGAAGCCGCTCGCCACCGCCTCCGCCTGATCCCACTCGCCCGCCACGTAGTGGATGAGGAAGCGCAGGAACCGCAGGTCGGTGCCGTAGGTGCTCCACTTGAGCCCGGTCTCGGACGCCATGCGGATGCCGTCGTCGGCCACCTCTGCGGCGTGCGCGAGCAGCCCCTGCTCGTAGTGGATGCGGGCATGGTGGAAGCGGGCCCGCAGGTCCATGGCCAGGTCGCCGGTGGGCTCGGACATGGCCGCGTCGACCAGCTCGTGTGCCCGGTGCAGATCGCCGCGCAGCTCGACGAGCGTGGCGAGCGTGAGCATGGCGCCCACCTCGGCGTCTCTGACCCCGGCCGCGCGAGCGGTCTCCAGCGCCCTGGTGGCCAGGGCCTCGACCTCGTGATGCCGCGGGCTCCACAGCAGCGTGCGGGCGTGGGTGGCCATGGCGCGGGCGAGCGTCGCCTGGTCGCCGGCGCTCTCCACCGCGCGCTCAGCCGCCGCGATCGCGCCGTCCGGGTCGTCCGACTCGTACAGGTAGTAGGCGAGCCGCTCGCTCACCTCGGACGTCTGCGGCAGCACGCGGAGCTGCACCACGGCCCGGTGCTTGTCGCCGCTGTCGGCGGCCATGACGGCACTGCGGAAGGCCAGCTCCACGCGGCTCTCCCCGGCCAGCCGCTCGGCGTCGTCCACCCGGTCCCACAGGCCGAGCGCGCGGTCGTAGTGGCTGTGGGCCTCGGCGGGCGCGCCGACCCGCTCGGCCTGCCTGCCCGCCTCGGCGGAGGCCGCCAGCGCACCGGCCAGGTCGTGGCCGGCCAGGTAGTGGTGGGCCAGCTCGGCGGGCGAGGTGAGCAGGCGGGCGAAGGCGGCGTGCAGCCTGGTGCGCTCGCCGGGCAGCAGGTCGGTGTAGACGGCCTCCTGCAGCAGCGCGTGGCGGAAGGCGTAGCCGTGCCCCCGCACCTTGAGCAGCCCGCGCGAGACGATCTCCCTGACCGCCTCCTCGAACTCGGCCAGCGGCAGCCCCGCCACCTCGCGCAGCAGCTCGTCCTCGACGCGGCGCCCGGCCACGGCGGCGGCCCGCAGCACCCGCTGCCCGGCCTCCGACAGCACCTCGACCCTCGACATGAGCAGGCTCGCCAGCCCGTCGGGCAGGCTGTCGCCCTCGGCGATGGCCGCGAACAGCTCCTCCGCGTAGAACGGGTTGCCGTCGGCGCGGGAGACGATGAGGCCGAGCCCCTGGGCGTCCACCTCGCCCAGGGTGGCGACGTAGTCGGACATCTCGCCCGGGTGCAGCGGCCCCAGCTCCAGGCTCATCACGGTGGGCAGGCGCTTGAGCTCGGCCAGCACGGACCGCAGCGGATGGCGGCGGTGCAGGTCGTCGGTGCGGTAGGTGCCGACGACGCAGACCCGCTCGCTCTGCACCATGCGGCTGAGGAAGACCAGCAGGTCGCGGGTGGAGCGGTCGGCCCAGTGGAGATCCTCGATCACGAACAGCACCGGCTGCACGTCGGCGAGCAGCCCGAGCAGCGAGCCGAACAGCCGCTGCTGGGTGAGCCCGGTCGAGGGCGCGCTCTCCGTGCCCGGCAGGAGCTGGCCCAGCATCGGGTGGCCGGCGGCCGCCTCGCGCACGGCCGGCTCCGCGCCGCGCAGGGCGTCGGCCAGCGGAAGGTACGGCAGCGCGTCGCCGAGCTCGGCGCACTGCCC
Source organism: Nonomuraea sp. NPDC050202 (assembly GCF_040656115.1). Taxonomy (NCBI): domain Bacteria; kingdom Bacillati; phylum Actinomycetota; class Actinomycetes; order Streptosporangiales; family Streptosporangiaceae; genus Nonomuraea; species Nonomuraea sp. NPDC050202. The sequence continues at coordinate 389,876 of NZ_JBFALF010000005.1, read as the reverse complement.
GACCAGCACGTTGAACCCGCGCTCGCGGGCCTCGGCAGCCAGCTCGGTGATCAGCCGGGTCTTGCCGATCCCGGCGTCACCGCCGACGAGCGCCACCCCGGCCATGCCGTCGCCGGCGGCGGCCAGCACCCGCACCAGCCCTGCCAGCTCCGCGGATCGCCCGACGAGAAGACCGTTCACGCCTGAAACTATGCCAGAGCCCGGTGACAACCCATTGGTCCGGGAAACTGGCGGGGAATTGGCCCTCTTCGACATACCAAAACCATCCTACGCTGCTCTTTCGTGATATCTCCCACCACGTTCGCCCTCTTCCTGACAACCTCGGCCGTCCTGGTGCTCATCCCCGGGCCGAACCACCTCTACATCACCGCCAGAGGGCTCTCCCAGGGCCGGGCGGCGGGCCTCGTCAGCGCGCTCGGCGTGGAGATCGGCACGCTGATGCACATCGCGGCCGCCGCCGCGGGCCTGTCGTACGTGATCGCCCAGTCGGCCACGCTCTACACGGTGATCAAGTGGGCGGGGGTCGCCTACCTCGTGTACCTGGGGATCCGCGCGTTCACCGGCAAGCAGGCCGAGGCGGGGCGGCCGGAGCCGCAGCCGCTGCGCAAGGTGTTCCTCGAAGGCGTGCTGGTCAACGTGTTCAACCCCAAGACCCTGCTGTTCTTCCTGGCGCTCCTGCCGCAGTTCGTGCGCCCGGAGTCGGGCTCGCCCGCGCTGCAGGTGGTGCTGTTCGGCTGCACGCTGCTGCTCCTGGGGTTGATCTCCGACATCGTGTACGCGCTCACCGCCGGCGCCCTGGGCCGCCGCCTGAACCGCGCGGCCGGCGGCCTCCGGTACGTGAGCGGCGTCGTCTATCTCGGGCTCGGCGTGCTCACGGCGTTCACCGGGAGACAATGAGCGGCATGGCGCCGAGGAAGCAGCAGGAGATCTTCGATGCGACGTTGCGGCTGGTCGCCGAGAAGGGCTACGACGGGCTGACCGTGGAGGGGGTCGCCGAGCGCTCGGGCGTCAACAAGACGACGATCTACCGGTGGTGGCCGTCGAAGGCGGCGCTGCTGGGGGCGGCCCTGATCGAGTCCGACGTGCTCGGCTTCGACGCTCCCGACACGGGGAGCCTGCGCGGCGACCTGGTGGCGCTGGTCGAGGGGGTCAGGCGGCTGCTCACCGAGCCTCCTGGCAGCGACATCGCGGTGGCCGCGCTCGGCGCCGCCGTACGCCATCCCGAGCTGGACGCGCGGCGCTTCTTCGCCGACCGGTTCGCCAGGGAGCGGGAGATCTTCGCGCGCGCGGTGAGCAGGGGCGAGCTGAAGGCCACGGTGGACCCGATGCTGATCGTCGACCTGCTGGCGGGCGCCGTGTGGATGCGGGCGGTCTTCCGCGGGTCGCGGGTGGACGACGACTTCGCCACCGACGCGGTCTCGGCCCTCCTCGACGGCGTCTGACCCGCCACCGGCCAGGGCTCGCAGCCCCGCTGATATCCGACTGTTTCCATGACGCTCGGCATCGGTAATATCACCAGTCATGCTCGTGATCCATTGATCCCGGTCACCCCCTGTGCGAAGGTCGCGGCACCGAGTCGAGCGACCCCCAGGAGGATTCATGAAGCTCGGGCAGCTCATCCGACGCCTCACCGCGGCCGGGGCCGGGATCGTGATGGCCGGCGCGATCCTGACCGTGCCGGCCGCTCCCGCGCACGCGGCCCCGGGAGGCTCCGGACCCTATCCGGCCGACTACGAGACCACCCTGCGCCTGCCCCGCCACACGGTCTACCGGCCGGCGACCCTGCCCACAGGCGTGCTCCTGCCCATCGTGGCCTGGGGCAACGGGGCCTGCCGCGCCGACGGCACCTGGTTCGAGAACTTCCTCAAGGAGCTGGCCTCCCACGGCTTCCTGGTCATCGCCAACGGCCGCCCGGGCGGCACCGGCTCCACCGACGCGGACATGCTGATCGACGCGATCGACTGGGCGATCGCCGAGAACGGCCGCCTCGCCAGCAGGTTCCGCGGCCGGATCGACACCACGAAGATCGCCGTGATGGGCCAGTCCTGCGGCGGGCTGGAAGCATACGAGGTGTCGGACGACCCGCGCGTCACGACAACTGGTATCTGGAACAGCGGCATCATGAGCGCCCTGGACAAGGCCCAGCTCGCCCGCCTGCACGCGCCCATCGGCTACTTCATCGGCGGCCCCAGCGACATCGCCTACGAGAACGCGCTCGACGACTGGAACCGCCTGCCCGCCGGGCTGCCCGCGTTCATGGGCAACCTGGACGTGGGGCACTTCGGCACCTACTCCCAGCCCAACGGCGGCGAGTTCGGCCGGGTCGGGGCGCTCTGGCTGAAGTGGCAGCTCAAGGGCGACGCCGCGGCCAGGGCCGCGTTCGTGGGCCCGAACTGCGGGCTCTGCTCCGGCCCTTGGCAGGTCAGGCAGAAGAACCTGTCCTGAGCGGCTAGAGCGACAGCGCGGCCGGGATGCGGTCGAGGACGGGGTGCGGCACCAGCCCGTACGCGTAGAAGTCCACCGCCAGCGCCCCGGCCGCCTTGGCCCCCCGCGCCTTGGCCACCAGCCGGTCGGTGGAGTCGCTGTCGGGGTAGCCCGGCCGCAGCACGGCCCGCACCTCGCGGTCCTTGCCCACCGACCGCAGGTAGGCCCCCACGTCGTCGGCCACCCGCGCCGCGTCACGCGCGTAGGCCAGCACCCCGAACGCGGGCACGAGGTCACCCAGCGCCACCAGGTCCACCCCGAGCTGCCAGGCGTCGTGCGCGGCCAGCCCGGGCGTGGGCAGCCCGTCGGTGTAGCCCTTGACCGCCCCCGTCGAGTCGATGAACACCAGCTTCGAGCCCTCGTCGGCGACCGCCGAGGCCACCTCGGACACCAGCGTCGTCACCGTCTCGGAGCGGGCGCGGGCGTAGGCCACGACGTCCGGCCCCGCGTACGCGGTAAGCGCCGCCCTGGTGACCTCGCCCTGCGCCGGCGGGTCGCCGTCGAAGACGCCGCCCACGATCCGCGCGCACTCCTCGCGCGCCACCTCGGCGTTCACGCCCAGGTCGGTGGCCCGGCGCATGCAGTAGTCGCAGAAGCACAGCGCGAACAGGTAGGCGTCCATCGGCCCGAGCGGCACGAACGAGCGCTGCGGCTTGAGCGGCCTGAAGTGCAGCGACTCGGCCACCACGCTGTCGACCCCGAGCCTGGCCACCGCCCTGGCCAGCGCGACGGCGTAGTCACGCACGTCGGGGTGGGCGGGGCACAGGTCGGTGAGCGAGCCGCGGTCGCCGAAGCAGTCGCGTACGGTCACGTCGGGATGTTCGGTGCCGAGCGTGGCGTTGCGCAGGAAGACGGTCCAGCCGTGGAGCTTCATGGACCGTTTCGCGCAGGCCTCGCGAAGACCGTCGAAGGCGTCCGCGTAGCCAGGCACGGGAGCCAGCCGGAGCCCGTCGAACAGCTCCGCCGGCGGGGTGAAGTGCGCCCCGTCGTGGCGCAGCGTCAGCCGGGACAGCCCGTGCGGGGTGACGTCGCGGGAGGCGTGATGCACTGCGCCGACGGTGATGCCGGACACGCCGTAACCGCTGATCCTGTCGAGCACCCGCTCGACGCCCTCGCCGCGCAGGTCCTCGACGAAGACGTACACCGAACTGTCCACAGCCGCACCTCAAGCGCTCTTGTGCGCGACGAAGTCGATCTCCACCAGGATGTCCATCAGGTCGGACCCCACCGTGGTGCGCACGGGGTAGGGCTGGTTGAAGTACGACTTGTACACCTCGTTGAACGCGGCGAAGTCGCGCTTGAGGTGCTGCAGGTGGACCGTGGCCTTGACCACGTCGTCGAAGCCGAGCCCGTGGGCGGCCAGGATGGCGCCGAGGTTGCGCATGGTCTGGTGCGTCTGGGCGGCCACGTCGTCGCCGACGACCTCGCCGCTCTGGGGGTCGAGCGGGCCCGCGCCGGAGGTGTAGACGAAGTCGCCCACGACGAGTCCCTGCGAGTAGGCGCCGATGGGGGCGGCGCCCTCCGTGGTCCGGAGCTCCTTTTTCACTGAATCTCCTAGAAATTCGTGCTTATCGTGCCAACGACACGGTAGTCCCGGTCCACCAGCGGCAGAACTCGCCACTTGTCGAACGCCGTGCAGGGATGGGAGATGCCGAACGCCAGCAGGTCACCGGGCTTGAGCCCGGTGGCGCGGACCACGGTGTGCTGATCCTGCATCTTCACGATCGTGACGCCGCCGCGGCGCGGGATCGGCAGCCCCTCGTCGTACGGCGCGTCACGCTTGCCCATGCCCACGATGGCCAGCCCCGGCTCGGGCACCGACAGCACGTGCGCCCACACCTCCAGGGCCGGGCGCAGCTCGCCGTCGATGCGGTTGAACGGCGTGCGCTCGCGGTAGTAGCCGTCGTCGTGGGTGACGTAGGCGCCGCTGCGCAGCAGGATCCTGGCCTGGGTGGCGACCAGCTCGCGGCCGATCACGTCGAACCACTGGCTGCCGCCCACGGTGAGGACGGGGTTCCTGACGCGGACGTGCTCCACGGCCTCCTGCAGCGCGGCCAGGTACTTGCGCACGTCGTCGCCCGAGCGCAGCCCGCCCTCGTACCCGGCCACCCCTGCCAGCTCGACGCCGGGCGTCGACTGCGCGTACGAGGCCACCTCCAGCAGCTCGCCGAGAGTCCTGCAGCCGGCCCGCCCGCCTTCGTGCCCCAGCTCCACCAGCACCCTGAACGGCCGGGAGCCGGCGTGCGCGGCGAGGATGTCGATCCCCGTCGTGGAGTCGGCGAAGCTGAGGAGCTCGAAGCCCGGATCCCGCTCCAGCTCGTGGGCGGCCCAGGTGAGGCCGGCGGGATCGACGACCTGGTTCGCCACCAGGATCCGGTCCACCCCGAACGCCCTGACCGTCGCCGCCTGGCGGGGCGTGGCGACCGTGAGCCCCCACGCGCCGGCCGCGAGCTGCATCGCGGCGATCTCGGCGGACATGTGCGTCTTGGCATGGGGCGCCAGCTCCATGCCGTGGTCGCGGACGAAGCCCGCCATCGTCGAGACGTTGTGCTCCAGCGCGTCTCGGTGCACCACCATGGCGGGAAATTCGAGCCCGCCGTCGAAGACCGACTGGCCGAGGATCGCCGGCACAACACCCCCTCTGATTCCGGCTCCGACCTTATCGCTCACGAGGGCCGCAGCGCGCGCCCCGGCGTGGCACCCGTGAGCTCGCCGCCGGCCAGCACGCGCACGCCGGACACGAGCACGTCGTCGATCCCTTCCGCGAGCGTGCGCGGCGCGGGATAGGTGGCCAGGTCGCCCACCGTGGCCGGGTCGAACACCACCACGTCCGCGGCGAACCCGCGCCGCAGCAGCCCCCGGTCCGCCAGCCCGAAGCGCCTGGCGGGATGCGCGGCCAGGTGCACCGCGGCCTGCTCCCACGTCCAGTCGCCCAGCTCCCTGACGTGCCTGCCCAGGAACCTGGCGAACGCGCCGAACCCGCGCGGATGCGGATGGCCGCCCACGTAGATGCCGTCGGAGCCGCCGGTCTGCGAGGGGTGGCGGAGCATCCGGCGTACGGACTCCTCGCCCTGCGGCCCCTCGTCGGGGCGGGCGATGACGACCCCCGCCTCCAGCCGCGTCTCCGTCAGGAGGCGGCGGCAGAGCGCGGCCGGCTCGGCCCCGGCCCGCTCGGCCGCGGCCACCATCGTCAGCCCTTCGGCCCACTCCAGGCCGGGCGCGTGCGAGATCGTCAGCCGGGGCCAGAGCGCGCTCTGGGCCTGCCACCACTCCTCCAGCGCGTCCGAGGCGATCATCTCCAGCGCGGCGTCCTGGTCGGCGCCCGGCACGGACGGCGGCAGCGCGACCATCGCCAGGATCGTGTTGCCGCGCAGGTAGGGGTAGGTGTCGAAGGTGAGGTCCACCCCCTTGCCCAGGGCGTCCTCGACCAGCGGCAGCAGCACGCCCGCCGGCCCGTGCAGGTGCGAGACGTGCACGGCCGCGCCCGAGCTCCCGGCGATCTCCACCACCTCGGCCATCCCCACGCCGGCCCGCTCGCCGTAGGCCCGCATGTGCGTGACGTACGGCAGGCCGCCGAGCGGCGCGCACAGGGCGGCCAGCTCCTCCGCGTCGGCGTAGCGGCCCGGCAGGTACTCCAGCCCGGTCGACAGCCCGACCGCGCCCTCGGACAGCCCGCGCTCCACGCGGCGCAGCATGCCCGCCACGTCGCCGGGCCCGGCCCGATCGGGCGAGGGGCCCATGACGTCGTAGCGGATGGTGCCGTGGGGCAGCAGGTACGCGGTGTTCAGCGCCACCGCCCTGTCGTAGCCGGAGAGCAGGTCGGCGACGGTCAGCGGCCCGTCCACCAGGGCACCGTTGACCGCCGCGAAGTACCGCGAGGCGTAGGCCACGGTCGCGGCGGATCCGGGCGCGAACGACAGCCCGTCCTGCCCCAGCACGAACGTCGTGACCCCCTGCCGCAGCGCCGCCCGCTGCACGCCGGCGTCGAACACGGCCGCGTCACCGTGCGCGTGGCAGTCCACGAAGCCCGGGGCGACGAACCGGCCCGTCGCGTCGATCACCGTGCCCGCCCGCGCGCCGCCGAGCCTGCCGACCGCCGCGACCCGGTCGCCCGAGATCCCCACGTCCGCCCGGTACGGCGGGGCGCCCGTGCCGTCGAGCACCCGCCCACCGCTGATCACTATGTCGAAGGTCACTCCTGGATTTAATCAGGGACGGGAACGACCGCCCTGGGGCCGCAGGCGCCCTGCTCGCGCACGGGCCGCTCGGCCAGCACGTCGCGGGCCTGCGAGCGGGCCAGGTTCCAGCCGTTCCACGGGTCGGGGCGGTCCAGCTCGTTGGCCTCCACCACGGCCGACAGCACGCAGCTGCGCTGCGGCTCCGGCAGCCGGTCGAGGGCGGGCACCGCCTCCGCGCCCAGGTCGCCGAGGTAGTCGGAGTCCATCTTCGCCGGGCCGCGCACCTCCACCTGCGTCTGCGCGACGCGCAGATCGGGGTTGACGAGCGCGAACGCGCCCAGGCTGAGCCCGGTGACCAGCACGATCGTCCGGGGCAGCCAGCCGGAGCCGCGGCCCATGAGCCGCGCCGCGCCCGCCAGCAGCACCAGCGCGAACAGCGCGCCCAGCCACCACACCGTGGCCTGCACGGACAGCCGCAGCCGGGACAGGCCGTAGGCGTCGGTGTAGAGATTCATGCGGTGCAGCGCCGAGGCGAGCACCACCATCGTCAGCCCGCACAGCACGCCGAGCAGGACGGCCAGCAGCCAGCGCTCGCGCCGCTCCACCCTGAGCAGCCCGGCCGCCACCGCCACGATGGCCAGCACGAACACGCTGACCACCACGAGCTGGAAGAAGCCCTGCCTGGCGTACTCGGCGTAGGTCAGCCCGGCCGTCCGCAGCACCAGGGTGTTCCCGCCGAACAGCGCCGTGATCTGGACCGCCACGAATGCGGCGAACAGCAGGTTCACCGCGGACAGCGGCAGCGCCCAGATGCTCGTGCTGACCCTGAACCTCGTCTCCGGCCCCACGGGGTCGACCACGGGCCGCAGCGCGACCAGCACGACCGCGGCCAGCAGCACCGCGAACAGCGCGAACAGGAAGATCCGCACCGGCGCCGACTCGGCCCAGTCGGGGGTGGTGGTCAGCCGCTCCACGTACGAGGCGAACACCGCGTCCGCCGAGGCGAACAGCAGCCCGAACACCATCAGCAGCACCGCCGTGATGCCCAGCGCGATCACCATCGGCAACACCCGCCGCCTGGCCGTCAGCCGCTTGAGCGGCTTCGCCAGGAACCACGGCACGGGGCCGAGCGCGAGCAGCACGGAAATGCCGCCCCTGATCACGCCCAGCCAGCCGGCGCCCGCGCCGGAGACGGCCAGCGCGCCCAGCCCGGCCCCCGCCACGAGCAGGATCCCGACCAGCCAGTCGGCGTCGCGCACCGCCGCCATCGAGATCAGCCAGTACGCCGTCGCGCCGAACGCCACCGTCCACGGCGTCATCCGCCGCAGCACGGCCGGCAGCGCCGCCGCGCCCACCACCATCGCGACCAGCACGATCCCGAGCCCCACCTGCGCCTCGGGCAGCGCCACCGCGGCGAACACGCCGGCCCCCGCCGCGGCCGGCAGCAGCCATCCGGGCGGGTCGGGCAGCTCGGGCCTGGGGAACAGCGGGGGCGGCACGTAGGGCGGGACCGGCCCCGACTGGCTCCGGTACGGCACTGTCGCCTGGTACGCCGCGGCCGCCGCCCTGCGTCCGGAACCGGCGCCCATGGCCGCGCCCACGGCTCCCAGGACCGCGGTGCAGCCGACGAACGTCAGCAGCGCCATCCCGTCGCCCAGGGTCACGCTGACGAGCACGGCGGCGAACATGCCCACCATGAACCCGACCAGGAGCCCGATGACCCCGCCCCCGATCATCCTGGCCAGGTTGCCGCCGGGGCTCGGCGGCTGGGGCGGCACGTACATCCCCGCCCCCGGCCCGCCTGCCCCGGCCCCACCCGGTCCCGGCACACCCACACCGATACCGCCCGCTCCCTGGCCGACCAACCCGGGTCCTCTCGCCCCCGGCCCCGCCGCACCGACGCCACTCAACGCGGCGCCGCCGGCGCCGGCACCGATGGCGGTTCCCCCGCTCGTCACGGCGCCGCTCGCTGTGATGGCCGGGACACTCTCGCCGGCCGCCAGATGGGCCGCGCCGCTCTTGCCAGGCGCCGCATCGGCGACAGCCGCATCGGCGGAGGCCGCCTGCGCCGCGACGGCCGCCGCGTCGGCCGGAACGCCCGTCCCGGCCGCGACGTCCTCCCCGGTGGGCGATCCCGCCGCGCCCTCGCCGGGCGCCCGCGCGGCCACGGCGGTGTCACCGGACGCCGCCTGCGCTGCGAGGGTCTCGGCGGACGCGCCACCCGTCACCGGGCCACCGCCCACCGCAGTGCCACCCACCGCAAGGCGGTCCCCCGCAGTGCCGCCCATCACCGGGCCCATCACCGGGCCCATCACCGGGCCCATCACCGGGCCCATCACCGGGCCCGCGTCCGGGGCGGTGCCGGTCGCGCCGGCCCCGAGGACGGGCATGGCCCCCGCCGCGAGCCCAGGCGCGACGTCCGCGGAACCGCCCGACGCGCCCGCGCCGCGCGCGTCGTCCGCGACCACGCGCTCCGGCCGCCCGTCGTCCCCCGTCCCGCGCCCGACCTCCAGCGGCATGTCCCCCATCGTCATCCTCCCTGGTAAGTCGACGACCATCCGGCACCCGGCACAGTCATCGATCCGAATGGATCCCCCGTGCAGCTCGACGATCTCCTTCACGATGGCCAGCCCCAGCCCGGCGCCCCCCGCGTCCGCCGCGCGCCCGGAGTCCAGCCGGGAGAAGCGCTCGAAGACCCGCCCCCGGGCAGCGGAGGGGATGCCGGGCCCCTGGTCGGAGACGACGATCCGCACCCCGGATCCCTCCGCCGCGCCGCCGATGGTCACCACCCCCTCGGCAGGGCTGTGGCGTACCGCGTTGTCGAGCAGGTTCGCCAGGACCTGGGCCAGCAGGTCGGGGTCGGCGCGGACCACCAGGTCGCCGGGGACCGACCGCCGGATCAGCACGTCCTCGCGCGCCAGCGACGCCTCGAGGACCGCCTGCTCGATGAGCGGCGCCAGCTCGACGGCCTCGGCCTCGATGAGGCGCGCGCCGGAGTCGAGCCGCGACAGGTCGAGGAGCTGGGCGACCAGGCGGCCGAGCCGCTCGGTCTGGGCGAGCGCGGTGCGCATGGTGACGGGGTCGGGCGCGGAGACGCCGTCCACGACGTTTTCCAGGACGGCCCGCAGGCCGGTGATGGGGGTGCGCAGCTCGTGGCTGACGTTCGCGACGAGCTCGCGCCGCTGCCGGTCCACCTCGCCGAGGTCGGCCGCCATCGCGTTGAACGCCCTGGCCAGCTCGCCCACCTCGTCCCGCGAGGTGGCGCTGACGCGCAGCGTGTAGCTGCCCTTGGCGATGGTCTGGGCGGCGCGGGCCATCTGGCGCAGCGGCTTGGTCATGCCCATGGCCAGCACCTGCACCATGATCAGCGCCAGGATGACGGCAACCGCGATCCGCACCTCGCGGGAGAAGCCGGAGTTGATGCCAACCTCGTTCACCACGAACGCGGTGCCCACGGCCAGCACGATCACGATGCCGAGCTTGACCTTGATCCGGCCGAGGAAGTCCAGAGGGTTCATCGCCTCACCAGGGCGTAGCCGACGCCGTGCACGGTGCGTACGACGTCGGAGCCCAGCTTGCGGCGCAGTGCCCGGACGTGGCTGTCCACGGTCCTGGTGGCCGCCGCCTCGGAGAAGCCCCAGACGTCGGACAGCAGGCGGTCGCGCTCGAAGACCTGCCCCGGCCGCTCGGCCAGGCGGCGCAGCAGGTCGAACTCGGTCCTGGTGAGCTGCGCCTCGGCCCCGCGCACGAACACGCGGCGCGCGGCGGTGTCGATCTCGACCTCGCCCACCCTGATCACCGTGTCCTCGGCGGCGAGCTGGGCCGCCCGCTCCACCCGCCGCAGCAGCGCGTGGATCCTGGCCACCAGCTCGCGCATGCTGAACGGCTTGGCGAGGTAGTCGTCGGCCCCGACGCCGAGCCCGACGAGCACGTCCGTCTCGTCGCCGAGCGCGGTCAGCATGAGCACGGGCACCGGCCTGGCGGCCTGCATCCTGCGGCACACCTCCAGGCCGTCGAGCCCGGGCAACAGCCGGTCGAGGATCACCAGGTCCGGTTCCGCGTTGCCGTACTGGACGAGGGCGTCCTGCCCGTCACCCGCCACCCTGACGTCGAAGCCTTCGGCCGCCAGGCGGTTGCGTACGGCCAGCGCGATCGTCACGTCGTCCTCGACCACGAGGATGCGTCGCTGCTCTGCCACGTACGCAGCCTAGAAGCACGCTGTGCAGACGACACTCCCAAATTCGTGCACATACCGTGCAGACTTGGCAGGTGAACACCGCCGCATACCTCCGCCGGCTCGGCCTGCCCGGCCTGCTCACCGCCCCCATCAGCGCAGAGACGCTGCGCGCGCTGCACGCCGCACACGTCGAGAGGGTCTCGTACGAGGCGCTGGAGATCTGGCTCGGCCGCGCCACGACCGTCGATCCCGTGGAGTCCGCCGAGCGCATCATCGGGGGCCGCGGCGGCTACTGCTACCACCTGAACGGCGCGTTCTCGCAGCTCGCCCTGGCCCTCGGCTTCGACGTGACCCGCCACTACGGCGGCGTGCAGGGCCGCGGCAAGGATCCCGGCGTCACCGGCAACCACCTGGTGCTCACCGTGCGCGGCCTGCCCTCCGACGGCAACCCGGGCGGCGAGTGGCTGGCGGACCTGGGGCTCGGCGACGCGCTGCACGAGCCGCTGCCGCTGGTCGCGGGCGCGTACCGGCAGGGGCCCTTCACGTACGTGCTGCGGCCGTCGGAGGTGGCGCCCGGCGGGTGGCGGTTCGACCACGATCCGAGTGGCTCGTTCGAAGGCATGGACTTCGGGATGGCCCCGGTGGAGATGTCGGCGTTCGCCGACAAGCATGTGGAGCTGACCACGTCCCCCACGTCGGGGTTCGTGCGGGTGGCGACGGTGCAGCGGCGGGACGCGTACGGCGTGGACAGCCTGCGCGGGCTGTCCCTGACGCGCCTGGGCAGGGGCGCGCACTCGGTCACGCTGGGCACGGCGCGCGACTACTACGCGGCGCTGGCGGACGTCTTCCTGCTGCCGCTCGACGACGTGAGCGACGGGGAGAAGGACAAGCTCTGGCGCAAGGTGTACGACGCGCACGAGAGCTGGCTGGCGGGCGGCTCGGCATGATGTCGGCGTGCGTGTCCCATGGGTGAGACCAGGAAGCTGAGCGGTCGCTACCGGCTGCTGAACCCGCTGGGCGCCGGGTCCGTGCGCCTGGCCTTCGACGAGGCGGAGCACCGCGACGTCGCGGTGAGAGAGCTGCGGGTGCCGCCGGAGCTGCGTGATTCCGCCCTGTTCGAGGCGCGCAGGGCCACCGGGCTGCGGCACCCGTCGATCGTGCGGGTGCTCGACGTGCTCATCGAGAGCGGCGTGCCGTGGCTGGTCATGGAGTTCGTCTCCGGGGTGTCGCTGGAGCAGGCCGTGCGCTCGCGCCGCCCGCTGCCGGTCCCGCAGGCGGCCAGGGCCGGCGTCTGCGTCCTGTCGGCGCTGGCCGCAGCGCACGGGGCGGGGATCGTGCACGGCCGGGTCGATCCCGGGAACGTGCTGCTCACCGCGACCGGGCGGGCGGTGCTGGCCGGGTTCGGCGCCCCCAGCCTCAGCACGCTGCCCTCGGCCGACCTGTGGTCGCTGGCCGCCACGCTGCACTTCGCGGTCGAGGGTCGGCCGCCGGGTCAGGTGCCGGCCGCGGGCGCCGACCCGTTCAGGTCGCTGATCAGGGCGATGCTGCATCCGGCGGGGCCGCCGCCGGTGGAGGTGGTGCGCGAGACGCTCGAGCGGCTGGCCGTGGACCGGCCGCTGGACGCGGTGGTGGAGGCGTCGGGCCCGCTGCCGCCCGCGCGGGTGGCCGCGATCGGGCTGGCCGTGCTCGACCGGCTGGTGGCGGGCGGCGCCTTCCACGGCGGGGTGCAGCCGGGGAACGTGCTCGTCGACGGCTCGGGGCAGGCCCGGCTGACGCCGCTGCTGAGGTCGGGAACGCTCCCGGCCTACACGGCTCCGGAGGGCGCCGCGACCCGGGCCGCGGATCTGTGGTCGCTCGGTGCCACGCTCTTCGCCGCGGTCGAGGGCTCGCCGCCCGCGCCGGGAGCCCCGCTGACCAGGGCGGGAGCGCTGGCTCCCGTGCTGTTCAGGCTGCTGTCGGGCGACCCGGCGCACCGCCCCACCGTGGACGAGCTGCGCCGGGAGCTGCTCGCCGTCGCCGGCGAGCGGGCTTGACGACCCGCACAACAATTGCGATACATCGCGACATGGAACCTCGTGGCGGGTTCACACGTTGGACAGGCGACGCACAATGTGGGAGAGGCGGGGCGCGCGCTCCGCGTTCGGAGGATGTTGAGGATGTCGCCAATACAGAAGTACGCGATTGGCGCAGGCGTCGCGGTCCTGCTCTCGTGGATCATCTTGCCCGGTTGGGTCACCCTGCTGGTCGTCCTCGGCGTGATCGCCGCCCCGGTGGTCGGTTACCTGATGCTCGACCCGTCGCAGCGTGAGCGGCTCAAGAGGGCCCGCAGGCGCGGCATCGGCCACTGAGCCCTGCCTCGCCCTCGCGGCGGGGGCCTCAGGCCTCCGCCGCGGCCAGCGCGGCCTGCACGCGCTGGGTCACCCTTCTCTCCACGTAGAAGGACAGGAACGGCACCGTGCCGCCCAGCATGATGCCCGCCATGTACGGCCACGACCAGCGCGCCTTCATGCCCAGGTTCATGACCGCGATCAGGTAGATCATGTAGAGCCCGCCGTGGATGGGGGCGATCGTCTGCGACAGGGACGGCTCACCGAAGCCGTACCTCAGGACCATGCCCACGCAGAGCACGAGCAGCATGACCCCGACCACGTACGCGAGCGCCCGGAAGGGCTTGAGAGCCGATTCCACCGTTAACCTTCCAGAACCATCTCAGGGGACGACTTGCCGCGGTCCCGGTCGCTTCGCACGGCGTCGCGTACGAAGTGGAACCACATGAAGACGGCGAATCCAGCGAAGATCCACCAGTTGGCGGCATAAGCCAGGTTACGCCACGTCAGCGTGCCGCCGACCACCGGCGGATCCACCTTGACCTGCGTCAACGAGCCCGAGGCCGGCTGCGCGACGAGGTAGCCGGTGCGGACCTGCTGCCCGCTCCACAGGTTGACCAGCTCGCCCGTGGACACCGTCTGCACCTGGCCGGCGGGCAGGCCCTCGGCGCGCCGCTGCACGCTGTCGGTGCCCTGCTGCGGTCGCAGCCGCCCGGACACCGTGACCCGGCCCTCCGGCACGGCCGCGACGCCCGGGTCGTCGGCCTCGGCCACCCAGCCGCGCACGACCGGCACGAGCGTGCCGTCGTCGAGCCTGATCGGGGTGAGCACCCAGTAGCCGTCGCCGTGCGAGGCCCTGCCGCCGGGGGCGTCGACGTCGGCCCGCCGGTCGGCGACCAGGAGCTGGCGATCGGCCTCGTAGACGCCCTCGGCCGTGACCCTGCGGCCCACGAACTCACCGTCGAGCTGAGCGCCGGGCCTGGCGAGCGTGGCGACCGCGACGGGCTCGGGGTCCGTGGAGACGCGCGGCTTTCCTGAATCCTGGAAGACGCCGAGCTGCCAGCGGCCGAGCAGGATGAACGCCACGAGGACCCCGATCGTGAGCAGGTGCAGCCCCATGAGGCGCGCGGAGAACAGGGTCCTGAGCATGCCTCAAAGCTATCCGGCCGGTGGGGTGGTCCCCTAATCAGCCCATCACTATGGATCCCGCCAAAAGACGCAAACGTCGCAGGCGAGCACGCTAGGCTGCTGCCCATGTCTGACCAGCACATTGACCCGGCGGGCAACACCCAGGCCTTCCGCGCGTTCGCCAACGCGCGCGAGCAGGAGGCCTCGGCCAAGCCGAAGAAGTCGCCCCTCGTGCCCATCATCGCGGTCGTCGCCGCCATCGTGATCATCGGCGTCGCCGCCTTCCTGCTGCTCCAGTAAGACAGCCGACTGCTTCACCCGCCGCGGGGGCCGTGGCGGGTTTTCGTCGTTCCCGGCAACGGATACATTGGACTTAGCGTCCAATAAGACCGGGAGGAGCCCGTGGGTGAGCCAGGGATCGTGATCGTCGGATCCGGATTCGCCGGCATCTGCATGGCCATCAAGCTCAAACAGGCCGGTCACCACGACTTCGTCATCCTGGAGAAGGCCGGGGAGCTGGGCGGCACCTGGCGCGACAACAGCTATCCCGGCTGCGCGTGCGACGTGCCGTCGCACATGTACTCGTACTCGTTCGAGCTGAATCCGGACTGGTCGCGGATGTTCGCGCCGCAGGAGGAGATCCAGGCGTACCTGCGCGCCTGCGCCGCGAAGTACGGCATCACCCCGCACATCCGGTACGGCAAGCACGTCGTCTCGATGGAGTACGACGACGCCGCCCGGGCCTGGACGGTCACCACGGAGGACGGCGACACCCTGCGCCCGAAGGCGGTGATCTCCGCGATCGGCGCCCTCCACATCCCGAAATTTCCGGAAATACCCGGGCGCGAATCGTTCGCCGGCCCCGCCTTCCACTCCGCCGAATGGGACCACTCCGTGGACCTGACCGGCAAGCGCGTGGCCGTCGTCGGCACCGGCGCCTCCGCCGTCCAGTTCGTCCCCCAGCTCGCCCGCACCGCCCGCCACGTCACCGTCTTCCAGCGCACGGCCCCCTGGCTGCACCCCAAGCCGGACTTCGCCTTCCCCTCCGCCGCCCGGCGGCTCCTGCGCCTGCCCGGCGCGGCCAGGACCCTGCGGGCCGGCCTGTACTGGGCCCTGGAGACCAGGGCGCTGGGCTTCGCCGTGGACCCCCGCCTGATGAAGGCCCACGAGCAGCTCGCGCTCCGGCACCTGCGCGCCCAGGTGCCCGACCCGGAGCTGCGCCGCGCGCTCACCCCCGACTACCTCATCGGCTGCAAGCGCATCCTCGTCTCCAGCGACTACTATCCGGCCCTGACCAGGCAGAACGTCTCGCTCGTCACCGACGGGATCACCGAGATCCGCGAGCACTCCCTCGTGGCAGGGACGGAGCACGAGGCCGACGCGATCGTCTACGGCACCGGCTTCAGGGTGACCGACGCGCTCACCGAGCAGCGGATCATCGGCAGGGGCGGCCTGAAGCTCCAGGAGGCCTGGCGCGACGGGATCGAGGCCTACCTCGGCATCACCACCGCGGGCTTCCCCAACCTGTTCTTCCTCCTCGGCCCCAACACCGGGCTCGGCCACAACTCGGTCGTCTTCATGATCGAGTCGCAGGCGCGCTACGTCGTCGAGTGCCTGCGCCTGCTCTCCCGCACCCAGGCCAGGGCCGTGGACGTGCGGCCGCAGGCGCAGCGGGCGTTCAACGACCGGCTGCGGGCCCGGCTCGACCCGCTGGTCTGGAACGCGGGCGGCTGCCGCTCCTGGTACCTGGACGAGCACGGGGTGAACCGGACGATCTGGCCGGGCTTCACCTTCGAGTACTGGGCGCGTACCCGGAGGGTGAAGCCCGGCGCCTACGAGCTCATCTACTAGGGGCGACCACCATCGCGCTGCCGCCGCCGCGGCGGGACGGCTCGGCCACGGCCTGGACCCGGTTCCTGCTCAGGAACTCCAGCGCCGTGGCGGCCCCGATCTCCGGGTTCAGCGCGAAGCTGTGCCCCCTGGCCTCCAGCTCGGCGCGGTGCCGGTCCAGGAACGCCTGCTCGGCCTGCGTCTGCGCGGTGTTGCGCTGGGTGGCGCGCGGCGCGGCGAGCGCGTCGGGCAGGCTCATGCCGAACTCGTACCGGTTGATCAGGATCTGCAGCACGGTCGTGATGATCGTGGAGCCGCCGGGCGAGCCGGCCGCCAGCACCGGCCTGCCGTGGTCGAACACCAGCGTCGGCGCCATCGACGAGCGCGGCCGCTTGCCGGGGCCCGGCAGGTTCGGGTCGCCGGGGGCGGGGCCGAAGGTGAAGTCGGTCAGCTCGTTGTTGAGCAGCACGCCGCGGCCCGGCACCACGATGCCGTTGCCGCCGGTGGACTCGATGGTCAGGTTGTAGGCGATCACGTTGCCCCAGCGGTCGGCCACGACCAGGTGCGTGGTCTCGGGGCCCTCCTGGGCGACCGGGGTGGCGGCGCCGGTGGGCGGA
The DNA here is from genome assembly GCF_040656115.1 of Nonomuraea sp. NPDC050202. Classification (NCBI taxonomy): domain Bacteria; kingdom Bacillati; phylum Actinomycetota; class Actinomycetes; order Streptosporangiales; family Streptosporangiaceae; genus Nonomuraea; species Nonomuraea sp. NPDC050202. The sequence goes on along the minus strand of NZ_JBFALF010000005.1, from coordinate 373,135 downwards.
GCGCAGCCCTCGTACGAGCCGTCGGGCTCGCCGGGCGCGGCCGGATGCGGCATGGCGGCGCCGCCGACCAGGCAGGCCCGCTCCTTGGCGAAACCGTCGGACAGCAGCTCGCGCAGCGGCACGCCGGGGATGTCGCCGACGTACTTGCCGCGATCGGCGAAGGCCAGCCTGGACGCCTCCAGGTACTCGTGCAGGCCGACCTGCGGCAGCGCCTCCAGGATGTTCAGCGCCTCGCCGACCGTGGAGCCGCCGGAGGAGGGCGGGGCCATGCCGTACACGTCCATGCCGTTGTAGGAGACCTTGGTGGGCTCGCGCATGATGGCGCGGTAGGCCCGCAGGTCGGACAGCTCCATCAGGCCCGGCCGGACGTTGCGGGTGCTGCCCGGGGTGACCGGCGGGTTCTTGACCGTGGCCACGATCTCCTGGCCGAGCCGGCCGCCGTACAGCCAGCCGGGGCCCCGCTTGCCCAGCTCGCGGTAGGTGTCGGCGAGTTCGGGGTTCCTGAAGATCGAGCCGACGGGCGGCGGGGCGCCGTTCGGGAGGTAGAGCTGGGCCGTGGAGGCGATGTCCTTGAAGCGGCCGACGTTGGCGGCGGTCTGGTCGTAGAACGTCTGGTCCACCACGAAGCCCTTGGAGGCCACCTCGATCGCCGGCTGGAGCGCCTGCTTGAGGGAGATCGTGCCGAACCTGCGCAGGGCCAGGTCCCAGTTCGCGACCGTGCCCGGCACGCCCGCCGACAGGCCGCTGGTGACGGCCTCCTCGAACGGGATGCCCTCCAGCGAGGTGGCGGTCATGGCCCGCGGGGCGGTCTCGCGGCCGTCGATCGTGAACACCTCGCGCCGCCTGGCGTCGTAGTAGACCATGAAGCCGCCGCCGGCCAGGCCGGCCGAGTACGGCTCCGTGACGCCCAGCACCGCGCCCGCCGCGACCGCGGCGTCCATGGCGTTGCCGCCCTTCCTCAGCACGGAGATGGCGGCCTTGCTGGCGTCGAGGTCGACGGTGGCCACCGCGCCGCCGTACCCTTCGGCGACGGGGACCTTCTGTGTGTGGGCCTGCTGTGTATGAGTCTGCTGTGCGAGCGCGGCGGGCGCGGGCACGAGCGAGACGAGGACTGCTGCTGCGGGAATGATCGCACGGCGCATGGTCCCACCATGGCCCAGGTACGCCCCGCGTGGTAGGGCCTCCTCACACAAAGGGATGATGTGCTGGTCAGGAGGGGTGATCTAGCGTGGGTGGCGTGCGCAGGAAGAACGGGTTCGACCCCTATCTCGCCCTGATCGTGGCGGTCGCCCAGATGGTGATCGCCAAGGGCGCCTCCTGGGGGCAGCGGCTGGATCGGGAGGCGCTCGACCCCTACGCGTACGTGCTGCTGCTGATCGGCCCGCTCGCGGTGCTGCTGCACCGCCGCTTCCCGCTGCTCACGACCGCCGCCGCGCTGGCCGCCTGCGACCTGTTCCTGATCGGCGGGTACGCCTACGGCCCCACCTTCATCAGCCCCGGCGTCCTGCTGGTCCTCCTGGTGCTGCGCGGCAGGAGGCTGATGGCCTGGGTGATGGCCGGGATGACGCTGCTGTCGTTCCTCACCTACGCCTGGATGGTCGGCAACCGCGACCTGTTCCACAGCGTGTGGATCCTGACCTCCATCATGTTGCTCATGGTCGTGGCCGAGCTGGTCAGGACCGTCAGGGAGCGCAGGGCCGAGCGGGAGCGCACCGCCGAGGAGGAGGCCAGGCGGCAGGCCAGCGAGGAGCGGCTGACGATGGCGCAGGAGCTGCACGACGTGCTGGCGCACAACATCTCGCTCATCCACGTGCAGGCCTCGACCGCGCTGCACCTCATCGACGCCAACCCCGAGCAGGCCAGGACCGCCCTGGCCACGATCAAGACGGCCTCCAAGGAGGTGCTCGGCGAGATGCGCTCGGTGCTGAACGTGCTGCGCGAGGGCGCGCCCCGCTCCCCCACGGCCGGGCTCGACCGGCTCGACGAGCTGATCGAGCGCTGCGGGGTGGACGTGACGCTCAAGCGCGTCGGTTCCCGGCCGCTGCCCCCGCAGGTGGAGCGGGCGGCGTACCGGATCGTCCAGGAGTCGCTCACGAACGCCGCCAGGCACGCGCCCGGCGCGGCGGTGGACGTGCGGCTGGAGTACGGCGAGCAGGAGCTGATCCTGCGGGTCAGCGACACCGGCTCCGGCACCACCGGCGCGCTGTCCGAGTCGGGCAGCGGCAACGGCATCCCCGGCATGCGCGAGCGGGCTTCCGCGCTCGGCGGCACGCTGGTCGCCGGACCTTCCGGCGCCGGCTTCGAGGTCGAGGCCCGGCTGCCCCTACCCGAGGAGACGTCATGATCAAGGTTCTGCTGGCGGACGACCAGGCGCTGGTCCGCGCGGGCTTCAAGGCGCTGCTCGACGCCCAGCCTGACATGACCGTGGTGGCCGAGGCGTCCGACGGCGCGCAGGCCGTCCGGCTGGCGGGCGAGCATCAGCCGGACGTCGTGCTCATGGACATCCGCATGCCGGGCACCGACGGCCTCACCGCCACCCGCCAGATGCCGCCGGGGCCGCACATCATCATCCTGACGACGTTCGAGCTGGACGAGTACGTCTTCGAGGCGCTGCGCGGCGGCGCCAGCGGCTTCCTGGTCAAGGACACCGAGCCGGCCGAGCTGATCCAGGCGGTGCGGGTGGTGGCGGCCGGCGAGGCGCTGCTGTCGCCCAGCGTGACCCGGCGGCTGATCGCCGAGTACGCCTCCCGCGCCAAGGAGCCGGTCGCCGCCGACGGCCTCGACCAGCTCACCGAGCGCGAACGCGAGGTGCTCGCCCTGGTCGGCACCGGGATGACGAACGACGAGATCGCGGCCAGGCTGTTCATGTCCCCGGCGACCGCGAAGACGCACGTGAGCCGGGCCATGATGAAGCTGCACGCCCGCGACCGCGCCCAGCTCGTCGTCATCGCCTACGAGTCGGGGCTGGTCAGGCCCGGCTGGCTGTGACGCCCACCCCGAACCACCGCTCGGCCGCCTCGGCCAGCCCGTCGGCGCCCGCCCAGGCCACGTAGCCGTCGGGGCGGATCAGCAGCGCGCCGGCGGGCGGGTCGTCGCAGCGGGCGCGCACCACGTCGATCCAGCCGCCGTCGAGGTCCGCCCCGAGGTCCGCGCCGAGGTCCGCGCCGAGGCCGAAGTCGAGCAGGACGGGGCGGGCCGCGCGCATCAGCTCGGCCACCCGGCCTCCGCCCGCCAGCTCCAGATCGGGCACGAACCGCCCGACCAGCGGATGCTCCGGCGCCCTGGACACGCCGTCAGCCGGACGGTCCGGCGCCCCGGACGCGCCGTCAACCGGACGGTCCGGCGGCCCGTACGCGACGCCGGAGTCCTGCAGCAGCCGGGCCAGGTGCCGCGCCGGCTCCGGGAAGGCGAACACCTCGCCGAGCAGCTCGCGCAGCGCCAGCCCGTCCTCGCCCTCGACGCGGTCGATCGCCGCCTGCGCGCGCGTCTGCATGAGCGTGCGCGCCCCGACCGGCCGGCGCTCGGCGTCGTACGTGTCGAGCAGTTCGTCCGGCACGCGCCCCAGCAGCACGCCGGCCAGCTTCCAGGCGAGGTTGACCGCGTCCGTCATGCCCACGTTGAGCGCCGAGCCGCCCGCCGGGAACAGGTGGGCGGCGTCCCCCGCCACGAACACCCGCCCGGCCCGGTACCGTTCGGCCAGCCGGGCCTGGGCGACCGTGCTGGACAGCCAGATCGGCTCGCCGAGCGGGAGGTCCCTGCCCAGCACGCGGCGCACGGCCGCGCGGAAGTCGGCCAGGGTGACGGGGCCGTCGGGCAGCACGGCCGGCTCGCGTACGCCGGCGATGAGCACGCCGTCCTGCAGGGATGTGAGCAGCACGCGGCCGCGCGGCGTGCGGTTCCAGCCCGGCTGGAGGCCGTCCGACTCCAGGCTCTCGAAGACCTTGATGTCGGCCTTGAAGTGGCCGACCAGCAGCCCCTCCTCGTCCGTGGTGCCGGGGAAGCCGATCCCGGCCCACTCCCGCACGCGGCTGCGCGCGCCGTCGCAGCCGACGGCGTACCGGGCGCGGATCGGCGTGTCCGCGACGCCGAGCGTCACCCCTTCCTCGTCCTGCGCCAGCGAGCGCACCTCGCAGCCGCGCCTGATCTCGACGCCGAGCTCGCGCGCCCGCTCGGCCAGCAGCCGCTCCAGCCTGGGCTGCTGGATGAGCAGCAGCCGCAGCGGCATGTCGTCGATCCCCTCGAAGCTCAGCGGCACCCCGGCGAACGGGAAGCCGGCGGCCCGGCCCGCGAACGGGCTGCCCTCGCTGAAACGCTCCAGCAGCCCCCGGTGGTCGAGCAAGTCGACGATCTGCCCGCCCAGCCCGTTGGCCTTGGGCAGCTCGCTCGGCTCGGCTCTCTTCTCCAGCACGACGGGGCGCACGCCGGCCAGGCTCAGCTCGCACGCGAGCATCAGCCCGACGGGGCCCGCCCCCACGATCAGCACATCCTCCATGCCTGTCAGGCTAGATTGACAGAATCCCCGCTGTCAATCTAGCCTGACAACGTGGACGTTACAGAGCTGACCGAGCGGATCCGCGCCAACGACCCCGCGATGGGGCTCCGCGCGGTCGGGGCGCTGCACCGGCTGGCCGAGCAGGTCGAGGCGGTGTCCGTGGCGCTGGCCAGGGAGCAGGGCTGGACCTGGGAGCAGATCGGCGACGCGCTCGGCATGTCGCGGCAGTCGGTGCACGCCAAGTACGGCAAGTGAGGGGGATGACGATGTTCGGCAGACAGAAGAGCCCGGTGACGGTGATCGTCAAGGCCGCGTTCGAGGAGGCCAGGCTGCGCGGCGACCGGCGGCTGGGCACCGAGCACATGCTGCTCGGCCTCCTGCACCACGACGAGTCGGCCAGGGCGCTCGGCGTCGAATTGGAGGCCGCCCGCGCCGCGCTGGAGGAGCTCGACCGGGCCGCGCTGCGCATGCTGGGGCTCGAGGTGGGCGAGCTGCCCGACACGCCGCGCAAACACCCGGCGGTCCCCGCCACCGCGCTCACCTCCAGCGCCAGGGCCGTGCTCAACGACGCCATCAGGGCCACGAAGGCGAGGACCAGAGATGCCGAGGTGCCCCGGCACCTGGCGCTCAACCTGCTGGCGCGCAAGCGGCCCGACCCCGTCGCGCAGCTCATCGACCAGCTCGGCATCGACCGCGCGGCCGTGCGCCACCGCATCGCCTGACGGAATGTGGTTGATCTCCTGGCCCGGCCGCTGACAAGGTCGGAGGATGCGGCGCACGTACGACGACCTGGTCCGCGAGGCCGACACCGTTTCCGTGGCCGGCTGGGACTTCTCCTGGCTCGACGGCCGGGCCACCGAGGAGCGGCCGTCCTGGGGTTACTCCCGGCTCCTGGGTGAGCGCATGGCGCGGGCGCGGGCCGCGCTCGACATCCAGACCGGCGGCGGCGAGATCCTCGCCGGCCTGCCCACCCTGCCCCCGATGACCGTCGCCACCGAGTCGTGGCCGCCCAACCTGCGGCTGGCCGCCTCCCGGCTGCGCCCGCGCGGCGCGTGGGTGGTGCACGACGACGAGGAGGCGCGCCTGCCGTTCGCCGGTGCGGTCTTCGACCTGGTGAGCAGCCGCCATCCCGTGACGACGTGGTGGCCGGAGATCGCCCGCGTGCTGCGGCCCGGCGGCTCCTACTTCTCGCAGCAGGTCGGCCCGTGGAGCGTCTACGAGCTGTCCGAGTACTTCCTCGGGCCGCACGAGGGCGGTCACCGCGATCCCGCGCACGCCCAGGCGGAGGCCGAGGCCGCCGGGCTGGAGGTCGTGGATCTGCGGTCCGAGCGGTTGCGGATGGAGTTCCGCGACATCGGCGCGGTGATCTACTTCCTGCGGAAGGTGATCTGGATCGTGCCGGGCTTCTCGGTCGAGCGTTTCCCTGACAAGCTGCGCTCGTTGCACGAGCGGATCGAGGCGGAGGGGCCGTTCGTGGCCCACTCCGCCCGGTTCCTGATCGAGGCGAGGAAACCCGATGGCCCGACTGCATGACGTGGTGGTCGACTGCCGGCATCCGGCCTCGCTGGCCCGGTTCTGGGCGGCGGCGCTCGACGGGTACGCCGTGGCGCCGTACGACGAGGCCGAGCTGGCCCGGCTGCGCGAGCTGGGCGTCGAGGACCCGGAGGACGACCCGACCGTGCTCGTCGAGGGCGGGCCCGTGCGACTGTGGTTCCAGCGGGTGCCGGAACGCAAGATCGTCAAGAACCGGCTGCACCTCGACCTGCGGGCCGACGACGTCGACTCGGAGATCGACCGGCTGGTGGACCTGGGGGCCGAGCTGCTGCAGACGCACGACGACTGGGTCGTGCTGATCGACCCCGAGGGCAACGAGTTCTGCCTGGCCTGACGGACGGCGCCCTACCCCCGCTGTCGTACGGCGGGCCCGCCTGAAGCACTCCCTCGGGAGCAGCGCGAGCAGAGCCCGCCGTCCGATTCGCCGCGCGGCTCCTCCGGCGACCCTGGAGGCACACGTCAAGGAGGAGACATGAACACTCTGATCATGGCGGGCCCGCACTGGGGCGCCGCCGGCGGCATCGCCCCGATCTTCCCGATCGTCTGGGCCCTGCTCTGGGCCGGCTTCATCGCGCTGGCCGTGGTGAGCTGGCGGAGGGGCTGGTGGGGGCCGCGCCGGGCGCACGCCGCCGCCTCGCCGACCGCGTCCGCCGCTTCGGCGGCCTCGCCGACCGCGTCCGCCGAGCGGATCCTCGCCGAGCGCTACGCTCGCGGCGAGATGACGGACGACGAGTACTTCGAAAGGATGTCTGTGCTCAGGGGCGGTTCATCCTAAACATCACTATCAGTGCGACAACTGTCACTGGCCGCATCCAAGAGGTCGCGTTACCTTGCGAGTAACCGGCCCGAGAGAGAGTGAGGACGAGGATGCGGTCCATCGCCAAGTTCTGCGGCCAGTGCAGTTGCGGATGCCCCGAGCTGTTCGTCGACGAGACGGCTCCCGCCGAGCGCCAGGTCGTCATCGTCGACGACTTCGGGCAGCGCGTCGAGATGAGCCTCGACCAGTTCGGCTCCATCGTCGAGGCCGCCAGGAGCGGCTCGCTCGACGACCTGGCGTCCGCCCGCTGACCGTGCAGACCCTCACCCTGCTGGCCGGCGGGGTGGCCGCCGGGCTGCTCGCGGGGACCGCCACGTGCACGGCGGCGCAGGGCGGGCTGCTGATGGGCCTGGCCGACGGCCGCGGGGGGCGCGACCCTTCTCTGGTGGGCTGGTTCCTGGCGGGGCGGCTGGCCTCGTACACCGCGGCGGGGGCGCTGCTCGGGCTGCTCGGCTCGGCCGTCAGCCTGCCGCCGCAGGCCAGGGCGGTGCTGCTCGTCGTGGCCGGGGTCACGGTCGTCGGCTTCGCGATCCGGCTCATGCGGCGTACGGACTGCTCGGCGCCCGAACCGCCGGCTCCGTCCCGGTTCAAGGCGCCGCTGCTGGGCGCCGCCACCATCCTGGTGCCCTGCGGTGTGACGCTCGGCGTCGAGATGGTCGCCGTCTCCAGCGGCTCACCGCTGGCGGGCGCGGCGGCCATGGCGGGGTTCGTGGTCGGCACCGCGCCGGCGTTCGCGCTGCTCGGGTACGTGCTGCGGCGGGTCTCCCGGACCCGGCTGGCCCGGTGGGCCGCGATCGTGGCCGTGGGCGCCGGCCTCTGGACCGCCGGGGCCGGCGTCAGCCTCGGGGGCTGGCTCGCCCAGGCCGGAACGCCCGTCGCGGCGGGGCCGGGAGCGGAGACGGTCACCGTGTGGGCCATGCGCGACGGCTACCGGCCCGCCATCGTGACGGCGCGGGCCGGGGTGCCCGTCGAGGTGGTCTTCGAGCTGGTGGACCGGGGGTGCACCGGCACCGTCTCGATCGGCGGCCGCGACGTGGCGCTCCCCGCCACCGTACGGCTGCCGCCGCAGCCCGCGGGCTCCCTGCGGTACGTCTGCGGCATGGGCATGTACGCGGGCTTCATCCACTTCTCCTAGAGGCTTCGGCGATTACGGTTCGCGATCGGGTGATCACGTGTCAGTCTGTCGCCATGTCCTGGCTAGGAGAGGTGGCGGTGCCGTCCGTACCGGCGCCGCGCGTGGGAGACGAGCACGAGCTGATGGCCGCCGCGCAGGCGGGCGACGTCCAGGCCGCGCACCGGCTCGGCAAGCTCTTCGCCCAGCACGGCGACCGCGCGGCCGCCCGCCACTGGTGGGAGCGCGCCGCCGCGGGCGGCAACGTCGACAGCGCCTACAACCTGGGCATCTGGCACGAGAAACACGGCAGCCTTGAGGACGCCGTCACCTGGTACGAGGCCGCCGCCGGCGCCGGCGACGCCGAGGCCGCCACGAACCTGGCCCTGCTGCTGCTGGAGCAGCGCGGCGACGTCGGGGCGGCCAGGGTCTGGTTCGAGAGCGCGGCCGCGGCCGGGTCCAGGACGGCCGCCCGCCGGCTGGCGCTGATGTGCGAGGACGCGGGCGAGCTCGGCGTGGCCCGCGAGTGGCACCGCAGGGCCGCCGAGGGCGGTGACGCGGCCTCCGCGCACGACCTGGGGTTCCTGGCGTACTGCGCGGGCCAGGACGCCGAGGCCGTGCACTGGTGGGAGTGCGCCGCCAGGGGCGGGCACGCCGACTCCGCGTACTGCCTGGGCCTCTACCTGCACGCCAGCCGCGACCCCGAGGGCGCCGAGGCGTACTACCGGCTGGCCGCCAGGAGCGAGCATCCCGGCGCCGCCTCGCGGCTCGGCGGCGTGGCGCTGTCCAGGGGCGACCTGCGGGCCGCGCGGGCCTGGTTCGAGCAGGCAGCGAACGCGGGCCGGGCCTACGACCAGCGGATGGCCGGGTTCGTCTGCGTGGAGCTGGACGACACCGCGGCGGCCAGCCACTGGTTCGGGCGGGCCGCGGCCGGCGGCGACGCCGAGTCGGCCTTCAACTACGGGCTGCTGCTCATCGCCGAGTTCGGCGACCTGGCGGGCGGGCAGCACTGGTTCAGGCAGGCGGCGCGGGCCGGGCACCACAGGGCCGCCGTCGAGCTGGGCGGGCTGCTGTCGGTGGCCGGGGAGCACGGCGAGGCACAGGAGTGGCTGGCCGACCCGCCGCCGCCCTCCTGGGCCCGGCCCGCCGAACCCGAGCTGACCGCCCGCGCCGAGCTGGCCGCGGCGGCCACCGGGCGGCGGGACGGGGTCCAGCTCGAGGTGGCCGACCTCGCCGAGGTGCTGGCCACGTGGGACCTGGTGACCCGGCCCCTGCACGATCATTCGGACGTGCTGGCGTGGCTGGTGGAGCGGAGCGGGGCGCACGCCAGCGCGGTGGAGCACCTGGCGTCGGTGCGCGGGGCCCTCGTGCGGCCCGGCAGCGCGCCGTGGCCCAGCCCCGGCGAGCTCCAGCACGTCCTGGTGACGGCCCGCGACCTGCGCTGGCGCCTCGGCATCCGCTGACTAGCGCTGCCCCAGGTGGAACAGGTGGCCGTCGTCGTCCTTGAAGACGGCCGACCAGCCCCACGGCTGCTGGTTCGGCGGCTCGGTGAACTCGACGCCGCGCGCCGCCAGCTCCTGGTGCGTCTTGACGATGTCGTCGGCGTGGAACATCACGTAGTTGGGCAGGCCCTCCACCAGCGCCGGCCACTTGGGGTCGGCCTTGGCGATGACCAGGCGGGTGCCGCCGGCGGGCGGCTCGACCTCGATCCAGCGGTGCTCGCCGTACGGCATGTCGCGCACGATCTCGAAGCCCATCTTGCGGCTCCAGAAGTCCGCCGCGCGCTGCTGGTCCTCGACGTAGACGGTGACCTGGCTGATGCCGAGCGTCATCGCTCCTCCTCAGGTGGCCTCAGGTGAGGGGCACGACCGTGCCGTGCCCCTCACCCCATCACACCACCTCGGCGACCGGCGTGTACGGCAGGCCGAGCGCCTGGGCGACCGGCTCGTTCGTGAGCTTGCCGCCGTGCGTGTTGAGCCCGCCCGCCAGGCCGGCGTCGGACTTGACCGCGTCCCGCCAGCCCAGGTTGGCCAGCTTCACCGCGTACGGGAGGGTCGCGTTGGTCAGCGCGTACGTGGAGGTGTTGGCCACGGAGCCCGGCATGTTCGCCACGCAGTAGAAGACCGACTCGTGCACCTTGTACGTCGGCTCGGCGTGCGTGGTCGGGCGCGAGTCCTCGAAGCAGCCGCCCTGGTCGATGGCGATGTCGACGAGCACCGAGCCCGGCTTCATGCGCGCGACCAGGTCGTTGGAGACGAGCGTCGGCGCCTTGGCGCCGGGGATCAGCACCGCACCGATGACCAGGTCGGCCTGCAGGACCTCCTGCTCGATCGCGTACGCGGTGGACACCAGCGTCTTGAGCCGCCCCTGGTAGACGGCGTCGATGGAGCGCAGGCGGTCGATGTTGGTGTCCAGGACGGTGACGTCGGCGCCCATGCCGACGGCGATCTGCGCCGCGTTCAGGCCGGAGACGCCGCCGCCGATCACGACCACCTTGGCGGGGGCCACGCCCGGCACGCCGCCGGGCAGGATGCCCCGCCCGCCGTTGAAGCGCATCAGGTTGTACGCGCCCACCTGCGGCGCCAGGCGTCCGGCCACCTCGGACATGGGGGCGAGCAGCGGCAGCGCGTTGCCCACCTGCACGGTCTCGTAGGCGATGCCGGTGGTCCTCGCGCTGAGCAGCGCGTCGGTGCAGGGCCGGGAGGCGGCCAGGTGCAGGTACGTGAACAGCACCAGCCCCTCGCGCAGCCGGTGGTACTCCTCGGCGATCGGCTCCTTCACCTTGAGCACCATGTCGGCCTCGGCCCAGACGGCGTCGGCGCTGTCGAGGATCTTGGCGCCGGCCGCGAGGTACTCCTCGTCCGTGATCTGCGAACCCAGGCCCGCGCCCCGCTGTACGGTGACGTCGTGCCCGTTGCGCACCAGCTCGTGCACGCCTGCCGGGGTGACGGCGACGCGATACTCGTGGTTCTTGACCTCGGCTGGAACGCCGATCTTCATGGCGGTGGATCCTTTCGGGAACCGGCACTCCGTCGTACCGGATTGAGGGGTGTCAGAGCTGAGCCCAGGCTTCGGCGAGCACGCCGCGGAGGATCTCTCCGATCTCGTCGAACTCCTTCTGCCCGGCGATCAGCGGTGGGGCGAGCTGGATGACGGGGTCGCCGCGGTCGTCCGCGCGGCAGTAGAGGCCGGCGTCGAACAGCGCCTTCGACAGGAACCCGCGCAGCAGCCGCTCCGACTCGTCGGCGGAGAACGTCTCCTTGGTGGCCTTGTCCTTGACCAGCTCGATGCCCCAGAAGTAGCCGGAGCCCCGCACGTCGCCGACGATCGGCAGGTCGCGCAGGTCGTCGAGGGTCTGCTTGAAGCGCGGCTCGTTCGCCGTCACGTGGCCGAGGAGGTCCTCGCGCTCGAAGATGTCGAGGTTGGCCAGCGCCACGGCGGCGGAGACGGGGTGGCCGCCGAACGTGTAACCGTGGGCGAACATCGTGTCGCCCCCCTTGAACGGCTCGAACAGCCGCTCGTGCGCGATCATCGCCCCGATCGGCGAATAACCGCTGGTCATGCCCTTGGCACAGGTGATGATGTCCGGCACGTAGTCGAACTTCTGGCCGCCGAACATGGTGCCCAGCCGGCCGAAGGCGCAGATGACCTCGTCGGAGACGAGCAGGACGTCGTACTCGTCGCAGATCTCGCGCAGCCGCTGGAAGTAGCCGGGGGGCGGCGGGAAGCAGCCGCCCGCGTTCTGGACGGGCTCGGCGAAGACGGCGGCCACGGTGTCGGGGCCCTCCATCTCGATGGCGCGGGCCACCCGCTCGGCGGCCCAGAAGCCGTACTCCTCGGGCGTCATGCCCTTGACGCCGGTGATCTCGTCGGCGCGGTAGTGGTTGGTGTTGGGAACCCGGACGGAGCCCGGCACCAGCGGCTCGAACATCTGCTTGAAGGCCGGGATGCCGGTGATCGACAGAGCGCCCTGCGGGGTGCCGTGGTAGGCGATCTGGCGGCTGATGACCTTGTGCTTGAGCGGCTTGCCGATGAGCTTGTAGTACTGCTTGGCCAGCTTCCAGGCGGTCTCGACCGCCTCGCCGCCGCCCGTGGTGAAGAAGACGCGGTTCAGTTCGCCGGGGGTGTGGGCGGCCAGGCGCTGGGCCAGCTCTGCCGCCTTGGGGTGGGCGTAGGACCAGAGCGGGAAGAACGCCAGCTCCTGGGCCTGCTTGGCGGCGGCCTCGGCCAGCTCCTGCCGCCCGTGGCCCACCTGGACCACGAACAGGCCGGCCAGACCGTCGAGGTAGCGCTTGCCGTGGATGTCGTAGACGTAGGACCCCTCACCGCGCACGATGGTCGGGATCTCGGACTGCTGGTACGCGCTGTGCCTGGTGAAGTGCAACCACAGGTTGTCCTGCGCGGCCTTCAGGACGTCGTGTTCCGGCTGCGTCATGGTTATCTTCCCTCGTGTCTGAACTAGCCACAGTGTGACGCTTCACCTGCGAGTTTGCCAAGCGAATCGGTCGCAGCACTATGCAAGAAAATCGGGATCCGCAGAAGCGGTATGTAACAACAACGAAATCCGCAGGTAGATTAGCGCGCGGGTCAAGGCCGCCCCAGCATCTCGTTTCCGCAGCACAGGGCCGGTTGTGATCCAATGGACGAATCGCTGTGAATAGGTGAAGAACGACCCCGGGGGACCCTCCGTGACTCCAGACCAGATCGAGAGCGCCGTCGCCGCCGCGATGCCACAGGCCGTAGAGGAGCTGAAGCGGCTCGCCGCCATCCCCTCCGTGGCCTTCCCCGGGCACCCGGAAGAGCCCGTGTTCGCCGCCGCCGCCATGACCGAGGAGCTGCTGCGCTCCACCGGCCTGCCGCGAGTGCAGCAGGTGGCCGTCGAGGGCAGCTTCCCGGCCGTCTTCGGCGAGGCCCCCGCGCCTCCCGGCATGCCCACGGTGCTCCTGTACGCCCACTACGACGTGCAGCCGGCGGGGGACCCGGCCGCATGGCGCACGCCGCCGTTCGAGCCGACGCTCATCGACGGCCGCCTGTACGGGCGCGGCACCGCCGACGACAAGTCGGGCATCATCTCCCACATCACCGCCCTGCGTACCTTCCAGGGCCGGTTCCCCGTGGGCATCAAGGTCATCATCGAGGGCCAGGAGGAGTACGCCGGCGACCGGCTGGAGGCGTTCGTCGAGCGCAACCCCGACCTGCTGCGCGCCGACGCCATCGTGGTGGCCGACACGGGCAACCCGCGCGTCGGCGACCCGTCCGTCACCACGTCGCTGCGCGGCATGGCCGCCTTCACCATCGAGGTCCGCACCCTGAAGGAGGCCGTGCACAGCGGCTCCTTCGGCGGCGCCGCCCCCGACGCGCTGGCCGCGCTCATGCGCATGCTGACCTCGCTGCACGACGACAACGGCGACATCCGCGTCCCCGGCCTGCCCCGAGGCTCGTTCCTCGGTCAGGGGCCGTCGGAGGAGGAGTTCAGGCGCACCGCCGGGGTGCTCGAAGGGGTGTCCCTGGTCGGCTCCGGCTCGCTCGCGGACCGGCTGTGGTCCTCGTACGCCATCACCGTCACCGGCCTGGACGTGCCCACGGTCTCGGGCGCGGTCAACGCGGTCCAGCCCGCGGCACGCGCCCGCGTCACCGTCCGCGTCCCTCCGGCCGGCGACCCGAAGACGACGGTCAACGCGGTCGTGGAGTTCCTGCGCCAGGTGGCGCCGTGGGGCGTGCAGGTGGCGTTCGGCGACTTCACGGTCGGCTCCGGCTACCAGGCGGACTCGGGCGGCAAGGCCCGCGCCGCGCTCAACCGCGCCATGGAGCGCGCCTTCGGCCGCCCCCCGCGCGACGTCGGCGCCGGCGGCTCGATCCCGCTGGTCAACACGCTGCTCCGGCAGTTCCCCGCGGCCGAGATCCTGCTGTTCGGGGCGGAGGACGAGGAGGCGGCCATCCACGCGCCCAACGAGCGCGTGGACCTGGAGGAACTGCGCAGGGTGGCCACCACGGAGGCCCTGTTCCTCCAGGAGCTCAGCCTCCCGTCAGCCCTCGGCGTGTAACCACGGCTGTTCGCGGGGTTACCGGGGTGAGCCGCCGGCGCCCGCCCCGGCCCCGGATCGGGATGACCCTGGGCCGGGATCGCGCCGCCGGCTCAGCTCGACGCTCCGCTGAACATGCCGGGCTCGTAGGAGCCGCCCTGGTTACGCGTGATCACGTTGAGCCGGTTGGCCGCGTTGATCATGGCGATCAGGCCGATCAGCCCGGCGATCTGGTCGTCGTCGTAGTGCTTGCGGGCCAGGTCCCAGGTCTCGTCGGACACGCCGAGGTGGGCGTCGGCGAGCCGGGTGCCCTCCTCGGTGAGCGCCAGCGCGGCCCGCTCGGCCTCCGTGAACACGGTGGTCTCACGCCAGACGGCGACCAGGTTGAGCCGGACCGAGCTCTCGCCGTCGGCCGCGGCGTCCTTGGTGTGGGCGTCGAGGCAGAAGCCGCAGCCGTTGATCTGGCTGGCGCGGATCATCACCAGGTGCTGCGTGGTCTTGGGCAGCGACGACTGCTCGATCGCCGTGCTGACGTTGTAGATCCGCTTGAGGATCTTGCTGCCGACCTCGTTGGCGAACAGGTTGAAGCGCGGTTCCATGACATCGTCCTCGCTGCTGGACTCGTGCGCCACGCGGATCGTTCGCGCGGCGTTCTGACGCCAAGGAGACGCCGGCCGCCCGGTGCTTGTGACAGCGCGGTTCCTGTGAGGTACGCCACCGGCCGGGGATGTCACGAAGTGGCCGGTGCCGGCGTCTGGTGTGCGTGACGGTCGAAGCGAGACAGGCAGGAAACAGCCATGAGTGAGCCCACCGAGCCCGCCGTCGACGCAGCCGAGGCCCCCGTTCGCGGTAGCCGGATGGAGAGCGCCACCGAGGCGTTCGTCGCCCACCGCAGCCTGCTGTTCACCGTCGCCTACGAGATGCTCGGCTCGGCCGCCGACGCCGAGGACGTGCTGCAGGAGACCTGGCTGCGGTGGGTGGGGGTCGAGCTCGGCGAGGTGCGGGACCAGCGGGCGTACCTGGTGCGGATCACCACCCGGCAGGCGCTCAGCCGGCTGCGGACGCTCGGGCGGCGCAAGGAGTCCTACGTGGGCCCCTGGCTGCCGGAGCCGCTGCTGACCGCCCCCGACGTGGCCGAGGACGTCGAGCTGGCCGAGAGCGTGTCGATGGCGATGCTGCTGGTGCTGGAGACGCTCACGCCGACCGAGCGGGCGGTGTTCGTGCTGCGGGAGGTGTTCGACCTGCACTACGACGAGATCGCCGAGGCCGTGGACAAGAGCGCGGTCACGGTCCGGCAGATCGCCCACCGGGCGCGGGCGCACGTCGCGGCGCGGCGGCCCCGCGGTGTCGCCTCCCCCGCCGAGTCGCGCGACGCACTGGCGGCGTTCCGGCGCGCGATCGAGACGGGCGACCTGCAGGGGCTGCTCGACATCCTCGCGCCGGACGTCGTCCTGCTGACCGACGGCGGCGGGGTCGTGCAGGCCGCGCCGCAGCCCGTCGTGGGGGCCGGCAAGGTGGCTCGCCTGATGGAGGCCGGCCTGCCCAGGCTCAGCGGCCGGGTCTCGCTGGAGCCGGTGCAGGTCAACGGCTGCCCGGCGCTGATCGTCCGGATCGACGGGGAGATCGACAACGTGGTGGCGGTACGGATCGACGACGGGCTGGTCACCGGGCTCTACATCGTGCGCAACCCCGAGAAGCTGTCGCGGGTGCGGCAGGAGACGGCGGTGCGCCGCTGAACGGGCGGCGTTCTTCCGGGGCTGCTGCCTTGTGTTGACCTTCCCCCTGGGTGAAGCCGCACCATCGTCCGTACCGGTCGTGGTGGCCGGGGCGAGGAGGCGCGGTGCGGCTGCTGACGATCGGGGCGTTCGCCCGGGCGGCGCGGTTGTCGCCGAAGGCGTTGCGGCTCTACGACGAACTCGGGTTGCTGCGGCCCGCCGCGGTGGACGGGGAGTCCGGGTACCGGTTCTACGATCCGGCGCAACTGGAGCGGGCCCGGCTGATCGCCTGGCTGCGGCGGCTGGGCATGCCGCTGGCGCGGATCCGGCGGGTGTGCGACCTGCCGGCGGACGCGGCGGCCGGCGAGATCGCCGCCTACTGGGAACAGGTGCTGGCGGAGACCGCCGCCCGCGGGGAGCTGGCCACCTTCCTCGTCGACTACCTGTCGGGAAGGGGAAGCACCGTGGAGGAGACGGCGGCCCTGCTCGGGATCCGTTACGCCGCCCGGTCGGAGTCCGGGCTGGTGCGGACGAGCAACGAGGACACCGCGTACGCCGGCCCTCGCCTGCTGGCGGTGGCCGACGGGGTGCGCGGGTCGGGCGGTGACCTGGCCAGCGCGGCGGCCGTCGAGGCGCTCAAGCCGCTGGAGACCATGACCGTCCCGGCCGAGGACCTGCTCGGCGCGCTGGCCGACGCTGTCGGCGACGCCGATCGGGCCGTCGGGGAGATCGCCGCGTCGGCGCCGTCGGGTGAGGCCGTCACCACGTTGACGGCGCTGCTGTGGTCGGGCTCCCGGCTGGCACTGGTGCACATCGGTGACACCCGGGCGTACCTCGTGCGTGACGGGGAGCTGTTCCAGATCACCCACGATCACACGTACGTGCAGGCGCTGGTGGACGAGGGACGGCTGACGGCGGAGGAGGCGGCCTCGCACCCGCGGCGCTCGCTGCTCGCGCGGGCGCTGACCGGTACGGGCGGCGTCCGGCCGCAACTGGCGCTGCACGACGCGGCGGCCGGTGACCGGTACCTGCTCTGCTCCGACGGGCTGTCCGCCGTCGTGCCGGCAGAGTCGCTGCGCGAGGTGCTGACCGGGCCCGGGGCTCCCCAGGAGGTGCTCGACGAGCTGGTCGCGCGGGCGTACGCCGCCGGAGCGCCCGACAACGTCGCCTGCGTGGTGGCCGACGTGGTGAGCTTGGAGACGCCCGCCCCGGGGGCCGCGTCGTGATCGCGTCGCTCGGTGCCTGCACCGTCGATCGCCGCCCGCTGGCCGTCGCGGCCTTCCGGCGGCTGTGGATGGCCTCGGCCGTGGGCGCGGTGGGAGGGTCGTTCGGCGTGGTCGCCGTGCCGGCGCAGCTGTTCACCGTGAGCGGGTCATCGGTGGTCGTGGGTGCGGCGGGGGCGGTGTCGTTCGCGGCGCTGGCCGTGGCCTCGTTGCGGATCGGCGCCCTGGCCGACGTGCGGGACCGGCGAACGTTGCTGCTGACCGCCCACTGCGGTCTCGCGGCGACGTACGCGGCCCTGTGGGCGCAGGCCGCGCTGGGCGTGGGCTCCGTCCCCCTCCTGATGGTGCTGGTCGCCTGCCAGGGTCTGTCCCTGGGAGCGATCATGACCACGATGGGGGCCGCGGTGCCCCGGCTGGTCCCAGCGGAGCTCCTTCCGGCGGCGAACAGCCTTGCCTCCCTGAACCGCTACGCCGGCTCGATCGTCGGCCCGGTGCTGGCCGGCGTCCTGATCCCGGTGGTCGGGCTCGGCACGCTGTACCTCTTCGACGCCGTCGCCCTCCTGGCCGTCGTGCGGGCGGTCGTCAAGCTGCCGCCGCTGCCGCCCCAGCCCGGCAGCCGCGAGCCTTCGGCCGGGCTCCGGTACCTGGCGGCCGGCCGGTTACTGGTGGCGGTGCTCCTGGTGGACCTCGCGGCGATGGTCTTCGGCATGCCGGTCGCCCTGTTCCCCGAGCTCGCCCAGCACACCTTCGGCGGGCCCGCGGGAGGCGGCCCTGAGCTCGGGTTGCTCCACGCCGCCTATCCGACCGGGGTCGTCGCGGCCGGGCTGCTGTCGGGCACGTTCACCCGTGCCCGCCGCCACGGCGCCGTCATGGCGGGGGCCGCCGCGGCGTGGGGGCTGACCGTCGTGCTCCTCGGGCTGGCCGCGCAGCTCTGGCTCGCCCTGGTGGCGCTCGTCCTCGGCGGCGCGGTCAACTTCGTGCTCAGCACCCTCCGCAACGCCATCACCCAGGCGCACACCCCCGACGCCCTGCGCGGCCGGATCCAGGGATCGCTCACCGTCGTCCTCTTCGGCGGGCCGCACCTGGCGAACCTGCTGCACGGGGCCGCCACCTCGGTCCTCGACCACCGGCTGGTGATCTGCGCCGGCGGCCTGCTCACCACCGTCACCGTGGCGGCCGTCACCTGGGCGGTTCCTGAGCTGCGGCGGCTCCGGCCGGTGGCCGGCGGAGATGCCAGATGATCAGGGCCGGGGTGTCCTCGTAGGCCGCGGCCGCCGCTTCCGGGCAACGCTGCTGGGCGAGCGGGCCGCCGTGACCGCCGGGCACCTTGCCGCAGCGGGGCTCGTGGCAGCTCAGGATCTCCAGGCCCGCCTCATGGATGGCGGTGATGTAGTCGCTGGCCAGGAAGCGGGCGGCCGGCATGGCCCGTACGCCGTCCCGGCCGGCCACCGTCGGCACCCCGCCCAGGTAGAGCAGCAGCGGGTGGATGTCCGACAGCACCACGTGGCCGCCGAGCCGCACGACCCGGGCGAACTCCACCAGCGCCGGCCCGAGAGCGGGCTGGTGCGTGAGCGCCAGCGCGCAGACGACCACGTCGAACCTCCCGGGCTCGGCCGGGAGGTCGTGCAGATCGGCCTGGTGGAACACGCCGTCCGGGATCTTGGCCTTGGCTCGGGCGAGCATCTCCGGTGACGTGTCCACGCCGACGACCTCGTGCCCGAGGCCCGCCAGGAACGCGGCGTGGCGGCCCGTGCCGCAGGCGGCGTCCAGGGCCCGGCCACCCGGCGGGAGCGCGGACAGGATGCGGCGTACCAGTGGCTGCTCCACCGCGATCAGCGGGTTGTCATCGGAGTCGTAGTGCTCGGCCCACCGCGCGTACCCCTCCTCGGTGGTGGCGTGGCCGACCGCGGTGCCCGCGCTCCGCGTCAGGTCCGGGTCGGTGACCAGGCTGCGGATCTCGGCGATGCGCTGCTCGACGTAGGCCGCGTCGCCCAGGTCGCCTGCCTGGGTGCGCAGCAGCGCGGCTCCTTCCAGACCCAGGAGGAAGGCCAGGGGGTGGAGGTAGGAGGGCATGCCGCCACCATAGGATCATGCCGTCTCGGCCCGCGACCCGATATTTCCGAAGGGACGCGACCCGACTTCCGAAGCGACGCGACCCGACTTCCGAAGCGACGCGACCCGTACCTCGCCCTGGCGACCCCAGCGATCCGTCACCGCCGCCGTTGCCTGCCGAACCGGAGAGCGAACGGCGTGAGCATCGACTCCACCTGCACCGCGAAGCTGATCTTGCTGGAGCCCGCGTTGCGCTCCTCGAAATGGATCGGCATCTCGACGATCGCCCGGCCCAGCCGCTTGCACCGGTAGTTCATCTCCACCTGGAAGCTGTAGCCGTCGCTGCGGATCGCGTTCAGGTCGATGCCTTCGAGCACGTCCCGGTGCCAGATCTTGAAACCGCCCGTGGGATCGCGTACGGACAGGTGGAGGATCGTGTTGACGTAGAGGCCGGCGAACCGGCTCAGCAGCCGCCGGTGCCAGCCCCACTGCGTGGACAGGGAGCCGCCCACGACGTACCGGCTGCCGATCACCACCCCGGCCTGCGTGGCGAGGATCGTGCCGAGCAGGTGCGGGATGTACTCGGGGCGGTGGCTCAGGTCGCCGTCCATCTGCACCACGTACTCGTCGCCGCGCCCGAGCGCCTCCTGCATCCCGGCGATGTGGGCGCGCCCGATGCCCTCCTTCACCTTGCGGTGCAGCACCACCATGCGGCCGGGGCGCTCCTCGTTCGCGTGCTTGGCGAGGTCGTCGGCGAGCGCGCCGGTGCCGTCGGGCGAGTCGTCGTCGGCGATGACCAGCCGGAGGTTGGGCAGGTCCAGCGCGAAGACCCGCTCCGTCAGCTCGCCGAGGTTGCCTGCCTCGTTGTACGTCGGCACCACGACCGCGACGCGCGCCTCCCGCCAGGGCGACGGCAGCGACCAGGCTCCTTCGTTCACGACGCTCTCCTTGTCCGGGCACGGTGGCCCCAACACCCTACGGGGCCGCAAGATCCGCCGCCGCCGGGATCGGCTCAGCGGGTGGCCACCGGCCTGATCGGAAATTCATGGAACCGCCGCCCCCGCCCGTGGCAATTACTGCTGTCATGACGGCAAGCAGGTACATGAAGTACGGGCCCATGATCCCGCCGGACACGGTGGCGGGGATGTACCGGGCGCTGGCCAAGCTCCCGCGCGTGTCGATCGAGGACGGCGCCACCGACGCGGACGGCCGCCCGGGGATCAGCGTGGTGTTCGACGCCGGTGACGGTGTCAAGGCGTACTACATCCTCGATCCGGACGACTACCACCACATGGGGCTGAAGGTGGTGGACGCCGACGGCGGGGCCGTGGGCCTGTCGGTGCTCGGGTCCGGGATCATGGACAAGGCGGGCGACGTCCCCCGCTCATGAGCCCCGGTTCACGAGTGACAGCAGCCGTTCGGCCTGGCGCCGGTCCCCCGCGGCCAGGGTGAGCAGATCGGGCGATCCTCCTCGGTCAGTTCTGGACGGCCGCGAAGGCCAGGCAGGCGAGCACCAGGATCAGGCCGGCGACGACCGTCATCCGGGTCATGTAGGCGTGGCGCACGGCTTCCTCCGGATCGGGCGGCTCAGACCCATGCGAAACGTTCGGTGTGGATGCGGTCGGCGGGTATGCCGATCTCCGGGATGGCCGCCTCCATCGCGTCGAGCATCGGGTTCGGCCCGCAGATGAAGAACTGGAAACGCGGGTTGGCGGACGGCAGGTGCCTGCGTAGCGTGCCGGCGTCGATGTAGCCGCTCTCTCCCGTCCAGCCGGGCGGCGGTTGTTCGAGTACGTGCACGACCCGCAGGTCCAGCCGGCCGGTGAGTTCGTCGAGCTCCTCGCGGAACGGGATGCTGTCCAGGTCGCGGTGGGCGGAGAACAGGACGACCGGCCGCGCGTCGGCGCGATCGGCGAGGGTCCGGAGCATGCTCAGCGCGGGGACGATGCCGACTCCGCCGGCGATCAGGCAGAACCCGGCGCCCTCGTACTGGTCGATGGAGAACACCCCGTGCGGGCCGTCGACATAAACGGTGGTGCCCGGTCTCACGGCGCTGACGCTGGAGGTGAAGTCGCCGAGCGCCTTGATGGCGACGGCGACCGTGCCGTCCGCCTCGGCGCTGGAGGAGAACGAGAACGGGTGCGAGGTCACCGAGAACGGCGACCTGCCGACAGTGATCCAGGCGAACTGTCCCGGCTGGAAGCGCAGCCCCTCGTGCCCGCGCGGGCGCAGCACGAGCACGGTGGTCCGGCCACGTTCGGGGACGACCTGTTCGACCACCCACGGACGTCGCCACAACCGCAGTGGCCGCACGATCCGGATCCAGAGGAGCAGCCCTACGAACGCCGCCGACATGACCGCCCACAGCACCTGCTTCCACAGGCTGTCGACGTAGTGGTTGACCAGCAGCACGTGGACCAACGCCGCCGTGACCGCGAGCGTCGCCGTCACCGTGTGCAGGACCTGCCACACCTCGTAGGACAGTCGCAGGCGTCGTCGCCACACCGAAGTCACCATCAGCACCAGCAGAGCCAGCACCGCGAGCACGGCGAACCGGGCTCTCCACGGCAGCTCGGTCAGGGGGAAGGCGGCGATCACGCCCGGGCCCGACAGCGCCGTATGCGTCAGGACGAACGCCAGGCCGACGTAACCGATTTCCCGGTGGAACTGGATCACCGCATCGGTGCCGAACGGCTCCGCCACGGCACGAACCCGTGCGACGAGGGCGAACTCGATGCCCATCAGGGCCAGGCCGACGAACCCGAGGGCCACCGAGAAGTCGGTCCAGAAGCCCTGCCCCAGACGGCTCACGCCCATCAACGCGAACGCCAGCGGCGCCACGCAGACTCCCAGGAACACGCCGACCCAGACGATCCCCTGTGCCGCCGCTCTCATCCCGGACTCCCCGCGGCCTTACGGACGCACGCCGGAGGGCCCCGGCCGCCGACGTGGCCCGGGCCTGCCGCCGCGGCCCTCAGCGGAGTCGCCGGTACGGGCCGCCATCGGGCCCTCTCCGTGTCCGCGACGCACGCCGATCCACCGTCAACACCGCTCACACCCCCGATGAGCTGCAACAACTACGCCGTGCGTACCCGTGCGCGCCAGGCCGAAACCGCTCCCGGACGGACCGGAGAAGGCCGGGTCGCGTCAGCCGCCGCTTCGCGTGGCCTCATGGGCAGTCCGGCGTACCCGGAGCCAGGGGCCCGGTGGAGCGGGCGGCGCCGCGCCCGGGGGTCGGGGAAGCCCTCGTCGGCGGCTTCAGCGGAACCGCCACCTGGTCTGGGCGTAGTCGCCCTTGCGGAAGCCCAGCACCTTGGCCGGAGCCACCGCGAACACCAGGGCCTCTCCCCCGGCGACGTTGACGAACACCCCGTCGCCCACGTCGAAGTGCCACTCCTCGGTGTACTTGGCCTCCCACGCGTCGGCCAGCCGCTTGAGCCTGCCCGGGTCCGTGACGCGCTCGGCCACCCCCTCCACCACCAGGTCCAGCCCCGCATGCAGGGAGCTGGCGCCCGTGGTGAGCACGCAGTTGGGGTTGGTCTCCAGGTTCCTGGCCTTCTGCTCCTCCGCCCCCGTGCAGAAGTGCAGCGCGCCGTCCTGCCAGACGGCCAGCAGCGTGGTGACGTGCGGGCGGCCGTCGGCGCGCACGGTGCTCAGCCAGTACGTCTCAGCGTTCTCCAGCTGCTCGCGGGCCTCGGCCCACGGGGTGGCGGCGGCGTTCTCGGCGCTGAAGCGGGTGTCCAGCTCCGTCGTGGGTTCCATGGTCGCTCCCTTGCATCGGCTGTCGAGGGACAGACCCGCGGGGCGCGCGGAACTCATCGGACCGGCAGGTCGTACGTCCGGCGCACGCTGCTGCCGAGCCTGCTCACGTCGGCCCCGTACACGTGCAGCGACACCCCCGTCTCCGAGCTGGTGTTGCGTACCTTGTGGATGTCGCCGGGCGGCGCGAACCCGCT
Organism: Nonomuraea sp. NPDC050202; assembly: GCF_040656115.1. Lineage (NCBI taxonomy): Bacteria > Bacillati > Actinomycetota > Actinomycetes > Streptosporangiales > Streptosporangiaceae > Nonomuraea > Nonomuraea sp. NPDC050202. Next base: position 350,192 of record NZ_JBFALF010000005.1, on the reverse strand, counting down.
GACCTCGCCCGGCCGGTTCTCGGCCCGCCCGATCCGCACCAGGTGGTCGCCCATGTCGCGGTAGAGCGTCTCGTCCTCGATGCCGCTGAGGATGCCGAACGTGCACCACGACACGTGGTCGTGGATCACCGTGTCCTGGCCCGGCCGCCAGACGACGCCGACGACCGAGAAGCGTTCCTCGGCGTGGAGGATGTGGGAGACGTACCGCTCGGGCGAGCCCGCGCGCTCCTGCGGCGTGAGGATGTCGAGCCCGGGAAGGTACTTGCGGAGCAGTGCGGCGACGGCCAGCGCGGTCGCGTGGCCGTCGAGCCGGCGGTCGACGATCCGCGACACCCCCGAGACGATCGGCTCGAGGCCCGGCCTGGTGACTGTGGTGGCGGCCATATCCATGGGATTCCCCTAGGGAAAATCAGTAATTTGCCTTCCCCTCCCACGGTCCTGCATTTCCACCGATAGGTCCAACAGAAGTCTTCTGGTCGATCAATAGATATGATTGATGAATGCTGGATGTCGCGCGTCTGCGGGTGCTCGTGGCCGTCGCCCGCAGGGGCTCGCTGACCGCGGCGGCCAAGGAGTTGCACTACTCGCAGCCCTCCGTCAGCCACCATCTGGCCCGGCTGGAGGCCGAGACCGGGGCCAAGCTCATCCAGCGCGCCGGGCGCGGCATCCGGCTCACCGAGGCGGGCCGGCTGCTCGCCGAGCGGGCCGCCGACATCATCGGCCGGCTCGACGCCACCGCCGAGGAGCTGGCGGCACACGTCGGGCTGCGCTCCGGGCGGGTGCGGCTGGCCGCCTTCCCCTCCGCGCTGGGGACGTTCATCCCGAAGGCCGCCGGCCTGCTGGCCGGCGCGCATCCCGGGCTGCGCCTGCAGCTCACCGAGACCGAGCCGCCGGAGGCGCTGCGGCTGCTGCGGGCCGGGCGGGTGGACGTGGCGGTCATGTTCCGGTACGACGACACCGCGCCCGAGGACAGCGGCATCCACATGGTCCACCTCCTCGACGACCCCAGCTACCTCGTGTCGGGCACGGCGCCCGGCGAGCTGACCGACCATGCCGAGTCCGCCTGGATCGCCGGGTGCGACCGGTGCCGCAGCCACCTGCTGGACGTCTGCGACAAGGCGGGCTTCGAGCCGCGGATCGCGTTCACCAGTGACGACATCGTGGCCGTGCAGGCGCTGGTCGCGGCCGGGCTGGGGCTGACCATGCTGCCCGGGCTGGCGCTGGCGGCGCACCGGCATCCGGACGTGGAGGTGGCGGTGGTGCCGGGCTCGACGAGGCACGTGTACGCGGCGGTCTACGGCGAGCCGCCCTACCCGCCCGCCACCGAAGCCCTGCTCACGGCCCTCCGGCAGAGCCTCTGACGCCCGCGCCCGCGGGTTCGCGGAGGGCCGGTAATGCCGTTGACGCCGGTCCTACGATTGCCCCATGCCGGATATCTCGACACTCGCTGTCTTCTGCGCGGCCACGCTCGGGCTGCTGCTCGTGCCCGGCCCCGCCGTGCTCTACATCGTCACCAGAAGCGTCTCCCAGGGACGCACGGCCGGCCTGATCTCCGTGCTCGGCATCCACACCGGCTCGATCGTCCACGTCGCCGCCGCGGCGCTGGGCATCAGCGCGCTGCTGGCGGCCTCGGCCACGGCGTTCACGATCGTCAAGTACGTGGGTGTGGCGTACCTGCTCTGGCTCGGCATCCGCAAGCTGATGCAGAAGGGCGGCGGCGAGGAGATCGTCGAGCTGAAGGTGCAGTCGAAGCGGCGGCTGTTCTGGGAGGGGTTCGTGGTGAACGTGCTCAACCCCAAGACCGCGATCTTCTTCCTGGCGTTCCTGCCCCAGTTCACCGACCCCGCGGTGGGGCCGGTCGGGCCGCAGATCCTGGTGTTCGGCCTCGTGTGGCTGCTGCTCGGCATGGCGTCGGACGGCACGTACGCGATGCTCGCCTCCGCCCTGGCCGGCCGCCTTCGGCACTCGGCCCGCGCGCGGCGGCGGCTGGACGTCGGGAGCGGTGTCGTGTACCTCGGACTGGCCGCCTGGCTCACGACCGAGAAGGCCTGACAAGCCGGGAAATTTCCCGTCCTTGATGCGATAGTGAGTAGGAGATCAGGCGCTGATCGGGGGCTTATCTTCCGTACGTAGCTGACAGGTAGCGGACCCATGGACACGCCACCACACCGCCTCGGGCTCGAACGGGTCGTCGAGGTCTTTTCCGGTCATGACGACCTCGTCGGCGTGACCGGCTCCGGGTACGCGATCGGTGCCGACCTGGTGCTGACCTCCGGGCAGGTGGTGGACCCCGGCGCGCCCTGTCACGTACGGCCCCCGTGGTCCGGCCGGTGGCTCGCGGCGGAGCCGGTGTGGCGCGGGCGTGGCGGCGCGGACGCGGTGCTGCTGCGGGTGTCGGAGGCGGCCTGGGCCGGATTGCCCGGGATCGAGCACAACCGCTGGGCCAGGGTGGCGAGCGGCGGCTCCTATCGCGTGCGATGCGTGGCCCGGGGCTTTCCGCAGGTCGGGGAGCGGGACGGGCTGCGTGGCGGGGAGCTGGGCACCCTGCGGGCCGGGGAACTGGGCAGCCTGCGGGCCGGGGAGCGGGGCGGGCTGCGGGAGGTGGAGACGCTGTCCGGCCTGGTCAGCCCGCCGACCGGCGCGGTGTCGAAGGCGCTGGCGGTGAGCGTGCTCTCGCCCGAGCTCGACGCGACGCCGCCCGCGCTCTGGCACGGCATGTCAGGAGCCGCGCTGCTCGCCGAGCCCGCCGGCCAGCTCATCGGCGTGGCGACCCCTGGCCCCGGCGGGTACGCGCGGCGCCGTCTGGAGGCCGTGCCCGTGACGGCGCTGCTGAGCGACGCGCGCTTCCGCGAGCTGGCAGGCGTGCCACCGGGGCCGCTGGAGACCGTGTCCGAGCGCGACCGCTCGGTGGCCCTGCCCGCGCTGCTCGGGCCGGCGCGCGAGCGGCTGCCGGAGGACTGCCCGGACTGGACGCTGCTGATGGCGCGGCACGCGGTGGTTCCGTTCCTGGGGCGGAGCGAGGAGCTGGACACGCTGCGGGCCTGGGCCGCCGAGCCCGTCCCGTTGTCGATCGCGGTGCTGAGCGGGCGCGGTGGGACGGGGAAGACGCGGCTGGCGGGCGAGCTGTGCGTGGAGCTGGCGGAAGCGGGGTGGGATGCCGGGTTCCTGCCCCTGGACGCGGTGACCGCCCTGCTGTCGGGCGAACGTGCCTCGTTCGATGCGTTGAGGCCCACTCTGGTCGTGGTCGACCGGCCCGAGCGGTCCTCGCCGGTGGTCGGCGAGCTGGTGCGGCGGCTGGCCAAGCACGGCCACAACGCCCGCGTACGGCTCCTGCTGCTGGCCCGCGAGCCCGGCGAGGCCGAGTGGTGGCGGCGGCTGGACACGGCGGCGGGCGGCTGGCTCAGGCGGCTCAACACCACGACCGTGCAGCTCAACGCCCATCCACTCACGCTCGCCGAGCGGACCGAGCACGCGCTCGCGGCCATGAAGGCGTTCGCGCCGAGCCGGGCCGCACTCCCCTCCCCGCCGCGTCTCGACGACCCGGAGTACGGCCTCCCGCTCCACGTCCACCTGGCCGCGCTGCTGCGGCTGCGCGACGGGGAGGAGGAGTCCGGCGGGGAGCCGGACGGGGTGGCGGGCGAGGCAACAGGCCAGCTCCCGGACGGGCTGATGGGCGGGGCAGCGGACCAGCTCCTGGACGGGGTGACAGGCAGGGCAACAGGCCGGCTCCCGGAGGGCGTGTCAGGCGGGGCAACAGGCCGGCTCCCGGACAGGGTGACAGGCGGGGCAACGGACCGGCTTCCAGACGGGGCTGCGAGGCAGGTTGCGAGCGAGACTGCGGGCCGGTTTCCTGGCGAGGCCGCAGGTGGTCGGGTCGGTGGCGGGCTGATCGGGCGGTTCCTGGCGCGTGAGCGGGGTCAGTGGGCGCGCGTCTGGCCGGACGGCGAGGAACGTCTCAGTGAGGCGACGGCCCGGCAGGCGGTGGCGGTCCTCACGCTCACCGCGCCGGCCCCGGCCGAACTGCCCGTCCTCCTGACGTCGGTCCCGGGACTCCGCGCCCGCCCCCCGGGCCCGCCGAGCGACGCCGGGAAACCGGCGGCCTGGCTCCGCGCCCCGAACGACGTGCCACCTCCCCATGAGGGAGGTCCGAGCGACGTGCCGCCCCATGAGGGCAGCCCGAACGACACGCCGCCTCCCCACCCCAGCGCTCCCTCCCCCACGCCGCCTCCCCACGCCGGCGCTCCGGACCGCACGCCTCCCCACCCCGGCACTTCGGACCGCACACCGCCTCTCCACCCTGGCGTCCTCGCCGCGGCCCGCTGGTTGGGCCGCCTCTTTCCGAGCTCTCCCGGCTCTCACGGTGGGCGGGCGGCCCCGCTCGGGCCCGACCTGGTGGCCGAGGAGCTGCTGGCCGAGACCGAAGACCTGGGCGCGCTCGTGCTGGCCCTGCACGACCACGAGGGCCGCACGGTCCACCACCTCGTACGCATGCTGGACGCCCTGCGGCTGTCGGCCGGCAGGGAACCTGTCAGGCAGGCGCTGTGGTCGCTGGTCGCCAGCCGGCTGGGCAAGCTGGTCTCCGAGGCCGTGGCGAACCCCGCCAGCGGGCTCGGCGACGCGCTCAACGCCGCACTCATGCTGTTCTCCGGCGACCGGCAGCTCGCCGAGACAGCGGCCGGGCTGCCCGACTGGCCGACGAGGCAGGAAGCCAGGCTGCGGGCCGGGCCAGCGGTGCGGGAAACCGGGCAGCCGGCCGGGCCGGAGAGGCGGGAAGCCAGGCTGCGGGCCGGGCCAGCGGTGCGGGAAACCGGGCTGCCGGCCGGGCCGGAGGGACGGGAGGCGGGACTGCTGGTCGGGCCGGAGGGGCGGGAAGCCGGGCTGCTGGTCGGGCCGGAGGACGGGCTGGGATGCCGGGCGCTCAACGTGACGCTGGCCGAGCTGGCCGTACGACATCGGCGCGGCGGCGGTGGGCGGCTCGCGCTGGCCGGGGCGTTGACGTGGCTGTCGGCCGCGCTTGCGGCCGTGGGCAAGACCGGGGAGGCGGTCGTCGCGGCGGCCGAGGCCGTGGAGACCTACGCGGGCGCTCCCCCGTACGAGGAGGCGGCCGGGCGGGCGGAGGCGCTGTTCGGACTGGGGGCGTGCCTGCTGGCCGGCGGTGAGGCGGGCGGGGCGTTCAAGCCCGCGCAGGAGGCGGCGGCCCGGTACCGGATCCTGGCGGAGGAGGATCCCCGCCACGCGGAGCACGCCGCCAGGGCTCACTACAACCTCGCCTGCGCGTTGCTGGAGCTCGGGCGGCTGGACGAGGCGGTGGAGGCGTTCGAGACGGCGGGCGGGAGCGCCGGGTTCGCGTCCCAGGTGCGAGGGGTTCTGTCCGTGCTGCCCGGCACGGTCACCGTTGTCCCGGGCAGGACCTCGCGGCCGGCTGTCCCGAGCGAGACCGCGCAGGCGCTTGTCCCGGGCGGGACCTCGCGGCCGGCTGTCCCGGGCGAGACCTCGCAGGCGCTTGTCCCGGGCGGGACCTCGCGGCCGGCTGTCCCGGGCGAGACCTCGCAGGCGCTTGCCCCGGGCGAGGCCTCTCGGGCGGCTGTCCCGGGCGAGGTCTTGCGGCCGGCGCCGCTGACCTCTTTCGACGGCATCGACGCCGCCGCCGTGCTGCCCGACCTGGCCGCGGGGCTGGCCGCCGCCGTCGTGTCCGCCGTCAGGAACGCCGCCCCCACCAGCAGGGACGTGGCCCACCACCTGCACCTGGCCGCCACCTGGCTGGAGCGGCACGACCGGCCGGCCGAGGCCCGCGCCCCGGCCGCCGAGGCCGTCGCCCGCCTGCGGACCCTGGCCGCCGAGGAGCCGGGGCTGCGTGCCATGCTGGCGTCGGCCGCGGCCGTGCTGTCCAGGCTGCACGCCCGCATGGAGGACCTGGACGCCGCCGCGCGTTCCGCCGCCGAAGCCGTACGGAACCTGCGCGCCCTCGTCACGCTCGAACCGGACGAGCACCGCCCCGCCCTCGCCGACCAGCTTCTCGACCTCGGCGAGCTGCTGCTGATGGACGACCGCCCCGAGGAGGCGCTGGCCCCGCTGCAGGAGGCGATGGCCGTGGTGGCCGAGCGGCGCACGGCCACCACGGCGAGAGGCAGGCGGCTGCTCGGCCTCTGCCTGGACGAGCTGGGCAGGACCGCGGACGGCCTGGCGCACCTGGAGATCGCCGCCGAGCTGTACGACGTGCTGTGCCTCGAAGACGGCTCCTCCTACCTCGCCCACCGCGACGAGGCACGCATTCGGGTGGAGTCCGCCCGGCAGCCCGCCCGCCCCGCCCAGGAGCCGTGGTTGCCGTGGTCGCCGTGGTCGCCGTCGATGGCCCAGCCGGAGGAGGCCGTGGACCGGGAGGAGGCCGTGGGCCGGGCGGAGCGGCGGCTCGCCGAGTGCAGGAAGGCCGTCGAGAGCGCCGGTACGCCGGGGATCGAGCAGGTTCATGCGTACCTGTCCGCGCAGGCCACGCTTGCCCGGGCCTGGGCGGACGCTGGGCGGGCGGGGGACGGGTTCGCGCTGGCGATGCAGGCGGCCGAGCTGCTCCAGCGGCACGCCGCCCCCGACGGGCCGCACGCGATCGCCGTCGGCATGGTCGCCGCGGCCCTCGGGCGCTCCCTCGTCGGGCTCGGACGGCCCAAGGAGGCCATCCCGCACCTGCTCACGGCCATCGAGTCGTACGAGCCGCACGCCGAGGCGAGCGCGGAGTTCCGTACGGAGCTGGCCCGGCTGATGGTTCTGGAGACCGTCGCCCTGTCGCACGCCGCCTGCCCGTCCGACGCGGAGGAGGCCGCGGACCGGGTCGTCGAGCTGTACGAGCGGCTCGTGGCCGAGCACGCCGAGCACCCCGCGGCCCTGGCCGGCGCGCTCCGGCTCCAGGGCGGGATCCGCTTCGCCGGGCAGAACCCGGACGGAGCGCTCCGGTCGGTCACCCGCGCGCTCGGCCTGGTCCCGTCCCCGTCCACGCAGCAGGAACGGCTGCTCGCCGCGACCTGCCTGGAGCTGGCCGGGCTGTGCCTGGCGGAGCTGCACGAGAGCGACGCCGCCCGCGACCGGCTGGCGGCGGGGACCGCGGCGATGGCGCGGCTCGGCAGCGTCCCGCCCGATCTCGCCGGGGTGCATCTGCTGGCGCTGGTGCGGCTGGCCAGGATGCGGGTGGAGGAGGAGGGGCCGGTCGCGGGGACCGCCCTGTACGCCCAGATCCTCGGGCTCCGGCCGCTTCCGGGGCCGCCGGTGCTCGACGCCGTCGTGGACGAGCTGGCCAGGTTCGCGGGCGAGGGCGGCGCCCGGCTCGCCGGGGGCCTGGCAGGGCTGGTGGGACCGCTCACGGCGTTCACGGAGGCGATGGAGCGAGAGGTACCGCTGAGCGGCGCGCCCGAGACGTACGACCGGTTCGGCCGGTGCCTGGCGAGGCTCGGTGCCGCTGCGGCGCGGGCGGGTGACGCCGCGAGCGCTGTCCGGATCGGCGAGCTGGCCGTGCGCGTCTACCGCGGTCTCGCCCCCGTCTCGCCCGCCTACCGCGAGCCACTCGCCTCGGCCCTGGCCACGCTCGCCGCCCTGCCCGCCACCCTGCCCGCCACCCTGCCTGCCATCCTGCCCGCCGCCGTGCCCGCCGCCGTGCCCGCCGCCCAGGACGGCGCTCAGGGCGGCTCCCTGTACTCCGCTCCGCCCGGCGCCCTGCCCGGCATCCAGGACAGTGCCGGCCCGGCAGCGCTCCCTGTGGGCCCGGCAGGGCTCGCCGTGCTGGAACAGGCCATCGACCTGCTCACCCAGCACCAGGACCGCGCGACCGGCCTGGACGGTGAGCGCCTGGGCCGGTTGCTCGCCGGAACCCTGAACCGCTACGCGGCCGAGCTGCTCGACCGGGGCCGCGCCGTCGAGGCGCTGGCCCACTGCGAGCGAGCCGCCGACCTCTGTGACGAGCTGGAGGACCCGGCCGTCGCCGCCGTCACCTACGCGCAGCTCGGCTCCACCCTGGCCGCCCTGGATCGCCCGCAGGCGGCCCTGGAGGCCATCGCCTGGTCACTGGCCGAGCTGGACCGCGCCGAGCTGGAGCGAGGGGAGCGCGGCGCGGAAGCCTGGCACGAGATGCCGGCCGGGATCGATCCGCGGCGGGTGCGGGCGCAGGCGATCCAGGTCAAGGGGCGGGTGCTGCGGACGTTCGGCCGGGCGCAGGAGGCGACAGCGCACCTGGTGGAGGCCCTGCGCCTGTTCACCGAGCTGGGCGAGCCGCTGCCCGCGGCCGAGACCGCCGCGCTGATCGCCGACGACCTCCTGGCCGACGGACGCCCGCAGGAGGCCGCCGAGTACGCGCAGATCGCCACGACCGGCCACGAGCCGGGCACCGTGAAGCACGCCCTGGCCACCCAGCGCCTGGCCAGGTGCCACATGATGCTGGGCGAGCTGGCCGCCGCGAACACGCTCGTCGAGAGCCTGATCCCGCTGGCCAGACGCTCCCCGGACGACCTGACGCACCGGGCGATCCTGGCCGACTCCCTGGCGCAGAGCTCGGAGCTGATGCCGCTGCTGCGGCTGGACGGCGGCGCGGAGGCCGAGGCGCGGGCGCGCGAGGCCATCGCGATCTACGACGAGCTGCTGACCACGGGCATGAACGCGCAGGCCCTGCACACCAGCCGCGCGGGCGCCTGCCTCACGCTGGCCTCGGCGCTGCGGATGCGGGACCTGGCGGCCGAGGCGATCCAGCCCCTGCGGGAGGCGGTGGCGGCGCTGGAGCGGTTCTCGCCGGGCACCCCGATGCAGGGCGGGCTGCTGTCGCGGGCGATGCTCATGCTGGGCGACGCGCTGATGGAGGCGGGCCGGGCGCTGGAGGCCGGGCTCGTCTTCCACCGCAGCACCCAGGTGACGCGGGACGAGCTGACCAGGGCGGTGGCGCACGCCCGGCTCGGCTTCTGCCAGCAGGAGCTGGGCAGGGACGACGCCGCCGACGCCGCCCTGCGTGTCTCCGCCGACCTGCTGCGCGAGCTGCCGGTGGCCGAGCCGGACCTGCTGCGTGACGTGCTGCTCGGCCGGCTGAAGCTGCTGGAGAAGACCGGCAGGACGCACGACGCGAAGGCGGTGGAGGCCGAGCTGCGCCGCCTGAGCTGACGGAAGCCCGGTCACCGACGGAGGAACGCCAGCAGCGCGGCCGCCACCTCGTCCGGGGCCTCCTCGGCCATGTGGTGCCCGCTGTCGATCGCGTGGCCCGTCACGTCGTCGGCCCACCCGCGCCAGATCGCCAGCGGGTCACCGTAGAGATCCTCCATGTCGTCCTCGGCCGCCCAGAGGAACAGGGTGGGGCAGGTGAGGCGGTGGCCCGCGGCGCGGTCGGCGTCGTCGGCGGCCCGGTCCACGGTCAGGCCGGCGCGGTAGTCCTCGCACATGGCGTGGACGGTGGCCGGGTCGTGGATGGCCCGCCGGTAGTCCTCGTGGTTCTCCCGGCCCATCCGCTCGGCCGTCCCCCGGTACCACGCGTCGGGGTCGGCGTTGATGACCCGCTCGGCGGGCTTGGCGATCTGGCCGAGGAAGAACCAGTGCCACCACGCCGCGGCGAACCTCGCGTCGGCGCGGGCCAGCGCCTCGCCGATGGGGATGCCGTCCATCACCACCAGGTGCGTGACCGCGCCGGGGTGGTCGGCGGCGAGGCGGTGGGCGACGTACGAGCCGCGGTCGTGGCCCGCCACGGCGAAGCGGTCGTGTCCGAGGGCCCGCATGAGGGCCACCATGTCGCGGGCCATGGCGCGCTTGGAGTAGGGCGCGTGGTCAGGTGTGGTGCGCGGCTTGCCGGAGCGTCCGTAGCCGCGCAGGTCCGGGCAGACCACCGTGTGGTGCGAGGCGAGGAGCGGGGCCACGCGATGCCAGGTCGCGTGCGTGCGGGGGTGGCCGTGCAGGAGCAGCAGTGGGCTGCCGGAGCCGCCGTGCCGGACGAACAGCTCCGTCTCGCCCACGCCGATCATGCCGCTCTGGAAGTCGTCGAACATCCGCTCGCCCCTACCCGGAGCGGATGTCGATCAACCAGGTCAGCCGTCCGCCTCCGTCTCCGCCTGCTCCGCCGTCTCCCTGGCCCACCGGTAGTCGGCCTTCCCCGCCGGTGAGCGCACCATCTGGGCGACGAACGCGTACGTCCGCGGCACCTTGTACCCCGACAGCAGCTTCCTGCAGTGCGCGTCCAGCTCGGCGGAGGTGAGCTCGACCCCGGGCCGGGGCTCGATCACGGCCGCCACCCTGCTCCCCCAGCGCTCGTCCGGCACCCCGGTCACCACCGCGTCGAACACGGACGGATGCCCCTTGAGCACCGCCTCGACCTCCTCGGGGAACACCTTCTCCCCGCCGGTGTTGATGCACTGCGAGCCGCGCCCGAAGACGTTCACGGTGCCGTCGGCGTCCACCGTGGCGAGGTCGCCGGTGAGCAGCCACCGGGTGCCGGTCTCGTCCGTGAGGAACGTGCGGGCGGTCTTGGCGGGGTCGTTGTAGTAGCCGAACGCCACCCGCCCCGACCTGGCGACCGTGCCGAGCTGACCGGAGCCGGGCTCGACCGGCCGGCCCTTCTCGTCCAGCACGGCCAGCTTGACGACGGAGTTCGGCTGGTAGCGCAGGCCCTTCTCGGGTGAGGAGCCGGCCACGCCCGAGGCGGTGTAGCCGGACTCGGTGGAGCCGAAGCTGTCGATGATCATGACGTTCGGCAGCAGCTCCTGGAGGAGGTCGCGGACGGCGCCGCTCAGGATCGCCCCGGTGGAGCTGATCGCGAACAGCGAGGAGACGTCGTGCTCGCCGCCCTCCAGGGCTTCGGCCAGCGGCCTGGCCATGGCGTCGCCGGTGATGCTGATGGTGTTCACGCGTTCCCGGCCGACCGCCTGCCACACCGCGCCGGCGTCGAACTTGCGCACGAACACGACGGTCGAGCCCATCCACCAGGTCAGGAACATGGCCATCTGCGCGGCCCCGTGCATGAGCGGCGAGGCGGCCAGCATCACCATGGGGTTGGCCTTGACGGCCTCGTCGATGACCTCCTGCGGGGTGGCGCGCGGCTCGCCGTAGGGGTTGCCGCCGCCGAAGCCCATGAACAGGTCCTCGACGTGCCACATCGCGCCCTTGGGCATGCCGGTGGTGCCGCCGGTGTAGATGATGTACACGTCCTGGCCGGAGCGCGGCGCGAAGCCCCGTTCCGGCTTGCCGCGTTCGAGCGCCGTCCCGTACGGCACCGCCGGCCCGATCGCCGGCCGCCCGCCCGCGGCGATGAGGTGCTCCAGCAGCGGCGCCCGGTCCAGCACGGCGCTCACCCTGGGCTCGAACTCGACGTCGTAGATCAGCGCCCGGATGTCGGAGTCCCGGTAGAGGTAGAGCAGCTCGGCCTCGACGTAGCGGTAGTTCACGTTGATCGGGACGGCCCGGATCTTGAGCGCGGCGAGCATGCCGGCGACGTACTCGATGCTGTTGTAGAGGTGCAGGCCGACGTGCTGGCCGGGCTGGATCCCGAGGTCGAGCAGGTAGTGGGCGAGCCGGTTCGCCTCGGCCTCCAGCTCGGCGTAGGTGCGGCGTTCCTGGCCGCAGACGACGGCCGTCCTTTCCCCGATCGTGTCCGCGAGCCCTTCGAACAGGTCAGCGTGGTTGAACTCCATCAGGGTTTCTCCCGTCCGACGATCCACATCGCGAAGAACTGGGCTCCCCCGCCGTACGCGTGGCCGAGCGCCGTCCGGGCGCCGTCCACCTGGTGCTCGCCCGCCATGCCGCGCACCTGCAGCGCGGCCTCGGCGAACCTGATCAGCCCCGACGCCCCGATCGGGTTGCTCGACAGCACCCCGCCTGAGGCGTTCCACGGGGTGTCGCCGTCGAGCGCGGTGGCGCCCGACTCGGTGAGCTTCCATCCCTCACCTTCCGCCGCGAACCCCAGGTTCTCCAGCCACATCGGCTCGTACCAGGAGAACGGCACGTACACCTCGGCCACGTCGATCTGCCGCCGCGGGTCGGCGATGCCGGCCTGCCGGTAGACGTCGGCGGCGCAGTCCTTGCCCGCCTGCGGGCTGACCGTGTCGCGCCCGGCCCGGAAGATCGGCTCGGAGCGCATGGCGGTGCCGTGCACCCAGGCGGGGGTGCCGGTGGCCGCCGATTCCGACGACAGCACGATCGCGCAGGCGCCGTCGCTGGACGGGCAGGTCTCCAGGTAGCGGATGGGCTCCCAGAGCATGGGCGTGGACTCGACCATCTTCTGGTCGATGCCGGGGATCTTGAGGTGCGCGTACGGGTTCTTCAGCGCGTTCAGCCGGTCCTTGACCGCCACCAGGGTGCCGATGTGGCCGGGGGCGCCGGACCTGCGCATGTACTCGCGGATGTGCGGCGCGAAGTAGCCGCCCGCGCCCACCACCAGCGACGCGCTGAACGGCAGGTGGGTGGACAGCGCCCAGGTGGCGTTGGACTCCGACTGCTTCTCGAACGCGACGACCAGCACCCGCTCGTGCACGCCGCCCTGGATGAGACTCGCTCCCACCAGCGCCGTGGACCCGCCGACGCTGCCCGCGGTGTGCACGCGCATCATCGGCTTGCCCGCCGCGCCGAGCGCGTCCGCCAGGTACGCCTCCGGCATCATCACGCCCTCGAACAGGTCGGGCGCCTTGCCGATCACCACGGCGTCGATGTCCTTGAACGTCAGCCCGGCGTCCTGCAGCGCGCGCAGCGCCGCCTCCCGTACCAGGCCGGCGATCGAGACGTCCCTGCGCTTGGTCGTGTAGTGCGTCTGCCCGACGCCGATGACCGCACACCGGTTACCCATGGTCATGCCTCCAGGACGGTCACGAGGTTCTGCTGCAGGCAGGGGCCGCTCGCGGCGTGCGCGACCGCGCGGCTCGCCGTCCCGTCGTGGATGCGGCGCGCGGCCTCGCCGATGCGGATGAGGCCGGTGGCCATGACGGGGTTGGCGGCCAGCGGGCCGCCCGACGGGTTGATCACGGTGTCGCCGCCCAGCTCCAGGGCCTGGCGCAGGATGATCTCCTCGTGCGGGAACTGGGCGTGCAGCTCGGCCACCTCGACGGGCCCCTTGCCGACCCCGGCGGCGCGCGCGGCGTCGGCCGCGGAGGCCGATCGGGCCAGGTCGCGCATGCCGAGGTAGTGCGGCTCGGTGCGGTGCGCGATGCCCCTGATGTAGGCGGGGTTCGGGTGGAGCCGTCCGGCCAGGTCTCCGGTCGCGAGCACGATCGCCGCCGCGCCGTCCGTGATGGGCGGCACGTCCGCCTTCCTGAGCGGTTGTACGGCGAAGTCCTCGGAATCGTCCGGTTCGGGCAGGTCGAACGCGTACGGGTTGCTCCGCCCGTCGGCCCGGCTGCGCCGGACGATCTCGTCCAGCTCCTGCCGCTCCGCGCCCACCGCGGCGGCCTGGAGCGCGGCGTAGGAGAGCTGGTCGAGGCCGAGCGGGGCCAGGTAGTACGGGTCGAGCTGGAGCGTCATGATCGTCCGCAGGTCGCCCAGCGACGACTTGCCGAAGCCGTAGACCAGGGCGGAGTCGATGTCGCCGTGCTGGAGCCGCACCCACGCCTCGTACAGGGCCCAGGCGCCGTCCATCTCGACGTGGCTCTCGGAGATCGGCGGCCAGGCGGCCAGCGCGTCGAGCGCCGACACGAACGAGAACGGCGCCCCCGCCAGGTAGTCGCAGCTCCCCGAGCAGGTGAAGCCGAAGCGCTTGAGCCCGGTCAGCTCCTTGACCTCGCTGATCACGGGGTGGATCAGCTCGTGCTCGCTCAGGCCGGTGTCGTGATCGGTGTGCCGCGTCTGCGCGAACGCGACGATCGCCACGTCTCTCATGCCAGCTCCACATCAGGCTCGCCGGTGGGGGCGAACCAGCGGATGTTCGCCATGGACGCCGTGCGCTCGCTCTCGGGGACCCAGACCGCCCTGACCCGCATGCCCTGGCGCACCTCGTGTGCGGGCACGTCCCCGATGAGCGCGATCATGGGGATGTCCGCGCCGTCGAGCAGGATGTACGCCGACACGAACGGCACCTCGGGAGCCCGGGGGTCGGGCAGGTTGTTGATGGCGAAGGTGGTGATCGTGCCGGTGTCGGGGAGTTCGAGCGTTTCCGGGAGGGTGTTTCCGCATTCGGGGCAGGCCAGCCGGAGCGGCACGTACACCTTCTCGCACTGCTCGCAGCGGCTGCCGAGCAGGACGCCGCGCTCGACGCCCTCCAGGAAGACGCGGAGCGCGCCGCCGGCCTGGAGGCGGTACTCGGCGCGTACGCTGGACACGATCTTCGTGACCTCGGGGGCGAAGTGGGAGATGTCGGTGATGTGGCCGGTGGGCCGGTCGCGCCAGACCGGCCAGACCCGGGTGCCCGCCGCCAGGGCCTTGGGGTTGTCGGCGGCCACGGCGTGCAGGAGCGCGCTGTCCGCGCCGTCGAGGTGGATCAGGGCCCAGGCGAAGGGGCGGTCCAGCGGGTGGGCGTCGAGCGGCTCGTCCACCCAGGCCCAGGTGGTGATGGTGCCGGCCGGGCCGACCTCGACGTACTCGCCGGTCACCGGCTCGCCGGTCGCGGGGTCGTACTCGAGAGGGGGGACGAGCACCCGGCCCTCCGCCGTGCGCACCCCGACGATGCGGCGGGCGCGCAGCTCGCTGAGGAACCGGCCGATGACCGGCCCCGTCGTACGCGTGTAGCCGCCGGGGAACTCCAGGACGTGCTGGGCGACCAGCGGGTCAGATGGCACGGTCGTGTCCCTCCCAGTACGGGGCGCGGAGCTTGCGCTTGAGCAGCTTGCCGTTCGGCTCGCGGGGCATCTCGGCGATGAAGTCGATGCTCTTGGGCCACTTCATCCTGGCCAGCCGGCCCTCCAGCGAGGCCAGCAGCTCGGCGGCCAGCTCCGGCCCCGGCTCCACGCCCGGCGCGGGCTCGACCACGGCCTTGACCTGCTCGCCCCACTCCTCGTCCGGGATGCCGAACACGGCCACGTCGGCCACCTTCGGGTGGACCATGAGCTCGTTCTCGATCTCGGCGGGGTAGATGTTCGTCCCGCCCGAGATGATCATGTCGGCCTTGCGGTCGCAGAGGTAGAGGAAGCCGTCCTCGTCGAGGTAGCCGATGTCGCCGACGGTGAAGTGGTCCTTGAGGCGGTTCTCGGCGGTCTTGGCGGGGTCGCCCTTGTACTCGAACTGGACGCCCATCATCTTCATGTAGATGGTGCCGGGGGTGCCGGTCGGCACGGGCTCGCCCTGCTCGTCCGTGATGAGCAGCTCGCTGATCGGCCAGGCCTTGCCCACCGTGCCGGGGTGGGCCTTCCAGTCCTCGGGGGTGGCCAGGGTGCCGCCGCCCTCGGTGGCCGCGTAGTACTCGTACACGCAGTCGCCCCACCATTCGAGCATCGCCCATTTGACCGGGACGGGACAGGGGGCGGCGGCGTGGATCATCCACCGCAGCGAGGACAGGTCGTACTTTTTCCTGACCTGGTCCGGCAGCGCGAGCAGGCGCTTGAAGTGGGTGGGGACCATGTGGGAGTTCGTGACGCGGTGGCGTTCGCAGAGCGCGAGCATCTCCTCGGCGTCCCACCTGTCCATGTAGACGAGGGTGTGCCCCATGTGCAGGGCCGTGCCGCCGAACTGGGTCACGGCCGTGTGGTAGCTGGGCGAGGTGACCAGGTGGGCGTTCGGGCGGCCAGGGGTGATGCCGAACAGTCCGAGCAGGAACGTCATGAGCTCGGCGGAGTCGTCCGGATCAAGGCCGCTGAGCGGCCTTCTGACGCCTTTGGGCTTGCCGGTGGTGCCCGAGGTGTAGTGCATGGTGGCGCCGGCGGTGCGGTCGGCGGGCGTGGTGTCCGGCTGCCCGCCGGTCAGCTCGCTCGCCGGCCTGAACCCGTCCCCCTCTCCCAGCAGGAAGCGGCGCTCGGGCGCGATGGCCTGCGCGCCCCTGGCACCCTCCTGGGCGAAGCGGGGATGCACGAAGAACGCCTTGGCCTCGCTGTCGTCGACGATGTAGGCGATCTCGGGCCCGGTCAGGTGCCAGTTGATCGGCGTGTAGTACCAGCCGGCCTGCAGGGCGGCCAGGTACAGGACGAGCCCGTCGGCGCCGTTCGGGGCCAGGCCGCAGATGCCGTCGCCGGGCCGGAGGCCGAGCTCGCGCAGCCCGTGCACGAGCCTGTTCGAGCGGGCCAGTAGGTCGCCCGCGCGGTGCCGGGTGCCATCGGGGTCCACCGCCGCGATCCACTCGGGATCCGCCTGCGCGAGCCTCCAGAAGCCGAGCGTGCCCATCTGATCTCCTCAGCGCGGGAGTGAGCAAAACAGGAACCTGTTCTCGTTTGTCGGAGCGTATCCTGGGCCAAACTTCGTAGCAAGCGCTTGATCTAATCACTCCGGAGGCGTCCGTGGAGCTCCTGCCGATCAGCACCCCCCACTGCCGGATCGAACGCGACGGCCACGTCCTGACCGTCACCATGAACCGGCCCGAGGCCCGCAACGCGCTGTCCTCGGACATGTTGATCGGCCTGGCCTCGGCGTGGGCGTACGCGTCGCAGGAGCCGGGCATCCGGGTCGCGATCCTGACGGGCGCCGAGGGCACGTTCTGCGCCGGCGCCGACCTCAAGGCCATGGGCCAGCCGTCCTCGGACCCGCAGGTGCAGGCCAGGGCGGCCCAGATCCCCAACTTCCACTGGAAGGGCCTGCTGCGCGAGGACCTGCCGACGAAACCGATCATCTGCGCGGTGGAGGGCTACGCGGTGGCCGGCGGCACCGAACTGCTGGTGGGCACCGACCTGCGGGTGGTGGCGGAGTCGGCCACGCTGGGCCTGTTCGAGGCCAAGCGCGCTCTGTTCCCGATGGGCGGCAGCGCCGTCCGGCTCCCCCGGCAGATCCCGTACTGCCACGCCATGGACCTCCTGCTCACCGGCCGCGCCGTCACGGCGGCGGAGGCCCTGTCGATGGGGCTGGTCAACCGCGTGGTGCCGGACGGCCAGGCGCTGGCCGCGGCGCGCGAGCTGGCGGAGGACGTGGCCGCGTCCGGGCCGCTGGCGGTGCAGGCGATCCTGCGCACGTACCGGGACACGCTGGGGATGCCCGAGGTGGAGGCGCTCAAGGTGTCGGACGAGCTGGGGTGGCCGGTGATCGGCTCGGAGGACGCCAAGGAGGGCACGCGGGCGTTCCGCGAGAAGCGCTCCCCGGACTACCAGGGCCACTGATCAGGGCGACAGGCCTGGCACGCCTGCTCGCCACGGCCGGACGACGGAAGCGCGCCTCACGGGTTCGCGACGAGGCCCGCTTCCGTCACCGGCCGCCCGTCACTCCTCCGTGATGCGCTCCAGCCGCTCCAGCGCCTCCCCGTACTCCTCCACCAGCCCGAACACCACGTCCTTGGCCGGCCGCACCTGGTTCATCACCCCGATGATCTGCCCGGCGGGGAACGTGGCCAGTTCCGAGGCGTCCGAGCGGCCGATGCGCCGCAGCGCGTCCGACACCAGCATGAACTGCATCGGCATCGGCAGCGTCCCCGGCGACTCCTCCGACTCCCACGCCTCGGTCCACTCGTTCCTGAGCAGCCTGGCGGGCTTGCCCGTCCAGCTTCGGGACCGGACGGTGTCGCGGGAGGTCGCTTCCAGGATGCGGCGTTTGGCCATCTCCGGCGTGTCGGCCTCCTCGACCGCGAGCCAGATCGAGCCCGTCCACACCCCCTCTGCCCCCAGCGCCATGCCGGCGGCCATCTGGCGGCCGTTGCCGATGCCGCCCGCGGCCAGCACGGGCACGTCCACGGCGTCCACCACCTGCGGGATGAGCACCATGGTGGAGATCTCACCCGTGTGGCCGCCGGCCTCGGTGCCCTGGGCGACCACCACGTCCACGCCGACCTCCACCTGCTTGAGCGCGTGGCGCGGGGTCGAGGCGAGGGCGGCGACCTTGACGCCGTGGGAGTGCGCGAGCTCCACCACGTCGGCGGGCGGCGGGCCGAGGGCGTTGGCCAGGAGGGCGATGGGGTGGCGCAGGGCGACCTCGACCTGCGGGCGGGCGGTGGCGTCCGTCCAGCCGAGCAGGACGCGGCCGGCCTCGGCATCGGCCGACAGCGGCGGGACCCCGTGCTTGGCCAGCAGGTTCTCGACGAACGCCCGATGGCCTTCCGGGATCATGGACTGGAGGCGGCCGACCAGCTCCTCGGGGGCGAAGTCGGCGCCCTCGTAGGAGGCCGGCATGACGACGTCCACCCCGTACGGCTTGCCGTCCACGTGGTCGTCGATCCACTTGAGCTCCGTCTCGAGCTCCTCGGGCGTGAAGTAGAGCGCTCCCAGCACTCCCATGCCGCCGGCCCGGCTGACGGCGGCGACCACGTCCCTGCAGTGGCTGAACGCGAAGATCGGGAGCTCGATTCCGAACATGTCCGTGACACGTGTCCGCATGGCCCGACAATACGTCCGCCACCGGGCAAACTGCAACGCGTTCTAGACTAGAACCTTTGGTCTGGTACCGGTGAGTAACCTTGGACTATAACTGGTTCTAGTTAAGGGTTGTTGTCAATGAAAAAGGGCCCGTTCTCACGGGCCCTGAAATTGCGTGGCTATTTACTCGACCCGCTCCGGGCGGCGGCCGAGCAGCACCCCGGCCACGACGAGCACGACGCCCACGACGAGCAGGACCAGCGGGATGACGTTGCGCAGCAGGTTGATGGTGTTCTTGCCGCTCTGCGCGTTCTTGACCAGGTCGTTCACGGTCGCGTCGGTCATCTTCGCGGTGGCGACGAAGGCCGCCGAGCGCTCGACGCCGTCCTGCGTCTTGAGCACCTCGTGCCGCTGCACCTCCTGCCGGACGGGGGAGCCCGTCACCGGCTCGATCCAGTACGTCGTCTTGCCGTCGTACCAGCGGTCCACCTGCACGTCCCCGGTCTCGCCCGTGATGCCGAGCACGTTGGCGGGGGCGGTGCGGGTCTCGGTCTTGGTCGGCGGCACGGTCTGCTCGAAGACGTAGACGGGCAGCCCGTTGACGTTGTCCTCGCGGACGAAGACCGCGTCGAACGCCTTCTGCGCCGTGGAGTTGAACACCTTGTACGTCTTCTTCTCCACGTCGAAGGGGAACTTGTAGATCTGCCCCTCCAGCGTCACCGGCGCCTTCTCCACGTTGTTGCTGCAGCAGTTCACCGCGAGCCCCGTGTACTTGTTGAAGGCGCTGCGGCGCTCGGAGATGTCGATCTGCGGGCGGCTGTTGGTCACGTCGTTGACCACCGTGGCCTCGTCCCAGACCACGTGGTCGTCCTTGGCCTCCTTCACGTCCCCGCGCGTGGTGACGATGATGTCGAGGTCGCCGGTCAGCACCTTGAGGTCCTGCATGGAGAAGTACTGCGCGCCCTTGGCCTCCAGCCGCGAGATGCCGAACTGGTCCGCCGGCGCCGAGATGATCTGACCGGCCGCCCAGAATTTCAGCAGCGGCGCCAGCGCGATGAAGAAAGCCCCGAACCCGATGAGGACGAGCGTGGAGATACGACCCATCGAGGCCTCCGCATTTTGTAGAACATGTTGTCGTTTGTCTGCGATCGTCGAGCAACAAAGTATGACAGTGAGTGATGTCCGTCACCGGCGGCCCTGGCACCGCAACCAAATTGATAGAAACAAGTTCTATCGTGGTTCCGGCCGCGGCCGGCGAAGCGTCGTACGGTCAGGAAAGCGAGAAAGTGGGAGCAGCGATGAAGGGCAGGGACGCCGCGCTCGACGGCATCCGCGCGATCGCCGCGCTCGGCGTCTGGCTGCTGCACGTCGGGAGCAACACGGGCGTCATGTACCGCGAGGGCATGCTCCCCTGGATGATGAGCCGCCTGGGCATCGCCGTACCCATCTTCTTCCTCCTGTCGGGCCTGCTGCTGTACCGCCCGTGGGCGCGCGCGGTGATCGAGGATACGCCACGGCCGCGGCCGCTGCGTTACCTGTGGCGCCGGGTGCTCCGGGTGATGCCGGTCTACTGGCTCGTGACCGCGCTGGCGCTGTGGGCGTGGAGCCCCTTCGACTGGACCGGCTGGCTGAAGTGGATGCTGCTGGCGCAGAACTTCTTCCCCGGCGACCCCACTCCCGACGGCCTCTACCAGATGTGGACGCTGCCCATCGAGATGTCGTTCTACGTGCTGCTGCCGATCCTGGCGTGGCTGCTGCACCGCTTCGCGCGCGGCGGCAACCGGCCGGTCCGGCTGCTGGTCGGCATCGGGGTGCTGCCGGTGATCTGCCTGGCCACCGTGGCCGCCGCCCGGCTGTTCGAGCAGCCGCAGCTCGCGCTGCTGCTGCCGTACCACCTGGTCTACTTCGCCTGCGGCATGGCGATGGCGGTGCTGTCGGTGTGGATCGGGCACAGCCGCGTGATCGACTCGCTGGCGCCGCAGCTCCTGGTGCTGGCCGGCCTGCTGTACGCGCTGCTGAGCACCGATCTGGCCGGCCCCCGCACGCTCACGCTGCCCACCCTGTCGCAGTCGCTGTGGCGGGTCAGCCTGGAGGCGGCGGTGGCGGTGCTCCTCGTGGCCCCGTTCGCGCTGGCGTCCCGTCCCGGCTCGCTGCGGAACCGGGTGCTCGGCAACCCCGTCAGCGCCTACCTGGGCCGCATCTCCTACAGCTTCTTCCTCTGGCACGCACCCGTGATCACATTGCAGCTCAAGCTCACCGGCGCGCAGCCGTTCCAGGGCGACTTCGCCAGCGTGGCGGTGGTCTCGTTCGTGGTCACGATGCTGCTGAGCGTCGGCAGCTACCACCTGATCGAGGCGAGTGCGCTCAGGCTCAGCGGACACCGGTCAGCACCTGCTCTTCCGCCGGGAGCTCCGGCTCCGCTGCCGGCCGCGCCGGCTCCGTGACGAGCTGCCCGAACAGCACGCCCACGGCCGCGACCGCGGCGAGCTGCGGCGCCTGGTCCATGAGGGCCCCCACGCCGAATCCGTGGTCGCGCAGCACCATGGCCGCCGCCAGCGACGCCGTGGCCGCGCCGAAGATCCCGGCCGCCGCCCAGTGCGCGGGCAGCCCGCGGGCGCGCAGCAGCAGGGTCACGAGCACGGCGGCCAGCACCGCGACCATGCCCTGCCAGCTCGCCACCCAGCCGCCGAACGCCAGCGCGAGCACGACCACGACCGGCGCCCGCGGCCGTGACAGCCGGGCCGCCGGGGCGGCGGCCGTCTCGCGCACGTGCTCGGGGCGCGGCCCGCGCAGCGCCAGCGCGAGCAGCGCCAGCAGCGCGATCCCGGCCAGGCCGAGCAGCAGGGCGAGCCGGTAGGGGCGATCGGGCAGGTATTCGAGCCTGGCGGTCCCCTGGGTGCCCGCGGGCAGCTCCCAGCCCTGCTTCCAGCCGTCGATCCGTACGGGTTTGAGCGTCTTGCCACCGAGCTGGGCCCGCCAGCCGGCGTTGTAGTTCTCGTTGACGACGAGGAAGGAGTCCTTCGGCGCGCTCACCATGACCT
Organism: Nonomuraea sp. NPDC050202; assembly: GCF_040656115.1. Taxonomy (NCBI): domain Bacteria; kingdom Bacillati; phylum Actinomycetota; class Actinomycetes; order Streptosporangiales; family Streptosporangiaceae; genus Nonomuraea; species Nonomuraea sp. NPDC050202. Next base: position 328,804 of record NZ_JBFALF010000005.1, on the reverse strand, counting down.
CGCGCGTGGTGGTGGTCCAGGTGCCGCGCACCGCCGAGCCCTCCACGCCGTCCGGCCGGCGGGGCGGCGTGCCCAGCACGAGCGAGTCGATCGTGTACGGGTCCCAGCCCGCCACCCGCACCCGGTTGTCCCCCTGTGCCAGCTCCGCCCTGGAGCAGCCGAGAATCTGCACGGGCCGCTGTTCGAGCAGGTCGACGTGGGTGCCGGCGACCTTGGTCGGGATGGCCCGGCCGTTCACCTCAATCCTGGGCCCGAGCCCGCAGGCCAGCCTGAGCGGGATGTCGGCGGGCCGGCCCACCGGGTCGACGCCGGGCACCACCAGCTCGGTCACCTGCAGCCGCTTGGAGAAGGGGGTGAAGCGGAGCTTGAGCCGGGAGGTGGACATGGCCTTGAAGGTGAGCTCGCCGCGCTCGTCCACCCGCCCGCCGCGCACCTGGCCGCCGTCGCCGCTCACGACCACGTCCAGCGGCTGCGTGTCGTCGCTCGGGCGGCCGATCTGGATGCGGGAGATCTTCCGCTTGCCCTTCCAGGCGATGGTCAGCGCGGGCTCGGTGTCGTCGGCGTCCGGGATCCAGGTGGTGCTGCCGTCGGCGTCGAACGCCGACCTGGGCGAGACCACGGCGTCGTCGCTGAGCTGGGAGGAGCCGGTCACGGTGGTCAGGTCCGCACGGACCCGGGTGAAGCGGTCGACCAGCTCGGGATCCTTCAGCACGGCGGTTCCCCGCACGTTCACCGCCGCGTCGGACCCCGCGCTGAAGGTCCGGTCGAACCCGGTCTCCTCGCCCTTCCTGGCCAGCGCCACCTCGTTGCAGACCCACCGGTACGGGTTGCGCGTGCACCCGGGCCGCGCGTCGAGGCCCCGGTCCATGACGTAGACGTCGCCCTGGCCCGGCAGCCTGATCGTGCGGCCGGCCGTGACACCGGGGATGGACAGCTCGACGATGCCGATCCGCTGGCCGTAGCTCCACCCGGCGTTGGCGGTCTCGACGACCTTGAGCCGCACCCAGGTCGTCGGCCCGCCCGGCACGCGCAGCCGCTGCGGGTCCGTGCTGCGGGTGACGTCCTGGACCAGGCTGCCCGCCTCGGTCTCCACGGCGATCCGCTTGACCGCCTGGCCGAGCAGCAGGTCGGGGGCGAACATGACGTCCAGGTACGGCAGCCGCATCCGCCCGGCCAGATCCACGCGCAACCACTCGCCCTGCGGAGCCGTGGAGCCGTCGTTCTGCCAGCCGGTCTCGACGTTGCCGTCCATGGCCGCCCACGGGCCGCTGCCGGGGCTGCTGATCGCGGCGATCGCGTACGGGTCGGCGACCGAGGAGGAGGCGCTGATGCCGGCGATGCCGTCGTACTCGGCCACCGCGGTCCCGTCCAGCCAGCCGTCCTCCAGCAGGTCCAGCTCCCTGACGCCGCCGAAGTCGGCCTTCCTGTCGGCCGTCAGCGTGGGCGACCAGTTCGACCTGATCTCGCCGAACGAGCGCTCGCGCAGCCGCAGCGCGTCGCTGACCACGGTCGGCGCCTCGCGCTTGCCGGCGTCGCCGTTCACCAGGACGGGGCCCTCGTCCAGCAGGCCGAGGTCGCCCATGGCGAGCAGCGAGTCGGGCCCGCCGCGCACGGCCAGCGCGTCGGCCGCGGGCTGCACGGAGACCAGGTCCGCGCTGCCGGACACCTCGTACAGGTCGAGCGCCGGGAACGGCGCGTCCACCTGGTTGACCGCGTCGTCGGTCTCCCGGTCGCCGACCACGTCGCCGAACGAGCGCACCTTCCTGATGCCCGGCGACTCGCGCAGCGCCTCGTACATCCTGGACGGCCAGGCGCCCTGGAGGTTCGCCCTGTTCAGGTCGTTCCTGACGAGCAGGTAGCGCACGCCCAGCCGGCGCAGCACCGCCGTCACCCCCGCCGAGCCCTGGCCGGCGGTGAGCCGCTGGTCGATGGCGTCGAGCAGCCTGGACAGGCCCACGGAGCCGGGCGGCGTGATCTGCCTGGTGGTCCAGCGGGCGGTGGACAGGGCCTGCAGGGGCTCGTCCATGGGGCGGCCCCAGACGTACTCGCCGAACTTGGCGCCCGGCACGACCAGCACGCCGTCGTCACCGGCGTTGTCGTCGAGCCAGGTGGCCGCCTCCCGCCAGTGGGACGGCACCTGCTGGAAGTCGCCCGGCGCGGCCAGGCCCTGGTTGAAGACGGGCAGCACGAGCGCGACGAAGGCCGCCACCGCGGTCGTGCGCAGCGGGATCCTGGCCCTGACCAGCAGGTGCGCCAGGCCGAAGGCGAGCGCGAGCCGGACGAGGGGGTCGAACTTGCGCAGGTTCCGCAGCGGCGCGAGCGGCCCGTCGAGCAGCCAGCGCACCGGCTCGGCCGTGATCGGCTCCAGCGCGCCGGCGTGCCCCGCGACCATCGCGACCACGCCGACCAGGAACATCGCCACCACGAACCCCTTGGCGGGCAGGTCGCGGCGCGACAGCCCGGCCAGGCCGAGCGCGGCGATCAGGCCGGTGACCACGACCATGGTGGCCGAGGTGGCGATCGTGAAGCCGGGCGGCTGCTCGAAGACGCCGTGGAGCGGCAGGTAACGCACCCAGTCGGAGGCGCCGCGCAGCACGTTCGTGAGCGAGGTGACGGCGGTGGTGGTGTCGGCGGTCTCGGTGTACGGCAGGAAGTTGAACGCGTAGCGGCCCACGAGCAGCAGCGGCAGCGACCAGAACAGGGTGGCCACCGCGACGGCGCCCGACCACCAGCCGAGCAGCCGCCAGCGCGGCACCGGGCGCGGCCGGGTCAGGATGTACAGGACGGGCGCGACCAGCACGGCCAGCACGGCGACCGCGTTCACGCCGCCGCACAGCGCCACGGCCAGCGCCGACCTGATGGCCCCGCGGGCCCGCTGGCCGGTCTCCGAGGCGGTGAGCAGCGGGATGAGGATCCACGGCAACATCGCGGCGGGCAGCCACTCGATCGAGATCTCGCCGAGGATCGACAGCGTGCGCGGGGCCAGCGCGTACGCCAGCGCGGCCACGATCCTGGTGCCCGGTGTGCCGATGCCGAGCTGCCGGCCCAGCCGCTCCACGCCGAGGAAGGCCACGCACATCAGCAGCGTCAGCCAGAGCCGCTGCGTCACCCACGGCGCGACGCCCGCCAGGTCGCCGAGCGCGAAGAACGGGCCCATCGGGAAGATGTAGCCCGCCACCTGGTTCTGGAGCTGGCCGAAGTGTTGCAGGTCCCACAGGTGGGCGGCGCGCTCCAGCCAGCCGACCGGGTTGAGCGCCAGGTCCATCTTGGTGTCGGAGATGAGGTGGCCGGGCTTGGTGGTGAACGCCAGCAGCGCGAAGCCTGCGCAGCACAGCAGCAGCCAGAGCCGGCGCCTGGCGGGCTCGCCCACCGGCCGGCCGGCGCCCGTGCGCCGTCCGGCCACCAGCTTGTCGGTCGGCAGCAGGGTCCCGGGCCGGGCCTGCGTGCTCCTGGCCGGCCCCTCGCTCACCGCTCCTCCCAGCCGGGTCCCGGGTCGGCGCCCTGCATGAGCGCGATGAGGCGTTCGGCACTGCGGTCCCAGGAGAACCGCGCCGCCCATTCCCGACATTTCACGGTATAAGTGTGGTCCAGCTCGTCGAGTGCCGAGGCGATGCCCTTGGCCAGGCTCGCGCCGCCATCGGGGCCCTCAGGCAGCAGCCAGCCCGTCTCGCCGGGCCGTACGGCGTCGCGCAGGCCGTCCACCTCGAAGGCCACCGTCGGCACGCCGAGCGCGGCGGCCTCCAGCACGCTCAGCCCCCACCCTTCGCCCTGCGAGGCGCTCACGTGCAGCCACGCCTGCGCGACGAGGCGCGCCTTGTCCTCCTCCGGCAGGTAGCCGTGCAGGATCACGCCCTCGGGCAGCCGGGCGCGCAGCGCCGCCTCCTCGGGGCCCCGGCCGACGATGTCCACGACCAGGTCCGGCCGGCGCTCGCGCAGCTCGGCGACGGCGTCGAGCAGCAGGTGCACCCGCTTGTGCGCGACGAGCCGGCCGAGGCAGACGAGCCGAGGAACCGGACTTTTCTCGATACTTACGGGCTGAGCGATGCTCACCCCGTTCGGCACGATGTGCACCGGGCCGCGCCAGCCGAGCCGCTCCCGCATGGCCCGCACCGTGGACGGCGACACCGCCACGCTCGCGTGCCGCCGGTAGCTCCACCGCGACACGGGCCCCTCCAGGAACCGCCCGAACGCCGCCAGCCACCCCGGCATGTGCACCCCGAACTGCCGGTCGTGCACGTGGTGCACGACGCACAGCACGCGGGTGCGCCGCCGTACCACCCAGGGGGTGAAGAACGGGATGCCGTTCTGGCAGTCGAGGACGGCGTCGAAGCGGCCCCTGCGCAGCAGCAGCCAGCCCAGCACCAGCGGATAGACGGAGAAGACCCCGCCCATCCGCACGAAGCGCACGCCTTCCGCGCTGTCGTGCCGGCGCTGCCCCGGCGCCCGCGCCGTGACGAAGCACACCTGGTGGCCCGCGCGCGCGAAGCGGCGGGCCAGCTCCCAGGCGAACGTCTCGGCACCGCCGGCCTGGGGGTGCCAGGGGTCACGCCAGTTGACGACAGCGATCTTCACGGATATCCGACGGGGTCGAGCGGCGGCTCCCAGGCCGGGTGCGCGGCGGCGGGCCGCGGCCGGGCGCGCAGCCGCAGCCAGATCCGGCCGAGCTCCAGCACGATGCCGAAGGTGTGCCTGGCCGGGGAGAAGCGCGAGCCCGGCATGTCGCGCCAGCGCACGGGGATCTCCCGCACCGTCGAGCCCCGCTCCACGCAGCGCGCGAGCAGCTCGACGTCGAACGCGAAACCCGGGGTGCGCAGCCGCGCGGCGGTCTCGCGGGCCAGCACGCCGTCGAAGAACTTGAAGCCGCACTGGGTGTCGCTCACGCCGCGCACGAGCGCGCCGGCCAGCGCGCGGAAGCCGAACGCGCCCAGCTCCCGTATCTTGCTGTGCCGGTTCTCGACGTGCGAGCCGAGGTGCGCCCTGGAGCCGATCACCACGCGCTCGCCGGACAGCAGCAGCCCGAGCGCCACGTCGATGGCGTCGAGGTCGGTGGCCATGTCGGCGTCACAGAAGCCGACGAAGGGTGCGCTGGTGCCGAGCAGCCCGGCGCGTACGGCGGCCCCCTTGCCGGGGATCGCGCACTGGACGAGGCGGACGGGCACGGGGCCGCGCGGCCGGCTCCTGACGATCTCGGCCGTGCGGTCGGTGCTGTTGTTGTCCACGACGATGACAGAGGTGGGGAACGGCATTCGGGCAAGCTTCGCGCACAGCTGCAGGAGCCCCCCGGGAAGTCGTCGTTCCTCGTTGTAGGCGGGAATGACGATCTCAAGCAGTGGTGGCCGGCTCGCCCTCTCGTCCCCTTGTGGAGAGGGTGGCATGTTCGGCTCGGATTACCGGTCGCCGTAGTTGTAGAGCGGCTGGTTGACCGGCGTGGCGGTGGCGCCGGTGAAGGTGACGGTGGTGACCGTCGCCACGAGGGCCGCAACGGCGACACCGATCATCGCTGCTAAGAGGATCTTGATCACGGGGTTCCTCCTCGAGCGGGCATTGGTGCGGGCGTCCCTAAACCTAGAACCAATTCTTGCTACTCGGAAGTAGCTAGACGAAATCTTAACAAAGACGCTGATCAGCGTACCTATTCGGACGGAACCCGCGCCACAGGACCGTCGAATCGATACAACCGCAGGTCACGGCTGTCGACCAGGACCCTCGCACTGCGTAGCCACTCCCCGAACCGCTGCCGCTCCTCCCCTGTCCCCGCGTCGACAATCACGTAGCGAAACCCCGCCCCGGGCAGATCCGGCGAGGGCCCTTCTAGTACGTGTTCTAGCGCCTGGACGCGGGGATCCTCGCTCCTGACGACCAGCCCGCCCACCCGTACGGCGTCGTTGGAGACCACCCGCCGGCCCGGCGCCGCGAAGAAGCGCTGCGCCGGGTCCAGCACCGCCCGCCCGCCGTTCCACGGGAACTGCCGGTACGACTCGAACGGCAGCACCAGCACGTCACCCGGCTGCTGATCGCGCCGGATGAGCTCCCGCGCGACCGTCCAGCTCTCCGGGTACGACACGGCCCCGAGCCGCCCCAGCGAGCCCCACGCCATGGTCGGCAGCACGGCCACCGGCACCAGCGCCAGCGCGCCCACCCACACCCGGTGCCGCGCCACCCGCTCGGCCAGCAGCCCCAGCCCCAGCGCCGCCACCAGCGCCAGCGGCGCCACGTACTGCTGGGCGTCCCTGAACACCGCGAAGCCGCCCCACACCTCCACGACGACCCACGCGAACGCCGCCCGCCCGGGCTCGCTCACCCCGGCGCACGCCACGCCGAGCCCGATCGCCGCCGCCGCGCCCAGCCTCCGCCTGTACGGCACGTCCGCGCGCAGGAACGCCACGACCCCGACGAGGGTGAGCGCCAGCCTGGCCACCGCCCCCACCACGGTCTCGTACCCGGGCGGCACCGCGTACGCGTTCCAGATCCCGCCCAGCGACAGCAGGCTCCCCACGGTCCCGAACGGCGTGTCCGCCCTGGCCGCGAAGGCCTCCACGCCCACCGGATCGCCCTCGATGCCCTGAGGCCGCAGCGCCGTCGGGATCAGCCACGGCAGGCTGAACACCGCCAGCACCGCCACCACCCGCACCAGGACGTCCCGCCGCGCCAGGGGAAGCGCCGTGAGAGCGGTGACCGTCATCGCCGCGAACCCGCCCACCGCCGCCGGCAGCACGGCCAGCGCCGTCCTGCGTCCCGACCAGACGGCTCGAACCACCCAGGGCAGCCCGGCGTACCCGAGCAGCAACGCCCACTGCCCGATCAGCAGCCGCTCGGCCACGTACGGGTTCCACACGTAGAACGCCCCCGCCACCAGCCTCGGCCCCAGCGACTGCGACGGCAGCAGCAGCGCCGCCCCCGAGCAGCCCAGCACGAAGATCCCCAGCAGGATCGCCTTCTGCACCAGCTCGGCGGGCAGCACCTGCGCCAGCGCGGTCACGACGGCGTCGCTCGGCACCACCCGCGCCGCGCCGCCCGCCAGCCCGAACGTGAACCGCGAGAACACCGGGTCCGGCACGAACACCATGTCCTGGAGCAGCGTGAACCCCCACCCCAGGGCCGGCCCGAGCGCCAGGCAGCCGAGGGCCAGCCCGAGGAGGGCGGCGGCGAGCCCGGCTCGGGCGGTGTGCGGCATCCCGCAATGACATCACAACAGAGCCACGGCCATTCCCTTGATCACGCGCACATGGTTACTCTCGCCGGGACGGGAGGCTGGGGGCCATGACCGTACAGGGGTTGCGATCACGGGGCGGCGACGCCGTGCTCGCCACCGGGCTCGTGATGGTGGCGGTCCAGCTCGTGTGGAAGTTCGAGCTGGTCAGGCGGACGTACTTCCGCCAGGACGACTTCCACTACATCATCAGGGGCCAGGAGAGCGGTTTCACCTGGGACTACCTGATGTGGGTGGACGTGGGCCACCTGCTGCCGGGCGGCTTCGGCATCTCGTGGGCGATGGCCCGCCTCGGCGGCTACAACGAGGTGCTGGCCCACACGATGACGATCGCGCTGCAGGCGGGGGCGAGCCTGGCGCTGCTGCGGCTGCTGCGGCTGCTGTTCGGGGCGCGGCCGGCCATCCTGGTGCCGCTCGGGTTCTACCTGCTGACGCCCATGACGATCCCGTCGCTGTCGTGGTGGGCGGCGGTGCTGGAGACGCTGCCACTGCAACTGGCGCTGCCGATGGCGCTGTCCTCGCACGTGCTGTACGTGCGTGACGGCCGGATCCGGCACGTGGTGGCGGCCTGCGCGTGGACGCTGTTCGGGCTGCTCTTCTTCGTCAAGGCCGCGTTCGTCCCGGTGCTGATGCTGGTGATCACCGCCGGCTGGCTGACGCCGAACTGGAAGCGGCTGTGGCGGGCCTGGTTGCCGTACGCGGCGCTGCTGGCCGCGTACTCGTGGGTCTTCTTCACCGGGCTCTACAGCTCCGTCCAGATCAACAACGCGACGCAGACCCCCGGCCTGCCGGACGCCGGCGTGGCGGGCGAGTTCTTCTGGATGCTGGGCTCGCGCGGCCTGGTCCCGTCGGCGCTGGGCGGGCCGTGGCAGTGGCGGCCGATCGGGGACGACTACGCGATGGCCGCCCCGCCGGAGCCGCTGGTCTGGGCGGGACTGGTGGTCGCGGCGGCCGTGGTGACCGTGTCGGTCCGGTGGCGGCGGCGGGCCTGGCTGGCGTGGCTGGTGCTGCTCGGCTACTTCCTGCTCGCCGACGTGGTGCCGGTGCTGCTGGGACGGATCGAGCTGCTCGGGCCCGCCGTCCTCGGGTTCGAGCTGCGATACCTCGCCGCGACCGCGACCGTCGTCGCCCTCGTGCTCGGGCTGGCGTTCATCCCGCTGGACGGCGAGGAACTGCCCTGGCTGCGCCCGCGCACCCGCCTCAGGTGGGCGTGGGCGCCGCTGGCCGCGGCCGTCACGGCGGGCTCGGTCTGGTCGGTGGCCGCGTACGCCGACCGCCCGCTCGGCGGCACCGTCCGCCACTACGTCGAAACGGCCAGACAGGCGCTCTCCCGCGTGCCGGAGGGCACGGCCGTGCTCGACACGCACGTGCCGCCCGGGGTCGCCGCCGCCGCCTTCTTCCACGACTACGCCCTGCACTCCAAGGTCCTCGGGGTGCCGGACCCGTGGCCGGTGACCTGGCTGCGCGAGCTCTCCGGCCCCGTGCAGCACCCGATGACGTTCGACGCGCGGGGCCGCCTGCGCCCGGTCGCCATCCAGGGCCTGCGAATCCCGCAGCGCGGGAACTGCGTGCCGGTCGGACCGGGCGAGGTCCGCTTCCGCCTGCCGGGGCGGCTCCCCGGCGGCGCGTACACCGCGCAGATCACCTACCTGAACGGCGCGGAGACCACCCTGTCGGTACGGCTCGGGCTCGGTGTCACGCAGGTGCGCGCCGGCGAGGGCCTCGGCAGGACGTTCGCCCGGATCCCCGGCGAGGGCGCCGAACTCGCCATCCGCACGACCGGCGGCCCGGACGCCTGCGTCGGGGAGATCAGGATCGGCCGCCCCGTCCCCGACGAGGACGGGGCGGCCGTTCCCCCGCGGCCCGCGGGGTGATCGGGCTCCTACTTGCCCGGCTCCGGGTCCCTCGGCAGGCCCAGCATGCGCTCGCCGATGATGTTGAGCTGCACCTCGGTGGTGCCGCCGTAGATGGTCATCGCCCTGGTGGCCAGCACCGCCCGGTTCCAGTAGCCGGCGTCGCCGAGCTTCATGTCCGCGGCGGTCACGGCGGCGGCGCCGAGCAGCTCCACCGCGGTCTCGGAGACGTGCTGGGCGTGCGAGGTGGACAGCAGCTTCCGTACGGAGGCGTCCGCGCCCGGCTCGGTCCCGGCGAGCTGCTTGAGCGTGACCCGCAGCGACAGCGCGTTGATCGAGTGCCCCTCGCAGACCACCTCGGCCACCGTCTGCGCCTCGGCCGGCGTCAGCTCCCGCCCGAGCCGCCCGACCAGCCCGAGCAGGTCGGGCACGGACGCGCCGGTGCCGCCCGAGCCTGACGACAGCGAGACGCGCTCGTTGGACAGCGTGTTGCGGGCCACCTTCCAGCCCTCGCCGACCTCGCCCACGACCAGGTCGTCCGGCACGAACACGTCGTCGAGGAAGACCTCGTTGAACAGGTTCTCGCCGGTCATCTCGGTCAGCGGCCTGACCGTGACGCCCGGGGCCTTCATGTCGACCAGGAAGTACGTGATGCCCTCGTGCTTGGAGCCCTCGCTGGAGTTACGGGCGATGCAGATGCCCCACTCCGCCACGTGGGCGACGGACGTCCAGATCTTCTGACCGTTGAGCTTCCAGCCGCCCTCGACCTTCTCCGCCTTCATCTGCAGCGAGGCCAGGTCGGAGCCGGCGCCGGGCTCCGAGAAGAGCTGGCACCAGATCATCTCGCCGCTGAGCGTCTTGGGCAGGAAGCGCTGCTGCTGCTCGGGTGTGCCGTACGCGGCGATCGACGGCACCACCCAGGCGCCGATGATCATGGCGGGCAGGCGCACCTTGGCGGCCTTGAGCTCCTGCGCGATCAGCACCTGCTCCAGCGGCTTGGCGTCGCGGCCCCACGGCTTGGGCAGGTGCGACATGACGAACCCCTGGTTGGCCAGGGCCCGCTTCTGCTCCTTGCCCTCCAGCTTCGCGATCTCCGCGATCTCGGCGCGGATCGACTCGCGCAGCGCCTCGGCGCCCTCGGGCAGGTCGATCTCCATCTCGCGGGAGACGCCCTGCAGGGAGAGCTCGGTCACGGTCGCGGCCCACTCGGCCGACGAGCCGAGCAGGGCTCGCAGCGTGAGCGCGCGGCGGTAGTAGAGGTGCACGTCGTGCTCGAAGGTGTAGCCGATGCCGCCGAAGGTCTGGATGGCGTCCTTGGCGCACTGCACGGCGGCGTCGGGGGCCATGACCCCGGCCACGGCGGCGGCGAACCGGAGCTCCTGGCCCTCGGCGCGGGTGGCGTCCCACACGGTGGCGCGGGCCTGCTCCAGCGCGACCAGCATGCGCGACAGCTTGTGCTTGATGCCCTGGAACTGGCCGATCGGGCGGCCGAACTGGACGCGTACCTTGGCGTACTCGGCGGCGGCCGTCACGCACCACGAGGCCACGCCCGCCGCCTCGGCGCCGAGCAGGATCGCGGCCAGGTCGCGCACGTCGGAGGTCTCGACGCCGTCCAGGATGCCCTCGGCGGGGACGACCACCTCCGACAGCTCGACCTTGGCGACCGGCCTGGTCAGGTCGAGCGACTTGATCTCGGTGACGGTGGCGGAGGAGGCGTCGACGAGCACCCACTCCTCGCCGTCGGCCGTGGCGACCGGCAGCACCAGCGAGTCGGCCAGCGAGCCGCCGAGCACGGGCTCGGCCGTGCCGGAGACGACCAGGGAGCCGTCCTCGCGGCGGGTGCCGGTCAGCGAGCCGGTCAGCGCGACGGCGGCGGTCAGCGTGCCGTCCACGAACGACTCCAGGTGCTCGCGGCGCTTGGAGGCGTTGATCACGGCGCTGGCCAGCACGGTCGGCACGAACGGCCCCGGCGCCATGCGCTCGGCCAGCGCCTCGATGGCCACCGCCGCCTCCAGGAGCCCGTAGCCGGAGCCACCGTACTCCTCGGGCACGTGCAGGCCGAGCAGCCCCTGCTCGGCGAGGCCAGGCCAGAACGCGGGACGCCCTTCGGTCCCGGCGCGCAGCAGCTCCGAGGGGATGTTCCGCTCCGCCCAGCCGCTCACCGACTCGCGGAGCGCCTCGTGCTCCTCGCTCAACCCGATCGCCATTGTCCATCCTCCAGCCAGGTCCGAGTCATGCCCAGAATCATATTCTAGAGGATGCTTCTGGCATACCGCTCTCCCTCGCCACCTTTCCCTTCGGGGAGCGGCGGCCGGCTAGAGCGGACGGACCTGCTGGACCAGCGTGTTCAGGTCGCGCCAGCGGGTCTTGTTCGTCTCGGGGATCGAGGCCATGAGCATCGCCGGCTTGGTCTTGCCCACCTCGATGACCGTCACCATCGCCTGCGCCTCCTGCTCCTTGCCGTCGAAGGTGTAGGTGACCTTGTAACCGAGCGTCCAGCCCTTGCCGACCGGGATCTTCTGCGAGGCGGTCCACTCGTCGAGCTTGGCGCCCGCGGGGTACTGGGTGCGGATCGTCCAGCGGGCCGCCTGGGTGGCGATCTCGCGGTAGTCGGCGTTCGAGCTGGGCTTCTCCTCCGGCGACTCGCCCGGGTACATGGCGGAGGCGATCACCGTGTGCGGGACGGCGACCTTGCCGATGCGCTGCGCGATCGAGAACGGCGGGAACGACTTGGCCTTCCACGGCGAGGCCAGCCTCGGGTAGGAGATGCCGCTGGTCTTGTCGGTGATCGTGCCGGTCACCGCGGACGCCCTGCCGGACAGGGTGGCGTACTTCTTGGAGTCCGGCACCGGCGGCAGCACGATCGGCGTCTCGGTCGGGGTCGCGCTGGCCGACACCGTCGGCGTCGCCGAGACGGACGGTACCGGCGCGACCCGGACGACCTGCTCGTCCGGCTGCTGGTTGGCGGGCACGTCGCCACGGAAGACGACGAACACCAGCAGGACGGCCAGGACCGTGCCGAGGATGGCGCCGACCAGGTAGACCGCCTTCATCGGGATGTCACCGAAACGGCGGACCCTGGGCTCCGGGGGGAGCGGCGGCACGGGTGGCGGGGGCTGCATGTACTGCTGCTGCGGCGGCTGCCCCAGCCGCAGCCCCGTGCCCTGACCAGGGCCCTGCATCGGCCCCGGGCCATGAACGGGACCCGGCCCCTGCCCAGGGCTCATGCCCTGACCCTGGCCTGGGCCCATGCCCTGCCCTGGCCCTGCGCCCTGACCCGGGCCCACACCCTGTGCCTGATTTGCACTCTGCGCCTGATTTGCACCCTGCGGCTGGCCAGCACCCTGCGGCTGGCCCGGACCTGGGACTTGGCCGGCACCCTGGCCCGGCCCTGGGGCTTGGCCGGCACCGTGGCCCGGCCCCTGGCTCTGGCCCGGCCCCGGACCGTGGCCCGGAGTCGGCGTGCCCATGGGGGTCTGGCCCGAAGGCTGAGTGGAGGGCCCGCTCGGCGGCTGAGCGGAGGGCCCGCTCGGCGGCTGCCGCTTCGGGGCCTGGCTCGGCGCTGGGGCCACCATCTTGCCGGGCGACTGGCCGGGAGCCTGAGTCGGCGCCTTCGCCGGCGCCTTCGCCGACGCCTTCGCCGACGCCTTCGCGGAAGCCTGACCGGTCGGCTGACCGGTGGCCTGATCAGTCGGCCGGCCGCCCTTCTGATCAGTCGACTCGCCGCCCTTCTGAGCGGTGGACTCGCCGCCCTTCTGAGCGGTGGACTGACCGCCGTTCTGAGCGGCCGGCTGATCGGCGGGCTGCGCAAGCGGCTGATCGGCGTTCTGAGCGGCCGGCTGGTCGGCGGGCTGGGCGGCCGGCTGGTCGGCGGGCTGGGCGGCCGGCTGGTCGGCGGGCTGGGCGGGCGGCTGGCCCTCGGCCTGGTTCGGCGACTTCACCGGGCCGGACGGCCCCGGCGCGGGCGGCCGCGAGATCCTGATCGTCTCCTCCGCGGGCAGGACGATCTTGCGGAACGGGGTGGTGGGTGAATCATAGGTGCGCTTGCGCTCGCCGTCGTCCGCCATGGCCTTGAGGTTACGTCACGGAGGAGCGGGATAATTCCGCTATTCCCCCAGCAGAATCTAATTCTGTAAGGTCTGCGGACATGAGGGGTTTCTACGAGATCGCCGCCAACGACCCTGAACGCCCCGCCCTCCTCGGCGACGAGGGCATCACCTACGGACGGTTGCTCGACCGCGTCAACCGCGCCTCCAACGGCCTGACCTCGCGCGGAGTCGCACCGGGCGACTGCGTGGTGACCGTCCTGAAGAACGGGGCCGACGCGCTGACCATGATGCTGGCGACGTACCAGATCGGGGCCTACCTCGTCCCTGTCAACTGGCACTTCACCGCCGAGGAGATCGACTACATCGTGGGCGACTGCGGGGCCAAGGTGGTGATCGCGCCGGACGCCCTCACGGTGGACGAGCTCGTCGCGGATCAGCCCGCCACCCCGCCCGGCCACCGGCGGGCCGGGTCCATGATGCTCTACACCTCGGGCACCACCGGACGGCCGAAGGGCGTGCGCCGGCGGCTGCTGGACCTGGCGCCGGAGGAGCTGTACCCGATCCTGATGCGCAAGAGCTGGCGGCACTTCGGGCTGCCGATGGGCGGGGTGCACCTGGTGTGCTCGCAGCTCTACCACTCGGCGCCGTACGGGCAGGCCATGATGGCGCTGCAGTTCGGGCACTCGATCGTGGCGCCCGAGCGGTTCGAGGCCGCCGCCGCGCTGGAGCTGATCGAGCGGCACCGGGTGACGAACGCGTTCATGGTGCCCACGATGTTCCACCGCCTGCTGGCGGTGCCGGACCGGGAGTCGTACGACCTGTCGTCCCTCACCCACCTCTACCACGGGGCCGCCCCGTGCCCGCCGGCCACCAAGCAGGCGATGATCGACTGGCTCGGGCCGGTGCTCTGGGAGTACTACGGCTCCACCGAGGCGGCCGTGGCCACCATGGTCTCCTCGCAGGAGTGGCTGGCCAAGCCGGGCACGGTCGGCAAGGCGCTGGACGGGATGACGTTCACGATCGTGGACGAGGACGGCAACGAGGTGCCGCCGGGCTCGCCGGGGCTGGTCTACATCGGCGGCATCAACCGCTTCGAGTACCACGGCGACCCGGACAAGACGGCGGCCGCCATGCGCGGGCGCGACTACACCCCGGGCGACATCGGCTACCTCGACGAGGACGGTTACCTGTTCCTGCTGGACCGGCGGACCGACCTGATCATCTCCGGCGGGGTCAACATCTACCCGGCCGAGATCGAGGCGGCGCTGCTGGAGCACCCCTCCGTGTCCGACGTGGCGGTGATCGGCGTGCCCGATCCCGAGTGGGGGCAGAAGGTGGTGGCGCTCGTCCAGCCGGTGGCCGGCGTCACCGGCGGCGAGGCGCTCACGGCCGAGCTGCTGCGGCACTGCGCGCCCCGGCTGGCCAGGCTGAAGCATCCGCGGCTCATCGAGTACCGGGAGTCGCTGCCCCGAACGCCGACGGGCAAGCTGAGCAGGCGAAACGTCCGGGAAGCGTATCTTTCGAGCTGAGCTGGGCAGGATCTCCCCATGAGGGAGATCGTCGCGGGACTGGCCGCCGCAGCCGTACTGGTCGCCGGCTGCGGGCCTCCCCCTACCACCACAGGCACCATCAGCCCGTCCGCGCCGTCCTCCCCCACGGCCTCACCCACCGGCTCGCCCACGGGCTCGCCCACGGCGCCGAGCACGCCGGCGGCCTCGCCCACCACGTCGCCGCAGGCGCTGGAGGCGGCGTACGAGAAGGTCATCTCGGACGTCCTGCCGTCCATCGTGCAGATCAACACGAAGGTGGGGCTGGGGTCCGGCATCGTGTTCGACACCAAGGGCCACATCGTCACCAACGCGCACGTGGTCGGGCAGGCCACGCAGATGAACGTCACCATCGCCACCGGCGGGCCGCCGCGATCGGCCAAACTGGTCAGGTCGTTCGCCGCCGGGGACCTGGCCGTGATCAAGGTGGACCGGCCCGACGGGCTCAGGCCGGCGCGGTTCGGCGACTCCTCGAAGCTGCGGGTGGGGCAGATCGTGCTGGCCATGGGCAACCCGCTGGGGCTGTCCGGCAGCGTCACGAACGGCATCGTCTCCGCGCTCGGCCGTACGGTCACCGAGCCGCAGAACCCCGACTCGCCGGGCGCCACCATCGCCGGCGCGATCCAGACCTCCGCCGCGATCAACCCGGGCAACAGCGGCGGCGCCCTCGTGGACCTGTCAGGTCACGTGATCGGCATCCCGACGCTCGCGGCCACCGACCCCGCCCTGGGCGGAGGCACCGCGCCGGGCATCGGCTTCGCGATCCCGAGCAACACGGCCACGGACATCGCCCGGCAGATCGTCAAGGACGGCAAGGTCACCAACAGCCATCGCGCCGCCCTGGGCATCCGCGGCAGCACGGTCATCGGCTCCGACGGCCAGCCGACAGGGGTCGGGGTGGCCAGCGTGGAGCGGAGCGGGGGCGCCGAGAAGGCCGGCCTCCGCGCGGGTGACGTGATCGTCTCGATCAACGGCAAGGAAACGCCGACGATGGCCGTCCTGGCCGAGACCATCACCACGCTCAAGCCGGGCGACCGCGCCCGGGTGGGCGTGATCCGCTCGAACGGCCAGACGCAGATGGTCACCGTGACCCTGGGACAACTCGCGGGCGAGTGACGACCGGCCACTCGCGGGTGACCGGCCACTCGCAGGCGAGTGGCGACCCGTCACTCGCGGGTGAGTGACGACCGGTCCCGCGCCGCCCGCGTCATCTGGCGGGTGCGCTCACCGCCTGCGGGCACCGGGGTCACTGCTTGGCGGTGAAGACGATCTCGACGCGCCGGTTCCTGGCCCGGTTGGGCTCCACGGGCTTGCCGTCGATCACGTTGGGGACCTTGGGCCGGCTCTCGCCATGGCCGCGCGCCTCCAGCGTCACGCCCGCCGCCGTCAGCAGCTTCCTCATCACACTCTCGACGGCCTGCGCCCGCCGCTGCGACAGCGTCATGTTGTAGGAGTCGGTGCCCTGGTCGTCGGTGTGCCCCTCGATCCTGACCACCCCGCCGGCCCCTTCGGCCTCGACCTTCTCGGCCACCTTGGCCAGCCGCTGCCTGGCCTTGGCGGTGAGCTGCCACTTGTCCAGCGCGAACAGCACGTCGCTGGTCACCGCCACCGTCACCTGCCGCCCCACCTTGCTCTCGCTCTCGGTGCCGTCCATGGACTCGACCTCGCCCACGATGTCCTCGACGGGCAGGACGAGGTCCTCGACGGCGCCGGTGGCGTTCGCGGGCGGGCTGGGGACCGGGGTCGGCGACAGGACGAGGGCCAGCACGACGCTAAGAGATCGGAACATCGGTGAACACGCCGAACATCGGCATCTCGATGTTGATCTTCGTGACGTCCGCCGGCGGGGCCGCGAACACCGCGTACAGCGTGGAGGCCTCCTCCGGCTCCAGGAACTGCCCCTGCGTGCCGGAGCACACGCACTCCGCGCCCTGGCCGGTGCCGTTGCGGGCCACCCGGTACCGCTTGGCGTTGACCGGGTCGATCAGGGAGACGGCCGAGACCGTGAAGTCCAGCGGGCCCGCGCCCATGCCGTTGTGCAGGTTGACCTTGCCCTCGGTGGCGGTGACCGTCCAGTTGAGGCTGAGGGTGCGGCCCTGGCGCTTGAGCGCGGTGATGTCGACCCGCGCCTTGCCGTACATGTCGCCCGCGCCGACCTTGACCTCTCGACTGGCGATCATCTCGGCGTCCTGCGGCGGCGCGCTCTGCACGGGCGCCTGCCCCGTCGGAGCCGTGGACGCGGACGTGGACGCCGACGTGGACGCGGGCTGTCCCTCCGCCGCGGCCTGCGACTGCCGCTCCTCGCCGCCTCCGCCCTGCTGGCCCGGCAGCATGCCGCACCCTGCCAGCGCGACCGCCGTGACAGCCAGCGCGAACGTCTTTCGCATTACCTGGTCACCTTCGTAGTCGGGGATGTGGCCCTCACCCTAGGGAGGCGACCTTCAGGATCCGCATAGTCCGCTATATCCGCCGACCACGCCGCCTGCCGACCTCCCGCGCGAGCCTGCCGTCCTCGGCCTTGACCCGTTCAGCACCGAGGCCGTCAAACTCTCCCATACCTCCCATCAGGGTCTCAACCGCCCGGCTCCAGCCCGGCCCGCGCCAGCGCCTGCCGGGCCCGTGCGGCGCTCCTGTGGTCCCCGTACGCGGTGAACGTCTCCAGCGCCGCCCGCGCCGCCTCCGCCGCGGCTGCCGGGACGCCCTCCGCCTCCTCGATCTCGGCCAGGACGAGCAGCGCCACCGCCTCCGGGAGCCGGTCGCCGAGGCGGCGGTTGATCCCCAGCCGCCGCTCCACGCAGTCGCGGGCCGGGTGGTGGCGGCGGGCGGTGAGGTGCAGCCTGGCCAGGTCGAGCAGCGCCTCCGCCTCGCCACGCAGGTCACCCAGCTCCTGGTACGCGACCAGGCTCTCCTCCACCGCGCCGGCGTCCCCGCGCAGGGAGCCGAGCGCCCGCAACGCCTCGGCCCGTCCCCGCCGGTCACCGGCCTCCTCGAACACCCGCAACGCCCGCGCGAACGCCCGCTCCGCCTCCAGCACCTGCGACGCCCGCCGACCGCCCCCACCGGCCACCGGCACCTGCGCCAACCCGCCACCGGCCCCACCGGCCACCGGCGTTCGGCTCCCCGCACCGCCTGCCGCCCCAGCCTCCGGCCGGTGACTGGCCGCGGCGGCCTGGACCAGGCCCAGCCGGAGAGTGATCCGCGCCAGCTCCAGCCCGTCCACAAGGGGCTGGGCCGCCCTCAGCGCCGCGGCCGCCGCGTCCATGCGGCCCTCCGCCCGGTGCAGGTCGGCCAGGCCGCGCAACAGGAGCGCCTCGCCGTGCCGGTGGCCCGCCGCCCTGGCCGAGTCGAGCCCGGTCGCCGTCGCCGCGTGCCAGTCGTCGTGGTGCGCGCCCAGCTCGAACAGCGGCGTCAGGTAGAAGGCCAGCCGCCACGCGGCCTCGTACAGACCGGCACGGAAGAAGTCCTCGACCATCGCCACCAGGAACCGGCGCTCGGCGCTCAGCCAGCGCGCCTCCTGCCGCAGCCACCCCGTCTCCAGCCCGTCGCCACCCCGCCGCGACCACCCGCCGCGACCTGAGAAGGGGTGCGCGCCCGCAGCGGGGCCGCCGCCTGCGGGCAGGTGGACCTCGGTGCGGCCGGTGCCGGGTTCTGCCGGGAGGAGGGCTTCGCGGGCTTGGCGGGTCCGTTCCAGGATCTCGCCCGCCATGGCCGCCAGCGCCCCGGCCGGGCCGCCGTCCTCCTCGGCCAGGCGTTCTGCCGCGTACAGCCGGGTCAGCTCGTGCCACCCGTACCGTTCCTGGCCCGCCTCGTCCAGCCCGCGCGACTGCAGCAGCCCCGCCTCCACCAGCGGCTCCAGGTCCGCGCCCAGCGCCCAGGGCGCGAAGTCGGGCGCGGACAGCGCGCCGAGCCGGCGCAGCAGCCGCCGCTCCGGGTCCGGCAGCCCGCGATACCCCAGGGCGAGGCTGCCCCGTACGGCGAGATCGCCGGCGCTGAGCTCGTCGAGCCGGCGCCGCTCGTCGCCGAGCCGCCCCGCCAGGTGGCCGAGCGTCCAGCCCGGCTTCCTGGCCAGCCGGGACCCGGCGATGCGCAGGGCCAGGGGCAGGTGGCCGCAGAGCCGGACGATGCGCAGCGCGGCCTCGGGCTCCGCGCGTACCCGGTCCGGCCCGGCCACGCCGCCGAGCAGCGCCACGGCCTCGTCCTCGTCGAGCAGGCCCAGCTCGTACGCCCGCGCCGCCTCCAGCCCGGCCAGCGGCGACCGGCTCGTCACCAGGGTGAGGCTGCCGGGGCCCGTGGGGAGCAGCGGGCGTACCTGGGACTCGTCGGCGGCGTCGTCCAGCAGGACGAGCAGCCGCCTGCGGGCCGTCGTGCTGCGGTACAGCCGCACCCGATCGTCCAGTGCGGGCGGCACCGCGCCGTCCGGGCAGCCGAGGGAACGCAGCAGGTCCTCCAGCACGGCACCGGGCGGGCGGGCGCCGAGGGCGGCGTACAGGCGGCCGTCCGGGAGGTCGAGGGCGGTGGCGGCGTGCACGGCGGCGGCCGACTTGCCGCAGCCGGGCGGCCCGTGCAGGACCAGGTGCACGGGGGCCGAGCCGCGCTCAGCAGCCATCCGCGCGATCCAGTCGAGCACCGGCCGCCGCCCCGCGAAGTCCGAGATGTCGGGCGGCAGCTCGTTGATCGGCTCATCCGCCACCAGGACCGGGTTCCCCGTGCCGGTGTCGTTCAGGACCTGCTGGTGGGCGGCCACCAGTTCGGGCCCGGGCTCCAGGCCGAGCTCCTCCACCAGGGTCCGCCGCACGTCCTGGTACGCGTTCAGCGCCTCCGACCTGCGCCCCGCCTGGTGCAGGGCCTCGATGAGGCGGACCCAGGCCCGTTCGCGCAGCGGATGGGCCCCGACCAGCGCCCGCAGCTCGCCCACCACCTCGGCGCCCCGCCCCAGCCGCAGGTCGAGCTCCACCCGCTCCTCCAGCGCCGTCAGCCGCAGCTCCTCCAGCGGCACGCCGTACGCCCGCCGCAGCGCCGACGACTCGACGTCCGCCAGCGCGGCCGGCCCCCGCCACAGCCCCAGCGCCGCCCTGAACCCGTCGGCCGCCTCCGCCAGCCGCCCGGCCTCCCGGGCCTGCCTGGCTCCGGCGACCAGCCGTTCGAAGCGGTGGCAGTCCACGTCGTCCCGCTCCACGTCGAGCAGGTAACCTCCGGGCACGGTACGGATGCCGCCGACGACCTTGCGCAGCCCGCTGACGTACACCCGGAGCACCGCCTCGGCGGACGCGGGCGGCCGGTCGTCCCAGACGGCGGACAGCAGCCGCTCGACGGGCACCTGCTCTCGCGCCGACAGCAGCAGCGCGGCCAGCAACGTCCGGTGCTTGGCCGGTCCAGGGGCCTGGCCGCCGTCGACGCGCAGCGGGCCGAGCACGCCGAAGCGCACGTTCACCGGCTCCTCGGGCTCACGTGCCGGTCGCCGGTCTGACGGCGAAGGACTCGAAGCTCACGCGGGCCCTCCGGGTGGCGCCCGAGGCCGCGTGCACGCCCGCCTCGGCGGGGCCGTACGGCTCCTCGGCGTCGGACACCTCGGCGACCAGGCTCTCGTTCAGCCACATCCGCAGGGTCACCTTGCTCCCGCTCTGGCCGCATTCCGCGACGATGCGGTTGGCGGCCGTCCTCGGTGCGTCCGCCGGGCCGTACAGGGTCTTGCCCCCGGTGCCCGTGCGGCGCTTGACGATCGAGACCTTGCCCGCGCCGCTCACTCCGAACTCGTAACGGTCTCCGGAGCTCGCCGAGCCGTGGCACCACACACCGTACTCCCCCTCGCCCTCTTCCAGGGTGGCCTTCGCGCTGACGATCACCCCGTTCTCCGGTTCCCGGACGGGGGCCGACTTCCACAGCCGCCAGCCCGGCTCGACGGTCAGCTCGTAGGCGGCGCCGTCCAGGCGGGTGCCGCCGGCGTCGGACGCGCCGACGGCCCATCCGTCCGCGAACCCGGCCTCGTACGGCCAGGACCGGGGGGCCAGGCCGGGCAGGGTCGCGGCGGCGACGGCGAGGGCCAGCGCCCCGCTCCCGGCCGCCGCCACCCACGGCCACCGCCTCCTCCGCCGGCCGGAAGGAGCCGCCGCCCTCCACGGCCACCGCCTTCTTCGCCGGCCGGAAGGAGCCGCCCCCGCCGCGACGGCCTCAGGCCGCCCGGCGGCCGCGACGGCACCCGTCCAGGTGCGTTCGACCACCTGGGTGGCCGCGGCCAGGCGCGTGCCGCCCACCAGCTCGGCCAGCAGCTCCTGAGCGGTGGGCCGCAGCCGCGCGTCCTTGGCCAGGGCCCGCTCCACGACCGCCCGGATGCCTTCGTCGAGCCCGTCCAGCCACGGCTCCCGGTGAACGAGGCGGTAGAGCGCCTCTGAGGGCGGGCTCCCGAAGGGCGGCCGCCCCGTGCCCGCGAACGCGATCACCCCGGCCCACGCGAACACGTCGGCGGCGGGCGTCAGGGGCTCCCCGCGCACCTGCTCGGGCGCCATGAACGCGGGCGTCCCGAGTATCGCCTGGCTGGCCATGGAGTCGTTGACGAGCTGCGCGACGCCGAAGTCGATCACGCGCGGCCCCAGCGGCGACAGCAGCACGTTGGAGGGCTTGAGGTCGCGGTGGATCACCCCGGCCCCGTGGATGGCGCTCAGCGCGGTGGCGACGCCCACCGCCAGCGCCTCCAGGTTCGCCCCCGACAGCGGCCCCTGCTCGCGTACGGCCTGCGCCAGGTCGGGCCCCTTGACGTACTCGGTGACGAGGTAGGCCACGTCCCCGTCGATCCCGGCGTCCAGCACGGGCGCGGTGCAGAACCTGGCGACCCTCCGGGCCGCCGCCACCTCGCGCTCGAACCGCCGCCGGAACACCGGGTCCCCGGCCAGGTGGGGATGGATGAGCTTGACCGCGGCCAGGCCGCCCGTGGGCGTGGCGGCGAGGTGCACCTCGCCCATGCCGCCCCGCCCGAGCAGGCGCCGCAGCGTGTAGCCGCCCACGACCCGGTCACCGTTCATCGCAGACACATTAGCCAGAGCCAGGATCAACCGACCGCTTGCGTCAGGCGGTAGCGGGAGGGCGGGATGCCGTACCGGTCGATGAAGGCCTGCCGCAGCGTCTCCGCGGTGCCGAACCCGCAGCGCACGGCCACCGCCGCCATCGGCAGCGAGGTGGAGGCGAGCAGGTGGGCGGCGGCCTCGGTGCGGGCCTGCCTGACGTAGCGGCCGGGCGTCTGCCCGAGGTGCTTGAGGAAGAGCCTGGTCAGGTGCCGCTCGCTGACGCCCGCCTCGACCGCCAGCGCGGCCGTGCTCAGGTCGTCGCGCAGGTGGGCCGAGATGTGTTCGAGGGTCCGCTTGACCAGGCTGTTGGCGGGCGAGGGGGCGCTGACGAACATGCTCATCTGCGCCTGGTCGCCGGGTCGCTGCAGGTAGGTGACGAGGTTCCTGGCGACGGTCCTGGCCAGCTCGGTGCCGTTGTCCTCCTCCACGAAGGCCAGCATGAGGTCCAGGGCGGCGGTGATGCCCGCGGAGGTGGCGACGTTGCCGTCCCTGATGAAGATCGGGTCGGGGTCCACGACGACGTCGGGGTAGAGCTCGGCCATCCGCTCCGCCTGGTGCCAGTGCGTGGTGGCGCGCCGGCCGTCGAGCAGGCCGGCGGCGGCGAGGACGTACGAGCCGGTGCAGACGGAGGCGACGCGGCGGCTCTCCTTGGCGAGCCGGCGGACGTGGCTGACGATCAGCGGGTTCGCGGCGGCGTCCTCGTGGCCGATCCCGCCCGCCACCACGACCGTGTCGAGCGGGCCCGTGACCCGCTCCAGGACGAGCTGGGCGCTCAGGGTCAGCGCCGTGGCCGTGGTGATGGGGTGACCGCCGGGGGTGGCGACGCGATACTCGTAGTACGGCAGCGCGCCGTGCCAGTTGGCGCTCTCCAGCGTCGAGGTGATGCTCGCGATCTCGAGCAGCTCCGAAGCCTCGTAGGCCACGATCACGACCCGTCGTCGGTCCATGGCCCCGACTGTAGGTCCGAAGGACGCAGAACCCAAGTTTCCGGACCTTCCGGGCCGCCTCCCTTGGCCCGCGGCGCCCGTACCGGACACAGTCGGGGCATGACGACGACACCCTCCAAGACCGGCCGCCGCTGGGGCAGGTTCGCCCTCCACTACCTCGAAATGATCATCGCGATGTTCGTCGGGATGTTCGCGCTCGGCATGCTGCAGTCAGCCGTCGGCCTCGGCGTCTCCCACGCCGAGCAGCCGGAGCTGTGGTACCTGTCGATGGCGCTGAACATGTCGATCGGCATGGCCGCGTGGATGCGGTTCCGCGGTCACGGCTGGGCGCCGACGCTGGAGATGTGCGCGATCATGTTCGCGCCCGCCGTCCCGCTCTTCCCCCTGCTGTGGACGGGGGTCATGGACGCCGACGGGCTGATGCTGGTCTCGCACGTGGTGATGTTCCCGCTCATGCTGGTGGCGATGCTGCGCCGCCTCGACGAGTACGCCGGGTGCGCTCATTGAGCTGCTTGCGGAAGGCGTCCATGACGTCCTGCCGCAGCAGATGCCCGAACCCCGCCCGCTCCAGCCGCGCCGCCAGCAGGGGCACGCTGATCCGGAGCGTGGCGGCGGTGGCGGCCAGGCTCCAGCCGTGCGCGGCCAGCTCGCTCAGCAGGTGGCCGCGCCGGCACCGCGCCTCCGGCAGCCTGAACGTCTTCAGGTACGCCAGCCGCCCGTCCTCATCGGTGATCGTCTCACCGATGTGGTTCTCGCTCTTCCGCTCGAACGACGGCAGGAACCGGCTCAGCGTGTACCGGCCCATCCGGCAGACCCTCTCCACCTTCGCGGGAGCGCGCAGCAGCCCGGCCGCCATGACCGAGTCGTGGAAGCCGGCCCATTCGCGCTCGTGGCGCTCGGCCTCGGCGCGCAGGCCGGCAGCGCCCGGTAGTCCTCCGGGTGCGGCACCACGAACGCGCCGGCCAGCGTGTCCCCGCGTACAGCAGCAGCCCGCACTGCCCCGGGTAGATCTCGAACACCTTGAGGGCGTCGTCGAGCCCGCGCACCTCCGCCCCGGTGCAGGCGTCCTCGGCCCGCGGCGACAGGTGCGCGTGCCGCACGGCCGGCTTCACCGCCGAGCGGTACTTGACCGCGTCGAAGGCCAGGTAGGGCCGGGCGGCGAGCCAGTCGCGGACGAGCGCCCTGATGCGCCGGTTGTTGACGCCCGCGCGCCGCAGCTCCTGGAAGAGCCGGTAGACGCGGGGCGGGCTCATCCGCGCCAGCCGCCACGCGATCAGCCGGCTGTCGTCCTGGTGGCCGCCCTTGCGCCGGAGGAGGTTGGCGATGATGAGGGCGGCGTTGTGGTCGTTGACGTCCAGCGCGAGCGTGGCGGCGTACAGGTCGGGATAGTTGCCGTGGATGTAGCTGTGCAGGAAGGCGAGGGAGAGCCGCTGCTCGCCGGCCACACTGTGGAACTCGCGCTGGCTGGTCGAGGTGATCACCGCGTTGGCGAAGAGCAGCACGTCCTCGCACCCGATCAGGTCGGCGTAGGTCTCCATCGGCTCCCCCGGGGTCGTCGACTGGCCGAGGAATGGCGGCACGAGCTGCGAAAGTATCGCTGTACAGGCGGATTCCGGAAGTCGTACCGAAGTCCCGCGGCCAGTCTGGTTCCGGACCTTATCGGGGGTTCGCGACCGGCGCGAAGGGATTTATGCCGCTTCGCGCTTGCCGTCCTCGCTGCGCAGGAAAGCCGCCAGCCCCGCCAGGTCGTCGGTGTTGATGTGGTCGACGTCCGCGGCGATCAGCTCCCGCCAGAGCGCGTCCCTGGCCGCCCCTGCCGTGTCGGGCGTGGCCCAGAAGCGGACGCGCTGCCCGTCGCGGTGGGCGGTGGCCACGATCCGGTGCAGCTTGTCCCGCTCGGCGGCAGGCATCTCGCCCGCGCCGGTCCAGGTGAAGTGGTTCGTCCAGTTGTCGCTGATCAGCGGGATCAGGGCCGGGTTGCCCTGGCCCAGGTCGGCCATGCGGCCGTCGTAGAAGGCGTAGCGCCGCTCCTGGGCGGCCATCAGGTCGCGCGGGCGGTCGCCGCTGATCACCACGGTCACCGCGCCGGGCTTGACCCTGCCCTTGTGGTAGGTGGTGAGCATCTTGCGGTAGCTCCTCAGCACCTGGTCCAGCTCGGTGTAGGTGGCGGCGCCGTTGTTCTTGATGTCCACCAGGAGCTGGAGCTGCTGGCGGCTGCGCGGGTAGACGCTGCCGTGGCGGACGCGCTCGGCCAGCGGGTCGAGGTAGAGCGACTGCAGCGTGCGGCCGGGCCGCAGGTCCTCGGGGTCGTGCCCGACCCGCAGCTCGCCGTCCACCAGGTAGATGTCGGCCTCGACGCTGGTGAACCCGTGGTCGAGGGCGTCCAGGAGCGGGCGCTCGTGCTCGTAGTCGTTGTGCGCGTGGGCGCGGGGAAGGGGCTCGACGGCCGTCGCCGAGGCGGGGACGGCCGTCAGCAGCAGGGCGCCCGCGGCGGCCAGCACTCCCAGGGTTCGACGCAACATCGCATCTCCTTACGGGGGATGATCGAGACGCGTGTCACGTTATGCGGGAAAGATGTGACAGGAGTGACGTTCTCCTGAACTATCGGCCCCGCGCCTTGATCCTGCCCAGCGTGAGGTGCCGGTCCCGGATGTCGGAGATCAGCACGTGCGCGACCAGCAGCAGCCCCAGGCAGAGGACGTCGGCGGCCCACCACGGGATCTCGGCCAGCAGCAGGTACCCCTGGCCGTCGCTCAGCGACCTGATCACCACCGTGACCACGGCCACCACGAGCGTGACCAGCCCCCAGCTCCACAGCGGCGGGAGGCTGCCCTTGTTCCACAGCCGCACCCGCCAGTTCATGAACACGGCCAGCACGCCGAGCAGCGCGCAGAAGCCGATCAGCCACCAGGGCAGGGCGAAGGCGGTCTGCTCGGAGATCTGCTCCCTCGTCGTGCGCAGCTCCGCCTCGGCCTCCCGCCTGGCCCGCTCGGCGGCGGCGAGCTGCCGTTCGAGCTGGGCGACGCTCTTCTGCTCCCGGGCGGGCGGCGCGGCGTCCTGCGTCGGCAACATCCGCGTCACCACGGTCAGCATGATCGCGACGAACGACAGCGCCAGCACGATGGCCATGAACAGGTCGATGAAGCGCAGGTCGAGCGGCGGCGCGAACGACCTCGGAGCCCGCTTCCTCACTGCTCCCTCACCAGGGTGTACTTCTGCGGCCGGCTCTCGGCCGCGGCCAGCCGGTCCACGGCGGTGCGCAGCGCGTCCAACCCCTTCACCAGCTCCTCGGTCCTGCCCCGGGAGTGGGCCAGCTCCTGCGTGAGGCCCTGCATGTGGGACAGCTCCCTGGTCAGCCCCTGCACCTGGGCCAGCTCGCGGGTGAGCCCCTGGAGGCCGGGCGTCGCCTCCTTGCCGGGCAGCCGCGCCAGGTAGATCAGGAACACCTCGTCCGCCGCCCCGACGTTGGCCCGCTCGGCCCGCTCGACCAGCGCCATCGCGCCGAACGCGAGCACGCTCAGGAACAGCGCGATCATCGTGACGCCGAACGCGGAGGCCAGCTCGGGCAGCACGTACTGCTTGAGCGCGGCGATCAGCACGCTGGGGTCGCCCCGCCCGTCCAGCGCGTTGCCGAACGAGCCCACCATCGCCGCCATGGTCAGCGCGGTGCCGATGAACCCGAAGACCGGCAGCGCCCAGATGAGCGCGTGGTCGAGGTGATGCCTGTTGGTCATCTCGCCCTCGTCCAGCGCGGAGCGGGCGCTCAGCACGGCCTCGCAGTCGCTGCCGGCCTCGGCCGCCTCCTTGAACAGCTTGAGCCGCCGCGCCACCAGCGTGTCCTCGGTCGGCTTCACCGACCCGATGTTCGCCACGGCCCGCGCCGTCGCGGCGCTCTCCCGCCGGATGTCGGGCACTGCCCTGACGATCCTCAGCACGGTGGTCAGGAACACCGCGATGACGAGCGTGACCACGAGCTCGGCCGCCGCCGGGGCCGTCGTCGCGCCCACGAACCTCAGCAGCGCTCCCACCGCCCCCGCCACCAGCAACACCCCGGACACCAGCAGCCCCACCAGCGGCGCGAACGCCGAATGGCGCCAGTCGTACCTTGACACGCTTCAACCCCACCTAGAACACACGAAATGTCAAAGCAACACCTAAGCACACGTAGAGCAATGTTTGGTGACAGAGTGGCAGATCTGTGACTCAGTGCTGGCGAACGATCGCTCATCGCGGTGGTGGTTCCGCTTCTGGCGGGGCTGCTGGCCCGGGCCCCCTCACCGGCGGGGGCCAGGGCGTCAGCGGGTGTAGTCGAGAGGGCCGTCGTTGAACAATTTGAACGGGCCGTTGAGGATGGCCTGCTCCAGCCCTTCGTCGTGCTCCTGGGCCAGGTCCCCGTAGCCGGCGCCGTAGCCCGTGAAGTCGTTCTCGCCGTAGGTCGCGCGGGCGTCCTCCTCGTAGCCGAGCTGGGCGCCCATGCGGTACGCCGCCCGGTTGGCCGCCTCCTCCTCACGGCCCCGCGCGTCGGCGTACTCGCCCATGTCCATCCCGAGAGGGCTCGGGTCCCAGCGGCTCCTGGCGATCTCGACCTGGCGGACGAACTCCCCCGCCATGGCCTCGGGGGTGGACCAGTCGGCGCCGCCGATGTGGATGACGTTCAGGCTCCGGTTGTAGCCCGACCCGTACTCGTTCGTTCCGTTCTGGTACAGGGTCGTGATCCCGTGCTCCTTGGCGTACGCGAGCGCCGCCCGCCCCGCGGGCGTCTGGTTCAGCACGTGCTCGGCCGCCTCGCGGGCCTTGGAGTTGTCGTCGAAGGGGTCGAGGGAGAGCGTGTTGACCGCCACCAGGGCCGTCTGGAAACCGGGCACGATCACGAGGCGGCCGAGCATGCCCCTCGCGAGCCGCAGGGCGGCGACCGCGTTCCCGCCGATGTTCCGCTCGATCTGGGCCAGGGTGACCTGAAGCGCCTTGCGCGTCCCCATGGTCCGGATCCTGGCGAACAGCGCGCCCAGCGCCGGGCCCAGCGCGAAGCCCCGGATGATGGCCAGCAGCAGCGCGATGAGGGCGATCACGACGACGTACTTCCACACGGTGCGGAACACCACGACCGTGGTCGTCCCGGTGCCGACCAGGGCGTTGGCCAGGGCCCCGTCGCCCATCCGCTCCTCGGTGCCGCTCCAGGAGCTCTCGAAGACGGAGATGTCGCCGCTGTGGTTGCCGGACGCCCGTACCTGGGAGACGGCCGAGGCCGACTCCACCCGGCCGCCCTGCGAGGCGGAGGCGAGGTCCATCCACGACCCCGCCCCGTCGAGGCGCTGCGTCTCGTCGGCGCGCGGCCACGGGGCGTCGGACGCGACGAGACCGTGCACCGCCCGCAGCCCCGGCGGCAGTTCCCAGCTCACAACTCCTCCAGATCGGTCCGTACGCGCTCGGCCGACTCGACGCCTGCCTGCTCGGCACGTGTGTAGTTCTGCTCCGACAGCTCGGCTCTCGCGGCGTGGTCGCGCAACGTCCGCGCCGTGGCTCCGAACGCGCTCTGCACCAGCTCGGTCAGCCCCGCGAACTCGACGTCGAACTGCGCCCCGGGCCGCTCGGGCGCCGCCCCGCCGCCTCCCGCGTACCCGGCCCTGCCGAGCGCGCCGCCCAGCGCCCGCTCCAGCTCGTCCGCCTGCTCCCTGAGCCGGCTCGCGGACACGGTCCGGCTGCCGTAGACGACCTGGATCCCGCTGCTGTTGTCGCTCATCGCCGTCCCTGGTGGTCGTTCATCGCTGCGTGCCCTGCCGCATCAGCCGGTCCAGCCGTGCGGTCAGCTCGTTGGCGGCCAGGAGGATCTCGTTCATGTTGCCGCGGGCGTCGGCTTCGATGTCCTTCAGCAGGGCGGTCAGCTCCGGCGTCTCCTGGCGCAGGACGTCGGGGACGGCCTGCATCGCGCGCTCCTGGGCGGCGGCACGGGCCCGCCCGAACGCCTCCTTGATCGCGGCGGCCAGCTCTTCGGACGGCAGCCGCATCGCCCTGGGGTCGATCGCCAGCTCCACCAGGTCGCTGGTGCCGTCGACCGTCACCTTGACCAGGCCGTTCGCCGCCGCCTCGACCTCCCGCAGCTCGGCGAACCGGTCCAGGAAGTTGGCCTCGTCCGAGGTCGCCATGGGGCCCCTCACTTTCGGTCATACTCGATGGCAAATTTCGGCCAAAGAGATCCAAGCAGAAGGGCGCGGCGCCACCTGGGGTTGATCTTGAAAGTTCGCCCACGGTTCACCGGCGGTTCCCCGGGAGACAGGGCCCCGGAACGCCAAAAACCGCCCCTACCTGCGATGTTTCCGCAGGTAAGAGGCGGTCTGAAGTGGTGGAGGTGGCGGGAATCGAACCCGCTATTCCACCACCTCTCACCTGCGGGTTTACACATATTGGCACGTAAGCCCGTACTAGACCAGACGCAACCGTACGCGAGATCACGCGACAGACTGCCCCGTGCCCCCACAGGGGGCACTGATGATCATGGGCAAGCTCAGTCCGCATGACCCGCTGATCGAACTGTGACACTAACCCAGCCCAGACGGCAGCATCCGCGCCATGACCAGAACGCAGAGCACCACACGCAGGCCGCCTCGCCGCCTCCGCCGGCCGCTGCCCAGCGCCACCGAGCAGCCCACCATGACGATCCCTGAGGCGGGAACGTTCCTTGGCCTTGCACGGTGCACTGCGTACGAAGCTGCCGCCAGAGGGGAGATTCCGACGCTGGAGTTCGGCCGGCGGAAACTCGTGCCCACGGCCAAGTTGCGGCAGATGCTCGGGCTCGACCCCATGGGCGACAGCATCTCTCTCACCTCGTAGTGCCCGCCGCGGCGACCTATATATAGGTGCGAGCGTGCGCACCTATATATAGGTGGAGCAGGAGCTCACAGCCGCCGGCTCATTGGCCTTCGTAATCCGCGATGGCATCCAGAACCGCCTCGTGGGTGGCCTTGCCGGCATTGCCCGCGGGAATGCGCCACCGGTACAGCCCATCCGGACTCGACCACTCCAAGGTGCCGCCCTTCACCTGGACGTCGAACGCCTCGTACACCACCTCAGGCGAGCCCGGATGCACCGTCACCCACGCCCCTTGGGCTCGCCCCACCCATGGCGCTTGCTTCGCCCGGCCGGACGAGGTCGTGAATGTGCGCTTGCCCTGCTTGACGCGCCACTGGCTCCCGTACGGCAGCGGCATCTGGTCCGCTTTGGACGTCGCCGTCACGCGGATCGCGAGCGCCAGGAAGTACCCATTGCGCGGCTTCGTCGAGTACTGCGCGGTCGGGCGGTGGTAGTACACCCCGACCGGCGTGATCCGTAGCTGGTGCCCCTTCTCTCCCTTGATCCGGACGGACTGGCCGAGCTTCAAGAGTTTCGGCGCGGCCGCGGGAACGGCCGCCGGCGTCTGCGTGGTGCCGGCCCGCTCAGTGGCGGCTGCTGCGGGGGCGGCGAGGCAGGCGACGCCGAGTAAGGCGGCGGACAGCGCGGCGATGTGGCGATGCGGCATGCATTCTCCCCGGTTTCGATCGTTCCACTTCCCCCGAGCTTGATCACCTTAGCGACGGGCGGCGCCGCCGGACAGAGGGCCGAGACCTCGCTCAATCGGAGCGAGACGCAAGAGGTGCCCGATTCGTACAGTCCCGCCTCACGTGATCGACAGAGAGGCGTACGCCACTTTCGCCCGCGTAGACAACGCTAAAGAAATGCGAGTATTCTTTAGTTTGTCGCCGGGCAGTGAGCGGCACTGCCTGGACGGCAAACCGGAAGGACACCCATGACCCCCAGCAAGGCGCCTGAGCGGAGGCCCGCCTATGGCGAGTTCATCGCGCTCATCGCCGCCATGCGGCCGGACTGGGACATCGACCAGACCGCCGCCGAGATCCTCGGCTGCCCCTGGAGCGAGCAGCTCGTCATCGCCGCCGTCCAGGCCACCCGCGAGGACGACGACCGGCTCCGCGTCGCCGACGAGATCATCAAGGCCGCGTCGCAGCGCGTCCCCGTCACCCAGGCCCAGCACGAGGCGTACGTCAGCTACGCCCGCCGCACCCTCAACCGGCAGGCGCCCACCGATGCGTGACAACGACGCCTACGCCCAGCGGCTCGTCGAGTTCGCCTGCGAACTGGCCTGCACCGTCCGCGACGACGGGCCCGCCGCGGCCGCCGCCCTGCTGGCCACCCTCACCCCCGAGGACCGCGCCACCCTGCCGATCGTCATGGCCGCGATGATCCCCGTCGAACTGCCCCCGGCGGTCCTGCTCGCCTGGCACACCGGCACCCCCACCAACCGCCAGGGCCTACAGCCGTGCGGCACCCACGCCGCCTACAACCGGCACAAGGACCGGGGTGAGGAGCCCTGCGACGCCTGCGTGATCGGCGAGCAGATCTACCACCGCCAGCGCTACATGACCACCAGGCGGGCCGCGTGAGCCTCCTCGAAACACGGCTCGAACCGCCCGCCGACCCCGCCCTCCCCCAGGGCGGGCCCCACTGGACCGGCTGCGAACGCCACCACACCGCGTGCGCCTACCAGCTCGGCCGCCAGCACGCCGAACACACCCTGCTCCGCCAGGTCACCGACCTCATCGCCGACCTGGCGGACGCCCACGACCCCGCCGCCCGGACGTTCGCGCTGCACGAGGTCCACGCCGCCGTGCGCCGACTCACCGGCCTGCCCCCGCTCACCTACCCGGAAGAGGACGACACCCCCATGCGCCGCACCCCCCGCTTCGAGGCCGACCTTGCTGCCGAACTCGCCCAGCTTCGGGCCGACGAGGAAGCCGAGCGGATGCAGGAGGAGTTCGACCGCGCCGCCCTGCACGGCGCCTGCATGGACGAGGTGGACTACGGATGCTGACCCTCGACAAGGCCGACGTCGAGACGGCGCTCCAGCCCGGCATCGTCCCCGGAGACGGGCCCACCACCACACACCTATTCTGCGGCGCGGGCGGCGACGTGCGCGGCTTCTACGAAGCTGGGTTCCAGGCCGTGGAGATGGCCAACCACGACGAGCGTTCGATCGAGACCGTCTCCTATCACTACAAGCACCTGGACCCGCGCTGCGTGGACCTCGACCACTACAACATGTCGTCCCTGAGGCCCAGCCAGGTTCTCGTGGGATCCCCGATCTGCACCGAGACCGCGCAGGCGGGCGGCAGCACCGCCCCGAAGGCGCAGATGGAACTGTTCCAGGACGAGGGGCCCGCCGCCAAGTCCACATGGGAGCGGACCCGCGTCACCGCCTGGTGTCTGCTCCGCGCCGCCGAAGCCCACCGGTACGACATGGTGATCGGTGAGAACGTGCCCGAGTTCGCCACCCGCTGGATGCTGTTCCCCGAGTGGCTGCGCTGCTGGCGCGTCCTCGGCTACCAGGTGCAGCTCGTGTCCGTCGATGCCGCCCACATCTCCGGCCCCGGCAACCCGCCCGCGCCGCAGCACCGCCACCGGCTCATCTTCGTCTTCACCAGGAAGGGCATCAAGCAGCCCGACCTGCGGCCCCGCCCCGATGCCATGTGCCCGGAGTGCGGGCCCGTCCAGGGCGTGCAGCGGTGGCGCGACCCCAGGCCGCGCGTGCTACGGGTCGGTAAGCACGGCGAGCAGTACGACTACGTCTGTCCGAACCGGCGGTGTGGCCACCTCATCGTTGAGCCCGTCGTGTGGCCGGTCGAACCCGTCATCGACTGGGACCTGCCCATGCGGCGCATCGGCGACGGCAAGCCGTACAAGAAGTTCACCCCGTACGCCGAAAGCACCCACCTCAAGGTGGGGATCGGCCTGGAGCAGTTCGGCAGCGACCCGTTCCTGGCGCTGCTGCGCAAGAACCTCACCGTGCAGGGGCTCGACGAGCCGCTGCCCACCGTGACCGCCGGCGGCAACCACTTCGCGCTGATCATCCACATCGGCCGCGACAGCGCCCCTCGCACCACCAACCAGCCGCTCACCACCGTGGCCACCCACCCGCACCACGCCTTGGTCGCGCCCGCCCTGTCCGTGGACAACTCGAAACTGCGAATGCTCGGCCCCGACGAAACCAAGCAGGTCCAGCGCTTCCCCCGCGACTACAAGATCTTCGGCACCATCACCGAGCAGCGCCTCCAGATCGGCAACGCCTGGCCGCCAAACGTCGCGCACTGGGTCGCCGCCCGAGCCCGCACCGTCCTGACCTGACCACCCGGCTTCCCCTGGCCCCAGCAGGCCAGGGGAAGCTCCTCCCTCTCTCCCCACCGAGGAGTTCCCCATGTATGAGACCCGCGCCTACGACAACGAGGCCGGCGACCCCGTGGTGGTCATCGTGGCCACCGGAACCCACGACGTGTCTCGGCTGACCACCCTGCTCAACGGCGGCGCGCCCAGCACCGAGCAGCACGACCTGGCCGAGCAGGTGACCCGTCAGGTACGGCGCCGCCATGGCGGCCGCGCTGCGCTCGCGCTGCTCGCCGAGCACGGCGGACCCGACCTGCTCACCCCCGTGGGCGACACCAAGCCCATGTTCGACATCGCCGCCGACGTGCCCGACATCGCCGAGGACGGCCCCACCTCCGCCACCGCGATGGTCAAGGCGTTCGCGGCCCGCGCCGTCTACGCCCTGCGGTTCGCGCACGAGACGTTCCCGGCGGACGACCACCCCGACCGGCCGGCCGCGCTGCGCCGCGCCCGCGACCACTACCACGTCGCCCAATACCTGTACGGCGTCGTCTTCCTGCTCCGCGCGCTGATGAAGCACGCGCCTGGCCAGGCGGACGAGATCGCCGCCCAGTTGTGGCAGCACTGGTACGACGGCGACGCCAGCGAGTGGATCTCCGACTGGCTGAGCGAATGGGGCATCGACAACATCGACGAGCACATCGTCAAGGCGATCGACGACGCCCGTGCCGCCGCCAGTGACCTGCTCAGCGCGGACGAGGTTGCCATCCGCGCCGAACTGGCCGCCCAGGACGCCAAGTGGGGTGAGCAGAACCATCCGAACGGCACCGGCCCGAATGTGGCCTGGGGGCTCACCGGGCGAGCTTCCTTCCTCGCCGATCTCGCCAAGGGCTTGTGCGAGCGCTACGCCAAGGAAGGGCGGCTGACGTGGCTCGACATCCTCCTGGAGGAGGTTGCCGAAGCGTTCGCCGAAAACGACCAGGAGCGGCTGGACGCCGAGTTGCTCCAGGTGGCCGCCATCGCCGTGCAGTGGCGGCGCGCCCTCCGCCGCTCCGCTCTCAACGTGTCCGCCGCGTCCCAGGAAGAGGCCTCCGCCAATGTCTGACCAGCCCAACGCCCAGGACCTGTTCGGGCAGTTCACAGCCGCGGTGGCGAATGCGCTCGCGCACATGGCAGGCGCCCCCAACTGTGGGCCGGGCTGCATCTACACCAGCGACCCGAACGACGACACTTTCGACTGCTCCGCCTATAACGACGCCGTCCGCCTCCTGGAGCAGGCCCGCGATCGGGACGTCATCGTCCTCGACCGGCCCGACACGGACGTCGGCATCGTCGCGACCACCGGCATCGGGATGTTCTCCGCCCAGCGCGGCAAGGTCCTGTACGACACCGGCCAGTCACGCCACCTGGTCGAGCCCGACCTCATGCTGAAGATCACCGCCGCGATAGCGATCGTCGCCCAGCGCGCCGCCGCGATCCCCGACCCGGCCCACGACCTGGCCATCGGCCTGCACGAGACCATCTGCAAGGGTACCCCGGCCGGCGCCGAGGCATGCGACTGCATGACGTACGCCGAGACCGCGCTCAAGCTGCTCGCTGGGGAGGGCGCGTGATGGCCGACACCTGCACCCGCCACCCGGACGCGCCGCGCATCGGCGAGGCGTGCGGGCTGTGCACCATCTACCCGGAGACCGTGCCCGCCCAGCCGCAGTTTGCGACCCGCAGGTGGGCGCCGTCCGCCAACCGAGCCGAGCCGCTCGCCTGGCGCAGGCCGTACCGCGCCGAGGTCGTCGAGGACCTGTTCACGCCCGAGCTGTCGGACGCGTGGATCGCCGCGGTGTGGACGTCGATGTACTGGAGCGGCGGGGACAGCCGCGGCGGTTACCACAGCGGCGCCCACAGGCCTGTCCAGACGTTCCTGGTGCGCACCGACCACCCCGGCCGGATGCGCGACTGGACGAACGCGTGGGCCGACCGGGACCGGCGTATCGCCATGGTGCAGGCCGCCGTCGATCAGGGCTGGTGCGACC
Source organism: Nonomuraea sp. NPDC050202 (assembly GCF_040656115.1). Classification (NCBI taxonomy): domain Bacteria; kingdom Bacillati; phylum Actinomycetota; class Actinomycetes; order Streptosporangiales; family Streptosporangiaceae; genus Nonomuraea; species Nonomuraea sp. NPDC050202. Next base: position 293,964 of record NZ_JBFALF010000005.1, on the reverse strand, counting down.
CAGATGACCTCAACGACGCCCCATGGATGCCCGCCCGGCTGGCCACCGTGTGGCTCGGCGTCACCCTCACCACCCAGGCCGAAGCCGACCAGCGCATCCCCGATCTGCTGGAGGCCCGCGCCGCCGGACGGTTCCTGCTGTGCGCGCCGCTGCTCGAACCGCTCAACCTGCACCCGTACCTGGCCAAGATGATCCCCGTCACCCACCCCCACCACGACGCCCCGGACGGCGCGCTTGTGCACGGCATGGAGCGCCACGGCGACCAGTGGATCCGGCGCGAGCGGATCCACTGGATCGTGGCCGGTGGCGAGTCGGGTCCGAAGGCGCGCCCGACCCACCCGACGTGGCTCACCGACCTGGCTGGCGCGTGCGACAAGGCGTCCGTCCCGTTCATGTTCACCGGGTGGGGAGCGTGGGCGCCCGCCCCGTGGAAGGTGGCGATCGACCGCGAGCCGCTCGACACGCTGTACGCGCGCCAGGTCGTCGCCGAGCAGATCGGCGCGACCCACGCCATGACCAGCTACGCCTACGAGTACGACCACGAGATGTACCGGCCACCGCACAAGACGTGGTCCGTTGAGCGAGCCGACGAGCTCACGCCCGGGACTGCGGGGATGCGGTTCCACCGCTCCCGCGCCACCGCCGGATGGCTCCTCGACGGACGTGTCCGAGACGGCGTCCCCGGCCGCCGATAACCCCTGATCCCGCCCGGGGCGGCGCGGCGTGTGAGGCCCGCTGCCCCGGGCGTTCCAACGCCTGGAGGAACCCGTGAACCTGCTCGACGCCATGAACGACCGCCTCGACCGCCTCGACGAGGCCACGAAGAAGAAGCTTGCCAAGACGATGACGGAGGCCGACCTTCGTGACCATCACATCGTGCCGCTCGCCAAGATCCTCGGGTACCTCGTCTACTGGACGTGGAACAGCAAGCACTCGCCGAAGGGCTTCCCCGATCTGTTCCTGATCCACCCGGTCACCGGCGCCATCGTCATCTGGGAGTTAAAGATGGTGGGCGGCGGCAAGAAGCACCAGCCGACCGAGGCGCAGCAGGCATGGCTCGACGCGTTCGGCGTGGCCGGGCTCAACGCCACGGTGCGGACGCCCGCTGACTGGTTTTCAGGCCTGATCCGCGAGGAGCTTCTCCGCGGCGCCGGCCGTACGGCATGATCGGGATCTACATCACACCGTTTTACCGATGTTGTCCTGGTAGACATCACAGAACTCGCGGTAATCTTTAAGAATCGGGTAGTCAAGACCCGCGTGCCCACCAGCCGACACACGAAGGAGGGCACCTCCACCGACGCAAGGACATGGCGATGACCACCAACCCCACCATCAAGAAGCTGACAAGCCGGCTGAACGAACTGCGCGTGATGCCAGCGGGACCGGATCGTATCAGCGCAGCCGTCAGCCTTGTTGCGGACGCCAACGAGCAGGCGAAGAAGTCGCGTGAGGACCTCGGGAAGGCCGCGTGGACACTTCACTACCGGCACAAGGACAAGGGCTGGACCAAGCAGAAGGCGTCCAAGGGCACCGGGGTTGGTGGAAGCAGCCTGTTCCCGACCGGCGGGCCGGTCACCATGTCCGACGATGAGATCCGGGCGCAGCTCCCCGAGTGGGACGCCGAGACCGCGCTCGCCGAGCGCGACAAGGCCGCCGCCGACCTCGCGGCCTACCGCCAGCTCGCCGAGGACGCCCGGAAGATCCGGCGGGAGGACATCGCCGCCCTCTACCAGGGCCACCTCGACGGCCAGCAGTGGGAGATCGCCGCGATCGGCGGCACGTACGAGCTCGACCTGACCATGGTGTCCGGTGACCTCAAGGCTCAGGGCGTCGAGCTGCGGCCGTCTCAGCGGCGCCGGGTGGCCAGCGCGGAGAGCGAGCAGCCGACCGACCTGGGCCCCATCGCCCGCATGCTCGGTGTCTCGCGCATGGCGCTCCAGAACCGCATCCGCTACTGGGGCAAGCCGGAGGTCGCGGACAAGCCGTACGCGTTCCCCGCGGACGCCAACGCCGGCGACGGCAAGTACTGGCCGGCCAAGGTGAAGGCGTGGTTCGACAGGCTCCCCGCCATGGCGGCCGCGCCCACCGGGCTCAGCCTGCGCCGTGCAGCCGCCCAGGTGGGCGAGCCGTACGCCACCGTCAAGGGTGCGCTCCTGGCCGCCGCGGATGCCGGCAACCTCCCGCCCGACCTCGTCTACAGCAATGGCGCCGTCAACGAGGCGCTGTTCGTCGAGTGGTGGCGCGCGCGGAAGGAGCGGCTGACCGCCGGCACCACGCTCGTGGACGCGGCCGCGAAGGTCGGCGTGAACGAGAAGACGTTCCGCACCGCCGTGCACGAAGCGGAGAAGGCAGGCGAGCTCCCCAAGGGCGCCAAGGTCAGCGACCGCCGCTACGACGAGGACGTCCTGCTCGCATGGTGGCGGCAGCGGACCTCGCCGCAGACGGTGGCCAGCGCCGGCACCACGATGACGGACCTCGCCGAGGCGGCCGGGCTGGGCCTGGACCGGGTGCGGTACCAGGTTCGCAAGGCCGAGAGGGATGGCACCCTGCCTGATGGGGTCCGCCTCGAGAGCGGCCGCTTCAACAAGGAGAAGGGGCTGGCCTGGCTGAAGTCCCTCAGGCTGTAGGCCGGGGCTAACACTGTGAGCGTACGGCCACGGTGTCATTCCCGTCACCAGTGCGAACGACAACAGCGACGCCAGTGAGTCGGCTCGCGTAATGTGCCGTGCAATACGCCTTACGGCTCTGTCGGACGCTACGCTGACACTGGGTCCACTGAGACTTGTATATGGGCCCTGAGGTGGTGCCCCCGCCGTAGCTTGACCGGCCTTGACGGAGGTCACCGTTCGAGCGGGCTCAGGTGACCGTAGGGTCACCTGAGCCTGTTGACCACCAGGTCAATCAGGATGAGTACAGCCCGAACTGCGAGCTGCCCCCATTCCACCCACCTGGACTGGTCGATCTTCTTGCGCCGCTTGCGCACGGGTTCTCCCTTCCTGGTTGGGTTACTCAGGCTGGGGCTGGCCGTCTTGGCAGCAACCCCCCGATTGGCTGCCGCCGCGGCCGCGTGCGTTTGCGGACAGGCAAGAGCTTAGACGTGCGCCTGCGGCGCCGCAGGCAGAAAGCGCCCGCTCGGCGTACACAAACACCGCAACTCGCCGATTCAGCGGATCCTTACGTTTGCTCATGCCGTTCTCTGCCACCACGCGGATCCGGCCATGATTCACATCGCATTGAGCCGGTCCGCTCGGCACGGATCTTGGGCTGAGACGCTAACCGAGCACGCCCGGCACGCTGCCCCGCATGGAGAACGCGGCGGGATCCCAACGGGCGGAGACGTGCCCACTCTGCACGCGCGTCATCCTGCTGACCGCGCGTGACGACCTGGAGGCAGCCGAAGCGCTGACCCTGCACCTCCGCTACGGGTGTGACGGATGACGGCCCTGGCCGTCCCCCTTCCCCACGAGCTTCCCCGCGGTGACTCCCGCATCGCGTCCGGGATGCTGTCGGACCTGATGGCGTTGCGGCCGGCGGTGCGGCGCCGCACGCTCGGCATGCTCGCCCAGCCGGATCTGGTGCAGGTCCTGGCGGTAGCCGGCAAGGAGCTCGGCACCCCGTACGGGGTGTGGCTGGGCGACCCGGTCGGGTTCGTCGAGCAGGTGCTCGGTGAGGCGCTGTGGTCCAAGCAGCGGCAGATCCTGACCGCGATCACCACGCACAAGAACGTCGCCGTGCCTGCGGGCTTCGGCCTGGGCAAGACGCACATCTGCGCGCGGGCGGTCGCCTACTGGGCGTGCGTCTATCCGGTCGGCACCGCCCTGTCGATCACCACGGCGACCCGCATGCGGCAGGTACACCGGCAGATGTGGCCGCACATCCGGCACGCGGTCGCACACGGCGCGCTGCCCGGCTCGTGCGACCAGGTGCAGTGGAAGATGACCGACCCCGCAGGCGTGGACGTGGTCGTCGCCTACGGCTTCACGGCGACCGAGCACGACGAGTCCGGCATGCAGGGCATTCACGAGAGCAATCTGCTGCTCATCGTGGACGAGGCGGGCGGTATCGGCCCGGTGATCGGCCGGTCCACCCGCAACCTGCTGACCGGCTCGAACGCGCGCATGATCGCCATCGGGAACCCGCCTACGGACACCGAGCGGAGCTGGTTCGAGAAGCTCTGCAACGACGGCTACAGCGACCGCTACCCGCAGACGACCACGATCAAGTTGGCCGCGACCGACTCGCCGGCCGTGACGGGCGAGCGCACCGCGGACAAGGTGTGCGCGTGCCTGGCTGGCGACCCGGGCCACATGGTGTCCTCCCACCTGGTCAACGCCGAGTGGATCGAGGAGGCGATCCGTGACCACGGCGAGAAGTCGCCGTACGTGATCGCGAAGGTGCACGCGAAGTTCCCGAAGGGGGCGAAGGATCAGATCATCCCCAGTGACTGGGTGGACGCGGCCGCGGAGCAGGAGGAGCCGGAGGGGCCGGGCTGGGTCCGCCTGTGCGACCTCGGGCTGCCGGAGGAGACCGACGAGTGGATGGTGCGGCTCGGCGGCTGGGTGCGGCTCGGCGTGGACATCGCGGCGGATGGCGGTGACGAGTTCGTCATCTCGCGCCTGGTGGAGGACCTGGCCACGGTCGAACACGTGAGCTCCGGCGCGGACAACGGCGACGCGGTCAAGGTGGCGAACCGAGTTCTTGAGGAGATCCGGCGGGCCGAGCTGCTGCGCCGGCGTCTCGGCACCAAGGCCAAGGTGCGCGTCAAGATCGACACGATCGGCGTCGGCTGGGGTGTCGTCGGACTGCTTCAGCGGTGGGGCAAGGAGAAGATCCACGAGGCCGAGATTGTGCCCGTCAACGTGGCCGAGGCCACCGACCGGCCGGCGGAGTCGGAGGTGCTGCGCCCGTACCGGAAGAGGGACGAGCTGTGGATCGCCGGTCGGACGCTGCTGCGGCCGAACGCCGAGGGGGTGACGCGGATACGGCTGCGCGTCAGCAGCCGTACGCGGGGGCAGCTCAGCGCGCCGAAGAAGTTCGACAACAGCCAGGGGTTCACGTACGTGGAGTCGAAGAAGGATATGCGCGCGCGTGGGGTGAACAGTCCCGACCAGGCGGAGGCGGTGTTGCTGGCCCCGTACGAGCCGGCCGTCAAGCAGCCGAAGAAGAAGGGCCGCCTCATCTCCGGTTGACGCAGCGTGACAACTGAATGCGGACGATCCGGACGCCTAAGGACTTGGATCGGTTCACGGGATCCACGGATCGTTACAAACATTCTGTCCGGAACGGCGGAAAATAAGGCGTTCCGAAAGATCGTTAGCCCATTTACGTGACCCGCTTTGCATCGTTATGGTCTGTCCGCTGGCTACGGCCACATGTGCCACCGATGTCACATCAGTAGCGGGGGATCGCCTGTCGGAACCTGTACCCGCCGGCAGGCTGCTCGGGCGCCCCCCCGACGTGAAAAAGGGGTTGATAGATCGAATGACCACCGAAGTCTCCGAGACCAGCCAGGACGAGACGACCTGCGACGGCATCCACGAGTTCGTCGCCGGGGTCACTGTGCCAGTCTCCTCGGAGCAGGCTCGCCGCATAGAGACAAGCCGCCGCAGCCTCATGATCGCTGAGAAGACGTGGACCGTCGCTCACGACGTCTACTGTGACCACTGCAAGCTGCGATGGGCCGACGCGATCAGCGTGCCGTGCCCTGGACCACACACCGAACATCTCCTGGGCGGGAACGGTCCCACCGTCCGGGCCAAGCGTAAGAGAGCCGCCCCCGGCACCAGCGCCGAAGAGGTGGCCCTGCGCCAGCGCTCCAGCCTAGGGGGCATGTACGGCTAACCAGCCGCCTGGCTGGAGCCGTACACAAGCCGCGACCTCCTCCTAGCCTGCCCGGCGACCATCGTTGTCTCGGGCAGGCAGGAGAACAGGTTGAATGCACCCGACCCGCACGCGCGTGAGGCGCGCCTGCGCCGCGACCTGATCGCCCTGGTCCTCATCGTCGCCGGCATCGGCGGGCTCGCCGCCGTCGCCTGGAGCGTCCACCCTCTGCTGTTCTGGGCAACCCTGTCCGCGGCCGCGCTCGCCGGCGGCGCGCTGCTCGGCAGCGGGAAGTAGGCGGCGCGATGGCCTTCCTGCCCGCCCTCCGAGGTGTTCTGGGGCTCGCGACGAAGTCGGCTCCACTGGAGACGAAGTCGTTCGAGCTCGACGCCGGCCACACCTCGTGGTCCGGCATGCTCGCCCGCCTGCGCGACCCGCGCCGCTCCTGGCCCGTCGAACGCGCCGTCCTGGAGGGGATGGAGCGCGTCGTCTGGGTCTTCAAGAGCGTGAACGCCATCGCCGGGCACGCATCACGCCTGCCGATCGAGCGGGTGCTCATCAAGGACGACGGCGAGCGCGAGGTCATCACAGACGACCCCCTCGCCCGGCTGCTCAACGCGGGCATCGCCAACCAGTTGGAGAAGGGCCCGCAGCTACGCAAGCGACTGTCCGGCCAGGTGCTGCTATCTCCGGCCGGGACGTTCGTCGAGATGACCACCAGCCGACGCGGCCACCCCATCGGCGCTGACCTGCTGCCGCCGGGCCGTACCCGCCCGGTGCCCGGGTTCGGCGGCACGTTGCTGTCCCACTTCGAGACGATCACCCCGGACGGTCGGCGCCGCGCCATCGACCCCGAGAAAGTCATCTGGTTCCGCGACCCCCACCCGTTGGATCCGTTCCGCGGCATCACCCCCATGGAAGCCGCCGGGCTGTCGGTGGACTTGGATTTCCTGGCCCGCCTCTACAACGCCACGTTCCTGAGGAACGACGGCCGGCCGGGCGGCGTGATCGGCATCGACGGCGAGGTCGATGACGACGAGATGGAGCGCATCCAAGGGATCTTCGGCAAGGGCGCGCACGAGGCCGGCAAGCTCACCGTGCTCCAGGGCGACCTGTCGTTCATCGACCTGGCCGCGCGCCCGCGAGACATGGCCTACGCCGACCTCGCGCGCATCTCCAAGGAGGAGATCCTCGCCGCGTTCGGCGTGCCGGAGAGCATCCTCGGGAACGCGAGCGGAAGAACGTTCGACAACGCAGCCCAGGAGGAACACCAGTTCTGGACGCACACCATGCTGCCGCACCTGTCGCTCCTGGCGACCGGGTGGGACACCGACCACGAAGACGGCGCGGTCTACGAGTTCAACACCGACTCCGTCGAGGTACTCCAGCGCGCGAAGACGCAACGGCGGCAGGAGGCGCGCGAGGAGTTCGAGGCCGGCCTGATCTCGCCCGACGAGTACCGGGCCATCGCCGGATACGACCCCGTGGACATGGCGCACACCCGGGCGCTGTATGTGCCCCAGGGCAAGACCCCGATCCCGACCCGCCAGGAGGACGCGGTCGCGCTCGGCATCGCCCCGCCGGAGGACCCGGCGGCCGCGGACGCCGGCGCCGCCCCGGAGGGCGAGCTCGGCGAGCAGCCGCCGGCCGACGCTGTCCCCGCGGCAGAAGACGACGGGGCGGAGGAGAACGCGCTGTCCCGCCTGCGCGCCCTGTTCGACAGCAACAGCGACGACAACGGGCAGGAGACCGGCCAGCCTGACGCCCGCACACCCGAAGAGGATGCGGAGCAGCCCGAGGAGGAGGACGGCCGGGACGAGGAGGAGCGGCCGCGCGGGCGACAGACGAAGGCCAACCCGGCGGCCGGGCCCGCCGGACTGGTGGAGGCGCTGCACCAGCTCGGCGGGCGGTTCGTCGGCCGGACGGTGGCCAGGCTGGAGTCACCGAAGACTCGCAAGGGCACCCGGCACTTCCAGCCTGAGTTCAAGGTAGACACCCGCGTCGGCACGAACGCGCTTGACGTGGCGCGGATCGTGCCCGTGGAGGCGTGGAAGGCCGAGGCCGAGCAGGCGGTCCTGCCGGTGTTCGCGGCGGCCGCGGCCGCGTCAGGGGGCGGCGTGGAGGAGCACGACATCGCGATGGCGGCCGCCATGGCGGTCGGCGAGGAGTTCGGCCGTGTGGTTGAGGCCGTTCGCAGCGCCGTGGAGGAACTGGACGAGGGGGGCGCTCCGATGGAGGAGATCGTCCAGGCGGTGCGTGGAGTGGACCTGTTGGGCTGGGCGGCCGCGATTGCCGCCGGAACACCGGCATAGACATCATAAAAGAAGACTGCTAATGTTTTGGGTGTTCGACCGGTGGCGAGCGGCGCTACCGGGAGAGCCCGGAAGGAAACCCATGCAGAACGGCAAGATCGCCCCTGTCATCCCCATCACGGCCGCGGCCCCCCGCACGGACTTCGGCACCTTCACCGCCACGGACGGCAGCACCATCCAGGTCGTCCACGTCGGCGACAAGGTCAAGCTCAGGGTGCAGAGCAAGGTCGGAGTCGGCGACGACGTCACGGACGTCGTGCTGTACCTGGACTACGACGCCCAGACCGGCCTCGACCTCCACGGCGCGATCGGACTGGCGGCCGTCACCGCGAAGGGCTTCGAGAAGATCATGAAGAGCGTGTGATGAGCGAGAAGCGCGCAATCCGCGTGCAGGCCAGACGGGTGATGAGCCGCTACGCGTACCGCGACCCCGACCCGGTGATGGAGGCCGACCGGCGCACGTCGATGAACGACGCGCGCACCGCGCTGTGCCTGGCGCGGGGCATCGCCGAGAAGGACATTGACCCGGCCACCGGGTACGACCTCTCGGCGGCGGCGTATGAGCGCGTGCGCGCCTCCTGGCAGTACCTGGCCCGCCATCACGGGCTCTCACGCTTCTTCGACGGCCCCGCCTACCAGCGAGCGATCGACAACTGGCGGGCCCGGCGGCCCGGCCTCGTGGTCGATGACTGGGTCGGCCCGCTGGAGCGTTGGGCGCGCGATTAGCCAGCGCCAGGCGTACGCGCGCCGCACCGGACCAGCCTCACCCCTCCACCTCGGAACTAGCTGCGTCCCCTCTTCAGTCTCGCCCCGCATCGGGGCGAGACGTTAGCTCACCTCTTCAGGTTCCGTGTGCCGTCCGAGCGGCGGGCGGCCACGGAACCCACCGGAAGGAACACCCCAGCATGACCAGTACAGGCGTCTTCGTGCACGTCATCCACCTCGACTGGGGCTCGCTCAGCAGCGCCGAGCCCGTGATCATGGTGGCCCCTGACGAGCCGAACGCACACCTGCGCACCGCCAACTTCATCGTCCACAACGCCCGGCCTTACCTCGACGAGGACGAGCAGGCGGAGTTCGACGACTTCCTGTCCCACTTCCCGTATGACCCTGACACCGCCACCCCCGAGCAGGCCAAGGAGTGGGCAGCCGCCTACAACTACGAGACGAACCTGTACCCGCTGATCACGGTCGAAGAGGTCCAGGTCCTCCCGTGAAGGTCATCCTGTCGTACGGACTGGGCGCCGACTCCACCGCGATTCTCACGCGGTGGCTGTCGGCGCGCAGCTCGCGGAACTTCGACCTGAAGGACCTGATCGTCGTCATCGCCCAGACCGGCGATGAGCACCTGGAGACCGGCCACCTGGTCGAGACGCACGTCTTCCCCCTGCTGGCCAAGCACCGCATCCGCACCATCCAGGTCGCGCGCGCCAGCAACAGCCAGCGGGACGGCATCGTCACCCTCGACGACACCACCGAGCCCACCACCTGCTACATCCAGGGCGCCTACCGGCTGTCGGACGAGATGGTCGAGGTCGCCACGGTGCCCCAGACCGGAGGCATCCGTAAATGCTCATTGAAAGCTAAGGGGTGGCCGCTGGACGTGCTCATCGCCCAGCTCACCGGTGGTGAGGAGTTCGTGCACGTCGTCGGGTTCGAGACCGACGAGCTCACCCGCATGATGCGCGACATGCCGCTCGGACTGCCCGGCCGGATCCCCTCGTACCCGTTGATCGAGTGGGGATGGGACCGCGAACAGTGCGAGTGGGAGATCTTCGACCACTTCAAGGTGTGGTGGCCCAAGTCGGCGTGCTCGTTTTGCCCGTTCGCCCTGGCGAGCGCGGCCGGGCTTGCCCGCGCCCTCCCCCGGTACGTGGCCAACCCGTACGAGGCGTTCAAGGCGCTCACGATGGAGTACCTCGCCGTCGCCGCCAACCCCCGCCAGGGGCTGATCGGCGGCCGTCAGCTCTACGACGCGCTGCTCGACTTCGAGGGCGGGCCCGGCCTGCTGGCCGACTTCCAGGAGCACCTCAACTGCATGCCGTGGGCCATCTACGACGTGCGGCGGGCGTTCCGCGCCAGTGCCGACGACATGATGAAGGCCGCCAACGCCGCCCGCTCCATGACCCGAGTCGCGGCCGGGGACCGCGCCGACATGGTGCGGCTGCTCGACTACATGGCCACCCACCACCTGCCGTCCGGCGCCCGCTACGAGATCGGCCGCCACCAGCGGGTGTGGATCCACGAACGCAACCTGTACTACCCGTGCCCGGAACAGGCGTTCGTCACCGCCCCGGCGCTCGCGATCGACAAGGCCAACAAGAGCTTCGACCAGGCATGGGAGGAGGCGTTGAAGGGCCCGTCCCAACTCACCTTCGTCTGACCCCACCAGATGCTGCCCGCCCGAGCGGCGGGCGGGCAGCCCCTCACCGGAAGGAACCCCACCCATGGCGAAGAAGACCACCACCACCTCCGCGCCGGCCTACATGCCGGGCGCCGAGCGCACCTCCTACGACAACACGCGGCTGTCCGTACCGTGCGCCTCCGACCGCTGCCGCGGCTGCCAGGAGCGGTCCTGCTCACACTCGTGCGGGTACCCGCACCGCGCCAGCCGCGACCGCACCACCCGCCGCTGACCTGCCCCTGACGCTCCACCAACCCACCGGGGCGGCGCCCCTCCAGCGCCGCCCCGGCCCTCTCGTACGCCCGAAAGCTCACCATGCTCATCTGCGACGACACGCGGGACCTGCACTTCTATCTCGGCTGCCACCGCGCCTCCTGGCTCACCACGGCGCCGATCGACGTGTCCCTGTTCATCTCCCACCGTGTGCTCCGCAAGTACAAGCGGCTGCCCGCCCCGCCCCACTGGCCGTTCTGGCGACCGGGCATCCCCCTCCGGCACGTCGCCATCGACTCCGGCGCTTTCACCGAGCTGTCCCTCTACCACCAGTTCGTGACCACGCCTGAGGAGTACCTCGCCGCGCTGGCCCGCTACGACGACGAGCTCACCGTGCTGGACTGGGCTGCGCCGCAGGACTGGATGTGCGAGCCGTGGATGCTCGCCAAGACCGGACTCACCATCCGCGAGCACCAGCGCCGCACCGTCGAGAACTTCATCCGCCTGACCGAGCTGTGGCCCGAGTTCAGCGACGCCGATTGCCCCGTGATGCCCGTGCTCCAGGGCTGGAGCGTGGACGACTACCTCGCCTGCGTCGCCCTGTACGAGGAGCACGGCGTCCACCTGGCGGAGGACTTCGAGATCGTCGGCGTCGGCTCCGTCTGCCGCCGCCAGGCCAGCGCAGAGATCGGCGACATCTTCCGCACCCTCGCCCAGTTCGACCTGCCGCTGCACGGGTTCGGAGTGAAGTTCGCCGGGCTGCGCCGGTATGGCCGATACCTGACGACGGCCGACAGCATGGCCTGGTCGTACGCCGGGCGCCGCACCCCCACCCAGTGCGGATCCACCCGCCACAAGAGCGAGGCTAACTGTCAGGTGTTCGCCCTCCAGTGGCGTGACCGTGTCGAGGCGGTCGCCGCTGAGGCCAAGCGGGAGATCGGCCAGCCCGACCAGCTCGACCTGTTCCCCACCCCGGCCCGCGCCGCCCAGCAGCGCATCCACAAGCCTGCTCAGCAGGCTAAGGGCACCCTCCCCAATAAGGGAGATCAGCTCAACCTGTTCGTGGCCGCCTAGCCATATCCAGCCGAGCGGGGCGGCAGGTCATGCTGCTTGTATGTCGTCGATACTTCGCAGCGCCTACCACGGATTTCGCTACGGCCTCCTGACATACCGTGCCATTCGCTGGCGGCAGCATCGACCTGGGCGTCCCGTGCGATTGATGCCCATCAGTCTGGCGCTGGTCCTGACCGTCTTGCTGGCCGGAGCGGCAGCGGTTGGGCTGGTGGCTCTGGCTCTGTCACAGTTCAGCGCGGTGGACCTCGCAACCAGGCGGCTGGGCACGACTGAGGTTCTGGAGATCGTCAAAATCTCCTTAGCCGTGGTGGCCGGCATTGGCGGCGTGGTTGCCCTCGTTGTGGCCTACCGCAAGCAACGCGTCAGCGAGGCCGGGGAGACCCGGGAGCAGGCCAAGCTGTTTAACGAACGCTTCACCACCGCCGCTGGACAACTCGGCAACGACTTCCCTGCGGTGCGCCTCGCTGGCGTGCACGCGCTGGCGGCGCTGGCCGACGATTGGGAAGGCGGTCGGCAGATGTGCATTGATGTGCTGTGCGCCTACCTGCGCATGCCCCCCGGCCATCTGCCCGACGCCAGCACGGCTCCGGCTGAGCACACCACGTGGCTGGCCATGGGCGAGGTCCGCGCCACAATATGGCGCTTGATTACTGCTCATCTCAAAGCCGACGCTCGCAAACCGTGGCATGGGGCAGATATGGATTTCACTGGTGTTAGCGTCACCCATTCGATCGACTTTTCCCGCACTGTTTTCCCATCTGGCACGGTTCTGTTCGACAGGGCGAAGTTCTCCGGCGGCCGTGTTCGGTTCGATGCGGCACGGTTCTCCGGCGGCCACATAGGCTTCTACCAGGCGGAGTTCTCCGGTAGCCATGTCCAGTTCACCGATGCGGAATTCTCCAGCGGCCAGGTCTGGTTCACAGGAGCGGTGTTCTCTGGCGGTGCGGTGGCGTACAACGGGGCTAGGTTCTACGGCCAGGCCGGATTCAGCGAAGCGAAGTTCTCCGGCAGCAAGGTCACATTCACCAATGCGTCGTTTGCAGACGGCACGATTTGGTTCGACGGGGCGATGTTCACTGGTGGCCGTGTCGCGTTCGACGGGGCAATGTTCAACGGCAGCGCGGTTCACTTCGAGCGGGCCGTGTTTGACGGCGGCAAGGTCACATTCTCCGACGTCGCCGATTGGTCCCGTCCGCCCACGGGCCTCCCTTCTCAGGTGCCTGGGTTGCTGCTCCCCCCCGCCCGTGGATCACAGCCTGGTCCGGACGCCTGACCGGCACCCATCCCTTCGCATCGCGTGCGCGAGCTGTAGCCATCGGCGGACCGGGACGCTAGCCCAGTCCGCCATGTTCCCTGCCCTGCACACCAGCACGGGGCAGAGCAGGGGGCACGGTGACCGAGCAGCGGCGGACGTGGACGATCGGCGGAGTCACCTACACCGCCGAGTTGGAGGAGAAGGCCCGCCGGCTGCGGAACGCTTTCGACCCTGACCAGCCAAGAGACAGAAAAGGGCGTTGGATCGAGACTGGCGCGTCCGTTTCGATCTGGGGTGGCGGCACTGGCACCGTGGCCCGGAACCTGGGTGGTGGCCGCCTGGAGGTGCACACCGCAGATGGGCGCAAGCTTGCCGTCCACCGCAACTACCTGACCGTCACCGCCGCCCCCGGCGGGAAGAAGCCGTCCGGCAACCCGGCAGACCGGCCGCGGCCGCAGCGGGCAGGCAAGCCCTCCAAAGACGTGGAGGAGTTCACGCCGTCCGGGCAGGACACCCGCGTCCCCGTCTCCGAGCTCCGGCCCGGCCAGCTCGCGTACGTGCACGGCTGGGACCAGTACGGCGACAGCACCAGCAACCTGGGCCGCGTCTCCGGGGTGTCGCCGGCGGGTCCGCCCAAGGACGCCGACACCCGCCCAGGCTCCGGCTGGGCTGTGTCGTTCGTGGACAACACGAACCGGCACTGGACGATGTTCACGACCGACGACGCTGTGGCGCGCGTCGTGCCGGGCGAAGACTTCGCCCGCCTGGTCGAGGCCGAGCGGGACAACGACCAGGAGCAGGCCGACCGGATCGCGCGCGAGATCCGCGACCAGGTCAACGCGATCGACGACGCGGAAGCCTCCCCTCAGACGCCTGCCAGCCCGGCCGTCGAGGTGCCCGCCGTGGGCTCGCGTGTCCGGCTGTCGAACGGCGCTGAAGGCACAGTGGCCAGGACCCGGGAGGACGGCGCGCTCGCCGTCAGGCTCGACTCCGGCAGCCAGATCAGCACCAACACGTCCGACGTCGAAACCCTCGACGCGCCCGCCCCGACCGAGAACGGCGGACGTCCCGAACTGGCTGCCCGTCAGTGGATCACCACGCCGGCGTTCAACGACCCGGTGCGTATCGAGCAGATCCAGGACACCCTCACTGGCGTCGAGGTCGAGGTCGTCACTATCCGCGGTGACCGGCGCACCCTGGCGGAGGAGGAGCTCGGCGACTGGCAGCCGGCCGACGAGCCGCCGAACCACCGTGCGGACGGCGCCCCCGTCACCCCGCAGACACGGCCCCAGGAGGGCCTGTTCGCGGACATGGGGACCGACAAGGACGGCAACCGCGACATCTTCATGGAGCTGGACGACGAAGACGACCAGCCCACGCCTACGGCCGAGGCCTCCGCCGTGCCGGACACAGCGGAGGGTAATGCCGCGGTGGAGAGCGCCGCCGGCGAGATGTCCGCGCAGGAGCGCATCCTCGACGCGTACACGCGCACCGCCCCGGGGCCTGGCCGGTGGGCGGGCTTGGCTGAACTGCGGTCGCTGTTGGGCGACATGCCTCGCGCCGAGCAGGACCAGGCGCTGCGCGAGCTGGAGCGGCTCCCGTACGCAAACCTGGTCCCTGAGTCGAACCAGAAGACGCTCACCGCTGACGACCGCGCGGCGGCAGTCACCCTCGGTGGGCAGGACAAGCACCTCATCGCCGTCTACACCGAGCGGCCCGAGACGGGCCAGTGGATCCGGCCGCGCGGCGCCGACCCCGTCCGCGTGGAGAGCGTCGAAGACACCTACGACGGGCCGGCCGCCACCGTCATGAACGCGGACGGCGAGACCTCCCGCCTGGAGGGGTGGAACCTGTTCGGCTGGCAGGCCGCTGACGCTCCCGAGCAGCCGACGCGCGACCAGCAGACGAGCGGCCAGCCCGAGGCGACCACCGAGCCGGACGGCATCAGCCCTGCCCGGCAGCGGCAGCTCGCCGAGCTCATCGAGGAGCAGGCCGCCCGGTACGTCCCGACAGGCGACCCGGGCCGCTACCTGTCCGAGGTGGCTGGCGATCAGGGTGTTCCGCGCCCCGGCGAGCGGGCATGGATCGACGCCTACCTGCGCGACCACCCCGAGGTGCTGACCGCCACCGGCGAGGAGCGCGCCGCCCGGCAGCAGGAGCGCGCCCAGCAGCAGGAAGCGGATCGGGCACGCGCGAAGACGCTGTCGCTCAACGCGCGCGCCGCGTTCGACGAAGGCCGCTTCGACGAGGCGCTGCAACTGCTCGACCAGGCGGAAGAAGCCGACCCGAACGGCCGCAACTGGGACCGGGTGCGGGAGAAGATTCGCCAGGGCCAGGTCGCCGCCGCGGCGGCGGCCGCTCAGCCCAACCCGGAACCGGCCCCTCCTCCGGCGGAGGCCGCCCCGGAACAGCAAGGTCGTGTGGTGCGGGGCGTGCGCTGGGGTCACGCCTGGGAGGTGGACGGCGTTCGCTCTGGGGTCAACTTCGCCACCCCGGAAGAGGCGCAGGAAGGGCTTGACCGGTACCTGGCCTACCAGAACGACCCACCCGAGCGTGGGCTGGCCAGGCTCGACAGGAGCGCAGGCGGCGACGGGCCGCTTGAGCGTGGCGACGTCGTAGACATTCCGCGCTGGGACATCTACGGGGGGACTGTCGAGGCCATACGCGACGGAGGCATCACCAACCCGAGTGCCCCGCAGCCGACCGCGATGACGGAGATCGAGGTTCGCCGCGCGGACGGCAAGACGGTCCGTGCTCGCGTTCGGGAAAGCTCCCTCGTCCTGCGGTATCTCCCCGACGATGCTCGTGCGCACCACGACGCCCGGATGGCGCCCATCATCGCGCAAGAGCGGGCGATGGCGGAGGAGAACCTCGCCGCCATGCGCGCCGACCGCGAGCGGCAGCAGGCGCGGCAGCCGTGGGACGGCACCAGCGAGATCACTGAGGGCAACATTCGTCACGGGGCGGAACGGATCGGCTTGGCGGACGCCAATGTTGAGGCCGCACTGGCGGGCTACAGAAAGGCGCCGGGGCGGGTCCGTACCGACGCCACCAAATTCGACCAGCACATCGCCAGCGAGGGCCAGGAGTTCGCAGAGCAGGGGCTCATGGCGGCGCACGCCCTTGCCGACGCTGCACCGCTGCACGCGGAAGGGGCAACAGGGCCGTCGCTCGCCACGATGATGGTCTCCCTGGGGCGCGCGTTCAACGAGCGGGACGTGAACACGGAGTTCCTGGCCGGCCGCGACCGCGCACGGCGGCTCATGGACGGCGACACTGACGCCCTCGACGGCT
The DNA here is from genome assembly GCF_040656115.1 of Nonomuraea sp. NPDC050202. Taxonomy (NCBI): domain Bacteria; kingdom Bacillati; phylum Actinomycetota; class Actinomycetes; order Streptosporangiales; family Streptosporangiaceae; genus Nonomuraea; species Nonomuraea sp. NPDC050202. The sequence goes on along the minus strand of NZ_JBFALF010000005.1, from coordinate 277,589 downwards.
CCACCGACCGCGAACGGGAAGGCGCCGCCGCCTACCTGGCCCACTACGCCAAGGCTGTGAGCCGCGCCCAGGGGGCGGACGGCGACACCGCCCGGGAACGGGCTCGGCGGGCGCAGCAGCAGTTCGACGCCTACCAGCCTCAGGCTGAGCAGCCCTCCGTGGACACGCCCCGCGAGGCGGCACCGGAGGGACAGGCGTACGCCGACGAGATCCAGATGGGCGACACGCTCGCGGAGACCCAGTGGCGGATGGCCGGCCCTGAGGCGGGCGCTCTGCGCGCCGGCGAGTCCGCGTACGCGAACCCGGCGGGCCCGGCCCGGCTGGGTGAGCCCATCCGGGACAGCCGCCGCGTCACCGACATCCAGCAGGAGCCGGGCGGGCGGCTCACGTTCACCTTCGACGACGGCACCCGGATCAGCCGCCGCCCGGACGCGCTCGTCACCCGCGGCACGCCCGCCGACGTCGAGGGCGGCGAGGACATCCCGCAGGCCAACGCGCAGGTGGGCGACCGGATCCAGTTCGACACCGCTGGGCCGAAGCTGCCTGCTGGACTGGACCGGGAGGCGCTCGGCATCGGCCGGTTCGACCGGGTCACGGTGACGGGCAAGGTGTCGCGCCGTCAGCCCGGCATGCCGTCCGTGGTGCTCGACGACGTCACCATCACCCGCGCGGACGGCACCGCCGTGTCGGCGCCGTCCGGCACCAGGTTCACCGTGCCACGCCGCGTGACGCGACTCGACGACAGCGAGCCCACCCCGCAGCCGGAGCAGGTGCCCAGCGCAGCCCTGCGCGACGGCGACCGCATCGTGGGCCCGACCGGCGACGTGGCCGTGGAGCGGGTGGAGCAGCTCGACGACGGGCTTGTGACCGCCGTGGTGCGCGACGCCGAGGATCGACGAGAGCGGCACCTGATCGCCGCCGACCGGCCCGTCCGGCTCGCCCCTGTGCAGGACGAGGACTCGGTGGACGAGGTCGAGGCGTCTGGCCTGGCCGTGGGCGAGTGGGTGCTGATTGACGACGTGCCCATGCAGGTCGCTTCCCCGCCGGAGGTGGACGACGGGCGTGCCCGGTTCGACGTGCGCGACCAGGATGGCCGCCTGTCGGAGGTGGAGCTCGACGAGCGGCTCCTGCTGCCGCGCTTCACCGGCACTCCCTCCTCCGAGGCTGCCGTCCCGGCCGCGCCGGCGGCGGAGCCGGAACGCGTCACCGCCACTGACCTGCCGGACGGCACCCCCACGGGCAGGGTTCGGCTGCGCACCGACCAGCGGCGCCGCCTGCTGGACCTCAACCTGGACGCCACCAACTCGGGTGCGTCGCCGGAGGTGGCTCAGGCCGCCGCCCGGCTGCGCGCCCGCCGGGAACTGTCCGCTGAGCAGATGCAGGCCCTGGCCGCGCACCTGCGCACGCTGGCCGCCGACGAGAGCACGCCCGCGCCGCGCCGGCGCGCGCTCGCCCGCACGGCGGGGTGGGTCGAGGCCGCCAACGCGAAGCTGGAGGGGTTCCCGCCACCGCCGCACGATCCCGGCCGGCCCGCGCCGGAGCGGGCGTACGCCCGCAACCTGGCCATGGGCGACGTGATCGCCCTCCCGGGCGAGGACGGCACCGTACGGTTCGGCACCGTCACCGCAACCCGTCCCGTGCGGGGGTTCGGCCTGCACACGGTGCACGTCCGTCACGAGGACGGCAGCGTGGAGCAGCGGGTCCTGCCGGACGGCGTGGACGTGTGGCTGATGCCGGACCTGCCGCCCGACCTGCCCACGTCGCTGGCCGACTTCACGCGCGAGCACGTCACCGCTGACCGGATCGACGTCGGCGACCTCATCCGCTGGGACGGCTCGGACTTCGCCGACCCCGTCGTGGGCCAGGTCCTGTCCGTAGAGCGGCGCGGCGGCGAGTTCGCGGCGGTCCGCCTGTACGAGATGACGGTCCTGGACGGCGACGACGAGCAGCGCACGATCACCATCACCGACCAGGGTTGGCCCTCGGTGGAGCGGATGGGGCGCGGGCCCGCCACCAGCGACCAGCCGTACGACTCGCTCATGCAGCCGGAGACGGCCGAGTATGTCGGCTGGCGTGACCTGCGGGTGGGCGACCGCGCCACGGTGATGATGGCAACCGGCACCATCACCGGCATCACCCGGCACCCGACCGGCGACGACGTGCCCGCGGGCGCCACCGTCCAGATCATGGCCGACTCGGGCGAGCAGCGCAGCGTGTCGGTGTTCGACGACCCGGACATGCCGGACGACTACGTGGACCCTTCGGTGATGCGGCTCATCCCGGCCGACGACAACGCGGCCGCCCGCATCGCCGCCGTACGGCGCGAGCGGGAGCGCATCGCCCGCGAGCGGGAGTTCACCGCGTTCCTCGCCGACCTGGAGACCACCCGCTCCCGGTGGGCGGCAACCGACATCGCCCAGGTGGCGCGCGAGCTCCCGGCCAGCGCAAGCAGGGAGGAAGCACTCGCTGCCGCGATGGAGCGGCTCGACCGCATCGACACCATGGACGACACCGCCGCAGCGACACTCGCGTTCCGGCTCGGCGCCCGGGACAACACCCAGACCGCAGCCATGGCCCCGGCCACCAGCGCCGTCACCCAGGCGGTGAAGGCCCGCGCCACCAGCCGGATCCGCGCCGCGCTGGAAGGCACCGACCTGCTCGGCGGCGAGACGTGGCCGCGCGCACTCGCCCGCGTCGCGGCCGCGTACCGGGACCACCCGCCCGCGCCCGGGGTGCTGCCCGCCGGCGTGTCCCTGGCCAGGTTGCGCGAACGCATCCAGGGCCAGCCGGAGCAGCCCGCTCCGCGCATGGCCGACATGCCGCAGGACGCCGACCTGCCTGGCCGCCTGGCCGCGTACCGGGCTCAGCTCCCCGACGACCTGGCCAACGTGGGCCGCCAGCCCGTCATGCGGACGGTGTTCGAGCCGACCACTCTGGAGGACCTCGAAGCAGGGCGTGTCCCTGCCGTACGGCAGGCGATGCTGTGGGCGCCCGACGTCGCCGACGACGACGGCCCCGGCCCAGAGGCGATGCGGCAACTCGCCGTGCTGCGCGCGGCGGGCGCGGACCTGGACGTCCGCTTCCGCAGCCACCTGGCGGGGCGGGACGTGGCGCTCGGCGCGGAGCTCGACGCCGTCACCCGGGAGCGCGGGCAGGCATGGAAGGCGGCCGACGAGCTCGACGCGGAGATCGCCCGCATCCGCAGCGAAGGCGGCACCCCCGACGCGGGCCTGCTGGGGCAGCGGGACGACGCGGCCGCGCGCTGGCAGGCGGCGGCGGTGCGCGAGCAGGAACTGCGGCGCATGCTGGCCGAGGCCCGCCGAGAGGCGCTCGCCGCCACCCTCGCCGAAGTGCGGCAGGTGGGCGGTGACGGACTCGACTACATCGACCGGAACGGCCGCCCCCTGACCGGGCGTGCAGGGTCGAACGCCGCGGCGCTCCGCTTCGTGGAGGAGGTCCTCCCGTCCGACTGGCTCCAGGCGGCACGCGAGTCCGGGCCTGTCGAGGTGGTGACCGGTCCTGGCCAGCACGTGCACGTCCGGGCGGACGGCTCCACCCGGATCAGCCTGCCCGCCGACGACAACACCGAGATCGCCCCGGCGATCCGCGAGGGGCAGCCCGGCCGCGTCCCGGTGCCGTCCGCGCAGCCTGGCGGGGTGGCCAAGGCCACGGTGGCGGCGCACGAGCTGGGCCACCACCTGGAGGCGACCGTACCCGGCCTGCGCGCGGCTGGCCAGGCGATGCTGTGGGACCGCACCAGCCACGGCCCGATCGGCGACCGCGTCCGCCCAGAGCCGATGTACGGCGAAGACCGCGGCCGCCCGTTCGAGATCCACCCGGGCGACTTCCCGGACGCGCGCACCGGCCGCGTCAACGGCGACGGCACGCAGGAGGTGTTCGCCAACGTGCTGGAGTCGCTGGCCGGCGGCGGCGACTACGCCGACGACGACCTGCGGCACTGGGGGCTCGGCGTGCTCGCCCTCCTAGCCACCGATGCGACCGGCCCGCAGGGCGGCGTCCGCCGCGACGAGGGCGCCGAGCGGCGCGACCCGCTGGACGGGATCAACCTGCTCGCCCTGTCCGATGAGCAACTGCGGGCGCTGCTCGCCAGGATCGGCGACCCGCAGGCCGTCGCCAGGCTGCGCGCGGTCCTCGACGAGCGCGAGCAGCGCCGGACCGGCCAGGACGAGATCGACCTGGCCGACCTGTCGGACGCCGAGCTCGAAAGCATGCTGCTGGCCGGGTGGGACGGCTACGGCGACGACCCGGCGAAGACTGCGTTGCAGGACCGGGTGATCGCCGAAACCGAGGCGCGGGAGGCGGAGCGGCGCCGCCGCGGCGACGAGCTCGGCGACCTGGCCGCGTCCGACCTGCTGTCCATGGACGCCGACGACCTCGCCGCGCTGTACGGCCGCAACCTGGGCCGCTACGGCATGGATCCGGCGGTGACCGCGCTGCTTGACCAGATCAGCGCCGAGTTGGAGGAGCGCGACCGGCGGCGCGACATCGGCGCCGACCCGTATGCCGGCATCGACTTGGCGGGGATGAGCGAGGAGCAGCTTGCCGAGCTGATCGAGCGGCACCAGCCGCTCTACCACTCCGACCCGTGGTCCGGGGCGCTGGTACGGCGGATCATCGCCGAGCTCGACGACCGCGACCGGCAGCGGGGCGCCGAGGACGACCGCACCCCGGAAGAGATGCGGATCGACGACCTCATCACCCAGGGCTGGAATCCGCGCGACGCGTACGCCGAGGTGTACGGCCTGTCGGAGGAGGAGATGGACCGGCAGGAGCGGATTGCGATCATCGACGCCGAGCGCGGCACCGGCGAGCGGCGCGAGCAGGTGGTGCGCCGCATGTACCGGCAGTGGGTGTACGAGCAGGCGCTCGAGGCCGAACGCGCGACGAACGGCTACATGCTGTCCCCGCTCGGCAGGAAGGCCGGCAAGGATCCGAAGGATCTGTGGGGCGGCAACGCCGACCACGCGTACGCGTACGCGTCGGAGGAACTCAAGCGGTGGTGGGCAGACCAGCCGAACGGCGGCAGGATGACCTACGAAGAGTGGCGCGCCCAGTGGCTCGGAGACTCCCGCGACCGCAGGCAGGCACAGGAGCGGCGGCAGACCGCGGGCAACGGAAGGGACTTCGGCTGATGACGACCGGCCAGGGGCGGATACCCACCACCGAGGAGCTGGCCGCCGCGCGCCGCTCCGCCAAGCGTGCGGCGGGGCTCGGCGCCCCGCCCGGGGCGTGCCCGTACGACCCGCGCAACGCCGACGAGGAGACTCTGGCCACCGTGTGGGTCACCACGTACGTTGACGCCCTCCCCAACAACGAAGCGGCCGCCACCGGCCAGGAAGAGGCATAGCCCGTGGACCGCATCGTGGAGGGCTATATCGACGGCGTGTACTACGCCGTCACCGTGTTCGACACCGCGCCGGGCGGGGACGACACGATCGGCGTCGTCTCGGGCGCGGTCGCAGCGCGCCGGCTGCTGGAGTTCCACAACGGGCAGCCGCTGCCACACTCCGGCATCGTGCTCGACGTGACCGACCCGGAGACGGTCGTGCAAGCGCTCCAGGACCTGACCGACGTCATCCACGTCCGGCCGGCGGCCCAGATGGAGTGATCGGAGCAAGACACTAGCCCCGGGAGCCCTGCATGTTGCCAGACGTGCGGGGGTCGGGGTGGCGGTTCAGGCTCACGCTTGGGATCACGCGGGGCTGCTGGTGGGGCAGCCCTGCTGCTGATCTGCGCGCCTGAACCGCCCCCTTGGACAACTCCTTCGAGTTCGGCCCTCCGCTTCAGGACGCAAGCATTCCGAGGGGAGCGCCGTGACGAGATACCCGGCGATTGGTGCGCAGATCCACAGAACTCAGGAGGTGGCGTCCTCCGCCGTTCCACTGGCCGAACCCGCCGTCAGTGGTCCCCGCGACGGCCAGCCGGGCGCTGACGGGCGATCGCCGAGACTGCCCCGCCTGGTCGCCGTTGTAGCCGTTCTCGCTGCCTTGTTGACCGGCGTGGCCTGCTCACCCTCCCCACCCATGCCGGGGAGTCTCACCATCCATAAGGACATCGCGTACGCTCCTGCGCAGCCAGTCGGCAGCCGAGGCCACCTGCTCGACCTGTACGTGCCGACACGGTCCGGCAAGACCCTGCGGCCGCTGCTGATCGTGACCGGCGGCAGCGCCTGGCGGGAAGACAACGGCAAGAACTTCGCAGCCCAGATCGCACCTCATTTCACTGCTGCGGGCTACGTGGTGGCTGGCGTGTCCGTTCGGTCCAGCTCACAAGCCCGGTTCCCCGCCCAGGTGCACGACGCCAAGGCGGCGGTCAGGTGGCTACGTGTGAACGCCAAGCGATTCGGCATCGACCACACCCGCTTCGCCATCATGGGAGACTCCTCCGGCGGGTGGGCAAGCGCCATGATCGCACTCACTGGTGACGTGCCCACCTTGGAAGGCAACGTCGGCGTCACCGGCGTGCCCAGCAGCGTGCAAGCGGCTGTCAACCTGTACGGGCCGACCGACTTCCCAAAGATGGACGCGCAGATGCTTCCAGGCGCGTGCCAGACGTTCAACCAGATGATGGATCTGACCGGCTGCCACAACGATCCCGGCTCGCCGGAGTCGCAGTTGATCGGCTGTGCCATTCAGTCCTGCCGCTCCCATGCTCGCAAGGCCAACCCGATCACGTACCTGTCGAGCAACGATCCGCCCATCCTCATCGCACACGGGCAAGCCGACATCCTCGTCCCGCACGACCAGAGCAAGCTGCTGTACCAGGCGGCAAGGCAACGATGCGTGACAGCCACGTGGTACTCAGTGCCCGGCGTCGGTCACTCCACCGACATCCTGAAGCCCACGGTCGCAACGCCTGAGGTGCGTTCCACTGCTGGCTGCCAAGCCAAACGTGTGGACCAGCAGGCGATCCGGCCGACGCTGGACACGATCCAGTCCTTTCTAGAGAGCGCGTGGCATTGACACACGCTGGCGGATCATGATCGGAGTGAGACAGTAGGCTCCCCGGCCCGGCATTGTGCCGGTCGTGCGGGGGTTGGGGTGGCGGTTCGGGCTCGCCATAGGGATCACGCTGGGACTGGTTGTGGGGTCGGTCCTGCTGAGGTCCTGCGCGCCCGAACCGCCACCCGCGGACATCTATCTCGACGGCCCGCCGCTTCAGACCGCAAGCATCAGCAGGGGGACGCCGTGACGATGTACCGGGCCAACGGCACACAGATCAACAAGACGCAGGCGACAGCGCTGGCCACCGCCGTACCGGTGACCGATCCGCTGGTGAAGGTCTCCGAGCACCTGTACGAGGGTGTGCGGCCGGACGGCACCGACTACCCTCCCCGCCGGCGGCGGCTCAAGTTCCGTAAGGACCAGATCATCCGTACGTCGGAGCTCAACGCCTGCTTCCCCGCGCCGACGATCAAGGCGATCAGCCCGGCCGCTGGCGCGGCCGCGGGCAACACGCTCGTCACCATCAAGGTCACGAACGCGACGCCTGGCACCACGGTCACGTTCGGCGGCACCGCCGCAACCAGCATCGTGGTGGAGGACGAGAACACCATCACGTGCCGGACGCCTGCCAAGACGGCAGGCGCGGCCGACGTCGTCGTCACGAACGACTCCGCCAGCGTCACCGCCACCGGCGGCTTCACCTACGCCTGACCCGCCCGACGAGGAGCCGCCCCCCGTGGCCGTGTACCAGTGGAGCCGGTTCGGCGTGCAGTACAAGGCCGCCGTCCTGGAAGTCAAGGAGTTCGACCCCGACCAGCCGCGAGGCTGGCACGGGCGATGGATCAAGGTCGGCAGCGTGGTCCGGCTCCACGGCGGCGGCAGAGCCACCGTGACCGGCAACATGGGCGACTGGTACCAGGTGCGCCACGCCAGCGGGCACGTGACGACCATCCACACCAGGCAGATCGCCGCGGTGGTGAGCACGCCCGGCCGGCAGCAGCGCGGCAACGAGCGTAAGCCGGGGGGAGTGGTCCCCGGGCGGGCGGCGGAGGCGGCCGACCTGGACACGCTGGATGAGCGCCTGTGGGGCGACCTCGACCCGGCCGGGCGGCGAAGGCCCTTCGAGTTTGAGGCCAGCAACCATGACCTGTTCATGCGGAACCGGGCCCTGGCCAAGCGGCAGATCTCCGAGGATCTGACGCGCCGCACCGCGCACGTGAGCGACGAATACGTGCTGGAGGACTACGTCCGGGAGGTGCTCGCCCGGATCAAGTCGGGAGAGTCAATCATGGTGCGCTCACCCACCCCGTACGTGGCCAAGCATGCGCAGCCGGACTCGCCCGAACTGCCCAACGATCTGGCCGACTGGGAGTACCAGGAGCTGCTGCCCGAGGAATGGGCCAACGCCCAGGAGCGCATGCACATGCGCGACTTCGAGGTCATCGACGCGGATCGCTACCGCGACATCCTCCGGAGGAACGCGGTAGCCAGTCTGGTGGCTGCGTGGGCGCAGAACTCTGCCTCGCCCAGATCGCTGGCCGTTCAGATCGTCGCCCGGGACATGTTCGGGCTCCAGCGGACCACGCTGAACGACGTGGACGATTTCAAGCTTGAGATGGCCCTGGAGATCCTGGACCGGCAGCGCCCGTTCATCGAGGCGTTCGCCCGCGCCCAGTACGAGGCCACACAGCAGTGGCTCCGCGACGCCGGTGTCACCCACCTGCACGTGCTGCGGGGCATGGTGTGGAATCCCGTGGATCTCGGGGACGAACTGCCGGCGTGGGCCGGGCCGGAGCGCGGGCCGGACGCGTACGAGGAAGAGGTACCTCTGCGGCCGCTGTCATCGTTCACGCTATCGCCGTTCACCGCCCAGGAATTCGTGGGCCAGGAGGGCGATCCCGATTGGCAGCACGAGCATGGGCTGGTCATCGACGGCACCATCCCGGCGGAGCGCGTATTTGCTCTGCCCCGGACGGGGATCGGGTGTTTGGACGAGTGGGAGGCGGTCGTGCTGGGCGGCACCGACAGGTGGCGTGTCTCGGCGCGTACAGGCAAGTACCGCTTCTACCTGCGGCATCTCATCGCCGCCGCCACCACCCGCTACGAGCAGATCGTCGCCACCGAGTTCGCTCGTAGGATGAACATGATGGACGAGCTCCCCGACGTCTGGCCTGGGATGCATCAGAAGACTCTCGCCTTCAAGGAGATTCCGATGGCGCACAAGCGCACGTGGGATGTGTGGCTTGAAGGGCGGTTGGTGACCGACCTGACCACATGCGCCAAGATCGCGGGCATGAGCGAGGAGGACACGGCTCGGGACCTGCTCGCGCAGGAGCGCCGGGTGGATGTCCCGGCCGAACTGCTGGAGGAGTGCCGGCGAGCCCTCAACCCCGCCAGGCCAGTATAGACGACATTAAAGAAGAAGCGGTATTCTTTGAAGTTTGACGGGCTTTCGGCGGCATGTCTGCCACTGCCCGCCCGGAGAGGAGACCGTAGCCATGCCCGCACCTACCATGACCGTCGTGGAAGACAGAACCCGCCGTCCTCAGCGCCCTCACCCCAACGTCGTCGCACGAGAGCAGGCATACAGCCGGCTTCGTGACGAGTGGATGGCGGCCCACCCGGGCGCCGACGAGGACGCCATGCTCAACGACCGCGACTTCGTCCGCGCGATGAACGTGATCGACGGCCGCGACCCCGACCACGGGCTCGACGAAGACTGACGCTAACCCGACCCACCAAAGATCATCCCCGGCGTGGGTCGGGAACCGGGCGGCGACTGGCAGCCGCGAGGATGGCACGGGCGTTGGATCAAGATCGGGGACCGCGTCAACCTGGTCGGTTTCGGCCGGACAGGGACTGTAATCGGCGCCAGCCGGCGGCGCGGTGTCGGCGTGCAATGGGACGACGGCGGCACCACTACCGTCGCACCCCACCGTCTGAAGGTGGCCGAGCCTGAGCCATACCGGCCGCCCCGGCACGTTCCCGAAGCGGATCCGACCGCCACACCTGATGGGGCCGCGGCCTACTTCTCCCGCCCCGGGCATCCCAGCGACGCGTGGGTCCGCTACGACGCGTCTGGAGACCTGGACGGCTGGATCCGCTACAACCGCGACGACCCGTCCACCATCAGCCGCTACCGGGAGGTGTTCAACGATCCCTCCTGGCGGCGCGGCGTGGACGCAATGGGGTTGCGCGAAGCTCCCCCGCCCGGGGCGAGCGGCTCGCCCAGGCCGTCTCTGTCCGACCTGATCCCCGCGTCCAGAGACGACGTCCACGACCGGGGAGACGAGATCACACAGGCGTTCCGGCAGGAGCTCCAGCACCGCGACTATGCCGGCTTCGGCGTCGTCCTCGACATGGCCGAACCGGACTACTCCGAAGAGGACGGCGGCGAGGTCACCCTGGACGCCAAGGTCGTCAAGAACGGCAGGAAGGCGGGGCAGACGACCCGCATCTTCCGCCGAGGTCTGGACGGCAGCCTGTGGGTGTCGCACAACTACCTCAAGATGGAGGACGAGTTCCAGGGGCAGGGCTTCGCCAAAGCGTGGAACGGCCACCTCGAAGCGTGGTACCGCGAATCCGGGCTGGAGCGCATCGAGATCTCCCCCGGTTTGACCGCCGGCGGCTACGTGTGGGCCATGGACGGCTACGTGTGGTTCGACAGCTACGAGGCGGGCCCGTTCATGCTTCCGGACGACAGCAGTGAGCACAGCAAGAAGCCCATCCCCCGCCTAATGGGCGAGATCGCCAGCCTGGAGGCGCTGCTGGCTGTCAACCGGGACGGCACGGCGCCCGCAGGCTACGGGCTGACCGACGAGGAGATGGTGCAGGAGCAGGCGGAGCTGGAGGCGGCCCTCGCCGTCCTGGAGCGGCTCCGCCTCCCCTTCGACCATCCGGACTATCCGACGCCCCGTGAGATCGCCCTGATCGGGTGGCGGCCCGGCCGCGACCGCAAGAACGACCCGTGGCTCGGGCACCGCGTGATGGCGGGCAGCACCTGGCGCGGGGTGAAGTGGCTGACCTAATCGTGACCGGACGCTAACGGCCCTGCGCGGCCACCCTGCACGGCAGTCGATCAGGGGGTGGCTGCCGTGCCAACGCTGGAGCTCGAACGCAAGAGTGCCGGGGGACTTGCCGCCGGCGTCGTCAACGCGCAGGACCAGGGCATCGTAGAAGCCCTGGTCAGCATCACAAACGTAGTCGATAACGTCGGTGATCTCATTCTGCCCGGCGCCTACGCCGAGACGCTGGCGACGCGCACGCCCAAGGGCTTCTACAACCACGACGACAAGATCTGGGTGGCCCGCACCGAGCACGTTGAGGAGTTGCTGCCGGGCGATCCGCGGCTGCTGGCCATGGCCGCCGAGGCGAAGGTGGAGTGGCCAGCCGAGGCGGGTGCCCTCTACGTCAAGATGCGGTTCAACCTGGAGACCCCCGATGGGGCGAAGGCGTTCTCCAACGTCAAGTTCTACGACCGCGAGCAGGAATGGTCCATCGGCTACCGGGTGCCGAAAGGCGGCGCGGTCCGCGACGCCAAGGGCATCCGGCGGATCAAGAAGGTGGACCTGTACGAGTACAGCCCCGTCGCTTTCGGCGCCAACAGCCAGACGTTCACCCTGTCGGTGAAGTCGGCGCTCGCCGACAACGAGGACCTGCCCGGCAGGATCGCCGGCTGTCTGCGCGAGGGGGCGCCGCTGGAGGTCAAGCGCGACCTGATCCAGGAGGCGCGCGAGGCGGGGCTGCTCGACGTGGTGCCGATGGGGTGGCGCGACGGCATGGACGCTGCGGCTGCGCTCGAGGACTTGGCGGCCGCCGCCGGGCGGGAGGTGAAGGCGGATCGTGCCGACGCCGGCTCAGGGGTGATGGTGGCGTTCATGCTGCCCTCCGAGGTGGCCGCGCAGCTCGCCGTGCCGGACGGGGTGCCCGCCGACCACCTGCACGTCACGCTCGCCTACCTCGGAAAGGAGCTCGACGAGGCGGCGCTCGCCACGGTGGCCGACGTGGTCGCCGCGGTCGCCGCCGGGTCTGGGGCGCTGGCTGGCACGGTGGGCGGGATCGGCGCGTTCCCCGCCGGGGAGGACGGCGTGCCCGTCTACGTTCCGGTGGATGTGCCCGGCCTGGAGGTGCTGCGGCAGCGGCTGGTGGACCGGCTGGCCGAGGCCGGCATCGCACCGGCAGCGGATCACGGCTACACCCCGCACGTCACCCTCACCTACCTGCCGGAGGGCGAGGTGACGATGCCGGCGCCGGTGCCCGCGCACGAGGTGGAGTTCGGCGAGGTGTCGGTGGTGCGCGGCGATGAACTGCTGTCGGCTCTGCCGCTCGGCAGCCCGGTCGAGACCGACGCGGACGCGGAGCCGGGAGAGGACGGCGGGGACGGCTGGGACGACCTGCTCGATATCGACGACGCCGTCGAAGACGAGAGCGTCGGGGAGACGAAGGACGCCCAGCTCGACATGGCCCGCGCGATGGGGTTCCCCGTCCCGGTGAGTCTGGAGGAGGTGCGCGAGAAGCTCCGCCAGGCCGTAGCCAGGTGGGCGCGCGAGGCGGGGTTCCCTGGCTGGGTGAACCTCGTGGCCACGTTCGCCGACGTCGCGTTCGTGTGCATCCACGACGACAGCGAGATCGAGCAGACCGTCCAGGTGCCGTACGAGGTCACCCTCGCCGGCGATGTGACGATTGGCGAGCCCGTCCCCGTCGAGGTGGCCCGGTCCGGCGTGCCGGACGAGGGCGCGCTCGTGGCGGTGCTGGAGGAGGCGGCGGCCGCCGTCAAGCACATCGGCGTGGACCTGGAGACGAAGGCGGGCAGGGTGCTGTCGTCCGCGACCGCGAAGGACCTGCGGCAGGCGGTCGCGTCGCTGCTGGCGGTGTTCCGGCGGGCGGGCATCGACATCTCCGACCCGACCGAGCCGGACGAGCGGAACATCGACGAGGAGGAGGTGCTGCCGGACGAGCCGACCGTCCGGCCGGACTCCACCGCCCCGAGCGCCTTGCCGACCGAGATGAAGGCCCTCACCCCGGAGATGCTGGCCGAGGCCGCCGAGATCACCGCCGCGGCGCTGCTGTGGGGGGCCGAGCAGTGAGGTGGTGGCGGCGCGGCCGCAACCCGGAGTGTGGCCGCTGCAAGGACGCGGAGCGGCTGGAGCGGGCGCTGGCCGACGCCCGCCAGGCGCAGGCCGAGGCGGAGCAGGCCGAGCAGCAGATCCGCGTGGAGAAGGACCGGGCGTGGGAGCACGTGGATCGGCTCACGCGCCGGCTGGCCGCCATCGATGGCGACCGGTTGCGCGGCGAACGCGACGATCTGCGCCTGGAGAACTCGACTCTGCGGGCCCGGCTCATGCTGGGCGACCGGTCGGAGCTCGCTCGGGCGCGGGAGACCATCGCCGCTCTGGAGGCCCGCCTGGAAGCCGTCGAGCGCGGCTCCGTCACCCTCTGACCGCTCGCCCGCGATCGGGCGCTGACGCAAACCCTGCCGACCCGCTTTCCTCCCCCTTGATCGTCTGACGTCCCGGTGCTGACCGGGCGGCGCGACCGCGAAGTCAATCCGTGTCAGCATCAAGGGGGAGCCGTGACCACGGCTAAGAGCGACATCAACGCACGTATCAAGGAACTGACCTCCGCCCTGGAGCAGAAGTCCGCCCGGCTGAACGCCATCTCGAACACCGTCACGGACGAGACCGGCAAGGGCCACATGGTCATCTCGACCGAGGCGCACGCCGACTACCAGAAGACGCTGGGCGAGGCGCGTGAGATCAAGGCGCTCATCCAGGAGCAGAAGGAACACCTGGACATCGAGCGGTTCCTCGACGAGCCGAACGAGCCGTCCTACGCGGCCCGCGACGCCGTGGCGACCGCGCACGGCAAGCAGCACAAGTCCCTGTCGGAGGCGTTCCTCGACTCCGACGCGTACGCCGAGATGAAGTCCGGCCAGTTCCGGCAGCTCGGCCAGGTCGCCGAGTTCGAGCAGGGCTTGTACGACTTCGAGAGGAAGGACATCTTCTCCCTCTCGGCCGGCACGCACACCACGCCCGCGTTCGGCACCGCCGAAAACGTCGGCCTCGCCGAGCGGCAGCGCAGGCCCGGCCGCGTGCGCGACCTTTTCCCGTCCGAGCAGACCCAGAGCAACATTTTGTACGGGATCAGGCAGATCGGGTTCACCAACAACGCCCGGCGGGTGCCCGAGCGGGAGCAGCCGAACGGCTCGCCGGCGCTCGGCAACGACACCGACGTGTTCGGTAAGGCCCCGAAGTCGAAGCTGAGCTTCATCCCGTACACCGCGCCGATCGTCGAGCTCGCGCACACGGTCCACATCCACAAGAACACGCTGGCTGACGAGTCCCGGATCAGGGGCATCATCGACCGTGACCTTGTGGACGGGCTGAAGCTGAAGGAGGACGAGGAGATCCTCTACGGCGCCGGCAACGGCGACGAGATCACCGGTCTCTTCAACATCCCCGGCGCCCAGGAGTACACCGGCCTCGCCGCGGACGCCGCGTACAAGAGCCTCCAGCTCCGGCGCTCCGCCACGATGGCCATCCTGGCGTTCTTCGAGCCCAACGGCGTCGTGCTGCACCCCTTCGACTGGGAGCAGATCGAGACAGAGCGCGACGAGAACGGCCAGTACCTGATCGCCGTGTCCGTCGCGGTCGGCGGCGAGAAGCGCGTGTGGCGGATGCGGGTCGTGGACACCGCCGCCATCAACCAGGGCACGTTCCTGACGTGCAGTTTTGGCTACGGCGCGAAGTTGTTCGACCGGGAGAGCGTCTCCGTCCAGGCGAGCACCGAGACGGGCGAGGCGTTCGAGCGCGGCTACGTCGTGCTGCGGGGCTCCGAGCGGATCGGCCTGGCGGTGGACCGGCCCGAGTCGCTGGTGCTCGGCGAGTTCGCCACGACCCCGTAGCACTCTCGCGGCGCAGTGGGAGAGGGCAGCACACGCTCTCTCCCATTCCTCGCTTCACGCACCGTTGTGGTGAGTTGCATGGGCCTCACGAAGACTGTGCCTGCACCGCAAAGTCACGTAGCACCGTGGCAATGGCCCCCTCCACACTGAGGTGGATGTTCATGGCGTCCCACACACCGGTGATCTGAAGCACGCGAGCGGGCACATCCTGCACAGCGGCTAGGTGCAGGCATGTGCCCTGGTTTCGCGTTGCCGCGCTGAGCAGAAGCAACACGTTCAGGCCGCTGCTGTCCATGAAGGTCAGCCCGCCGAGATCCAACACCAATGGCTCTCCCGGGCGAAGCTCACGGCTTATGTAGGACTCAAACTCTTCCATGTTGGTGTGGTCAATCTCGCCGACCACGCTGATCAGCATCCCGGTGATCAGTTGCTGGCTGTCCATGTGAAGGGGAGACATGTGTACCCGTGGGTTTATGGTGCGGACGGCGAATGAGCGATGATCATGACGTCCTCCATGAGAGGCACCAGTGATTACGGTTCGTATCCGCGTAACGACAGTATTCCCGGTCTTTGGGGGTGGGAAGACCTATCGGCAAAGAATCTTGCGGAAAGCCCTCCCCGCCGCTGCTTGCGCCACTCGTATCGAAGGGAAGAGACAGCGGTTGACCTTGCCCAGCGCTTCGCTGATCTCAGTCAACCGCTACGCCTCCTGGAGGCGGGCCTGCCGCACGCCCCCCCAAGCACATCACGCCCCCTCTTCACGCCCCTCCCCTTGGCCGTATGCGGGTCAAAGCATGGGCAAAGCTTTACCTTTGGCCCGCCCAGCCGAATGTGATTGCCCCTCCTGGCGGCGAACCGACGCGAGTCGCTAGTGCTTGGCGAGATCGCCACCCCGGATCGGGAGAGGACACTAGCGGTCCTCTCCCGGCACTCTCCACCGCATGACTCCCAGCACGCGTGACCTGTACGTTTACAGGGCCCGATTCGGCGAAAGCCGCCGCCGTCGATCAGCCACTGTGCTCGATCTCGGGTTCGGCATCGAATACACCACGACGGTCACCCTGACGCTGCCCGGCAGCGTCGGCGGCCAGCCGGTCACGGACTGGCTGGCCGAGCGCGGCAACGCCAGCCTCGTACGGCTGGACGTGTCCAAGCCGGACAAGCTGGCCGGCGAGGTGTTCGACGGCGACGCGCCGCCGTACCTGTACCGGGCGCGGGACGTGCGCGTCATCGACGGCGACACAATGGAGGCGACGCTGCTGCCCATCGACGGTGTCGCCATCAAGACCAAGCTGCGGCTCGTCGGCCTCAACGTGGCCGAGAAGAACACCGGCCGCGGCGCGCACGTGGCCGCATTTGTGCGCGGCTGGGTGGACGGTCAGCCCGAGCTGCTGGTGGAGACGCAGAGGAACCACCGCGAGAAGTACGGGCGCATGCTCGGCACGCTGCGCAGCGCCTTCACCGGCGTGTCCCTCAACGACCTGCTGCTTGAGCACGGCCTGGCCGTCCCGTACGACGGAGGTTCCCGTGCCGGGGCGTAAGCAGCTCAACGTGGACGCGCTCGTCAAGGCGTACGAGGCGGGCGCGTCGGTGCGGTCGATGGCCGCCCAGTTCGGTGTGTCGCATGCCGCCATCCACCGCAAGCTGAAGGGGCGCGTCACCATGCGGCCGGTCGGCGGCCGGACGGGCACCCAGCTCATCCCGCAGGAGAAGCGGGACAAGATCGCCGAAGCATACGCCGGCGACGCCGCGATGGCGGACATCATGGCCGAGTTCGGGGTGTGCGACGAGACGGTGCGCCGCATCGCGGATGAGGCTGGGATACCGCGGCGTCCGGTAGGCGGGCAGCAGCGTCTCGACCATGCCCAGATCGTCGAGCTGGACAGCCAGGAGTGGCCGCCCGAGGCGATAGCGGTCCTCACGGGTGCGAGCCCTTCCCGCGTGCGGGCGATCTTGCGTGAGCTTCGGGACGGGCTGGCCGAGATGCCGGACGCAGACGCTAACGGCTCAGGTGAATGACACTGCCCGGCATGGCATCACCCTCCAGCACGACACGCACCCGCATCACGGACGACATGGTGGACAAGGCGGCCGCCCTCTACCGGCAGGGGTGGACGCTGCGGGAGATCGCGGCCGAGCACCGCTGTTCGTTCCAGCGGCTGTCCACGCTTCTGCGCCAGCGCGCGGACGTGGAGATGCGGACGCCGGCGCATCCGCGGGCGCTGCGGCTGTCGCCGGACAAGCAGGCGGAGATCCGGGCTGCGATCGAGCAGAAGATGAACCAGGCCGAGATCGCGCGGCTGACGCGCGTGACGCCCTCGACGGTGGCGCGGCTGGCCGAGCGGGAGAACCTCACCCTGTTCAAGGGGAAGCGGCCGAAGTGGGATGTGGATCGGGCCCGCCGCATGCGGGCCGAGAACGTCACCTACCGGGAGATCGCGGACGACGTCGGCGTGGGGATCATGACGGTGTGGCGCAAGCTCAACCCGCCCCGGGCTGCTGCTCAGCCCGTCGTAGCGAAGGCTGAGCAGCAGTAGCGCCAAGGTCAGGCGCTGCGGGTCATCTCGGCGGCGAGCAGGATGACCCGATCCACTGGGTCAAAGCCTGAGTCGCCGCCGACCGTGGCCGGCAGGATGCTGCGCGGCGCGGATTCGCAGCGCTGCCCTGACAGGGTCCACCAGAGCTGGTATGCGTCATCGGGATTCTCGGTGGCGGGGACGGGCGCGGTACTGAGCAGGTGCGGAGGGGTGTCGTACGCCGGAACGAGCGCCGCCAGGTAGATGATCCGGTCCTGGTCTGTGGCTTCGACCCGGGTTTCGAGCTCGCCGCGGTTGAACCCCACCCGGCCGTACAGGTTGGGCAGGTTGGGAGTGTGGGAGTGGGGGCCGAACTCGCTGGTGTAGACGGCGAGTCGCGCCTCGCCGGACAGGTAGGCGGTCGCCGCCTGATGCACGGCGACGTGTACGGCGTCGATGGCGTGTCCGGCCGGCAGGATCGCCTTGGCCGTATACATGGTGGCGGTTCCGTGGGGGACCTGGAGGGTTGCCGAGCACGCCTCTGCGTAGGTGGAAGCGGCCACCCAGCGGTTCAGGTCGGAGTGCCGCCTGGGGCGGTACGGCGTAGGCGGCTCGGGCTGCGGGTCAGGGCAGGAGCAGGAGCCGCAGGAGATGGTGATCTCGCACATGGCCGCGCAGACTAGGCCCCCCGGCCAGGTACCGTCCTTGGCCGATCATCGGGGGTCAGAACAGTGCGTAGCCCTGCGCGTTGAGGTCGATCTCGATGTTCAGGATGTCGGGGTCTGCCGTGTGGGCCGCCTCGATCCATTCCTGGTGAAGCCGGCGCGTGTTCTCCAGTGCGGTGTGGAAGCCGGCGCCGTGGTTGAGCCCGCCGCACACGCATTGACATTCGGCCTCGTGGGCGTCGTAGCAGCGGGCGTCACACCGCTGGGTGCGACCGCCAGGCCGGATTACGGCGAGGAGTGTGGCCACCTACGCCTCCCCGATGCCAGGCAGCGGATCCTGACCGGCGGCAGAGAGCGCTGCGGCGCGCGTGCGGGCGCGAGTCTCGGCTTGGTGGTCCTTGTCGTAATGAAGATGACAGCCCTGGCAGAAGGCCCGCAGGTTGGAGCGGTCACAGTGCTCAGGCGTGTGGTCCAGGTGCGCCGTAGTGAGGATGACGCGGGAGCCCGTGCCGTAGGCGGGCTGGTCGTGCACGTTGGGGCAGCGGCCAGCGTGGGTGCCGCGGCCGCACTCTCCGAGGCACTCGCACCGCCACCCGGCGTCTTCCTTCACCGCGAGGGAGATCTCGGGCCAGTCCGCCGGGTACCGGTGCTTGTTCTCGGGCCGGATGGGCATCAGCGGGCGCTCTCGGCGAGCCCGTCCAGGAAGGCGGGCAAGTCATCAGGCTTGACGAGCACCTCGCGCGCCTTAGAGCCCTCGCTGGGGCCGACGACGCCCCGGGATTCGAGCAGGTCCATGAGCCGCCCTGCCTTGGCGAAGCCGACGCGGAGCTTGCGCTGAAGCATCGACGTGGACCCAAACTGCGTGGTGATGACGAGCTCGGCGGCCTGGACGAGCAGCGGCAGGTCGTCGCCAATCTCCTCGTCGATCTCCCGCCGGGCGGGCGCGGCCGCGACGTCTTCCCGGTAGTCGGCGCGGGCCTGCGTCTTGCAGTGGGCGACGATCTCGGCGATCTCCCTCTCCGACACGAACGCGTTCTGCACGCGGATCGGCTTGCTCGCCCCCATGGGGATGAACAGCGCGTCGCCCTGGCCGACCAGCTTCTCGGCGCCGGGCTGGTCGAGGATGACGCGCGAGTCGGTGAGGGAGGAGACGGCGAACGCAAGCCGGGAAGGCACGTTGGCCTTGATCAGGCCGGTGACGACGTCCACCGAGGGGCGCTGGGTGGCGATGACGAGGTGGATGCCGGCGGCGCGCGCAAGCTGGGTGATGCGGACGATCGAGTCCTCGACGTCCTTAGGGGCAACCATCATGAGGTCGGCGAGCTCGTCCACGATGACGAGTAGGTACGGCAGTGGGCTGCGCGGCTCCTCCCCCGGCCGGGGTGCGACGGTGCCGGCGCGGACGGCGGCGTTGTAGTCGTCCACGTGCCGGAAGCCGGTCTCCGCCAGGTCGTCGTAGCGCCGGTCCATCTCGCCCACCATCCATTCGAGCGCTTCGGCGGCCTTCTTCGGGTTGGTGATGATGGGGGTGATGAGGTGGGGGATGCCCTCGTACACGCTGAGCTCGACCCGCTTCGGGTCCACGAGCACCATGCGCACCTCGTCGGGGGTGGCGCGCATCAGGATGGAGGTGATCAGGCCGTTGACGCAGACCGACTTGCCGGCGCCGGTGGCGCCCGCGATGAGCAGGTGGGGCATCTTGGCGAGGTTGGCGATGATGGTGCGGCCCTCGACGTCCTTGCCCAGGCCGACGATCATCGGGTGGTGGTCGGCGCGGGCCACGGCCGAGCGGAGGACGTCGCCGAGCGCCACCAGGTCCTTGTCCGTGTTCGGGATCTCCACCCCGATGGCCGACTTGCCGGGGATCGGCGACAGGATGCGCACGTCTTCGGACTTGACGGCGTAGGCGATGTTCTTGGTGAGGGCGGTGACCTTCTCCACCTTCACCGCGGGCCCGAGCTCGATCTCGTAGCGGGTGACGGTCGGCCCGCGCGTGAATCCGATGACCTGGGCGTCGATGCCGAACTGGTCCAGCACGCCGGTCAGCGCGTTGACCACGACCGTGTTGGCCTTGGTTTGCGGTCTGGGCGCACGGCCGGCCTGGAGCAGGGCGGGGTCGGGCAGGACGTACGGGCTGGGGTCATGGACGGCCACCGGGAGCAGTTCGGCGGGGTCCGCCGGTGCCGGGACGTTGTTGGCCGGTGGCGCAGGCGCGGCCGCTGAGGCGGCGGACGGCTCTGCGGCTGCGGCGGCCTCCACGGCGGCTGGTGAAGCAGGCGCGATGGTGGGCGCGGGCTGCGGGTCGGGCTCGCGCGTAGGGGGCGCGGGCGTGGCGGGGGTGGTCGTGGGCTGCTTCTCCGCCGCCTCGACCAGCGCAGGCCGCTCGGCGCGGGCACGACGGGCGGCGGCCCGCTCCAGGACGTCGCTGACGGCGCCCCGGACGAGCCGGGGGACGCGGTGAAGCGGGATGCCGGTGATGAGCAGCAGTCCGAACACGACCAGGATCAGCAGCAGGGGAACGACCACGGCCACGGGCAGCACGAGCGCGGGCAGCGCGGCCAGCAGCCAGCCTGCCAGCCCGCCGGCGGCCGCGACGGCGTCCCAGCTTCCGCCCTGGCCGAACGGGGCGGGCAGCCCCTGGGTGACGTGGACGATGCCGAGCAGCGCGGCCGCGAGCAGGCACCAGCCGGCGACCGTCCGGCCGGGCGAGGTCTTGGATCGCAGCAGCCGCCAGGCGACGGCCCCGACGAGGAGCGGAAGCAGCCACGCGCCTACGCCGATCACGGCGCGGATGACGACGTCGGCGGCGGTGGCGATGTGGCCGTCCGCGAGCCGCCACACGATGGCGGCCAGGATGATGGCGGCGGCGATGATGGCCAGCGCGATGCCGTCGCGCTGCTGCGCCTCGTCGAGGTTCTTGGCGCCGCGTACGGCCGCGCCGAGGGCCTTCGCGGTGAGCTTCCAGCCCTTGGCGGGCAGGGTGACGACCAGCTTGTTGAGGGCCCACCCGAGCGGGTCCTTGGACGCCGAGCGGCGGCGTGCCGGCGCGGTGCGCGGCTTGGCACTGGCGGTGGTCTTGGTGGTGGCCCGGGTGCGGGTGGCGGTGCCCCGGGCGCGTCTCTTGGTAGGCACGTGCTCCTCCGGCGGGGTGAGGTGCGGGCGGTTCGGGGGCCCGCGCCCGGGTGGGCGCGGGCGGGGAGTGGGTCAGAAGTTGCCTTCGGCGACCTGGAAGGTGGTCAGGCCGAGGCGGCGCCACATCTGGACGACCTGGTCGCGGTCGTCGAGGACGAAGTCCACGATGAAGTGGTCGCGGACGTGCTCATCGAACAGTTCGGCCTTGACGATCCAGTCGGCGCGGCGGTCCCCTGCGGCGCGCATGAACGGGCCGTGGATCGGGATGCCGAGGTGGTAGCGCAGCCATCGGACGGTCTCGTCTCGGCAGATCTCGTCCCGGCCGGACAGGACGATGCAGTCCCAGCCGCGCCAGTACATGGAGCGGGCGACGTCGAGCACCGGCTTGTTCGGCAGGTCCTCCCCGACGCGGCTGAGGTCGTACGGGGAGCGATCGCCCATCAGCGCGGCGGTGCCGTCCACGTCCAGGAGGAACGCCTTGGTCAGGCGTCCGGTGGGCGGCGTGTACGGGACGAGCAGCTTGCCGCGCGGCGCGGCGGCCGGAGCCGGGAGCGGCAGCGTGCGGCCCTTCAGGTACCGCTCGTGCATGCCCCGAATCACCTTCTCACCCACCGACTGGGGGCGGGCGGCGTCCCGCTCCAGGCAGACCTGGAGCGGGACGGTGGTGAAGTCGCGGACGTGCACGTCCGCGCCCGCCTTGGCGGCGAGCTGGTGCAGGCCGCGCGCGACCCGCTGGGGCAGGTTGGTGTCGTCGCAGACGACGTCCACGCCCGCCGTGAGCAGCCCGAGGATCGTGCTGTCGCGGACGGTGTTGATCCGCTGCTCAGTCACGCCCGGCACGAACTCGCTGTTGTGGGCCATGGCGCGCAGGTCGTCCTTGTTGACGCGGGCGCGGCCGCCGACGTTCTCGGCTACCCACTGCTTGGCCCATGTGGACTTGCCGGAGGCGGGCAGGCCGCGCGTGTAGATGAGGGTGCTCACGCGGCCTCCTCCTCCTGAACGAGCCACGGGATGTCCGCCTCGGGGTAGAAGCGGAGCCAGAGCTGGGCGGTGATGTCGTCGCCGCTGACCCGCTTGAACACCAGGCCCTGCTCGTGGTGGTCGGCCACTTCGGCGGCCATGGCCTTGCGGTCGTCGCCGTAGACGTAGCGGGCGAGGTCGGCGTACTCGTCCACCTCGCGGGCGAGCGCTGCCACGCTGCTGGTCAGGTCGGCGGCGGTGCGCTTCACCCAGGCGTGGAACTCGTCCGGCACGTTGTCGAGCATCCGGGCCAGCCAGTCCGGGCCCACCGCCTGGCGGCGCTCGGCGCGGCGCGGGTCGAGGCGCAGCAGGGATGCCCACTTCTTGGGGTGGTCGATGAGGTGCGCGACGGCGTTGACGGCCAGGTACTCCCAGATGGTGCGGGCGCTCGTGTTCGTGAGGACGGCGTGGAGGGCGAGGTAGTCGGCCTGCTTGAGCTTGATGATCAGCTTCTGGACAGGCAGGTGGATGACGAAGCCCTCTGCGTTCGGCCGGGGCGGAGCGGCGAGCGCCTCCCCGAGCGTGAGGTACGTGAACTGCTCCGCCACGCGGCCGGGCCAGTCGATGAGGCCGGGCAGCATGAGCAGCCCGGTCTCGTTGTTGACCGCGCCGAGGAAGACGAGGTCGTCGAGGTCGCCGTAGTCCAGCACGATCCGGTTGCTGGGGTAGATGATCTCGAACAGGTAGGTGAACGTGGGGTCGATCATCACCTTGTCGGCGAACCGCTCACGCCACACCTTCGTCGCGTGGCGGGCCTGCGGGCTGGTGAACGAGCCGCGCGTGGCTACGGCGTGCTGGCCGTCGCCGGTCGGGTAGAGGATGCCGAGGCTGCCGTCCAGCTTGTCGAAGACGTACGCGGGCGCGTCGATCGGGAGACCGTGGTCGATCTGGTCGAAGGTGAAGAACTTGGCCAGCGGGCGCGCGACGACGTCGCCGGTGCGGGTGTCGATGATCAGGCCACGGCACTGCTTGGTGACCTCGTTCCAGACGCGTTCGGCCTGCGTCTGGGTGGTGTAGTTCAGGATGGCCAGCGGCAGCTTGGGGTGGGTCTGCTGGCGGACGTAGCCGTCCTCGATGGCGTCCAGCAGGGCGCCGGGGTTCATCAGGTCGTGAAGGTGGAGCGCCGTGGTGAGCACGGGGTTTCCTTTCAGGGGGAGGCGCGGCCCGCGCCCAGAGAGGGGCGCGGGCGGCAGGCACGGGGCGAGGCGGCGATGGCCTAGCGGCCGCACTCCTTGCAGCGCTCGCAGTCGGCGCAGAAGTCGGTGACGTATCCGCAACTGACGCAGTGCTCGGGCGAGGGCGCGTTGAGGGTGTCGGCGTTGCAGGTGTAGCCGCACCACGAGGTGTCCTCGTCGGCGAGTGCGTCCTCGCTGATGTCCTGCGGGTCGGTGGTGAAAGTCCCGCAGGTTCGGCAGACGTTGCAGTTCTCGCAGGCGTAGACGGTCCGCTTGCACTCGGGGCACTGGCCCTCGGTGGTGGGCGTCGGTATCCGGCACAGGTGGTTGCAGCGTTCTAGCTCGTCGCTGGTCGCCTCGTCGGTCTGCACCTCGATCGCGTGCACGTGGGTGTTCCTTCCGGTGGTGGGGTACCGGTTCGCGCCGCTCGCAACCCGGTAACACACCCAAACATTAGCAGCGTTCTTTAATAGTGTCTATCGTGTTTCTCAGGTTGCGAGCGGCACAGGCACGGAAGCTAGGGCGGGCCGCCACCTACCGTCCGCCTCCGATTGAGGCGGACGCCGCTCGCCGCACACCCCCCGGGGGCGGAAGCGGACGGAAGGACGGGCCGCCGCCTACCGTCCGCGTCCGATCTGGACCGCCGGTTCAGAGACATCCGTTGACTCTGGAGGCGCGCCATGCCACCCCGGACCCGAAACCAGACCAAGGCGGCAGCAGCCGACCCAGTCGAGGAGACCCCCGAGGTCGTCCCGGCACCCGAGCCCGCCAACCCGGCGCCGCTCACCCCTCCCGACGAGCCGGCCGAGGCCGACACCGCCGACGACGAGCCGGTCACTGACGCTGCGCCGCTGACCCCGCCCGCCAAGCGCGAGAAGAAGACCGAGGTCAAGCAGGACCCGATGACTCCTCCGCCCCCGCCGCCGGCCGTGGGCCAGGAGGGGACGCTGGACCTGCGCTGGAGCAACGGCGAACGCGTGACGGACGCGGACGACCTGTTCGAGGACCCGGGCCCGCGCTACACGCACGTGCACGTGAAGCGGCGCGTGCTCGAGCGGCACTACTACGCCGGCGCGTCCACGCCGACCAACCGGCTGCTGTACCCGGAGGGTGCGCGGGTGCCTCGATCGGAGGCGGACCGTATCCGCCAGAAGCTGGCATCCTCCTGACCGCGTGATCGGGGGGACTCGGCGGCGTACTGGTGGGGTGTGGGTGCCCAGACGGTGGGGACCCGGCGCCCACACTCCTCCAGTGCGCCGCCGAGCTGTTTCTACGGGAGGAGGTTCGGGTGAGCGCTGACGAGCTGCTGGCCGTCACTCCGGAGAAGGTCGCGCTCCGGGCCGGGCTGAAGCTGCCGCTGACGGAGGAGCAGCGCGAGACGGTCGCCGAGGCGATCAGCGACGCGTTCGGGGACGTCGCCGCCTACCTCGGGAAGCCGCCGCTTCCGGTGACGCTGGTGCAGCGTGGCGCGCGCGGTGACGGGCGAGGCGGGTGGCGACTCGGCTTCGGCCCGGTGATCGAGGTGCTGTCCGCCGTGGCGGAGACGGGACCGGGTGGCGAGCTCACCGGGCTCTACACGATCACCTACCGCGCCGGCCTGAACCCGGCGGAGAATCCGGTGTACGGCAAGGCGCTCACGCGGTACGTGCGCGCGGCTGCGGCCGCCGCGCCGGAAGTGCGGCGCGTCGTCCAGCGCGACGCGCCGGACACGCGGCTGATCAAGGCGGCCAGTGTCGAGGGGCAGAGCGTCACGTATGAGGACGCCGGCGGCGGCGCGGCCGGCTCGGGCGCGGCCGGTGCGCCGCCCAGCCTGGAGAGCCTGAAGCGGTGGAAGCGCCGCGGCGTCAACCAGGAGCCGGGGATCGCCCCGCATCCGCTGGAGATCACGTGGCGGTGGCCATGGCCGTGATGCTCGCGACCACGCAGTTCGCGGTGCGGCGCGCGACGGTGACGACGGATGCGCACGGCATCCGCTCCGCGTCCGGCTGGGCGCCGGCGGGCGTGGCGCGGCCGGGCCGGATCGTGGACGAGCCCGTCGAGGATGGCGAGCGCGATGGGCCGGGTGTGTGGGTGCTGGGCGTCGATCCTGCCGAGTGGCCTCTGCGTGCCCGTGATCTCGTCGTGGAGGCGTCCACAGGCCGGGAGTGGGTAGTGATCACGGCGGAGCGGCGTTCGCATGCTGTAGAGCCGTCTGTGGGCTGGCTGCGCGTGGAAGGCTCGCTCCGCCCCACGTGATCGGCTACCGGCGGCGGGCCATAACGAGCGACCCGGCGAGGCTCAGGAAGTGCGAGCCCGGGGTGTCGTTGGTGCCGAACTCGGCTTCGGCGATGCGGTCAAAGACCACTTCGACGGCGGCGGACACCTTGGAACCGCGGACGCGCGTCGGCAGAGCGCGGGTCGCCGCAGCGATCACGCCCGGAACAATCACGCTCTGGCACTCGCAGTTGATCCGCTGATGAATCGGCAGAGACGGATCACGCGGCCGGTCAGCCAGGTCCACGGCGGTGCTTGTCACCCACCTACCCGCGCCCGCCGCTGCTCTGCCCCGGTCATCGCTGGCCCTGCCGACGTACTCCATCTTCGGGAGCTGGTAGGGGATAGTCGCTGGGATGGTCTGCCCGTCAGCGTGCCGGTGCGAGGGGCGTGCCTCGGCACCGTTGGTGGTCTGCCACCGCTTGGCGTCCGGCGCCCGGTCTTTCGCCTCCTCTGCCACCGCTTCGGTGATCCGTTCAACCTTGTCCCGGATGACGCCGGCAGCGAGCCGCTTGGCGAGCCCCGGAGAGATGCGTGCCTTGCTACGAGCCATGGGCGGAGAATGCCCGGCGGGTGCCGGTTGCGTCCGCCGCCGCCGACTTACGTCCGCCCAGCGCCGAAGGGTACCCGCCTGATGAGCTTCCACTGGTACATGCGGTGATCGCGGTTGATGTCGATCAGCGAAGCACGGGCCAGCACGGCGGGGATGGTGGTCGCGTGGCGGGCCAGGATGCTGCGAATCGGCTCCAGCCAAGCACCGCTGGTATGGGAGTAGGCAAGGCTCACATGCGGGCGAAAGCCGTCTTCTGCTTCGGGCACACGGTCGCTACCCCAGACGTCGGCGATCCCGTCGCGTACGGCCCGCCGTACGGCATTCACGGCTTCTGCCGGCTGGACGGGTAGGTTGACGCCTTCCGCGTCCGCGACTGGGGGTCCGAGCGTGACGGTGACTGGCCCGAGGGCGGCGAGACGGGCGGTCGCTGCGGTTGCGATCTCGTTGAGAGTCTCCGCGCTCACCTCATGGGTAAAGCCGACGCCCTGCATGGTCATGTGGAGCCATTCCACGGGGATGGGCCCCAGCACGCCAGTGGCTGCTAGTTCAGGCTGGATCTGCTTGGCGAACTCGTGGATCGCGGGTTGGTCGTCCACAAGGATGTGCCAGGTGTAGAAGGAGCGGCCTTGTTTCCAGCCCGGCCGCCACCACCAGTGGTCACGAGTCTTGGTGTCTTCCGTCGTCAAGGGCCCGCCTTTCCGGTCGCGATGTCGTCGCCGCTCGGAAGGCGCCGATCGCGTCACTGATCCTTCTGCCATCACGGCTGTCACGCAAGCTCGGGCCCATCCTCGTGGGGATTTCGGAGAGTTGCAGCAGCAGCGGTGCCGGCCGAGCATCAAGAGGCGTGTCCAGCACGGTGGCCAACGCGTGCTCGGCAGCTTCGAGTTCGTCCTGGTCGATGTGCGCTCTGACAACGTGGAGCTGTGTCATTCGTTCCGTGCCGAGGTTGCGGTCCGGCGCCGATCGGGCGCGCGATGCTGCGACGCCGCTTTCGGCCAGTTCCAGGGCCAGTGCAGGCTGGCCAAGGACGAGGGCGGCGTCGGCCCAGTAGCTAAGAGCTCGCTCTGGTGGGCAGCTCAGCACTCCTCCCAGGCACTGGCGTTCCTGCTCGGCGGGAATGTCTCGGGCCTGCGCGAGGGTCTCGCGGGCATCGTGGAGCCTGCCTGCGCGCGCGTAGTCGAGCGCCAAGGTGCTCGCGAGCATCACGTGCGTCTGCCCGCCGACCCGTGCAGCGAAGAAGGCGCCGCGCTCGGCGTGCTGGATGGCCGCCTCACGGTTATTTGCCCAGTAGGCGGCCACCTGCCTGGTCTTGCAAACCCAGGCACGGAGGACGTCGCTCCCGGCTTCCTGTGCGAAGTACCACGCAGTGTGCGTATGGGCTGCGGTCGCGTCTACGCGGCCTAGGTCGGTGCTGGCCCAGCCGAGTACGGTCATGGCCCAGGATGCGATCACGTGGAGCTCTGTCCGGTACCGCAGGGGCTGCCGCCCTTCGAGAAGGTGGAGAGCCTCATCTCGAATGCGCCGCACGTCCGCGAGCAGCTTTCCCATGGGGATCTTCAGGTAGTTGTGCGCGGCCTGCTGGAGCTCCGCTTGTAGCCGCGCGATGGTGTCATCACCGACGTTGCTCTGCTCGGCCTGGGTCAATATCTTCGAGGATTCTCTCGCGTAGAGGGAGAGCTGTTGCGCGGGGTCCAGGATGCGGCGATCTCGGAGATCGGTGAGCGATGGGTGCGATACTTCGGGTGTGCCCGGATATGGCGTCTCAGGGATCTCAATGGGTTCGTGTGTCCTGTAATTCTCGTCAAGAGACCGGTAGTCGATACGGTCAATCTCGGCCCTTTCATCACCCTTATAGAGCGCGTACTCAGTATTGGTAAGCAGGCTCCGCGCATGGGTCTGGTAGATGCGTGCGAGCACATGCAGGCCGGTTACGCTGGGCCTGCGGCCCCTCTTGGGCCAGCGCTCGAACTCAAGGATGCGCGATCTGACCATGGGGGCATCGCCGGCGTCGAGCTGGTTCCAACGGTCGGCGACGTCTTGCAGACTGAGGTCGTGAGCCGTCCGAAATGCCTCACGAGGCGACATATCCGGATGGTCCGTTTCCCACACCGCTGCGATATGTTCCCACGTGAGCCCACGCATCCGCAGTTGGTGCGAGCGAAGTGCGCGTTGCTGCCGCTTGGATGGGGTTGCCATGACTCATCCTCTGCCTTGAGCCGCCTGTTTCTAAGGTAGCGCTTACGCATCTGCCGACGAACAGCTAACGTTTCGCCCTCGCTCCGGGGAATTTCCCCAGGCCAGCGCTAACGCGTGGCGCTAACTTTTTCGGGTCTCTCTACGTTCCGCGGCTGAGCGTTTACTGACATCGAACCCTTACACGCGGTAGCAGGAGCGCGGCAACGCTCCCCCGAAACGATAGAGGCCTCATGACCGACAGCCCCAGAGGTCCCGGCAGCACGTTCAACCCGGCCCTGGCAGCCCCCTCTCACATCGGACGCCCGAACCGCCACACGCCAGCGACGGGCCCAGGAATACCAGTCACCCGCCCGTCGATCGCCGGCGTCTACAACGCTGCGACAGGCGGGAAAGACAACTCGGCTCCCGAACGGGCCGTGCTGGATGCGATGAACTCCGCGGGGAACGGCATCCATCTGAAGGTGGCCACGAGAGAGCACCTGCGGTTCGTCGCCCGCGCCACCGCCGCTGTGGCGGCCGAGACGGGCATCACGCAGTGGCTGAACCTCGGGTGCGGGCTGCCATCGGAGGATCAAGAGAGCACGTTCGACATCGTCTCCCGGTACCACAAGGGCGCCCGCGTGGTGTACGTGGACAACGATCCGAAGGTGGCGGTGCACGGGCGTGCACTGCTCGACGTGGCCGAGACAACCGCCGTGATTGAGGCGGACGCCCGGCACGTGGACATGGTCCTCGCCACCGCCAAGGCCCTCGGGGGGATCAGCCGTGACCAGCCTGCGGTGATCGCCGCCACGGCGCTGGTGCACTTCTGGGCGGATTGGGACGACCCGGGCGGGGTGCTGCGCCGCTACATGGCCGCCTTCCCGTACGGGGTCCTGATCTTCTCGCACGCCCGCGATGACCTCCTGAAGAAGGGGGAGCGGGCGAAGATGCTCTCCGACTACAAGCCGATCGCCGACATGTATCCGCGGCCGCGGGCGGTGATCGAGTCGATGTTCCTCGACGGCCTGGAGCTGCTTGAGCCCGGCCTGGTCGAGGCATCCACGTGGCGGCCCGACCACGAGCTGGAGGAGGACGTCGGCCGCGCGCACTATCTCGCGGCTGTCGCCCGCTTCGGGCCGAACATGACCTGACTTCCCCCTTCCTGGAGACTGTAATGAATCACCTTCGCTGGACCCGTGTCCCTCCGCACGTGCAGAACGCGATCGTGCAGCAGATCGGCCCCGTGGACAAGGACGGCGCCCAGACCGTCCCGGGCAAGCCCGACGAGTTCGCGGCCCGCATGTACGGCGCCGACGACCACGTGTTCATCAAGGCGATCCCGACGACCAGCCCGTACGCCTACCTGCACAAGCATGAGCGGTGGGCGGCCCGCCAGATCGCCGTCACCGCGCCGTCCGCGCCCGTGCCGCGCAAGCTGTGGGAGACCGAGGTCGGCGCGAACGCCGGCCCGCGCTGGTACATCACCGCCTGGGAACTGATCAACGATCACGCCCGCCCGGTGGACCTGCGGCGCGGCATCACGGCCGACCTGCCCGACGCGCTCGACGCCGTGGCGCAGCTCGGCAAGCTGCTCACCCCGTGCCCGCCGAACACGCCCACGATCGTCCGGCGCCTCCAGCAGGACGTGGTCCCCAAGGCCCGGCTCATGCTGAAAACGCCGCGCAGCGCGATCGCGTCGCGTGACCTGTACGAGCGGGCTCTGGACGGGTTCGTGATCGACCGCCTGAACGGTGAAACGCTGCTGCACTCCAACCTGTCCCCGCGGCACATGCTGATCAAGGACAAGGTCGCGTCGGTCGTCGGCTGGGGGCGCGCGTGCTCCGGTCGAGCGTGGATCGAACCCGCGCTGCTCGCCCCGCACCTCGTCGCCGGCGGCTTCCCTCCCGAGGAGGTTCAGGCGCTGATGTGGGCGGTCCCCTCGTGGGCGTACACGCCCAAGGACCTGAGGGCCGGCCTGACCGCGCTGTGGACGCTCTACCACCTGCACGAGGCCCATTTCGCGGACGAGCCGGACGAGACGTCGATCCGCCTGGCCGACGCCGGACGGCAGATGCTGGAATACCTGGTCGCCGAGCTCTAACCCACCGATCCGTTCCCCAAGGAGGCGCAACATGCAGGCCCGCGAGGCTGACCCCGTCGCCGAGACGACTGCGCGGCAGCAGCAAGTCGCGGATCTCCAAGAGCGCGCCCGCGGCTGGTTCCTGGTGATGGACTCGCACTACTGGCGCCGCTACATCGCGATTTACAGGGGCCACTGCGACGAGGGCATCATCTTGCAGGCGGCCGACCCTGACGCGCTGTGGCAGCTCATGGATCGGGTGGCGCCGCCGCACTGGCAGGCCGACACCCTGCCTCACATCCCCCCGGCCCGGCGATCCCAGACGGCCGAGGTGCTGCAAGAACTTCCCGCCGCACTCTGGGGGGCGGCGGGTTGAACAGACGAGACGCGGGGAGAAGCTGGTCAGAGCAGGCCGGCGGCCCTTCACGTCTTGGCGCGGCCGGTCCGGGACGGTGCACCCTGGGCCGGTCGCGCGCTAACGGCGCAGGCCCGGTGTCCGGATCCCACCGTCTCGGCCTGCGCTGGCTGACCCTCGCCGCCCACGGCGGGCCTGCCCCGTCCGGGGCGGCGAGTCCCATATCCCCCTTGGATGCCGTCTTCCCCGCGCACGGGCCTGACCGCTCTATCGCGCGGACTCCAAGGGGGCCGAGGGAGGCGGGCCTGAGCGGTCGCCGGCCTGTCTCCCTCACTGGTCAAGCGCGGGCGCACCCACGCCCTCGCCACCTGCGGGAAAAGAGCCGACACGATGCACGCGGTCTACTTCGCCTACCTGAACATCCACTACGTGGAGCTCCGCGAGGAAGACGCCCCGCCAGACATTGCCGCCCAGCCTCCCCGGGCAGACACTCACGGCGAGGAGTGACAGACGAAGGCCTTCCCCGCTGTGGGCCTTTCCCCCGTGAAGGCCCGCAGCCTCGCCCCGGGCAATGGCCCGGTCCGGGGCGGCCGGCCGTGGGACCGGCACGGCTCCAGCCGTCCCACGGCCGGCCCTGCAACGGGCGTCCCCGGCATGGCAAGGACCTGAGATGTTCCCCCCTCCCGCGCCTGACGGCGGCTTCTATGGCTGCGCGCCGGCGAATGCCGAACTGCGGCCCTGCTGGAAGAGGCTCGGGCTTCGGCTCCGGGCTTGGTTCCCCGCGCTGTTCGTAACGGCGCCCGCCGGACAACTTTCCAACTCCGTAACGACCCCCACCCCCTGGAGCGGCGTATGCGCGATCCCTGCAAAACCCAGCTCGTTGGCTGGAAGGAAGCCCAGACAGGCATGACGCTCCAGGTCTTCTACACCACCATCCGGGCCGGGCAGCGCCGCCTGTCCGATGGCGGCGGCCCGTTCGGATTCGACATCACTGTGGCGCTGCTCGTGGACGACCTGCTCAGTGACTTCGAGTGCGACGCGATCGTGGAAACCGGCTGCTACCTCGGTGACACCACCGCCTACCTCGCCCGCCGCTACCCGAGCGTGCCCGTGTATTCGTGCGACATCGACCGCGAGCACGCCGGCTTCACCCGCCATCGTCTTGCCGGCCTGCGGAACGCCCATGTGGAATGCCAGGATTCACCCTCCCTGATCGAAGAGATCAGCCTCGCTCACCGGCAACCCTTCTACTTCCTGGACGCCCACTGGGCGCAGGACTGGCCTCTGGAACGCGAGCTGGCCGCCATCCGGCGCGGGGTCGTCCTCATCCACGACTTCGACATCGGGCATCCCCGTTTCGGCTACGACACCTACAACGGGCTGGTGTGCGGGCCGCAGGTGCTGGCCCGCATGCCAGACCCTCCCGACACGTATTTCACTCCCGATCCGGACGCGCGCTGGCCGCTGCCGTGCTTGCAGACCGGCCGCCGCGCCGGCGTTGCCGTGCTGGTCATCGGCATGGACGACGAGCCCGCTCGCATCCATCGGGCTCTCATCACCCGCCAGCTCAAGGAAGAGGTGAGCACGTGAGCACTGCCCTGGCAGATCCAGTCACTGAACTGGGTGGTCTGCCCTTCCTGGACGACTCGTTCGAGCACGCGCGACTGCTCGCCCTCGTCGCTGCGCTGCGCCACCACGAGGCCACCAGCCGCGGTCTCACCGCCGTGGGCGCCGCTCCGCACGATCCGACGTCGTGGCTCATCCCCGGCAATGCGCTGCGGCTGCGCCCTGATCGGCCGCCCATCGCCGAGGTCGAGCTCACCGAGACGCGGCAGCAGGAGGTCGCGCTGGTTCTCGACATGCTGCCGGCCGTCGTACCCTCGTGGGGCCCGCTGCTGAGGCTGCCGATCCGCTATCTCGCTCACGCGGACGACACCGCATACTCGGCGTCCCTGCGGACGTGGCCGCAGCACATTTTTCTGTCCCGGCGCGCGTTCACCGCCCGGGACCAGGTCATCTCGCAAGTGCTGCACGAGAACTGCCACCAGTGGCTGTACCTCATCCAGGAAGCCTGGGACTTGCAGACGCGTGCCGAGCACGACCTGACGATGCCGTCCGGCACCACCGGCCGGTCGCTGGCGGAGGTGCTGGGCGGCGCTCACGTCGCCGCGGCGTTGATCCGCCTGTACCGGACGCTCAGCGGCCAGGAGAACCGGATCGACCACCTGGTCACCTACTCCAAGGGCTGCCTGTCCACCATCGACAAGCACCGCGACGGCCTGACCCCCGCCGGGCAGGCCGTGGCCCAGCGTCTGGAGGATCTATGACGAACGCACCCCCGCAGATGGTTTCCCAGATCTGGCCGGTACCCATCTACCAGGCGGACCTGCCGGACGCGGACGGCTACAACGCTGACCTTCAGCGGATGATCCTTCAAGCGCAGGCCGAGCAACCAGCGCCGGTGATCCTGCCGGGCGGGCTCGACGCCCGCAAGTCCAGCGAGGACATCCTGACCTGGCGCCAGCCGGCGGTGGCGTGGCTGCGGGCCCGGATTTACGACGCCGTCATGGCGATGGTCGCCGACATGCTCGGCGACGCCGCCCGCGACGTCAAGGACGAGCCGCTCGCGGAGGGCTGGGCGGTCACCTACGCCGAAGGAGCGTCGCTCCTGCCGCACACCCACCACTCCACGGCCATCGGGGGCGTCTACTACATCTCTCCCGGCGACGGCGATGCTGGCTTCCTCCAGCTCCTGGATCCGCGGCCGGCCGCGGTCGCCCGCTTCGCCTCCCCGGGGCCGATCCGGATCCAGCCGGTCGCCGGGCGGATGGTGGCGTTCCCGGGCTGGCTCAGGCACCAAGTCCGTGCCACCGCGTCGCGGGAGCACCCCCGGATCTGCGTCGCCTTCAACGTCGGCTACCGGCCGAGAGGGGACCGGTCATGAGCAGCATGGTGACCCGCCACTGGCCTACCAACGTCGTGGTCAGCGAGATCGACCTCCTGGGGATCGTCCACGACCACATCGGCAACCTTCTGCTGGAGCCATCCGACGTCCCGTTCGAGATCCTCGACCCCGAACTCGTGCTCGCCAGCCCCGGCAAGCTGTGCGACGCGCTCACCGCGTCCATGGCCGCTCTGGCTGACGCCGACAGCCGCCCTCACGTGGCACAGGCGCGGATGGAGGTGCAGCGGTGGGGCGGCGGCTATGACCTGGCCGCCTCGGCGTCTCCCGCCGACTACGTGGCCTGGTGTGTGCTGGCCGCGACCGAGCGACACCACGAGCAGTCCGGCGGCATCGCGGCTGAGGACCCGCGGGCCGGCTGCGCGATGGTCGAGATGCCGGGCCTGCCCTGGGGCCGCCCCCTCATGATCGCCGCTACGCCGGGCGCTCACCTGGCCATCCCGGGGTGGCTGACGCACTTCGTCGTCCCTGTCGAGAAGGAACAGGGGGTGATCGTCGCAGTAGCCATGTCCGTCTAACCCGATCAATCACACAGTAGCGAGAGGTATGTCATGACTTCCAAAGGCATCGACGACCGTGGGCCTCTGAGCCTGCGCCTGGACACCGACGCCGGGACCGCTCTCGGCGTCAACCCGGACGACGTCAGCCGGTTCATGGGCCTGGCCGCGCAGGGCCTGCTGGTCGCAAAGGACTGCACCGACCCGGCCGTGCAGGACGACAAGGCCCTCGACCCGTCCCGGACCGTCAGCCTGGCGTCCGCGCTCAGCGCCTGACCGGTGAACAAAGGCAGGGCCCCGGCGCCTCTCGTCGAGAGGTGCCGGGGCCCTGCCCCGTTCTGCTCGTGCGGCTACAGTTCGCCGCGCCGCCACTGCTCGATCTCGTCCTCCAGCGCCTGCTCATCCAACATCGGGACGAACACGTGGGTCGCCCACGCGATGAGCAGCCGCACGAACTCCGGGTCCTCGTCGTCCGCCTCGCCGTTGACGTGGAACCAGGTGATCAGCGGCCCGGAATGGGTGGCGTTCGCGTCGCAGTCCGCGCACAGCACAACCCCGGTGTAGCCGTCCACCCGTTCCCCAGCCGCGTTGACCCAGCCGTGCGGCACGCGCGCGTACAGCAGCCCCTCCTTGCCGCAGCGCGGGCACTCGGGTACGTCGTCGGAGGACATGACGTCGATCTGCCGGCGGGTCATAGGGACAGCGCCTCCGGCCCGAGCAGCGCCTTGATGTCGGCCGCGAATGACGATTCGCCGTTGACCGGCCAATCCGGCAGCGCCATCACCATGGTTTTGCCCGCCAGCCGCCGCACGTTGACGTGCAGCGGCACGCGCCCCTGATGTGTTTGCAGCACGTGCCGCAACTCAGCCAGCAGCTTCGGTGTGATGCGCTCCTCGCGCAGGAACAACGTGATCGGCGCCCCGGCCTCGCTGCTGGCGGCGGACACGTCGAGGATCGCCATCTCCTGGGCGAAAATCGAGATGGCGCCGTCCCGGTTGTTGATCTGACCCTTCACCGACACCACGATGTCCGGTCGCAGCTCCGGCCCGTACAGCTCGTAGTTGCGGGGGAAGAACAGGCACTCTACCGCGGCGTCCATGTCCTCTACCGTGAGGATGGCCCACGTGTTGCCGGCCTTGTTCACCCTCCGGTCCACCTTGGTGACCAGGCCGGACACCTGGACATCGCCGCGGTCTTCACGCCCGGAGTCGAGCAGGTCGGCGATGGTGGTGTCTCGGTTGCGGGCCAGGATGCGCTCGGTGCCGGCCAGCGGGTGGTCGGACACGTACAGGCCGAGCATCTCCCGCTCGAAGTCGAGCTTGGTCTTCTTGTCCCACTCCATGTCCGGGATGGCGATCGTGAACGCGGCGTCGTCGCCTGTGTCGTCCATTCCGCCGAACAGGGAGTCCTGGCCGTGCGCCTCGTTCTTCTTGATGTCGATGACGGACTCGACGGCCTGCTCGTGGATCATGAGCAGGCCCTTGCGCGGGTGCTCCATGGAGTCGTACGCGCCTGCCTTGATCAGCGATTCGATAACGCGCTTGTTGCAGGCCGTCAGCGGCACCTTGGCGAGGAAGTCGTTGAAGTCGGTGAAGCGGCCCTTCTCGGCGCGGGCTTTCACGATCCCATCGACGACGTTCTCGCCGACGTTGCGGACCGCGCCCATCCCGAACCGGACCTGTGTGTCTCCGACCGCGACGAAGTCGAGTTGGGAGTCGTTGACGTCCGGCGGGAGCACCTGGATGCCCATCTTGCGGCACTCGGCCAGGTAGACCGCGGCCTTGTCCTTGTCGTCGCCCACAGAGGTGAGCAGCGCGGCCATGTACTCGGCGGGGTAGTTGGCCTTCAGGTAGGCGGTCCAGTAGGCGACGAGGCCGTAGCCGGCGGTGTGCGACTTGTTGAACGCGTACCCGGAGAACGGCAGCATGACGTCCCACAGCGCCTGGATGGCCTCGTCGCTGTAGCCGTTGCCGCGCATGCCGGCCTGGAAGTTCGCGAACTCCTTGGCCAGGATCTCGGGCTTCTTCTTACCCATGGCGCGGCGCAGCAGGTCGGCGCCGCCGAGCGAGTAGCCGGCGAGCTCCCGGGCGACGGCCATGATCTGCTCCTGGTAGACGAGCAGGTGGAACGTCGGCCCGAGGATCGGCTCCAGCGCGTCCTTGAGCTCGGGGTGGATCGGCCCGATGTCCTGGCGGCCGTTCTTGCGGTGGGCGTAGTTGGTGTGCGCGTTGGCCGCCATCGGGCCCGGCCGGTAGAGGGCGAGCACGGCGGCGATGTCCTCGAACCGGGTCGGCTCCATCAGCTTCAGCAGCGAGCGCATGGGGCCGCCGTCGAGCTGGAACACGCCGAGCGTGTCGCCGCGGGCCAGGAGCTGATAGGTCTTGGTGTCGTCGAGCGGCATCGTCAGGGTGTCGAGCTCGACGCCCCGGTTCTGCTTGATGATCTTGATGGCGTGGTCGATGATGCCCAGGTTCCGCAGGCCCAGGAAGTCCATCTTGACCAGGCCCATGTCTTCACAGGATGGGTAGTCGAATCCGGTGATGACGACGCCGTCCTTGTCCCGCATGTGCATGGGGATCAGGTCGAGCAGCGGGGTGGAGGACAGGATGACGGCGGCGGCGTGCACGCCGGTGCCGCGGATCAGCCCTTCGATGCCGCGGCCGGTGTCGATGACCTTCCGCACGTCGGGGTCGTTCTCGTAGAGGGCGCGGATCTCGTTGCCCTCGTTGTAGCGGGGGTGGTCCTCGTTGAACAGGTCCGCGAGGGGGACGCCCTTGCCCATGACGTCCGGAGGCATAGCCTTGGTGATCTTGTCGCCCACCGCGAACGGGTAGCCGAGAATGCGGCTGGCGTCCTTGACGGCGGCCTTGGCCTTGATGGTGCCGAAAGTGTTCACCTGCGCGGTGTACTCGCTGCCGTACTTCTCGGTGACGTAGGCCACCATGCGGTCGCGCTGGCGGTCGTCGAAGTCGAGGTCAACATCCGGCGGGTTGATCCGCTCGGGGTTGAGGAACCGCTCGAACAGCAGGCCGTGCTCCAGCGGGTCCAGCTCGGTGATGCGGGTCGCGTACGCCACGATCGAGCCGGTGGCGGATCCTCGGCCGGGCCCGACCGGGATGCCGTTCTCGCGCGCGTACCGGCAGATGTCGGCCACCACGAGGAAGTAGCTCGAGAACCCCATCGGTCCGATGACCTTCATCTCGGTCTCGTACCGCTCCATCACCTCGGCCGGCACAGGGTCGCCGTACCGCATCACCAGGCCGCGCTCCACCTCCTTGCGAAGCCACGACTCCTGCGTCTCGCCCTCGGGCACGTCCGGGTAGTCCGGCATCCGGTCTACCTGCTTGAACACGTCGCTGTAGTCGCCGATCATCTCGGCCACGAGCAGCGTGTTGTCGCACGCCTCCGGCAGCTCAGGGAACAGCGCGTACATCTCGTCAGCAGACTTGAGGTAGTAGCCGGACCCGTTGAACCGGAACCGGTTCGGGTCGTCCTTGTTCTTGCCCACACCCACGCACAGAAGGCTGTCGTGCGCGTCAGCCTGGTCCTCGGTCACGTAGTGGGAGTCGTTCGTGACGAGCAGCGGAATGTTGAGCTGCTTGGCCAGCCGGAGCAGGTCCTCCCGGACCTCCCGCTCGATGCTGATGCCGTGGTCCATCAGCTCCAGGAAGTAGTTCTCCTTCCCGAAAATCTCCTGGTACTCGCCGGCCACCTTCACGGCCTCGTCATACTGGCCGAGCCGCAACCGGGTCTGCACCGCGCCGGACGGGCACCCGGTCGTCGCGATGATCCCGGACGCGTACTGCGAGATCAGCTCCTGGTCCATACGCGGCTTGGAGTAGTAGCCCTCGAACGACGCCAGCGACGACAGCCGGAACAGGTTCCGCAACCCGTCCGCGTCCTTGGCCCACATCGTCATGTGCGTGAACCGGCCGCCACCGGAGACGTCCTTGCCACCCTCGCCGTCCGCCACACCGGTCTCAGCGCGCTGCCCCCAGAACACCGGCTTCTTCACGAACCGGTTGTGCGGCGCCACGTACGCCTCAATACCGATGATCGGCTTGACCGGGGAGCCTGCCGCGACCTTCTGAAACTCGTACGCGCCGAACATGTTGCCATGATCCGACATGGCGATCGCCGGCATGTTCAGTCGTTCGGCCTCTTTGAACAGCGGCTTCATCTTGGCCGCCCCGTCCAGCATGCTGTACTCGGTGTGGACGTGCAGATGCACGAACGACTTGCTCACCCGGTCCCCTTAACGCTCGCCCCGGCAGACTTACCGCACGAGCCTATTCCGTCCCATGGGGCTGTTGGGGCGTCGTGCGCCAGGTGGTCGAGGTTGTTGCCAGCCTGTTGTTGACGCTCCGTACACCATCCAGAACACACGCGATGAGCTGGGGAAACACCTACACGGCGCTGGTCAGGAACGTCACTTGGGGGTGACCTGGATGTAGGAGCCGGCGTAGATGTTCATCCACCCGGTCGTTGTACGCAGCTCGACGTCGTCGATGTAGACGACGCTGCCCGTCGTGTGGCCCTCAGCCACCTCCATGCCAGCCTGGGCGTAGAGCTGGACGGCCCCAGCGGGCGCGCCGCCCTCGATCTGGTAGAGCGTCCAAACTCCGGCTGGTAGCGGCCGCTCGTCCACGAGTTCGCTGATCTGGTTGCCGTCCGCGTCGTACCAGGCGATGGAGACTCCGGCCTGAGGGTGGCCAGCAGGCGAGTACAGCCAGGCGCCGAATCGCCACCCTGTTCCTGCCGTGGTGGTGAACCAGTCGAACAGGACTGCGCGTGACTCGCTGTCCTGTGCGGTGAGCTTGCCAGAGTAGTCGCCGCCGTGCGCGAAGTCCGTGCTGGGCTCCTGGTCTACGCCTGAGGTATCCCAAGCTTCCCACTCGAAGTCGTAGTCGGCGCGCTGGAAGTGGGAGCCCTGGCCAGCGTCGAGCCTGATGGTGCCAGGCTCGTGCACGAGCAGCGGCCCAGTCACGCTCATGGTCGCCGCCCCGAAACGGGGGTCGCCGAAGATCTCTTCGCCCCAGAAGATCGGCCAATGACCCTGGTACGCCTGCCCGTCCTGAATGGACAGGAGGTCCATGGAGCCGAACGCGGCAGTTGGAGTGATGAACCTGAAGTCGGTCGGGTTGCTGCGGTCGGCGTCGAGGGTGACGTACATGCTCAGCTCGTACAGGCCGGGCTCCACCTGGAGCGACAAGGGCAGCGGCTCCCAGAAGCCCACGTTCGTGTAGTTGTGGTCGGCCGTCAGCGTGGCGCGGGCGGCAGCCGGGAACCGGCCTTCCCCGGCCTGGGTGCGGGCGCGTAGGCTGCCATCCGTGGCGGGGTAGACGAGCGCCTGCCCTGCGGGCGGGGCGGCGGGCGGGCTGGCCAGGATGGGCAGGCGCGGCAGGCTGAGGTGACGCATCAGGACTTCACCGTGATCCGCAGCGCGCCGGCCGACACGGCGATGTCGGAGCGGACGGCGACCGTGTTGGCGTCCACGGTGCGGGAGTCGAGGCGCACGTACTCCTTCGTCGCGACGTCCTTGAAGGTGGGTTCGACGATGTCCTCCGTGCCGAGGCTGTGCGTGATGTTCGTCCACACGCCGGCCGTCAGGGCGGGCAGGTCCGCCGAGTAGGTGCCGCCGACGCCGAGCGCGGCCCGCGCCGCCGCCGCGGTGGTGGCGCCGGTGCCGCCTTTGGCGATGGGCACCAGGCCCACGGTGATGGAGTCAGGGTTGACGACGATCGACCCGTCCGCGGCGGTGACGTCGATGTTGCCGCCGTTCTGGATGAGGCCCGCGCCGGCGCCGCCGCCGCCTCCGCCGCCAGCGAACTGGGCCCAGGCGATGCTCGTGGTGCCGGGGGTGATGGGCCCGTTGGTGGAGATGGCCCAGCCGGTCTCGGCGAGGGTGGTGCCCTCGCTGACGAACACGAACGTGTTGGGGTTGAGAGCGTCCGCGGTTCGCGCCCACGCTCCGGACGCCGCGGTGTAGAGGCCGTTCTGGGTGGCGGTGGTCTGGTTCTTGACGAGCACCCGGTCGCCGGCCTGCACGCTGACGCCGTCGATCGTCTGGAGCCCGGAGAGGGTGATGTTGGCGGTGGTGGCCACGCGGACGGCGGGCTTCACGGAGATGCCGGCGGCCGCGGCTTGCACGTCGGCGAGCCGGGCGGCGTCGTTGGCGTTGACGGGCGCGCCGAGGTTGGTCAGCTTGTACCCGGCGAGCGGGATGTCCG
The DNA here is from genome assembly GCF_040656115.1 of Nonomuraea sp. NPDC050202. Lineage (NCBI taxonomy): Bacteria > Bacillati > Actinomycetota > Actinomycetes > Streptosporangiales > Streptosporangiaceae > Nonomuraea > Nonomuraea sp. NPDC050202. Next base: position 237,105 of record NZ_JBFALF010000005.1, on the reverse strand, counting down.
CCCCGGGCGCGGTGAGCTGGTCGAGCCGATTCGCGCGCACCTGCGCGACGAAGTCCGAGATGGTGCTCGCGGGCTGGGTGCCGGTGTGCTGCGCCCTGTCGAGCGGGTTGGTCGCGAGCTTCGTCAGGGCGATCCCGGCGTTGGCAGCGACCTTGGCGTTGGTGATCGTCCCGTCCGCGACGTCGTCGAGCGCCATCCACGCGCCGCCCGGGGTACGCCAGGAGGCTTTCCCGGTCGCTGGTGAGGCCCACAGCTCGAACGTCACCGGCGCGGCCGGCTCGGTGGACGACGTCGGCATGACGAAGCCCACGGGCGGGATCTGGTTGTACTTGTGCTGGCTGTACCAGTTCGGCATGACGGTTCCCCCGAGGTCAGGTGAGGCGGAGCGTGCCCGACATGGGCACGGCCCAGGTGATGCGGACGGTCGTCTCGGTGGGGTAGGACGGGTCGCCCTCGATTCGCTCCCCGTCCGGGGAGAAGCAGGTGGCGTTCGGCTGGCGGGACTGGCCGTGCTCGACCTCCCACACCAGGGCGGGCGCGGCGAACACGATGTCGCGCTGGAAGGCTCCGCCCTCCGGTCCGGCCGGGCCCTGCTCGCCGCGCGCGCCGGGCGGCCCCTGGATGCCGGGGACGGCCAGGTCGAGCTCCACCACCTGGTGGTGCTGCTCGATCGTCAGGGAGATGCCGCCATCCTGCTCCACCGTGAGGGACGGTCCGGCGGTCTGCTGGACGACGAGCTCCACGCCGGGCTGCTGGGTCATCGGGTCACCTCGCCGGTCACGCGGACGGCGCCCTGGAGGAGGCGGAGGGGGCGGCCGCCAGCGTCCACGAGCTCCAGGTCGTATACGCCGACCCGCCACGTCCAGGCGGCGGACGTGGCGCCGGGGATGTGCAGTGTCACCGTGCCCGCGGCCGCGTCGGTGATGGCGAGCCCGCCGCCGGTGGCCAGGTCGTACAGGAGGGGCGCGTCGGCGCCGTGGTGGGCGCGCACGTGGGCGCGGACGGTGCAGCCGGTCAGGTCGAGTGGCGGCCGCCCATCGGCTTGGGAGCGCACGGTGAGGACGTAGTCGTAGTCGATGCCCTGCTCAATCAGCATGTGGAAGGTGGCTGCGGCCATGGCGGCATGGTGGCGATGGCCAGTCGTTTGCGTCCCCGTTCGGGGATCCCACGCTGAAAGACCCGTTATAGCTGGCGCACCCCCCATCCTCGGCCGTAACATAAGCGCGTCCACCAAGAAACGGGCAGGGACAGAGAGGAGCGGGGCTTGTAGAAGCCGCCACGGAAGCAATGTCCAGCCGGATGGGTCGGGTGACCCATGCCTGGATTTGCGTCCTGCCCGTTTAAAGATAGGTGGAACTCGACGTATGTCCCCCGAACGCGTCATGCTGATCGTCATCGCGGCTATCTGCACCATCAGCATCGCCACTGGCCTCATGCTCGCGGACGGCTCAACGTGGCCCGCCGCGCTCCTCACAGGTCTTGCTGCTGGAGGTGCAACGTTGTGGGGGCTGCTTGGCTGGTTCGGCCGCCATCCCTAACTGCGGGGCCCGAACCGAAGCGCTTCGGTTCGGGCCCCGGTCGCTCTCGGGCGAAGGAAGTTACCAGCCGCCCATGTGCCGCATGCCGCCCGTTGAGTCGCGGAAGCCGCCGCCGACGCTGTGGGGCAGCCAGCCGCCGGTGTCACTTCCAGGGGCCCAACCGCCGGTGTCGCTTCGTGTCATCATGATCGCGAGCATGCCAGGCGCGGACGATGAGAGGCAACGCCGGGCTGGCCCAGGCTGGAGCGTGGGTTACGCGGTCTCCTCGCCGTGGCCTTCTTCGACCTCGTGCAGGTCGGCCAGGTTCACGATGTCCTGGAGCTCGTGCAACTGGTAGTAGCCGGGGAAGCCGATCGCCTGCCCGTTCCTGGTGACGCGGTACCACACCTCGCCGGGCATCGCCTTCGTCTCCCGCAGGCGCGCGAGCAGCCAGTGCTCGTTGTGCGGTGAGAGCTGGACGGGTACGACACGCAGCCCGTCAGGCCCTGCGAGGTAGCGGCTCATCATGCCGCCTGGCCGGTCGAGCGTCCCATGGATCGACGATACGCCTGGTGCGTCGGCGAGCCGAGGGATGGGCGATGCCGTCCTTGGTCAGCCGTCGGGCCGATGGTCGAGGTGGATCAGTTCGGGCGGCAGCGGCGGCAGAGTGATGTCGCGGGCGCGCATGGTGTCGCGGAGCTGGGCGAGGAGTTGCTCGGCGTGGCCGGCGCGCTCGGTGTGGCCGTGGGCGGCGGTCTTCCACGCGTCCCGGTGTTGTTCGGCGTCGTCTTCGGCGCGGGCCTGGGCGGCGGCGGCCGCGCGGGTGCGGGCGGTCCAGTCGGCGAGCAGCTTCTGGTGCTCTCGTAAGAGCCGGAGCGCGGCGCGTGGTCCGGCACCGTCGTCGTCGGGGTCGCCGGGGAGGGGCGCGGTGCCGTCGAGCCAGGCGAAAGCCTCCTGCGGGTCGGTTTCGACGCCGGGCAGGATCTCTACCCGCTCATCGCTGGTGGGCGGCGTGAGCAGGGTGAGGGGCGGTACCTGGAGGGCGCGGGCGACGACAAGGAGTTCGGGGACGCTGAGGAGGTTCCGCCGTCCGAGTTCGAGGTTGGTCAGGCTGGTCCGGTCGATGGGGTAGCCCATCGCGGTGCAGCGGTCGGCGAGTTTCTGCACGCTGAGGCGGCGGCGTGATCGGTAGTGCCGGATGTTGTCGGCGACCTGGTGGGTGTAGCTGACGGCCCATTCGGTGTGTTGCTTGCCGGGCACGAGCGGTGGGGTCCTTCCGTGCTGAGGGCTTGCAGGGGCGGAGTGACACAGGGTAGGTGATCTTTAACGGGTCGCACAACTGCGGTTGACTAAGCGCTGTCACTGCGCTCGTGGGGGTGCGCCGCTCCACGCAGCAGCGCACCCCAAGAGCTTCACGCAGAGTAGGTGCTCGCCCCGACATTTTCCGCACCTTCGCCCCGCTCTGTCACAGCCTCCGGGGCCGGAGCGGCAGTTCTGTCGATGCCGGCGTCTCCCGTGGCGGCGGCCGCGCCCGCCCGGGAGCCGCCGCGCAGGTGAGACTCGGGCTGTCCTTCACCGGGGTGGGGAACGCGTTCGACGGTGCTGTGCAGGCTGGCCAGGGCTCAGGTGGAAGGCGTTGACGGCGAGCTCGTGCCGCGGGTCGTGCCGGGTGGCGTGGGTGGCGTCCGGGTAGGAGATGGCGCCGGTCGTCCCCCAGGTGACGACGTGGTCGATGCTGGACTGCGGGTGGCGACGCACGAGGTTGACGAACTGGCTGCTGGCCGTCTCGTCCAGGTGCCAGACTGCGGTGTCCCCGCCGGCGCGCTCGGCGATGGTCTTGTTGTCGAGCAGGTGGTTGGTCAGCCACGTCACCATGTCGCGGGCCTGCTGCACGTCGAAGCTCGGCGTGGCTGTGCCGGGGTCGCGGCTGCCGAGCTCGTCGTAGAGGCGGCTCATCGGCGTCCCCTTCGTGTCCGGCGGCGGGCCCGCGCCTGGTAGCGGGTCTTGGCGCGCCGCTGCCCGGGGTGCGGCCGCCCGTACATCCAGCGGTGGGCGTTCCAGGAGCAGCGGATCACCTGGAACGGGATGGTGAAGGTGACGTCGCCGGGCAGCTTCCACGACTCCCGCGGTGCGGCCTCGACCACGCCGCCGGACGCGAAGCCGATGCCGTCGCCGAGGATGCCGAGGTCGCGCCAGTCGCCGTCCGGGTCGTCCAGGCGGGTGCCCGCCGGGGCGACCATGGCGCGTACGCGGCCGCCGAAGATGATGCCGGTCACCGCGCCCACCACGGGCCGAGCAGCGGGTGCATGCGGTCCATGAGCTTGCGGAAGCTCGCCAGCGCGGCCGGCGTGCCGGTGAGGGTGAGCAGGTGGAGCCGGAACAGGTGCCCGCCGTCGTGCCGCACCTTGACGGTGATGCCGCGCGCCTTGGCGGCGAGGAGGATACGGCGGAGGGTGCGGCGGGATGTCGGCGAGTACCGGCGGACGATCACGTGCCAGGGGATCGTGCGGACCGGGGGCGGCAGCGGCGGCCAGATGTCCAGCGTGGGGGCTGGTTTTCTGCGGAACAGGCGGAGCATGAGAAACGGTCCTCTCCATAGTGGGGAGAGGACCGTACGAGGTGGCTCCGGTTAGTGTCTGTCTCCGATCAGGCGGGCGGGAACGGGCACGGGTTGTTGCCGGGGCTCCCGCCGTGCGCGATGCAATACACCTGGTCCAGCGGCGCGTGGGCTCGGGTGGGTTCCGTGATGGTGAACTTCTGCCCGGGGACGATGGCGCGGGCCTGCTCCCCGGTGACCGGGACGAAGATGGTGGTTGCCCACCTGTGTGGTGTGTCAACCATTGTGCGATCTTGGCGGGATCGCGCCCGGATGTCCAGTATGTGCGCCCATGTGTCGTCGCATGCCGGCGGCGAAGCGGCGCCGCTCCCGTATCTCCTTCACGCGGAGGTTCCCGCGGTGATGTGGGTGATCTCGTCCTGGAGGAGCTGCATGTGCCGGTACTTCACCTCGACGGTCTTGTAGGGCCAGTCGCGGGTGGAGGTGTCGCCGAGGTAGGCGTGGCCGAGGCCGAGCACGTGGACGCGCCCCTCGCGTCGTTCGACCTGATACCAGGGCGTGTCGCCTGCGCCGGGCAGCGCCGCGTTGTAGGAGGGGTGGGCGCGTACCTGGGCGAACGCGGCGAACAGGGCGGGCACCTGGTCGAGGGGGATGCTCCATTCGCGGTCTGGGGCGATGGCGAGGTGGTCGCGGTGGCAGCCGAGGTAGAACGACTCGCGGCGTACTTCGACGGCGAAGGGGCCCATCTGCGGGGTGGGTTCGAGGCAGCCGCCCATCATCGTGTCCTTGCGTCGGGGCCGCTGGAGGTTACGCGGTCGGTGAGCAGGCCGTCCAGGGCGAGCAACAGCAGTTCGCCGGTCTGCCAAGTGCCGGGCTCGCTGTCGAGGGCGCCGAGCGCGTTCTCCAGTTCGCTGGTGCGCTGGCGGACGGCGTCCATGTCGAGGTCGAGCGCGGCGGCGAGCCGCTCGGCGGCCTTCACGGTGTAGTGGTCGCGGTAGCTCACTGGTCTGCTCCTGGCTGGGGTTGGGCCCGGTTGGCAAGCGTAGCCGCTGGACGGCTGGGCGTGCGGGCGGGTAGCCGAACCGAGGCGGCGCGGCAACCGTTCTGCAAGCCTCCCGAGCTTGGATCACAACATGAAGTTGCCGTCGTGGAATCCCCGGCTCAGGCAGTCCGCCGGCGTCACGCCGCGCGCTCCCGAACCGGCGGCAGATGCGCACCCCGTGCCCGCCCGCCCGAAAGTTCCCGCCAGGCCGGTCCCCTGGTGGATCCCGCCCACCGCGGTGCTCGTTATCGCCGCGGCAGGATCCGCGATCTGGTGGCTGCTGTCCAACAAGGCGACGGCAGCCGCGAATGTCGAGGTGGTCCGCACGGTGCTGCTGATCGTGGGCGGGGTTGGCGCGGCGATCACGCTCATGCTGACGTTCCGCCGGCAGCGGCATCTGGAGATCGTCGCGGCCAGCACCGAGCATGACGCGGCCGAGCGGCGCGTCACCGAGCTGTACACGAAAGCGGTCGAGCAGCTCGGCAACGCGCAGGCCCCAGTACGGCTGGGCGGGCTGTACGCGCTGGAGCGGCTGGCGCAGAACACCCCCGAGCTGCGGCAGACGGTCGTGGACGTGATCTGCTCCTACGTGCGGATGCCGTACACGCCTCCCCGCGATGATGCCGGAGAACGGCAGGAGAAGATCCGCGCCGCGCAGCGCGCCGCCCGCACGCGAGGAGGAACGCCTTCGGGTAGCGCGGCTGACGGGCGAGACCCCCGCGAGGAGAAACAGGTCCGGTTGACGGCTCAGCGGATTCTGGCCGACCATCTGCGCTACATCCCGCCGTCTTCCGAGCGGCGCCGGTGGCGGCGCGGTGAACCGGCGAACCCGCGGTTCTGGCCGGGGATTCGCGTGGACCTCAGCGGCGCCACCCTTCTCAAGCTGGATTTCAGAGGCTGCCGCATCGACCGCGCCGACTTCAGCGGGGCGGCCTTTGCCGGCGACGCCTACTTCCGCGGGGCGACCTTTGCCGGCGACGCCGACTTCCGCGGGGCGACCTTCACCAACGACGCCTACTTCAGCGGGGCCACCTTCACCGGCGAAGCCCTCTTCGATGAGGCGACCTTCACCGGCGAAGCCCTCTTCGGCGGGGCGACCTTCACCGGCGAAGCCCTCTTCGGCGGGGCGACCTTCACCGGCGAAGCCTTCTTCGGCGGGGCGGCCTTCACCCGCAACGCCTTCTTCGGCGGGGCGGCCTTCACCCGCAACGCCTTCTTCGGCAAGGCGACCTTCACCCGCGATGCCCTCTTCGCCGGGGCGACCTTCACCGGCGACGCCTTCTTCCGCGGGACGATCGTCACCGGCGAAACCCACTTCGGCGGGGCGACCATCACCGGCAACGCTTTCTTCAGCAAGGCGACCTCCACCAGCAACGCCTCGTTTGACTCGGTGGTGCCCTCCGAGGATGAGCCGTGAACGGGTGGTCGGCGAGGGTGCGCTGCGACGTCACAGGCTGGGGTTGCCATTGCTGTCAGCGCCTGGCTGGGCCTGGCCGGGTAGGCGTAGCCGCTGGACGGCGGCGCGGCGGGTGGCTTTCGGCCTGCGGTCGTAGCGGGCGGTCGTGGTGGGGGAGGCGTGCCCGGCCAGGGCCTGGGCAGTGGCCAGGTCCACGCCCTCGTCGAGGAGGTCGCCGATGAACGTGCGACGGAAGTCGTGTGGGGCGATCTTCTTCCCGGCGATGGTGGGCTCGTTGTGGGCGGCCTGGGCGATGCGTTTGATCAGCATCTTGCGCAGGGCTTGCCCGGTCATGTGGGCGGGCCGGCCGGTGTGGTCGGTGCGCAGCCGTCCGCCCTTCCATACGGAGGGGAACAGGGCGCCGGGGGTGCGGCCGCGGACGCTGATCCACGCGGCGATCAGGTCGGCGACGTCGGCCGGGACGTAGGTGTCGCGTTCCTTGTTGCCCTTGCCGAGGACGCGGAGCTCGTGCTCGGTGGGGTCCCAGTCTGCCAGGGTGAGGCGGACGAGCTCGTCGCGGCGGAGTCCTGCCCGGTAGAGGGTGGCGAGCATCGCCTTGTCCCGTACCCCGGCCGGGTCGCCGGGCTTGTCCGGGGCGTCGCACGCGTCGAGGAGCGCGGCGACGACTTCGGGCGGGAGGTGCTGCCCGGCAGGTTGGACGCTGGTGCGTTCGGGTTCGAGGTCGCCGGCGCGCTGCGACTCCTCCAGGGAGACGAGGCCGAGCCTCCACGACTCCTTCAGCACGCGACGGAGGGCGACGAGGTGCTTGTTGATGTAGGCGGCGGACCAGCCCTGTTGCAGAAGCTTGGCGCGCAGGCGGGTGGTGTGCTCGTACCGGAGGACGTGCCACGGGAAGTCCTCCCCCGTCACCTCCTGGTCGTCGAGCGGGGCGCCGCGGATGATGCGGGCGAGCCGGTCGAGGCAGCCGCGCATCGCGGTCTTCGACCCAGGCGAGCGCAGGTTGTCCAGGTACGCCCGGTACGGGTTCCGGATCGGGTCCACGCGGACGATGGCGCCGTCGTCCACCAGCTCATCACTGGCGGACGCGACGATGACGGGCAGCCGGTCAGCGGATACGGACATGGACCTGATTCATCTTCCCCTTGACACGCAGTCTGGCGATGCCTGCCAGAAGCGAAGCGATAGTTGCTGTCCATTCAGGCGAGGGGATGGTGGCGAGCCTGACCGCGTCTTCCGGGCCGGCGCAGTCGTGTATGAAGCGGCGACGCCACAGCTCGCCGAGCTCCTCCATCTGCAGGAGGATGCGCCTGGCCATCTCGCTGTTGTAGGCCATCCATTCCTCTTCAGTGCCGGCCACCGCGTGGTCCGCGTCGTGGGCGCGCTGGGCCCGTGCGGCGCTCGCCCGCGCGGACGCCAGTTTCTGCGCCTGCTGTTCAACGTTCTCGTCCATGCGGGCGATCGCGTCTGCGAGCATCGCGGCGAGATCTTCCGGGGCGTGGTGTCCGCTGGTCATTCGTCATCCTCTCCTTTGGCCGGCCGCAAGCGCCGCGGCGCAGGCTTCCCAGCCGGCGCGCCACGCGTCGGCGTACAGCCGGTCAATCAGCTCTAGCGGGTCGGTGGGTGTTCCGTCCGGGTCGGCGAACCCCATCACGTCGAACGCCCACTCCTCCGGCGCGGCCGGAGGCACGCCTTCGTCGAGGGCGGGGCCGACGCGTAGGCCGCGCTCCTCCAGCTCTTGGGCGAAGTCGGGGGAGGAGAGAGCCTCGTACATCTTGTCGGCGAACGCGTAGAACAGGGCGTCCGCGACCAGGTCGTACGGGGACGCCGTCTCATCGTGGGATGTGCGGTCGGCCAGCCGCCGTTGCAGCCCGTAGTAGACGTCACGCGCCGCCCGGTACCGGTCGCGGGCGGCCTTCTCCTCCGGGGTGCGCGGCTCGACACCGGGCAGCAGCGGGCGGCTCACCGGGTCCTCGTCTCGTCCACGGCGACGCCGAGCGACGCCAGCAGCTCGGGCAGCGCTGCCGGCTCGACGAGCACCTTGCGGTTCTGCCCGACCATGGAGGAGACGACGCCGAGCTCCTCCATCCGCTCGAGCAACTTCATCGCCTTCGCGTAGCCGATCCGCATCCTGGTCTGGAAGCGGGCAGCCGACCGGGAGCCGACAACGAGGGTGATGCCCTCCGCCAGGAGCCGCAGATCCGCATCCTGGGCCGGGTCGTAGCTGGGGGCGGCACGCCGGGCGGTCATCGCCCTCCACCCTGCCGGCAGCTTGTCGGCGAGCCTGGTCAGCACGGACGGTATCGGCAAGGCGAGCTCCCGCAGCGGACCGGGCAGGTACTGGGCGAGCCACAGCAGCCGGCCAACCTGCCGATCCACCGCGTCCAACTGCCGTACGTGCTCGCGGCCCACGTCCGCCAGCCGCTGCTCGCAGATCTGCTCTGCCTGCCGGGCGCGCTGCTCGGCGGCGGCCGCCCGCCGCTCAGCGGCGGCGATCACCGGCGCGGCAACCTCGCGGGCCCGCTTCTCGATGTGGTCGTCCAACCGGTCGATACTGTCGAACAGCGTCCTGCCGAGCCGCGCGAGCTCCCGCTCCAGGAGACCATCCGCGTCGCTGCCGTCCTGCCCGTCATCGCGCGCATCACCCAACAGGGCCTTCAGCCTGCCCCCGGGAGTGGCGGCCACGTCGGGGACGTCGAACGCGAACAGGCCAGCGCGACGGCCGGCGCGCAGGTACAAGGCCGCGTCCACCATGAGGGCGTCCTGCGCACCAGAGAACGGGAAAAGGCCAGTGGACTCGGGATAGTCGGCGTAGTGCTCGGCGGCCAGGGCCTGCCGCGCGGCCGCGAGCCGGCGGGCGTGCTCCCGCTCCACGTCGTCGGCGTACTCGAACGGGTGCCTGATGCTCACTGCGCGCTCCTCGTCTTCCTGCCCGCCCGGCGGGCATCCCCGTCCACGTACACCACGCCGTCAACCGGATGACACGGCACACTCCACCCCGGGCCCTCGTCGAACCGCACCCGGATACCAGCGTCCCGAAAAGCGGTGATCCGCCCCGGCTTGCCGTACACCGTCACCCGATCACCACGAAAGGCGGGCACCCGGTAGTACCGGCGCACATACTCCGAAGGACTACCGTCCCAGCCCTCCCACCAGTACCCCGCGCGTGCGCGCGCGTTAGCCTCCCGAAACTCCCGGGGCGGGGTCTGGCCTTTGGTCAAAGGGGCGTCGGTGTTGGTGGTCATGAGGGTCTCCGTGCGGTCTGGGCGGCGATGTGGAAGCCGTAGGCGAGTACGCAGGCTGCTCGGACTGTGGGGGCGTTCTTGCGGGCCAGGAGGGGGCGGATGGGGACTCCGCAGGTGCAGGTGATGACGCCGGTGTCGCTGTCCATGGCTTCCGGTACGTGGAGTCGGGTGGTGCCGTCTGGGGTAGCTGTGGGTGCGTGGCGGGGGCAGAGGTTGGTTCCGCCGAGGATGCCGCGCTGGAGCATGCGCCAGCCGGGGGCGATGGGTTCGCCCTCGTGCATGGCGATGAAGTCGTAGGAGGCGGCGCAGTGGGCGGCCGCGCAGCGGCGGATGCCGGGTGGGGCGATGCGGAGTTTGTCGATGGTGGCGATGAACCATGCGGTCTTGTAGCGGTACGGGTTGGAGCCGTCCGCGCGCAGGACCTGGCCGTCGAGCCACACGTCTCCGGGGAGCCCTTTGGCCGGGGTGGCTTCGCCGATGATGAGGGCGAGCGGGCGTTCGCGGGAGAGCGCGGCGCCGGCGGGGACGTAGACGAGGCGGCCGGGCTGGAGGTCGTCGAGGGTGGGTGTGGTGGCGTCGATCTTCGTCGCCATCAGGCGCCCCTCTCCTTCTGCTGGTGGATCAGTTCCCAGACATCGGGTAGCTTCGGCGGCTTGATGCCCAGCGCGGTCATCAGCCGGATCGCCGGGCCAGTGTCGTAGCCCAGCCCGTGCAGCATGAGCACATACGTTGAGCACGGCCAGGCAAGCCGCTTACCCCGGTGGTCGCGGCATGTCGGGCACCTGGGGATCTCGTCCCAGCCATCCGGGGTATCCCAGTCTGCGGGGGCGTGCGTAGCCATCAGCACGGCCTGGCCGCCCTGGACGCGCCGGATGTAGTTGGTCGCCCCCCACGAGGTGAGCGCCATGCCCTTGAATCCGTCCGCCTCGTTCATTCGTCTTCCTCCCAGGTGTGTCCGTGCAGCACGTTCTCGTGGGGTCGGCCGGTGTGTCCTGCTGGTAGAGAGCAGAGGACTTCGACGGGGTAGGGCGGGCCGGGGGCGTCCCATGCTTCGCACCGGGGGCCGCTGGCGCGGGCGGCGTCCTCCAGCTCGTCCAGGCGGCGCTCCTCTTCTTCGCGGGCCTGGGCGGCGGCGCGGCGTTTGTCCCAGCCGCGGCGCGCACCGGCGGAGCGGCGTTCGCGGATGGCGGCGCGTCTGGCGACCTGCTCAGGGGACGCCTCGAACGCCTCCTGCTCGCGGCGCTGCTGCTCCATGAAGGCTTCGACAGCGCGGACGGTGTCGTCCCATACCTGGGCGGGGCTGCGGTTGTCGGTCACCGGGCGCCGTTCGTGTCGTGCTTGGCCTGGTCCTGGGCGTCGAGGTGGGCCTTGACGGCGAGGTAGCCGGCGTCGGTGACGGTGACGTGGTGCCCGCCCTGGCCGGGGACGCCGAGGTCGAGGGTGATAAGCCCGAGTTCGACGAGGGCGTCCACGTCGCCGGGGTTGAGGGCGTGGCCGGTGGTGTCGGGGAAGGCGCTGTAGACCCATACGGGCTCGGTGATGGCCTTGGCCAGAAAGTCGAGGCGGGTCTGGGTGAGGCGGCGGCGGGTCACTGGACGATCTCCCATCCGCCTTCGCACTGCTCCAGCATCCAGTCTCGGTACTCGCGGTCGGCGTATTCGGTGCGCTGCTCGTCCGTCATGGCGTCCCATTCGGTGACGGGGATGCCGGTGTCGTAGGTGTCCCACACCTTCGCGCCGTGGAGTCCGATGCTGAGGTCGAACTTGAGCACCATCGTGGCGGGGTGGCGCTTGTCGCAGCCGACGTCTCCACAGCCGAGGTCAGGGTGGGTGACGACATGGCCGCGCTCGGCGCAGTCGTCGCAGTGGCCGGGGCGCCCGATGCGCTGCCGCTCGGGGTTGCTGCCCGCGTAGAGGTGGGTGGTGCCGGTGGTGGCCATCAGGCGTTCCTTCCAGGGGGTGGGCCGCCGGGCGGAGCGCCTGGCGGCTGGGGGCGGTCAGTCTCCGTACGAGCAAAGGATCCAACCGGGGGCGGGCTGCTTGGGGGTGATGCCGAGGGTGGCCAGGGCGGCGGCGAGCTTGGCGTCCCAGCCGTGGCGCTCGGGGCCGGTGGCGAGCCGGTCGGGGTCGATCATCGTGGTGTAGCCGCGGGCGATGGTGATGGTGTGGGCGGCGAGGACCAGCATGGGTTCGGCTTGGTGGCAGTAGGTGCTGAAGTGGACGCCGAGCCGCTTCTTGGCCTCGCCCTCGCGGGTCCAGTAGTCGTCCCCGATGCGGGTCGCGTAGGTCTCGGTGAAGCCGGACGCGTTCAGCAGGTGGCGCGTGGCCTGGTCTTCGAGGTCGTCGTCGTTGTCCTCGTTGTACCAGGGGAGGCGGGCGAGGTTGTCGTAGTCGTCGTCGATCTCGTGGATGGTCCACATGCCGCTGTGGCCGAGGTTGTAGCCGTAGGCGAGGATTCCGTCACTGGATGACATGGTGCGCTCCGGAAGGGGTTAGGGCCGCCGGGTGAAGTGCCCGGCGGCCGGTGCGGCTATTGGATGGGGAAGCCGAGGAGGTGCGGGGGCACCGTCCAGGACTTGTGGTGGCAGGAGACGATCACCTCGCACGAGGCGTGGGCGGTGTTGAGGGTCTCGTCGGGACCGATGTCGGTGGCGATGGCGACGGTGACGGAGAGGGTGATGCTGGTGTGGTTGCCGATGGCGCCGGTGAGCATCTTGGCGATCTCTTCGTCGGTGGCGTACCGGAGGGGCTTGTACTCGCCGATGATGCATTCGGTGCAGCCGCACTCCCAGGGGTCGATCGCGTAGGGCTTCTGCCGGGGCTGCGGGCGTTGGCTCGCGGCGGCGATGATCTCGCTGAGGGTCACGGGGTGGTTCCTTCCGGTGGTCGCGTGTTGATCGTCGCGCGATTAGTTCCTGGAACTTTGATTCCAGTTACTAATGGTTTGGGGTTGTTGGGGCGGGCGGGGCTACTCGTCGGCGGGGTCGTCGGGGTATTCCCAGTCGGACCATTCGACGCGCCCACCCTCGACGGTGATCTCGGAGGTGCCGCCCTCGTCGTCGCGGATGTGCAGCGTGCCGGAGAACTCGCGTCCCTCGCCGCACGTGGCCATCAGGTCCTGGATCTCGGCGTACGGGCTGCCGAGCTTGCGGCCGTAGTCCATGGCGGGCACCAGGCCGACGATCATCTTCCAGCCGGTGACCGGGTTGGCCTCGATGTCGAACACGAGGTCCACGGGGACGCCTGCGCGGGAGCCCTGGTACTTCTCCGGGTTGTGGTCGCTGCGGGAGCGGGCGGCGGTCAGGGGGATGGACGGTTCGATGTCGATCCGCCCATCCATGGTCATACTGGTGCTCACGTTCTGCCTCCTTGACACCAAAACATTAGCATCAATCTTTAATGATGTCTATATGGGCAACCATTCAAGATCATTTGCTATTAACGGCCAGAGTTCACGCGCTGACACGCTGGGTGGAGGTGATCACCGCCCTTGGGTGATCAACGATCACAACGAGGAGAACCTGTTGACTAACAGCTCCAACACGGCCAACAACCCCGTGGCAGTAATCGCCGTGCTCCGCTCCGCGCCCTTCCGGCCGGAGCCGCCGGCGGCGTGGGCGCTCGCCCGCGACACCGGGCTCGGCTGGATCTTCGAGGACGACATGAAGATCCGCCTGGAGTCTTACCGCTATGACTCCGACCTGGACCACTACACCCTGTATGTGGCTCCTCGGGCCGAGTGCCACCCGCGCGACCTTGACGCCATGCGCGTCAGCAAGGCCCCCAACGACGTCGTGCACCGGGAGACCTTGTGCGACGACGACACGTTGATGGCTGTGCGGCAGGCCGCGCATCGGCGCGGGAAGGCCACGCCGGTTTCCTGACCGCCCATCCCCAGGCGGCCCGTCGTCTCGTATCGCGCGAGGCGGCGGGCCGTCGCGCGCCCACCCGCGCAGCCTCTCCCCCGTCTTTTGCGGCACTAGCTCATGCGTTCGATAACGTGAGCATATGGAGCGGTCGCGGGTGCACCTGCACAACTGGCCTGAGGACCGCGGGGCGGGCGGTCAGTTGATCCCGCATGATGACCCGCTGGTGTGGTGGACGGTGACTGCGGTGCACGCCTGGTATGAGGTGCCGCGCGAGGAGGTCGCCGAGTACGACGAGTTGCTCGGCATGGTCGTGCCGAAGGTGAATCGGCTGGCCAGCCTGCGGGCGTACCTGGTGGACCTGGACGGGACGGCGGCCGGGCTCGACGTGCGGGAGCGGGTGCTGCTGCATCAGCGGGCGCCCTACACGGCGTGGTGGTTCCTGCGCGCGGTGAGTGCGGAGGAGCTCGAGAAGATGGAGCAGTACAGGAAGGGGTAGGGCTTCGCGTCTCCGCCCCTCCCGCCTAGCAAGGACGAGCTCTGCGCAGCTCGCCAAGGGGCGGAGACGGAAGCCCGGTTCAGGGGACGCCCGGTCAGGGGCCGTACCACCACGCTGACGCCGGCGAGGGCAGGCCGGCGGGCAGGCCCGGTGCCAGCGTCTGGGGCGGCGCCGCCGGCGGGTCGGTGGGGTCGGGTGCGGGCGTGGTGGTGTCCGGTTGTGGCGTATGCCTGGTCGGCTCTGGGGTGGAGCTCGTCGGCGGTGCGGTTGGCGTGCTGGGGTCCGGCGTGGGTGTTGGGAGGTCGGGGGATGTCGTCGGCAGCGGGGCCGAAGTGGACGGGTCTGGTGTGGGCGTCTGCTCGGGCGTGATGGTCGGTGTCGCTGTCGGCGTGGGCGGCGCTACCGCCGCCTGGTCGGGCGGTGGGAGGGTCGGCGTGGAGGTGGGCTGCGTCGGCTCCGCAGTCGCCCGCGGCGAGGAGGACGTGACGACGGGCTGCGGCGTGACGGCTGCCGAGCTCGTGGGCTTCGCTTCCGGCGTGGCCGCCTTCGTCGCCACCAGGGGGTAGGACTTCACAGGCGAGGGCGGCGCCGTGGTGGTCGGGGCTGTGGCCGTGGGCGTGTGCGTCGGTATCGCGGTCGTCGGCGTTGAGGTCGGCGTGGCGTACGGGGTGGGTTCGGCCCAGGTGGGGCTGGCGGCGGGCGCGGTCGTCTCCGACGTGGGGGCTGGTGCGGGCTCGGCAAGCATGACGATGGGGGCGGGCTCGCGGGGCGCGTCGAGAATGACGGGCGCTGTGGCGACCAGGCCGGTGGCGGCTACCGCGGTCGCCGCCTGCGTCATGGTGATGCCGGCGACGCCGGCGACCTGAGCGATGACCTGGCTGGCTGCGCCGACCAGGGTTGTCCCTCCCCCGCTGATCGCGGCCGCGCCTAAGCTCGTGGCGCCTGCGGTGCCGGCGACGGCCGGGGCCGCCACGCCTGCGACGCTCGCCGTGCCGGCGGCGGCCGGGGCTGCGGCGCCAGCGGCGGCGGCTCCCGTTGCGCCGCCGGAGGTTGCCGCGGCCTTACTGCCGAGGAGTCCGCCCGCGCCGAAGGGGATCAGCGCGGAGACGGGGATGCGGTTGAAGCGGCCGATGAACCGCTTGGTGGCCTCGCGCATTTGGATGACCCGGGCGCGCGCGGCGAGCCGGTAGGCGGTGCTGGTGCGCGGGTCGTCGGCTGCCTGCTGGAGGAGCGCCTGCTCGCGTTGGAGGAAGTCGGTGAGCAGTTCGGCGGCTTCGGGCGCTTTCTTAATCAGGTCGTAGAGCGCGGTCTTCTTCCGGTCGAGAGGGGTCTTGTTCTGGATGTGGGAGACGATGACCTTCGTCTGGACTCCGTCTTCGTTGACGAGGCGTTCGGCCTCGAGCGACAGGAGGGACAGGAGGACTTTCGCCCGCTGGTCGGCGATGGCGAGCTCATTGGCCAGGGCGTCGATGAGCGCGAACTTGTCGAGGGCGGGGCCTTCGCGGTGGTCGCGGAGGTAGAGGTCGAGGAGGCGGCTGAAGTCGCCTCCTGGGGTTTGGGGTTCTCTCGCCATGTGGTGCTCCTTGGGCGGGGCTCCACTAACAGTAGTTAGCGCCTTGGGATGGTTCATCGTTCCGACTAATGTGCACCTATGTCAACTAGGGTTCGCAGCGCGTTTGGGCAGGTGGGATGCCGCATCTAGCGGCTCGGCTCAAGCGCATGCGCGAGCTGACGATCAATCCGGTGGACGGCGAGCCGTACTCTCTGCGAGAGGTGGCGGCGAGGATCGCCGCGACGGGCGTGCCGATCACGGACGCCTACCTGTCGATGCTGGAGACCGGCCGCCGGAAGTCGATCTCCGTGGACAAGGCTGTCGGCATCGCCCGCTTCTACGGGGTCCCGGTCGAGTATCTGCGCGAGAACCTCGAACAGGAGCTGCTTGAGGCGGTCGAGTCGCAGCTAGGCCTGTTCCAGCGGGTGGCCGAGTTGCCGCCGGAGGCGCGCCGGCGGATCGCCCGCGCGGTCGAGCGGGAGCGCCAGGCGCACGGGCTTCCGTTCCAGCCGGAGCCGTGACGGGCGTGCCGTGCCGTCATGCCGCCTGTGGAGCCGCGGGGATGGCGGGTCGGCGGGGCGAGGAGGGGCGGCGTGCCGTCCGGCGAGGTCAGGGCCGCAGCGCTGCGGTGTGACAAATCGTGCTCCAGTACGGTGTGTCAACTGGCGGAAGCTTGGGTTGGTCGTCGCTGGTTTCCACTCGGAGGGACGATTCGATCGCTTGATGAGTCAAATGTCAACTAGTGGCGACCATTCCGGGAAAAGTGTGTACTGTTGGCGTCCAGCCGGAATGTGTGGGTTATCCCGGAAGGGCAGGTATAACGGTGGCGACTCTGGCCGAACGGCTAGATGAGGCGTTGCGCGAGAGAGGTCTGTCCGACCGGAAAACCGCGAAGCTGCTGCGCGAGCAGGGCGTTACGGTCACGCACGCCTACATCGGCCAGTTGCGTAAGGGGACGGCGGAGAATCCGTCGCTTGTGATCCTGACGGGTCTGGCCCGGTTCCTGGGCAAGTCCCTCGATTGGCTGGTCGGCGTCGAGGAGCAGCCTGACGAGGGGCCGCTGACGCCTGAGGAAGCGGCGCAGGTCGCTCGTATGGAAGACAAGGCGATGGCGCTCAAGATGCGCAACGTCGCCAAGCGGCTGACCGGCTTGAAGGACTCGGCGTCGCTCGACGCCGTCGAGCAGATGCTGGACACCATGCTGAGCGTCGAAGAACGCCATCGGCAGCGCGAGCGTGAGCGAGACGAAATCTAGACGATCTGTAGCAGCCAGCAGGCGGGGGCCGGGGTAGGCTGTCCAGCCTGCTCGGAAAGGTCCCCAACAGGTGCGTTTCAACCCTGATCTGCATGCGGCTCTGCAAGCGGTCCCGATTCCGCAGCCGTTCGATCTTGAGACGTACCTGGATCGCATCTCCGAAGCTCGTGGCCGTCCCCTCTTCGTGCTCGACCTGCCCGAGGGGATTGCCGGCGCCGTCAACGGGCTGTGGATCGCCACCGAGATGGCTGACCACATCTGGGTCGCCCCGGGCGCCCGGGGCATCCTGCGCGTGCTCATCGTGCTGCACGAGATCTCTCACATGCTGCTCAATCACGGCCAGGTCGGGGACGACGAGACGGCGCTGAGCTGGCTCTTGGGCAAGGCGCTGGGGATGACGGCGATCCGGGCGGCCGGGCGGAGCAAGTACCAGACGCAGGAGGAGCGCGACGCCGAACGCTTGGCCACGCTCATCCTGATGCACGTGAACGAGCCGCTCGACGACGCCGCTGACGGCGACGAAGGGATGCGGCGGATCAAGCAGACGTTCGGATACGAATAGGAGCAGCGTGTGGGCGTTGTTGACTGGTTAGCCATGGTCTTGCTGTGGGGTGCTGCGATCTCCCGCATCCGGCCGGCTATGGAGTCGGTCCAGCAGAGGATGCTTTGGGGCGCGTTCACCGGCCTGGCTCTCAGCAGAGTGTTCTCAGCGGCGCCGATCGTCGAATGGCTGGACGCCACCACGCAGACGGAACTGGCCACTCTCCTTCGCCACCTCACCGGCCTGGCGTCGGCGACGTTCCTGCTGGTGTACGTCGAGACGATCACGCGCGATCCGGACACGTGGCGGGCCCGCCGGATCTGGACGGGCGCCGCGGTCACGATGGCCACCCTGACCCTGATGTTCCTCATCCGGGGAGGCCGCATCTACTGGGTGGACGGCGCGCACTCCCCTGTTGAGACGGCGTGGCAGGGCCGTGTCTATCTGGCGGTGTTCGATGCGTGGCTGATGACGTGCCTCGCGTTCGCCGGCTTCATGTTCGCCAGCTACGCGCGGAAGGCGCCGCCGCTGCTGCGCGTCGGCCTGGTGCTGTCCACGATCAGCATGGTCGCCGGCGTGGCCAACCGCGCCGAGGTGATGGTCGTCAACCTCGCCAACCTGATCAACCCGGACACGACGTGGCGCGAGAACGATGTGTTCGGGCAGGCCACGCTGCTGGCCTGCATCGCCGGCATCACGGCGGGCACGTCGATTCCGGCCTACCGGGCTGCGTCGGCGCGGATCCGCGAGATGCGCATCCTGTGGGCGCTGCGGCCGCTGTGGAAGGGGCTCACCGCGTTGTTCCCGGACGTGGCGCTCGGCATGAAGGGCACGCTCAAGACGCAACGAGTGCGGCGGGTGCTGGAGATCCGCGACGCGATGCTGAAGCTCACGGCGGTGACGTCGGCTCCGGCCAGCGAGCACCCGGGCGACGCGGCCGACTGGGTGCGGAGCGCCCTCGCGGCGGCCCGTACGGGCCAGGTCGGTGACGATCCTGAGGGTGAGATTCCCGGGCCGGACTTCGGCAACGACATTGAGAAGGAGACGGCGTGGCAGCTCAAGGTGGCGGAGGCGTTCAGACGGCCGAGCGCGGAGAGAGCCGTATCGCGCGCCTCTTAACGGAGGTCCTGGCACCCAAGAACTTCGTGATGGGACTCCCGCTCGCGGTGGGGGCGATCACCGGCGGGTGGGTCGGGCTCGGCTGGGCGCTGATCGCCGCGGTGTTGTGCGGCGGCATCCCCGCGGCCGTGATCGCGCTCGGCGTGCGGTCCGGCCGGTTCGGCAACCGGCACATCACCGAGCGGTCCCAGCGCCCGAAGCTGATCGCCGTGATCGTGGCCCTGGTGGTGGTCGCGCTGGCGCTGCTGGTCGTGCTCGGCGCTCCGCGGGTGATGGTGGCGTGCGTGGCCATCATGCTGGCCACGCTCGCCGTGCTGGGGCCGGTCACCGTGGCCGGATGGAAGATCTCGTTTCACACGGCGGTGGCCTCGGGCAGCGTCGTCATGGTCGCATGGGTGGTGCCGGGCGGCTGGATGTACGCGGTGGGCGTGGTCGGCGCCGTCGTGGTGGGGCTGATCGGCTGGTCGCGGGCCACGCTGGGCGACCACACACCGGCGCAGACGCTGGCAGGCGCCGTGGCGGGCGCGGCCGCCACGTGGGCCACGCTCGCCGTGCTGCTGTAGCTCACCAGATCAGGGCGATGGACACGCCGGCGGCGACTCCGAACGCCGCCACGGGTCCGAGGAACATCAGCGCCATGCCGCCGAGTTCGTTGCGGCTCATGGCGATGCACAGGCCGACGAACGCGCACAGGCTGGACACGATGATCCAGGCAACCGCCGCGATGAGGATCGTCAGGGCGATCCCGGCGGCGGTCACTGCGCGGCCATTCCGGCGTCGGCCGCCGCGGCAGCGGCGCGGGTGCGGGCGGCGCGCACCTGGTTGAGCAGGTCGAGTGCGATGCGTTCGGCGTCGTCCACGGGTAGGCGTGAGGTGAGCTGACCCCAGTTGATGGTCAGGTCGTCGGGGCTGGGCTGGTGACCGGGTAGCAGGTGCGTGGTACTCGGGGCGGCCGGGGCAGGCTTGTTCCTGTCGGTCCCGGTGACCATGACGAAGGCGAGGAACAGCAGCCAGCCGACGAGCAGAGCGGCCACGAGCGCAGGGAAGTTGCCGGGCCACCACTGGCTGGCGTATGCCGGCGGGCACAGCATGGTGGCGATGCCGGCGATGCTGGTCAGCATCGCTTGCAGGATAGTGCGGGACATATGGGCTCCAGGGTGGGTGTGACCTGCGGGAGTGCAGGGTTGTGTAGGGTTTGCGGGTTTGTGCGGGGGCGGAAGTTCAGTCGGCGGCGCGCCAGGTCTTGGGGCCGACGACACCGTCCGCGTCGAGGCCTTCAGCGCGCTGGAAGACCTTGGTGGCGGCGGCGGTCATGGGCCCGTACCGGCCGTCCACGGTGATCGTGTAGCGGAGCTGCTTGAGGCGGCTCTGCCAGGTGGTGACGTCGGCTCCGCTCATGAGCGCCGTGCCGGGCCGGTAGGCGAGCAGGCGGCCGGGGAAGGCCGGCCAGTCGCCGGGCTTGGTGGTGGACGGCTTGGGTGTGGTCGGCTTGGCCGGCTGTGATGTGCCGCCGCCGAGGTAGTGCTTGACCTGGGCGATGAACGAGTCCCAGGGAAAGTTCGGGCCCGGGTCCCAGTGGTCGCTGCGCTTGTAGACGGCGCTGACGTCGGCGTGGCCGACGATGCCGCGCTGGCCGGCGCGGAGCTGGGCGCGGGTGAGCCGGCGGGCGGGGATGTTGTGCTTGTCGCACCAGACAGCGACCTGGCGGGCGGCGAGGTCGAGCAGGTCCTTGCTGTACTCGTCGGCCCACTGCGCCTTCGACTGGCCGGCGCGTCCGGCGAGCTCGATCTGGAGCCCGTCGCTGTTGCAGCCGGGGGCGGCCCATGCGGTGTCGCTGTCGGCGACGCACCGGACGACGCTGTTGTTGTCCACGCACAGGTGAGCGCTCGCCTTGGTGCTGGTGCGGGCGAAGTAGGCCGCCACGTTCTCTGCGACGGTCGAGCTCTCCCCCGTCTCCATCGTGTGGACGACGATGACGCGGATTGGCGCGATGCGGCCCCTGGTCTTGTTCGGCGACGTGATGGTTTGCACGGGTGTGCCCCCTCGTTCGCGGTCCAGGCCCTCGACGGCCTGGCGGTTGAGAGAGGGAGGGTGTCGGGCGGGATGGGTTAGTGTCCGGGCCCGAACGTCGGTGAACGCTGCCGAACGGTTCTGAACGCGGGCGAGCGCCGACCGCGCGGTGCGGTCGGCGCTCGCGGCCGGGGTGGTTTAGGCGGCCTGGGCCAGGTCCTCGCCGCCGTCCTCCTCTTCGTCCTTGTCGGCGTCGTCGGCGTCGTCCTCGTGGTCGCTGGTGGCCAGGCGCTCGGCGATGGCGGCGGCCTCGTCGGCGTCGTTCGCCTCGACGGTGACGGCGTAGCGCTGGTACTCGCCGAAGTCGCCGGAGTTGCTGTCGCTGTCGCACATGTCGCGCTCGCCTTCGACGACTCCGGCGACGTACAGCGGGGAGGGTGACATGTCGAGGTCGAGCAGGCCGGTCACGGTGTACGGGCGGGGACTGTCCACGTCGCGGCCGTCGATCTCGAACAGGTGCGGCGCGCGGTTCAGCGTGGCCTCGGTGATGCGGACTTCACCGACTTCGCCGAGCGGCACGCACGTGAGCGCCTTGGCCAGGATCTGCTTGGCCTCGTCGAGGGTGTAGGCGTGCAGGCGGGCCACCGCGTCGAGCTCGACGTCGAGGGCGTAGCTGTGCAGGACGGGCGCGACGGGTGATACGCCGAGCCGGACCTCGGTCACTTCGAGGTCGTCGTCGGCGCGGTAGTGCTCGGCGAGCTCCAGCCAGTAGACGCCGCCCTGGTGCAGGTGGTCGTGGATGGCGTCCGCGTTGTCGGCGATGGCGGGCGGGACGTCCACGGCCACGGTGACGGTGCGGGAGGTGCGCGCGAACGTCTCCAGGGTGACGATGACGCGGGACAGGTCCGGGTCGGTGGAGGGCCGGAGCTGGTAGCCCTCTTCGCCCGGGTCGAGGAACATCTGGCAGGCGAGCTCGGCGAGCTCGCGCTGTCGTGGGGTGATGTCGTCGAGGTCGTGGCCGGCGGCGAACGCGGCGGCCGCGTGGACGAGCTCGTCGATCGCGTCCGGGGCGAAGTACGTGTGGGGCTGGATCACGGGGTGGTTCCTTCCGGTGGTGCTGGCGCGCCCGTACGCCGCTCGTGCGGGCCCGCTGGTGGTTCAGGGTTGGGGCAGGAAGATGTCGAGCCCGCCGTAGAGGCGGGGGCCGGCCGCGCCCGGGTCGTCGTGGCCGGCCGCCGGGGCGTCGGGTGTGGTGACGGGGGTTTCGTCGAGGACGTCGATGTCGCCGTCGATGCTGAGCGATTCGAGGGTGACGTCCGGGTCGCCGCTGGTGAGGGTGAGGCTTTCGACGACGTCGCGGAGCTTGGCGCGGGCCTCGCTGCGGGTGCGGGCGGTCACCTCGCCGACGATGAACGTCATGGTGTCGAGGCGGAAGCGGCGCAGGGCCGGAGGGTTGGTCACGGGGTGGTTCCTGGCGTGCGGGGAGCCGCGCCCGCGTGGGCGCGGCTCCGGCCGGGCGGGTGGTTAGCGGGTGGTGTCGGCGGGCGTGGGCTCGCCGAGCTGCTCGGGCGCGGTGAGGCGGGTGTGGCCGTACAGCTCCCATGACTCGCAGCCCCAGCGGCACGGCTGGCCGGGCAGGGCGTCGCAGTAACCGCAGGCGTGCGGGTAGGCGAGGGACGGCCGGTGGCCGGGCTCGTCGGCGAGGGCTTCCTCTCGGTAGCGCTGGTATGCCGCCTGGAGGATGACGCCGGGGTGGACGTGGGCGCGTTCGAGGCGGTGGAGGATGTCGCCGATCGCGTCGCGGGCGGCCTGGTCGAGGTGTTCGTCGTTGCTGAGGTCGCGGTTGTCGGCCATGTAGGCGTCGTTGGCGTAGGCGCTGATGGCGACGATGCCGCTTTCGGCCCGGTCGCTGTTGGTGGGGTCGGCGTTCGAGACGCGCACGCTGTGGTTCCTTCCGGTGTGGGCGGGGCCCGTACGCCGCTCGTACGGGCCCGGGGGTGGTGTGTGGGTCAGCGGTTGAGGGCGGCGGCCACGAGGGCGAGAACGTCGCCGTACGGGGCGGAGCCGGGGACGGCGACGGGCTCGAACGTGGGCTCGTCGTCGCCGTGCTCGCGGGCGAGGTGGTACGGCTTGCCGTTGCGGTCGATGGCGGTCACGCAGCGCTGGGCGAGCTGCTCGAAGCTTTGGCTCTCGTGGTCGTAGGTGAGGGCGACGAGCAGGAAGCCGGGCATCGGCTGGCAGGTGTCGGCGTACAGCTTGAGGTCGTGCTCGGCGTCGCCGGTCGCGCCGGGCGCGCCGATGACGCCGACCAGGAGGGCGCTCCACTGCCATGCGGGGATGTGGTGGCGGGTGATCGTGAGGACGCCGTTGACGGTGGCGGCGGTGACGACGTGGAGTTCGGGGTTGGCCCAGCCGATCTCGTTGGTCTCGTGGCTTTCCAGGGCCCGCAGGAGGTGGTTCATGATGTCGGGGGTGATGTCGGGGGTGGTCATGGTGTCCTTCCGGGTTGGGGCCCGTACGCCGCTCGTACGGGCCCGTGGTGATCGGTTAGCGGTTCAGGTCGGCCAGGGCGGTGCGTGCGTCCAGGAGATCGCCCTGGGCGCGCTCGTAGCGGTCCAGGACCTTGGCGACGATCGGCCGGGCCGGGGCGTCGCGTAGGGCGAGCGCGTGGGCGAGGTCGATCGGCGTGGCCATCGGGACGCGCACCGCGATGCGCAGGAGGCGGGCCCAGCGGTTCACGTCGCGGTGGGCCGCGCCGAGTGCGCGCTTGGCGAGCCAGCGTTCGGCGGCGAGGTGCATCGGGGCTCCTAGTGGCCGGTGTTGGCGCAGACCCAGCCGAAGCCGGGGGCGTAGGTGGTGGCGGCGGCGTCGCAGGTGCGGCAGGTGTGGGCGGGCTCCTCGTACGGCGGGGTGATGCGGGCGGCGAGAGTGGCGAGGTGGCCAGCGGCGCGGCCGAGGGTGTGGGCGGTGAAGCGGGCAAGCGTGATGCGCATGGGTGTCCTCCACTTGGCTCAGGGGGTGGGGTGCCTGCCCCGGCGGGATGGTGCCGGGGCAGGCGTGGTTAGGTCTGGGCTCAGTGGAGGTCGCCGTGGCGGTCGCCGCGCTTGCGGAAGACCTTGAAGCCGATCCAGGCGGCGGCGGCGATCCCGGCGACGATGGCCAGGAAGCCAATCACGCGGAGGATGGCGTCCCAGATGCTGCCACCGTCGTCCTTGGCGGACATGTTCTGCATGGCCAGCCACATCGCCATGTAGTCAGGCTGGGCGGTCACGGTGGTGACCGGTGCGGCGGTCGGGAAGGTGATGTCCGTGTTGGGGTCGGTGCCGCTGGGGGCGGCGGTCGGCACGGTCGGGATGTAGTTGTTCACGGTGGGCTGCTGGCCCGTCGTGGGGGCGGGCTCGGTGACCTTGACGGTGGTGGTCACGCGGGGCTTGGCCGTGCTCGACTTGGTCGGGGTGGCGCTGGGCTTCGGGGTGACGGTCTTGGTCACGGTCGGGGTCGGGCTGGGCGTCTGGGTGGCGCTGGGCGTCTCCGAGGCGGTTGGGGTGGCCGTCACGGTCTTGGTCTCGGTGACGGTCGGGGTGGGGCTGGGGGCGGCGGTGGCCGTGAGGCTCATCTCGCTGAGGGGGACGCTGCCGAGGATGGCGAGGGTGTAGTTGCCGGGCGCGTCCGGGGTGAAGGTCGCGGTGACGGCGATCTCGCCGAGGCAGGTCGGGTTGCCCGGTTCCTTGGCGAGGTTCGTCTTGTCGCCTGTGGGGGTGCGCAGGGTCAGGGTGGCGGAGCAGGCGTCCGTGACGGTCGCCGTGACCGTGACCGGCTTGCCCGTGGTGAGGGCGGTGCCGGGGGTGGGGGAGGTGATCTGCCCGGTCTCCGTGAGCGCCGCAGCGGCGGCGGGGAGGGCGAAGAGGCAGCCGACCGCGAGCGCGACGAGCGTCGCGAACATGCAGGTCAGAGTGGCGAAACGCATGCGTTTCCTTCCGGTGTGTTTCCTGCGGGAACGCCGCTCGCTCCCGCCGAACACTTAAGACATTAGCAGTCTTCTTTAGTGATGTCTACACAGGCAAAGCGGTGATTGCCGATGTAGACAACATTAAAGAATACTGCTAATGTTTGGGTAGTCGGCAGGGAGCGAGCGGCGCTCCCCCAACCGGAAGGAACACCCATGGCGAAGCCCCTGACCCGCGAGTCCTCGCACCAGACCCACCTCCTGTGGCTCCAGCGGCTGGCGATCACGACGCTCACCAGCTACTACGACATCACTCCCTCCCACATGCGGGAGGCGCACGACCGGATGACGGCTTCGCTGGCGCTGGCCAGGCAGATCGCCGACCGGTACAAGGGCGACCACACCGCGTGGAAGCAGATCCGCAACAACGTCGTGGACGCGCTCGCCCACATGGGCCGCATCGTCGCGGTGGAGCCGGACTTCACGCTGGTGGAGCCGTTCTTCGTGGAGGCTCGGGAACTCTGCCGGTCCTACCTCGTGGGCCTGACCCACGAGCAGCGCGTGCAGCTCGCCACGTGGGACAGGTTCGAGAACGCACACCTGGTGGAGGAGTCGCACGAGGAGGGGCGCGACCCGGCGCTCGTGATGTGGCTCCAGCCGGTGTACGCGCCGGAGACGCCCGCCAAGAAGCGCGTGCAGGACAAGGCGAACGAGCGGTACGCCGAGCGGTACGGCGAGTTGACCGTGATCAACCTGATCTTCGCCGCCTGATCGTCCCTCCTGGGCCCGCCCGAGCGGCGGGCGGGCCCTCTCCCCCGGAAGGAACACCGCCTGTGAGCGCCTCGATTCTGCTGCTGCCGAACCGGCAGATGCGCGTCGTCAACCTGCCCGCCACCGCCTGCACCCTGCCCCTGACGCTCGACCTGCTCAATGCCTTCTCCGCCGAACGCCACCAGCTCGCCCCGGGCGTCGGCATGTGGATCGACCCGAACAGGCAGGGCCTGGGCCACGACACCAACATGCCCGCGACCAAGCTGTCCGTCCGGCTCGGCGGCCTGTGGATCCCGTGGTACGGGCCGGTCCTGGTGTGCGGCATCGACGAGCAGGGCCGCAGCCGGGACCTGACCGCCGACCAACTCCGCGACCTCGCGCCCTTCCTGCTCCGGCTCTCCGCCTGATCCCCTACCTGGGCCTGCCCGCCGCGCGGGCGGGCCCGCCTCCTGAAAGGGACGCGATGACCCGCACCCCGATGCACACGCACGTGGACGCCGAGCAGCTCGGCGACGGCTACCTCATCCACGTGGGCGGCACCACGTACGTGATGGCCGCGCACGCCGAGGCCGGCGACGACGGCCGGATCGCCGTCACGGTGTACGAGGGCGACGTGCCGCACACCACACCGACCCTGTTCTACGACGTCGGCGAGCAGGTCCAGGTGTCGCTGCGCAGCCCCGCACTTGCCCGCCGCTGAACCACTCCCCTGGGCCCGCCCGAACAGGGCGGGCCTTTGCCGTGCTGGCAGATTCTCGGATCTACCTGGATAGACAACGTTAAAGAAGACTGCTAATGTTTTAGTAGTTCGACGGGGGCGAGCGGCGCTCCCGTAGGAAACACCGGAAGGAAACACCAGCAGTGAGCACCGCAATCGTCCTCACTCCGCAGGGCGAGATCCGCGAGGTCAACCTCCCCACCACCGGTAGCAGCCTGGACGTCATGTACCGGGAGATCGGCTGCCGGTCGGTGGACGTCGTTCGGCTCACCTCGCGCCTGGACATGTGGCTCGACGACGAAGGGATCTACACGCAGGAGATCAACCCGTTCGCGACCGCGCTGGCGCGGCATCACGGTTACACCTATCAGCCGTATTTCGGCACGGTGCTTCTGTGCAGCGTGACCGACGAGGGCGACAGCATCGACCTCACCGTTGACCAGGTCCGCGCCCTGCTGGCGCACCTGCTCGACGTCGTCTAGTCCCCTCCCGGGCCCGTCCGAGCGGCGGGCGGGCCCACCACCCGGAAGGAAACCTCCCAGCTCATGAAGTTCACGCGCGCCCACCTCATCCGTGCCCTGTTCGCCGCACAGCGGCGCGGCGACATCCCCCAGCCCGCCATGCTGCGCTTCCCGCCGCTCGCGCTCGGCGATCTCGACCCGCGCCACATCACCGAGGTAGACGAGCAGAGGCAGATCATCAAGGTGTTCGTGTGGACCAGCACGCCCTGCCCGGAACTGGCCCGCGCCTACTTCGACGTCATCGCCCGCCACCTGGAGGGCGCATGGGAACTGGACGTGCTGGTCGCGCACGGCGACCCCGCCGACCGGACAGCGCAGATCACGCAGCGGTGGTTCCCCGGGCCCGCCGAGCCGATCCCGGCGCTGCTGCCGACTCGGCCGTTGCAGCCCGCCATCCCTGCCTGACCTGGGGCAGGCGCGGCGGGATCGGATAGCCGGTCAATCGCCCCTTGTGGTGGGGCGCTGGAGTTTCCCTCGCCTAAGCGCCACCCCGACACCTCGAACGGCCCACCAGCGTCCACCGCTGGCGGGCCGTTCCGCGTTGCAGAGCAACGCACCTCGAGGGCGTGGGCCGCCACGCC
The DNA here is from genome assembly GCF_040656115.1 of Nonomuraea sp. NPDC050202. NCBI lineage: Bacteria > Bacillati > Actinomycetota > Actinomycetes > Streptosporangiales > Streptosporangiaceae > Nonomuraea > Nonomuraea sp. NPDC050202. Next base: position 209,952 of record NZ_JBFALF010000005.1, on the reverse strand, counting down.
TGCGAGGTCAGGAGCTGGCCCCCGCAGACAGCTCCCGGTGGATGCCGAGCGCCATGCGCGCGGCCTGGCTGTAGGCGTGGTGCTCGCCGCACGCGGAGCAGGAGGGGCGGCCGCCGGCCGCCGGGTGGTCGGGGCACGGCCGGCGGCCGCGCAGGATGCGTTCGGCGATCTCGCGGCGGAGCGCGTCTTCCAGCGCCTGATAGGCGACGGCGATGCCGGGCCGTTCGGGGACGGTGGCGGCGTGCTGGAAGGCGCGCGTGCTGGGGCGGGTCACGGGGTGACCTCTCCCCCGTCGTCGTCGCCGGCCTGCTGGGCTTCGCGGGCGGCCTGGGCGACGCGGTCGGCCAGGCCGGTGAGGTCCACGCCGTGCGACATGGCGACGGGCCCGCCGTCCTTGCCGGTGATCTCCAGGGCCTTGACGGGCTGGTAGCGGTCGCGGCGGGTGCGGGCGAGGTATTCGAGGGCGAGCTTGCCGTTGGGCGGCGTCCACTGCTCCTCTACGCTTCCGTCCGGCCGTTCGGATCGCTTGATCAAGACTCCGCCCTGGAAGTCCTTGAAGATGACGTCCACGGCGAGCCGTTCGGCCTGGGCGCGGGCCTGCTCGACGGCCTCGGCGAAGTCGCGGAGCTCGTCGGGGGCGTCGTCTTTCTCGGCGTCGGCGAGCCACCGGTAGACGGTGGACTCGCCCACGTTGGTCAGGGCGCACGCGGTGGCCAGGTAGAGCCCTTCGCGGATGTGGCCGCAGAGCTTCTGCTGGAGTTCGGGTGTGAGCTTGGTGCGGCGGCCGCCGGCGTGCTTGGTCTCGTCGTCGTCGGTGCTCATGGGCTGCTGCCTCGCTCGGGTGTCTGCTGGGCGACGGTGTAGGCCGGCTGGCCGTCGTCGCGCCACGGGTTGAGTTGGATGGACAGGATGAGCTCCTCTTCCGTCTGGCAACGGCACGGCATGGCGGAGGCGGGGGCGACGAGGGACATGTGGTGCCAGCAGGAGCGGGGCTCGTCGCGGTAGTCGATGCCGGCGCTGAGCGGCTGGGGGATGTCGAAGGTGATCGTGCTGCCGTCCGACAGGGCGACATGGGCGGTGATCCGGTCGATCCTGGGGACAGCGTCGCGGTCCCCGGCCGGCTTGAAGATGGCGGCCAGGGGGACGCGGCGGTCGTGGCTCATTCGCCGTTCACCAGGTAGGTCTCGAAGCGGCGGGCGACCTTCACGATGTCGTCGGCGTGGACGTCGGTGGGGCCGGACAGCGTGCACTCGGCGGCGAGCTTGAGGCACTCCAGGCGGGCCTCGTTGAGGCGCTTCGGGTCGAGGTAGTTCATCGCGTTCTCCTTCAGTGGCTGGGGCCCGCCGTGGCGCGCCATCTGGTTTGCTTGCCGTGGACTTGCCGCTCGACGAGGTGGAGTGTCTCCAGCGCCCGTAGGGCCTGGAGGGTCCGGTCGCGGTGGCCGGTGAGGTAGTCGAGCTGCACCCGGGCGATGCTGCGCGGGTGGATGCGTTGCAGGGCGGCGAGGATCTCCTGGTGGTCGTTGGCGCGGCTGGTGTTCTCGGCCGCGGCTTGGGGCGCGGCTGGCGGTTCGGTCGGGGCGGCGTCGGCGTAGTGGCGTTCGATCTCGATCACGCCGTCTGGGTGTTGCCGGATGATCTCGCGGAGCATGCCCGGTACCGGCGCGGGTGCGAGGTTGGCCAGGGCCGCGGGTGCGGCCAGCGCCGCGGTGGTGGCCGCGGCGCGCGGCTGTGGCGCGGGCAGGGCTGGCGGATCGAGGCGGGCGCGGTCCACGGCGGCGCTGAAGGCGGGACGGTTGCGGAGCCAGAGGCTGATGGTGGATGGCGAGAGGTTCACTTCGCGGGCTGCTTCTGCCGCCGAGTAGCCGTTCCCGAGCAGTGTGATCAGCCGGCCTTGCATATCGGGGGTGAGCTTGGTCGGGCGGCCGGGGCCGCGGCGTGGGTGGGTCACGTCGTACTCCTGGGTGGGGTGTGCTGCCGGGCTGTGCTGGGTCACGCGGTTGTCCATGTGGCGGAGTTGGGGTTGATCCATGTGGCGGTGTTGGCGGGCGTCTCGGCGACGTCCACGCGGGAGATCTGCGCGTGGCGTGGGCTGGCGAGGTTGAACAGCCACTGGCCGGCCTGGTGGCCGATCAGGTGGGCGACTGTCTCGACGGTGGGCCAGGAGCTGGCGTGGCCGGCGGCGGTGTCGAAGGTGAAGACGCGGCAGCCCTCGGCGCGCAGAGCAGGCGTGAGGGGGTCGGCGGCGCCGAGCAGCGCGGCGTGGTCAAGGTTGGTGTCGATCCAGTCGCGCATCAGGGTTTTGAAGCTGCCGAACTCGACGAGCACGCCGTCGTGCAGGTCGGCCGCGGCGATGTAGATGGTGGTCCGCCAGGTGTGGCCGTGCAGGTTGGTGCATTTGCCGGGCAGGTGCGGGAGCCGGTGGGCGGCGTCGAAGGTGTGGGTGAGCTGGGCGGCGTACACGGGTGTCCTATCGGCTGGTCTTGACGGTGGTGCGGGCGGGCGCCGGCCGGGGGCGGCGCTGGCGGTAGGCGCGGTTCGCGGCGCTGATCGCGGAGAAGGAGACGAAGGCGGCCGTGGTGGACCACAGCACGCCGGAGAGCACGCCCGTAGTGGCGATCGAGGCGATGAGTAGCGCGGCGATGGCGAGGTTCCGCACGAGGGTGCCGACGAACGCCCCGCAGCCGGCGATGAGGGCGAGGTCCTCGCCGTCGAGGTCGGGGGCGTTCACGCGGCCGCTCCGGCGGGGATGCGCGGGGTGAACCACGGGTTCGTCGTGATGCGCGGCATCACGACGGTGTCGATGCCGGCCTGGTCGGGCTGCGCGGCGGCGGGCGCGGCTGCGTTCCAGGGGGCGCGGTCGAACAGGCCGGGGTGCTCGGTGAGGAGCTGGTCGTAGATGGGGGTGCCGGCGTCGGCCAGCGTGGGCGGCGTGGCCGGGTGTGCGGTGTGGGTGATCATGCGCGGGAGCATCCCGGGCGGTTGGGGTTAACGTCTCGCTCCGTTTCTGGGGGCGCCCGGCAGCCGCAGCGGTGCCGGGCGCGGGTGGCGTTACTCGGCCGGGGGCTCCCAGATGGTGCCGGTCCAGGTGTAGCCGGAGCCGTTGAGCACGCGCGCGATGTGCCGTTTTGAGCAGCCCACCGCGGCGGCGATGCGCGGCGCGGTCATGCCCTGGTCGGCCAGGCTGGTGATGTGGCTCCAGTCGTTGATGCGTGGCTTGCCCGTGGGGCGCGGTGGGATGCCGGCGGCGCGGGCTATGGGGGCGACGCTGCCGGGGCTGATGCCGAACGCGGCGGCAATGTCTCGGAGGGATTGCCCTTCCGCGTAGGCTGCGGCGATTTCCGCCCGCTGGCTCTTGCTGGGCTGTCCTTGCAGGGGGATTCCAGCGCGGTGGAAACGCCTGTAGATCCACGAGTAGGTGAGATTGTGCTGCTGGGCGAGGTCGCGGACCGATGCGCCCGCCAGGTGCTGCTGGGCGAGCGCGTCGATGTCGATGCTCTGGAGGTGGGCTTTGCGGAGGATGATGCGTCGCGCGGGCGAGAGCGGCCGGTCGTAGGGAAGTTTCCCGTCTGGCGCCCGCTTCAGCTTGCGGCGCACCTGCTGAACGCTGCCGGGTGTGGAGTTGATGCGGGCTGCGATGTCCTTCGACGTCGCGCCCTGCTTGGCCAGGTCCTGGATCAGGTCGTAGTCCAAGCCGCGAAGCGATCCAAGCGGGCGGGGCGGCAGGCCGGCGGCGGCAGCGGCCCGTCGTACGGTGTTCTCGCCGACGTTGTACCGGTAGGCGATCCGGTCGATGGTCTGCTCTGCCTTGTAGGCGCGGACGATGGCTTGCCTGGTCTGGGGGCGGAGCCTGCCTCGGCGTTGCTGGCGCCGGGGAGGCGCGGCCGCTCCGGCGTCCACGAGCGCTTCGTAGACCTGTTGCTGGGAGATGCGATGGCGGGTGGCGAGTTCGCGGATGGTGGTTCCGGCCTGGTATTCCTCGGCCAGTCTGCTGCGGGTTGTGGTGTTCGTGTCCATGGTGGGGGCACTGTGCCGAACATTTACGCTTGCGTCGCGTCGGCCGGTCTCTGGGGCTGTGGTGGGCATGACGGGTGTTCTAGGGCGCGTGTGCGGTTTGTGTCCTGCTCCGTTGGCGGCGGCCCTTCAGCAGGCGAACGCCCCGCCGCCCTTCGTGGGCGACGGGGCGTTTCCGTGTCGGCTTACTTGGCGGGGATGTACTCCTCCGCGCCGTCGAGGACGTGGCCGCGACCGTGGCAGGCGCTGCACGCCTTGACGGACGCGGACTCGACGACACCGGTCCAGTGCTCCACTTGCTCGCCCCAGTTCTTGAGCGCGTCGGCCTGGCTGCTGCCTTGGACCTGGTCGGGGACGGGCAGGTGGAGGTGGCGGTCCACGGTGATTTCACGCAGCACGGGCTTGGGCCTCCTGCGCTTGTCGAGTGTGAACGGGGTGACCCACCTCTTCTCTGGCACTTCCAGGGGGACGGTCATGTAGACCTTGAGCATCTGGTCCTGGTTGTAGCAGCCGGTGACGTACGGCATGCGCTTGATGATGCTGGCGAGGTGGTCGCGCAGGCCGGACAGGTAGCCGGGGAAGAGGTGGCGGTATTCGCCTCGCTTGGTGAGGGTGGTGGGCAGGCCCGCGGTCCAGGTCGGGGTGGCTTTGGCGTCGGGCGGGAGCGGCGAGTCCTGGAGGACGATCCAGGGGCCGTCCACGGGGACGATGGTGGGCTCGGTCGGCTCCCTGACGGCGGAGTACAGGCTGTACCACATGTCATCGTCGCCAGAGCGCTCGTTGAACTCCTCGGGCGTGAGGGTCCGCAGGAAGCGCGCGTTTTCGTTACCGAGGTCCTTCAGGTCCCAACGGACGATGCGGTCGGCGTTGCGGATGTGGACGGCGATCTCGTGCGGGCCGGGGCTGGTGGTGCCCCACCAGCCGGGGACGTTGAGCTTGGTCATGGGTTCGCCGTTGGCGTAGGCGGTGGCGCTGGTCGCGGCGGGATTGTAGGTGCCCTTGACTGTGAGGATCAGGTAGTACATCCACATGCCGTCCTGGACGAGGACGTAGCGTTCGTTGATGTCGGGGGTGGTCACGTGGTGGTTCCTTCCGGATGCCGGGCGGGAGCGCCGCTCGCCCCCGCCCGCGATCCAAACATTAGCAGCGTTCTTTAGTGGCGTCTATCTGGGTGCGTTGAGTGGTGGGTCAGTCGGACCGGGGGTAGACGATCGCCAGGTCGCCGGGCATGACGACGTGGGAGCCGCACTGCCCGCAGTCGAAGTACTCGCTCTCAGGGTCAAACCACTGGCCGGGGTCGGCGACGAGGCTGCCGTCGCCGGCGACGTGGAACCCGATCTCGCGTCTGGTCATCTCGTGCTCAGCGATCTCATCGCGGGCGCCGCAGGCGGGGCAGATGAGATGCCCGTCCTGCACGGTGACGACGAGATCGCGGGTGCGGCCGTTGACCATTCGTGCGGCCTGGTAGGCGTGCCAGCCGGGGCAGTTCTCCGGCATGACGTTGAGGTCGCCGCACGCGGAGCAGTGCCAGATGCCGGAGTTGAGCGGGTGGTCGGGGTGCTCGTGGACGTCGTGGTCCTTGCGGAGCAGGAACCCCAGGAGGTGGGCGAGCGCTTCGTCCGTGCGGCTGGGCTCGCGGCCGGGCTGGCGGAGTCGGCCGATGGCGTTCTGGAGCTCGGCGCGGTGCTCGGCCATCTGCTCGACGATGGCCTTGTGGTGGAGGCTCTGTGCTTCCTGGAGGGGGTGGACGACGGCGTCGATCTCGTCGGCGGCCGCGCGCCACTCGGGCTGGAGGTCGTCGGGCAGGTCGTGGCGCAGGGCCAGGAACGTGCCGCGCTTGAGCGGGTCGAAGCCGAGCGGGCCGGCCGTGCGGGCGAGCTCGCCGGCATGGGCGCGGATGCTGCGGAGCCGCTCGCGCTCGGCCTCGTACTCCTTCACCATGTCCTGGTAGTCGTCGGGGTCGGCCTGCTTGAGCCAGGGCGGCGGCTGGGGCACGCCCGTGGGGCGGGTGGCTTCCTCTTCCGTGCGCTCGCTCTGGTGGCCCAGCACGTCCACGGGTGCTCCCCTGCTCCACTCGAAGCCGGTGCCGGTGCGGCACAGAATCCAGTGGAGGGCCTGGGTGCGGTTGGCGAAGGTGGCGGGGTGGCAGTAGATGAGCCTTGCCACGGTGCAGGTGACTGAGCCGCAGCTCTGGCCGGGCGGGCAGGAGTCGCAGGGGGTGCTGCTCATGGTGGGGATCTCCGTTCGTGGGAGGGCGGCGCGGGCCGCCCTCCGGGTGATGGCTATGGGTTGACGGTGAGGTCGTCGGGGAGGTAGACGGCTTTGCCGCATGTGCCGCAGGTGAGCTCGTCGAAGAGGTAGCGGCCGTCTTCGCGGTCGCTGCTGATCGTCTTGGCGACGATTCCGGCTGCGGCTACGCCGGTGGCCGGGGCCAGGGCGACGGTGACGCGGCGGCTGGCACTTTGTCGTCCAACGATGGTGTCTTGGGCGCCACAGGCGGGACAGATGAGGTGTTCGCCGTCGATGATGATCGCGGTGTCGTTGAGATCGGCGGGGAAGGTCGCGGTCAGGTGGGGGCGGAGCTGGTCGAGCTGCTCCTGGAACGCGTCGAGCTCCTGCACGGTGCGGAACTTGAGGGCGGTGCCGTAGGCGGCGATCGGTTCGTCGTAGTGGGGCGGCGTGGGGATGACGAGGGTGGCGGAGCGGTTGCGCTTCCGGCCGGGCTTGCGCTCGTAGTCCTCGCCGTATTCGTCGGTGGCGATGTAGGGGGTGGCCGGGTCGTTGCGGTTGGTGGTGCGGAAGGTGATGGTGACGGGGCCGCGCTTGCCGTCCCGGAGGACAGACGCGGAGAGGGTGCTGGTGCTGGTCATGAGGGTGCCTTTCGGGGGCTAGGTGTTGGGGTGGGCGGCGTCGTACTGGTCGCGGATGTGGCCGGGGATGCGGCCGAAGTCGCCGATGTCGAGGTCTTGGGCCTTGGCCCAGGCGCGGATGGTTCGGTCGCGCTCGCGGTCGCTGGTGGTGGTGCGCTTGGGAGTGGCGCCCAGGGCCTTGGCCTTCTCTTCTGCGGCGGCGAGTTCCCGCTTGAGCTTGGCGACGCGGTCGGCGGCGGCCTGCTTGGCGGCGGCGAGCTGCTCGGCGGCGATCCGGCGCTCCTCCGCCTCGGTGAAGAGGGTGTGGAGCTTGTCCATGGCTTTCCGGGCACGGTCGAGGGCGGCCTGTACGTGGCGGTCGCCGCAGGCGGCGGCGGAGGCGAGCAGTTCACTGGCGTTGTACGGCTCGCCCTGCTCGTCCTCGTCGAGCACGAGGCGCAGCTTGCCGGTCCAGGAGTCGGACAGGGCCTGGAGTTCGGGCGAGAGAACGGGCGTGAAGTCCTCTTGGCTGGAGTCGGTAGCGCGCTGGGTGGTGGAGTGGATCTCCCATCCCTGCTGGCGGGCGAGGGCGACCAGGTGGCCCAGGGCGACGCCGGTTGCTGCGGCGGCGTCCTTGGCCTGGTGACCTTGGGTGAGGAGGAGCAGGGCGCGGGCATAGACCGGGGTGATGGGCTGCTGAGGGGTGGGCCGTTCGGCCACGGCGGCGGTCATCGGTGGGTGTCCTTCGGGTCGGTGGTGAGCCAGCCTGCGCGTACGCGCAGGCTGGTGATGAGCGGGGTGGTGACGAGCCAGGCGTGCGGGTCGTCCCGCATCGCGGCGGTCTCGCTGCTGAAGGCGACGACGTCGTAGGCGACGGTGTGCACGTCGGGCAGCGGCGCCCGGTCGATGACGGCGGCGGCCTCTTCGGTGACGTCGTCGGCGTGGCTGTGGAGCCAGGCCAGGACCCGGCGGCAGTACGCCGGGTCCATGTCGTCGATCTGGTGCTCGCGTCCTTCTCCGTCGATCCAGATTTGGTCCTGGTCTGTGAGCGCGAGCCAGTTGGTGATGTCGCTCATCAGTCGAGGTGGTCGCGCCAAGTGTCGAGCGGCTGCTCGGGCAGGGCCGCGCCGGGATGGCCCGTGATCACTCTGGGCATGATGAGAGCGAGAAAGACATCGCCAGCGGTGGCGATGAAGGGGCGGTCGCTGCCGCGCAGGTGGATGTTCATGGGCTTGCGGGGCTTGGCGAGGGCTTTCGCCGGTCCGAGTCTCGCCAGGTGGGATGCGTCGATCATGAAGCGGTCGGTGAGGACGTCGTCGGGCGTCAGGTGGTCGGAGATGATGCTGCGCCAGGGCAATTCGCTGGGGCTGGCGGGGAACCGAAGCTTGGTGCGTCCGTAGGCGAGCGTGATCTGTTTCGGTTCGATGGCGAGAGAGACGCGCATCTTGTCCTTGATGTCGTCGAGACGACTCGCGATCGTGTAGGCGGGCACGGAGACGCGTACGGCGAAGTTGACGGACGCGACGGTGAGCGGCTGCCGGACGATGGCGATCGTTCTGCGGTCGGTGCCGATGAGCAGCAGTTCGTTGTTGACGGCCTCGATGTGCAGGTGCGTGATGGGGGCCGGGGCGTCGTCCTCCTCGCGTTCGGCGATGAACGGGAGGACGGAGCCGGCCAGGGCCTTGAATCGGGCTCCGCTGGTGTGGAGCAGGGCGGCCGGGCCGGTCACGGTGACGGTCACGGGGGTGTTCTCCGGTGGGATGGCGGGGCGGCGGTGGCGCCGCCCCGGCGGGTTGTCAGTCGGTGGCGTCGGCGAGGCTGGCGGTGGCGATCTCGTCGATGAGGTCGCGGGTGTTGCGATGGCCGTTCTGCTCGACCAGGTAGGGGATCTGGGAGCCGAGGCCGTTGTTGTTCATGTCGCTGGCGTGCGCGGAGGCGGTGTCGTGGACGGTGTCGAACAGGTCTTCCGCATCGACGCCACGGTGTTCGGCGTAGCCGACCAGCCCGTCGAATTCGAGGGCGACGAGCGCGAACGCCTCGCACATCTTGTTCCGCTCGGCGATGAGGCGGGCGAGGACAGCACGGATGGCGGACCAGCCGGTGGTGGGGGCGGTGGTGGCCTCCTTGAGGTCCGCCAGGTCAATAAGGTCGGACTGGAGGGTGACGCCGGGGGCGAGGGTCACGCTGAGGAGGAAGTCGTCGTTGCGGGAGTCGGCGACACACCAGAGGGACATGCCCGTGATGGCGTCGAGGCGGCGCTCGTCGCCCTCGGGCAGGTTGTGACGGAGCGCGTTGTGGGCGCAGATCAGGACGGAGTGGACGTCGTCAAACTCTCTGACGGTGAAGTTCGCGGCGAGGCGAGCGTTGGTGAGGACGAGGTCCCACTGGGCGTCCGTGAGGGCGATGGGGCGGGTGTCGATCATGGGGTGTTTCTCCGGCTGTGGGGCCGCCTCGCTGTGAAGCGGGGCGGCCGGGGGTCAGTTAGGCGGCAAGGTCCAGCGCGCGGCGCGCGGCGGCCAGGGTGCGGGTGGTCTCGGCGGTGGCCTTCGCGGCGATGCGCGCGGGCGACCACATCGGGACGGGCTTCTCCTTGATGAGGCTCTTTTCGTGGCGGCGCCGCTGGATGGTCTCGATGCGCACGTAGGCGAGCTGGTAGACCGTCTGGCGGGCCTGCTCGGCGGCGGCCGGGGCGGCGGTTTCGAGTTCGGCGGCGTCGAGCGCGGCGCGCATCTCGGCCAGGGACAGGTCTTGCTTGAAGCTGTGGCCGATCTGCTGCTCGGCGTGGATGAGTTCGTCGAGCAGTGTGGGCCTGCGCTGCGCTGCGATGGCCAGGTCCTCGACGGTGGCAAGCACGCAGAACGAGCAGGACAGGCGGGTCATCCCCCACGAGTAGGCGGCGTGCGGGCGAAGCCCGGCCTCCTTGATCTGGTCCCACACCTGCTTCCAGGTCCAGTCCCTGATCGGGTGCCAGCGGTGGATGGTGCGGTTGCCGCTGGAGTGCGAGGTGTCCACGGCCAGGATGTCCATGCCAGCGCGCCGGTCGGATTCCTCTCCCCTGATGCCGAGCGCGTACAGGACCTGGATCGGGCGGTCGGTGATGCCGAGCTGCTCGCGGATCTCGGTGACCAGCTCGGTGACGAGCTTCATTCCTTGCGAAGTCTTTTGATCACTTGTGCACCATCTAGCTGAGCTGGATGGCCAGTTGCGGCGTTCCTCGACGAGTTGGTGCCACAGTCCGCCCAGTTCGCGCCTGCGGATGACGAACTCGAATCCGTACTGCTCGGCGTGCTCGCGGGCAAGCTCGGCCACCTCGGGCCACTCGATTGGCTCGCCGGTGGGGGTTTTGCCGAGGTCGTTGTGCTGGACGACGACTCGGCCGGTGAAGCCTTGCTCCTTGATGAGCTTGGCGACGTAGGCGAGCAGCGCCATGGAGTCTTTGCCCGCGCTGCTGTTGATGACGATCAGGTCGTAGGCGAGCAGGTTGACGAAGACGGGCGCCGGAGGGGCGAACTCCGGCGCGTCGAGCGTGAGCTGCATGGGTCAGACGGCCGCCGGGGAGGCGGCGAACAGGCCCCCGAGGGCGGTGGTGACCTCGTTGAGGACGTGCTCGGTCAGCATGTCGTGGTGGTGGTGCATGGCGAGCGCCACCCAGGCGACGATCGGGGCGGTCGGAACGTCCGCGCCCTGGAATTCGGTCTTGTAGACGATGGGCCAGCCGTTGGTGTCGCTGGCGTGGTCGGCGAGGCGAGCGACGGTGATCTCGGCGGTCTGCTCATTGACGACGACTTCGACCTGCCGGTGGCGGTAGGTGCGCAGGTACCAGTGGCCGGTGTCGAGGTTGTCCTGGGTGACGAGGCCCTCGGGGAAGCCGAGGCGGGCGAGCTGGGGGGCGAGGAAGCCCGCCCAAGGGGTGGTCATGCCCATGGTGGTGGTGTCCTTCCGGTCTCAGCCGAGAGTGCCGCTCACCCCCCGCTGATAGACCCAAACATTAGCAGTGTTCTTTAATGTTGTCTACACGGGTCCAGTGTTATGGAGGGAGTCCTCAAGGGCGACCAGGGCGTCCGCCTCCTGGCCGTCGTGCTCGACCAGTACGGCCACGATCGCCAGGTCCTTCCGGGCGATGACGAGGTCCTGGCCGGTGCGGGCGCGGGAGGCGATCGGCGCCAGGACCTGACGCAGGCGCGCGAGGCGGCCGGCAAGACCCTGGTTCGCGCGCTCGGCGTTGATCGCGCTCGTCAGCGCTTCGGCCTGGGCGATGCGCAGCTCGCTGATCCGCCGGCGGGAGAGGATCCGGGAGCGGAGCAGCAGGATCAGCGCGATGTGGACGCCGATGAGGTAGAGCACCAGCGCGGTGTCCGGGCTCACGTCAGCGCCCTCAGGCGCTGGCCAGGCTGTGGTGCGAGCATCAAAAGTCCTCCCGGCGATGTCGGCTGGCCGGGAGGATGACGGAGGCAGGCGGCTTACGTCTCGCTTCGATTAGGAGACGGCGGCGGCGCTGGTCAGGCGGCGGCCAGCGCGTCGGCCGTACGACGGCGTCCCCGCCGCGCGGGCGGGTTCGCGGTCAGGCCGGCGTGCTTGAGGTAGCGGCGGATGGTGGATTCGCTGACGCGGTGCTGTGTGGCGATCTCCGCCACGGTGAGCCCGGCGTGGTGGTCGGTGATCACCTTGGCCGCGTTGACGTGCTTGGGGGCGTTCTGGGGCCGTCTGAGAGGGAAGTGGGCGGCTGCGGCGATCTGGGAGATTCGTGCGCTGGTGAGCCCGAACTCGGCGGCGATGTCCTTGACGGGCATGTCGCCCTTGTAGAGGTCGAGGATGCGGGCGTCGCGGTCGGCGGTGGCGGCCTGGATGGTCACGGTGTGCTCCTGGGCGGGGGTCTGCCAGTGGGTGCCGCACCGGCAGATGAGCCGGGGGTTGTCGGTGTCGTCCGGGTGGTGCCCGGCGCAGGCCGGGCACAGGGACGGGGGCGGGCTGGTCATGGCCGGTGCTCGCGGATGCGGACGACGGCGAGGCCGGCGATCCAGGCGAGCATCGCGGCGGGGACGATCCACGGGCCGGTGCTGGCCGTTGCGGCGGCGGCGATGGCGGCCGCGGTGACGGTCCAACCGGTCCAGAACGCGAGGTCGAACGGGGTCATGAGGTTCTCCGGTCGGGGGTCTCCGCGGCGGTGGGCGCCACGTGGTGGAAGTCGAGGAAGTGCTGTCGCCACCCGGCATCGGCTGCTTCGTTGGTGGGGGCGGGCTGGTGGCGGCGGCGCAGCGGGCACTTGGGGATGAGGCAGCGGAAGCCCGGCGTGCCGCCGGGGCGGCGGAGCGGGACGACGTTCCCGCCGGCGGGCGGCTGCGGGGGCTCGGGAGTGGTCTTGGGCTGGGCGGGGCGCACTACCTCGCACCCTTTCCTCGGGCCGCTGCTGCGGCAGATGAACACGGGGCCCTTGAGCTCGGGCATGGGGGTGTAGAAGAACCGGATCGGGTAGTCGGTGAGCTTGGCGAGCAGCTTGATTTGCTCCAGGGTGGGGACGCGCTTGCCTTCCTCCCACTCGTCCACCATGGGTTCCTCGCCGCCGAGCGCCTGGTCCACTTCGGGGCCGTACAGCTCGTGAAGGTCGAGCGCCTGGGTGATGCGTTCGGGGACGGGCTTGAGCCGGCCGGAGGCGATGTCACGTTCGAGCTGCTGGCGGGCGGCCGCCTGCTGATATCGGGCGCGGTCACTCATCGTCGGGCTCCCACAGGGTGCGGGCGATGCCTTCGCTGCCGTGTGTGTGACGGGGTCGTGAGGGGCGGTCCCATCCGGCGTGCGGCGGCCGCTGGGCGATGATCCGCCATCCGGCGCCGCGCAGGCTGGAGCCGGTCTCGCCGAGCCGCACCGCCTCGCACGACCCGTGGGTGCATGCAGCGGGGCTGTCGCACATGGGGCCGTGGATGGTGGCGTGGTTGTAGGTGATCAGCCGGTCGAAGCCCAGGTTGTAGGTGACCTTCCTGGAGCGGCCGAGCAGCATGCTGGCGACGTTCGGGGTGCCGTCCGTGGCCGCGCGGGTGATCTCCAGGGTGCGGCCGTCGTCGTAGTGGCGGGCCACTGGCCGGCCGACGATGGCGACGCCGTGCAGGGTCCGGGTGGCGACGTCGGCGACGCCGATGGAGAAGACGTGACCGCGGGGCGGCCGCAGGTGGCGGTGCCAGGTCGCGATGAAGGCGCACGCCTGCCGGAAGTTGACGGGCACGAACCGCAGAGCTGGCGCGGTGGGGCGGGCCCCCGCCGGGTGGGCGGGGGCGATCGGGGCGAGGGTCACCAGGGCACCGGCTTCCGGTAGGACTCGCCGTGGAAGCGGACGACAGTGGCCTCGTGCATGATGCGGTGGACGATGCGGGCGCCGTACCGGTCGATCATGTTCGGGGTGACCGGCTGCTGCTCCTTCGGCGTGTCAGCGAACCCGCGCCGGTCGTACGGCAGGTTCGTGCTGATGCCGGTGCGGCGGCGGTTGCGGACGCGCGCGTCGATGAGCCGGTAGAGCTGCTCCAGCGTCCACTCGCTGAGCTTCTCCGCGCCCAGGTCGTCGAGGAACAGGTGATCGCACCGCTCGGCGAACTCGAACGCGCGGATGTCGCCGCCGGGACGGAGCCGGTCGTTGAGGTCGGCCACGTTCCACGCCACCACCCACATATCGCGGCGGACGGCCTCGTTGCAGACGGCGAACCCGGCGTGGGTCTTGCCGAGGCTGTTGTCGCCGACGAGCACGAGGGTGCGGGAGTCGGTGTCGAGCCAGCGGGAGACGCGGCCGTCCGGGTCCTGCTCAGGGCGGAGCCCGGACAGGGTCGCGTCGGCGTAGTCGGCGTAGGTGCCTTCCAGGTTGCGCCGCCACGCCGTGTGGCGGAACTCGCGCTGCTGGGCGAGCACGGACTCGGCGGTCTCCCTGCGGGCGCGCTGGCAGGCCGGGCACGGCGGGTGCTGGCCGGGCCTGCCGGTCTTGGGGCAGGTGCAGGCGTCGCCGGGTGAGGTGGGCATCGGGACGACGTTGCTTCCGCGCTCCAGGGCGGCGCGGGCCTTGGCACGGGCGTCCGGCGACAGGGCGGCCAGCCATGCGGGCTCGCCGAGGTCGGCGCGGGGGACGTCGTCCGGGTCGGTGCGGCGGCTGCTGGCCTGGGCGAGCAGGTGCGGGTCGCGGTCGTCTGGGTCGCCTGCTGCGATGGCGGTGATGGTCATCCCCATGCCTGCCTGTTCTGCTCGTTCGCTGCGTCGTCGGGGTCGTAGGGGGCGAGGTGGTTGCCCGGGGTGTGGCTGCGGTTGAGGGTCCGGACGGGGGCGATGCCGCGCACTTCCATCAGGGCGTCCTCGAACACGCTGAGCTGGGGGAAGCGCTTGCGCTTGCTCCGGAGCGCGTCGGCGATCTCTCGCTGCGTGTAGTTGTCAGCGAGGGCGGTTTCGAGCATCTTCACCAGGCCGGGGAAGCCGGTGCCGTTGGCCGACCGGCCGATCTTCGGCACGCCTGCCTCGTCGCACTGGTCCCACCACCACTGGGCAACCTTGGTCGCCTGCTCGAACCGGAGCTGCTCCTCGGGGGAGCGCTCCTTCTTGGGCTTCGACGACCGGGAGGTCTTCTTCGACGAGGCGGCGGGGGGCCTGTCGCCGCCGAGGAGATCCTGCTGCTGCGCCTCGCCCGCAGGAGATGCCGACGAAGGAGGCATCTCCTGATTTCTTTCATTGGTCTTCTTGTGGTTGGTCTTCTTATGCGTGCGATCTTCCGCGCGCGGCTCACCCGCGCGCGGCTCACCCGACGTCGGAAAATCTGACGACGGTTCCGAGCTGGGGGAACTTTCGGCGTCGCCCGTCGTGCGATTTTCTGACGACGGCTCCGCGCTGGGCTTCTCCTCCTGGTACTCCTCGGGGCAGTCAGTGATCCAGTACTCGGTCTCGCCAAGCCGGCCCTTCGCGTCGCGGCGCTGGATGCGCACGAGGTAGCCGTACTTCTCCAGCTCCTCGATAGCGCTCCGGATCGCGTGAACGCCCTCCGGACCCAGCTCGACGAGCGCGGCGATGCTCGTCATCCACCCCTCTTGGTGGGAGGCGAGCTCGACGAACAGGCCACGCGCGCGGCGGGAGATCCTGCGGTCGCGGGCCAGGTCGTTGGAGACCTGGGTGAAGTTGTCGGCGCGCATGCGGCCGCGCCGGATGACGGACTGGACCGGCCCTGCGGACTTCTGGTTGGTGCTCATCGTGCGTGGGCCTCCCGGCCGGAAGAACGAGGAGGCTGTGCCGGAGGCGGGAACGCTCCCGGCTTACGTGCAGCGTTAAGTACGCTCATGCACGTCTCCCTCGTGTTGCTGTGGAAAGAGGCGAAGGGGGCATCCAGGGCCTCAGAGCGTTGGCGCGCTCTGCCTGGCTGCGACGGCGGTCCCTCTCGGGGCCGCCGTTGTGGCTAGAAGGCGGTCGGCGGGGTAGCCGACGCCGTAGAAGGTGAAGGGGTGGGGCAGCGCGCAAGGGTCACGTGGGTCCTCCCGGTGGGGTGGGGGCGCTCCCTGACGGCGCGGTCCTCGCGGGCACGCCCGCTTGCGGACAGCGTTGATCGGGCGGTGGCCTCGTTGAGGACCACGCCGTCAGGGAGCGCACGCACCCCACCAAGGGCGCGCTGTTTACGTCTGCCTACGAC
Source organism: Nonomuraea sp. NPDC050202 (assembly GCF_040656115.1). NCBI lineage: Bacteria > Bacillati > Actinomycetota > Actinomycetes > Streptosporangiales > Streptosporangiaceae > Nonomuraea > Nonomuraea sp. NPDC050202. The sequence continues at coordinate 194,449 of NZ_JBFALF010000005.1, read as the reverse complement.
CCAACGTCCAGCGTGTGATCTACGTCACGCCACGGTGGGGAGGGGGCACACGTGCCAGTGCTCCCCGCACGGCGCGACCACGTGCTGCTCCACCCCCGCCCGGTCGGCGTACGCCTGCGCGCCACCAAGCTCGTAAAAGACAGGGGAGGTGTCCGTCTGGCAGCGCAGCCACGGCCGGCGTACGCCGTACTCGTCGATCGCTCCGCCGATATGGAAGCCCTGGCAGGAGTCGCACACGTACGTGTGCTTCTTCTCCCCCCGGTGGGCCCGCCGCGCGATCCGGCGGGCGGCGCGGCGGGTGCCGTACCGGATCTTGCCGGTCTTCAAGCAGCGGATGAACGCGCCATCGTCACAGGACCGGCTCATGACGCCCTCCCGCCCAGCCGCAGCCTGCGCCGCTCGGCCTCGCTGTGCCCGCCCCACACGCCGTCCACGACCTGGAGGCTGACGGAGGCGCCGAGGCACTCCTCGCGCACCGTGCAGCCCGAGCACACGCGCTTCGCCTGCGCTTCCGCAGCCGTTCCGGCGTCGGTGTCCGGCGAGGCGATGGGGAAGAAGATCTCCGGATCGACGTCACGGCACGCCGCGCGATACATCCAGCTCATTGCGGGGTCCTCTCCGTGTCGGTCGAGACGGGCAGGCCGGGCAGGGTGGCCAGGCCGGTCAGCAGCGCGTGCGCCAGCGCGCGGATCCGCTCGGGGGCGAGCACTTGCGCGACGAGCTGCTTGTCCAGATGCTTGAACGGTGTCGGCGCGCCCTTCTTGAGGGTCAGGCCGGGGACGATCTCGCCGTGCCGGTCCACGGGCGCGCCCATCTTCACGGCGTGCTTCTTGATCTCCGCCACGACGGCCGGGGCCAGGACCTGCATGGTCAGCACGTTGTGCCGGTAGTGGTCCGAGGCGAGCGCCCACGCCACGAGGCGCGGATCGGCGGGGTCCAGCTCAGGCGTGACCTTCCCGTCGTTCATCTGGGTGAAGCCGAGCCGTGTGCCTCCGATGTAGCCGCTCTGCCGGTCTTCCACCGGCATCACGGGGCGTCCGTCCGGCGTGGTCGCGGTCAGGCCGTCATCGCCGAGTGCGATCAGCGCCTTGGCGATCGACTCCAGCAGCCGTCCCGCCAGGTACAGGCTGGACGCGGCCTCGCGGTCCGCCACGGCGGGCTGCGCGCCCGCCGTGGCCTGCTCGACGCTGCTCATTGCGTGCCCGCCGTCGCGTTCGGCGGCTGACCGTACGGCAGGCCCAGGCGGGCCCGGCACTGCTCCAGCATCCGGTACAGGTGCGCGTAGTCGTTCTGGCTGGCCTCGCCGGCTGTCCGCGCCTGGCGGAGGTTGTTCTCGATCGTGTCGAGGTCCTCCTTGGCGTCCTCGCCGCCGCTGGCGACCGCAATGGCGTGCGCCCACGAGGCCACGAACTGCTTGTCGTCGGGCACGTGCTCGGGTGCGGGCGGCGCGTCCTGCGCCTCCCCGGCAGGCTGCCCGGTTGCGGGCCGCTCGGCGGCGGCCGGGCGGGTGGGCCTGCGGTTCTCCTTCTTGGCCTGCTCGCCCTTCCGGGCGATCAGGCCGCCGAGCGCCTCGACCTCTTCGTGCTCGTTCAGCACGGCCGCGCGCAGCAGGTTGGCCTTGCCCGCCAGGCGGTGCAGTTCGCGCAGGTCGTCATCCGTCATGGCCGGGTCGAACGCCTGGTCGCGGATGTCGAGCGCGTCCGGCATCGGCTGGCCCTGGCCCAGCCACTCGGCGATCGTCTTGCCGAGGTCCTCGCCCGGCTCCTCAACGATCACGCCCGGCGGCACGTCCAGGACCCGCGACTTCGTCACGGTGCCCGCGTGCGCCATGTCGAGCGACAGCGTGAAGTGGAAGTCAGCGTCGAAGTTGTCGCGCTGCTCCGGCTTCGTCCCGTACTTGACCACGCCGAACCGGCCCTCGCCGAGCTCCTGGAGCTGGTAGTCGGCCCGCGTGCGCAGCGTCGCGATCAGGTGGCCGGGGAAGCTCAGCAGCGCGTCGAACAGGTCCTGCTCCTGGCCCCGGGTCTCCCCCCAAGCCTTGTTGTTGTTGCCGTTGTACTTGTTCAGGGCGAGGTGGTCCACCTGGGACATCAGCCCGCCCCGGCCCGACCAGAACATGGTGGCCGTGTCCACGATCAGCGTGTCGATCCGCTGCTCGGCGGCGACGGCGAGCGCCTCGATCAACAGACTGGGCTTGCCGGAGTTCATGGGCAGGTGGACGAAGTCGAAGTGCTCGGCGTACAGGGCGGCGGAGCCCCGGTTGGTGTCCACGACACCAACCGTTCCGCCCATGCCCTGCGCCATCCGCAGCGAGGTCCACGTCAGGCCAGAGCCGGACGGGCCCTGGACGGCGACGCGCGACTTGAGCGCCACGCGGACGGGAGCCTCGAAAGCGAGGTTGCTCACGTGTTTCCTTCCGGTTGTGCGGTCGGAACTGGGGCCGCTCCCCTGCTCCGACCACGGCTGACGGGCCGACCAGACCGGAAGGTTCAGCGGGTGAGGCGCATGAAACCGCCCCACCCGGGTTACCGTCCCGATCCGGCGACACATCAAAGAACTATACTGGATCTTTAGTCAGCCTAGCCCGATCACCGGCACACCACAAGACGCACGTTTGATCACAGACCCCTGGGAAAGTCCCCCAGCACTCCCCTAAAGTTGGGCCGAAGGCTCTAACCTTGAGCCGTCACTCAGGAGCCCCCGCAGCTTCCCCACCCTCGGAGGTCCCGCCCGGTGCCGAACGACCATCACCGCGATGTCGCATTACGCGTCGCCCCCGACCTGAACGGCCGCCAGACCGCCCGCGTCGGCTACAGCAACGTCGCCAAGGAGATCGCCGACCACGCAGCCCGCAAGGTCACAACCCGCGACGACGCCCACGCCGCCCCCGGCGAGTTCATCGAGCACGCCCTGCAACTCAAGGTCATGGCCGCCGAGCTGCTCTACCGCGCCGTCACCGTCGAACGCATGAACGGCACTTCGTGGGAAGACATCGCGGCCAAGATGAAAATGACCGTCCCCCAGATCCTTGATCTGTACCGGCACAGCGACCTCACCCACCTGGCCGAAACCAGCGGCGAAACCGGAGTGTGGCGCGTCCTGGCCGAGACGTGCGTCTCCCCGATCCGCGGCACCTGCGACCCCCACCCGGGCAAAGTCGCTCTCGAACTGGACGACTGGTACGCGTCCTACGCCTCGGGCCAGCCCGGCGACCCCGCCGGCACAGCCGCCCCCAACTCAGTCACAGCCCACCTGTAAGTCGGAGTCGCCGGCGGGGCGGCCCGGAAATGAGCACGCCGCCCCCCAGAGCAGGCTTAATGGCAAGCGCGAGGAGCGGCCTCTACGCGAATGCCACCTGAACCAGGGGACGGCGCACTACCGGAAGGAAACCCCTCCAAAGAGGTGGGTTCCTCTGGCCGCAGAGTCTAGGCCCTGCGGTCCTCCCGCAGGAACTCGTAACCCGTGTACGGCTCCCGCTCCGCCGGCACCTCACCCGCGCCGCCCGACGCCGAACCCGCCGAGCTCGAGGCCGCGGCGCTGTAGGCCGGGCCAGCCACGAAGCCGACGCTCAGCAGGAACTTGCCGAGCCACGCCAGGCTGGGCACCTTCTCCAGCAGCCGCGCCAGCGTGTAGTAGCCGGAGATCGCCAGGCCGGTCACGACGGTGGTCGTGGCGTCCACGTCCAGGTCGAGGCCCTTCGCGCCGAGAATCGCGGCCACCGAGGCGACCCACACCGGCACGTACGTACGCAGATGAGACTTGAAGAAATCGGACATCGCTCTGCCCTCCATCGGGGGTCCTTCGATCGACCCCGGGAGGATGCCGCCCCGGCCGAGCTAGCGTCCGCCCCCGGTTACTTGCCGAACAGGTCGAGCACCTGGCTGAGGAACAGACCCGTAGCCGCGATCCCCGTAGCGATCCACATGTTCGTTCGCCGCGACTTCTCCGCGGACTCCTTCCGGCCGGCCAGGTCCTGCTCCACCAGCCGCAGCCGCGCCTCCTGGTCGGCCTGGCTGCCCTCCAAGTGGCCCACCCGCTGGCCGAGCAGCGCCTGCGCGGCGATCTGCGCCCGCCACTCCGTCGCAAGCTCGCGAATCTCCAGGCTCAACGCGTCAATCCGCCCCTCAACCCGCTGGATCAGCCGCGACAGCTCCCCCGTGGTCGGCTCCTGCTCCGCCATGACTGCCCCCGCACCCACTCGACCTCTGCCTGTCGAGCGGGCATGCTGCCTTGTCCGGCGGCCTACCGTCCCCTCTCGGAGAACCTGTTGCCAGATCACCGAGCCAGACGATTACAGTTCGACCCATCCCATCCGAGAGGCACGGAGAAGCCGTGGATTTTACGCCCCTTTTTGCCTACCTGTGGCAAGCGCTCCGCCGACCGATCCTCCTCGGCTCGCTCATACTCTGTTTCCTCGCCATAGGAGTTGGGACCCTGTGGTTGTCAAGGTCCGCCTCTGACTGGTGGCAGGACTTGCTCCTCAACGCAGGAGTGAATCTCATCTTCGTCGGAGCCATCGACCTGCTCATCCTCAGCGTGATCGCCCGAGGGTTACTTGAGACCCGCACAGACATCGCACCTGATGAGCCAACCGCTCTTGATTTCCAGAGAGTGCCATTCGATCAGCTCCTTGAAATCACGGCAGCTCTTGACAAGATGGCTGGCCGGGAGCTCTGGTGCGATCAGCATGGAGTTGTTCACCTCGACGCCGCCGAGCACGAGGACTTGCCCACATCTTTCGTGCAGCAAGTCAGCGATGCCAAGCGCCCAGCACCGTGACCGACATCGCGCCCGAGCCCGACGTGCGGCGGGCCCGCACATCCACCCTCTTCCGGGCGCCGAACGTCCACGTGCTTGGCAGGAACCCGGACACGGTGATGGTGCCGGCGGCCGTGGACGTCTTCGTGCCGATCGCCACGCCGTCCACCGCGAGCTGCACCTCCAGGGCGCCGCCCACGGTCACGTCCACCGCCAGCGAGCTGCCCGAGCGCGGGAACACGCTCCAGGCGACCGTCTCGAACGAGGTGCCCGACACCGATGTCGCCTGAGTTGAGAACGTGACCCCGCGCATCCCGATCTGGAGCTCGAGCTTCTTCACCCGCGCCTGGAGGTCCTTCACGAGCGCCACCAGGTCGTGCAGCCGCTGGTCGCTGGCCTTGATCTGCGTCACGACGCGCCCCCGCCGGGGAGCGACTCGTCCACGGTGGTGGTGAGCTCCGCGGTCGTCACGGTCACCCGTTCGCCCTCGTCGGTGTTCGGCTCCACCCGAATGCTGATGATCTTCATTTCGCGGTCCAGGCCCGGCGACCCGTCCGGCCGCTCTGGATACAGGTGGTCGTGCTGGATGATCACCGGCACGTTCGCGCCGAGCTCCCACTCCCACCAGCGGACGTTCGTGCCCGGCACGAGCTCGAACTCGAACACCATCCGCGCGCCCTTGGACGCGTCCGCGGCCCGCTGCGTCTCGTCCTTCAACGCCTGCGGCGAGGTGAGCCCCTCGAACGTGTAGGCCTGTTCGAGCTTCGGCCAGCCGGCCGCGTGCAGGTCGTCCCGCACGACCTTCTCAATCAGCACGCCGCCCTCGGACAGGGCGAGCTTGCCGTACACGACGGTGGCCAGGCCCGGCCTGGTAGAACGCCGGAACCGCTTCACGTTGCCCGGGTACTCCAGCGTCAAGATGCTGGACGGCGGATCATCCCGGTTCACGCGGCTGAGCTCGAACCTGGGCCGGTCGTTCTCCGGATCCCACGCCGGCTTCGCCCACCACTCGAACCCGCCCGGCGCCGCGGCGATGTCGCCGATCTGGTCGCCCGCCCGGGAGAAATCCTCCTCCCTGTACTCGCGATCTACCGGCGTGGTGCCGAGCACGCCGGACGTGACGAGCCATCGCTTGTCCGCCTCCGCGCCGGTCAGGTTCAGGATCCAGTCGATCTCGGTGTGCGCCAGCGTGCCCGCGCGCGGCCCCGTGAAGGGGATGAACCGGCGGCTGTAGATGCCGGTCACGTCCTCGACGCTGAGCCGCAGGATGCCCGTCTCGGAGTCGTAGTCGGTCGGGTCCACCACGCGGCCGCCGCCCACGAACCGCTCCCCGCGGTAGATCAGCAGCATGGTGCGCTCGCTGCGGGTCGCCGCCTCGACCCGGCCGACCGTGTAGTCCTCGTCGTACAGCGGGATCTCCGCCGTCAGGGTGCCGGCGCCGCCGAGCGCCAGCTCGAAGCCCACGTTCTGCAACGGCAGGCTGTCGAGCGGCCGGTGGGTGGCCCAGTCGTACAGCACATACTCATATGGCGGGGTGGCGCCGCTGGAGTCCTCCAGCGTGGTCGCCGTCAGCGGCACCTTCGCGGTCCGGTTGCCGAGCTCGTCCACCGCGTCCACGGCCAGGCTGTACGTGATCCCCGGCGTGAGCTGGGTGAAGGTGAACACCTGGCTGGCCGGCCCGACCTGCGCGACGCGGGTCGCCCCCAGGTAAAGGCCGTACCCGTCGAGGCCGACGTTGTCATCAGTGCTCGGGTCCCAGGTGATGGTGACGGCGGTCTGCGTGACCGCGACCAGCCGCACCGCCCCGGGTAGGCTCGGCGCGCTCGTGTCCGCCTGCGCGCGGACGGTCTTGGTGCCGATCGCCGACCGGTTGCCGAGCAGGTCCTTGGCGTCCACGCCGACCGTGTAGAGGCCGCCCGCTGTCAGGCCGGTGAACGTCCTCGTACGGGTCGTCTGGTCCGCGCCCTGCTTCTGGCTGTTCAAGTAGATGCCGTAGCCGACGATCGTCGTCTGGTCGTACGGCTGTTCCCAGCCGACCGTGATGCTGCCGGCCGCCAGCGCCGTCACCTTCACCACCGGAGTGGCTGGCGGCGTCGTGTCGTTGATCGGCGTCAGCGTGATACTGGCCTTCTCCGACCGGTTGCCCTTCCCATCGACGGCGTCCACCTCGATGGTGACCGGCACGCCCGGCGTCAGGCCGCTGAAGGTCTTCGTCCGGCCGGACTGGTCGCTGCCGTCCTTGGCGCCGTTGCGGTAGATGCCGTAACCGGACACGCCCGTCCCGGAGTCGCTGGACGCGTCCCACGTGACCGCCAGGGACGTCGGTGTCATCGCCGTCAGCCGCAGGTTGCCCGGGATGGTAGGCGGCTCGGTGTCGGGGGTGGGCCCCCACACCCCGGCCGCCCACGCGTAGTTCGGTGTGCCGGACGGCAGACCGGTGATCAGCGTCTGCGACCACGACACCGACCCGGACACGAACTCGTCCACCGCCGTGGTGCTGTAGACCCTCCTGACGGCGCCGTCGTTCCAGTCGCGGTACACATACCCGCGATGCGTGTAGCCGCTGGGCCACGACGCTGAGGAGTTGTCGCTGCCCTGCACGTAGACGGCGCAACCGATCAGCGACACGCACCCGGCCGGCAGGTCCGACGCGCTGAAGAACGCCGAGCCGCTACTCAGCCCGGTGCTGGAGCCGTAGAACTCGTCAGCATCACTCAGCTCGTACATCCAGATGGAGATGCGATCAGTGCTGTCGGAGACGGTGACCGTGACCGACGAGTCCCCGCCGTAGCTGATCTTGCTGAGCATGCGGATGCCGAACGTGTGCCGCGTCCACTCGTGTTCGTCGTAGCCGCCCGAGATGCCCGTCACGCCCGAGTAGCTGTTGACGAACAACACGATCCTGTTGCCGTAGCCGACGCTGCCGAAGGAGTACGTGTGGCTCGTACTCGGCGACTGCGTGTTGTACGGCGTAGCCATCCTGACCAGCGACACAGAAGCCCCCCGTGGCCGATGTCGTGATGAGGGCTGCACCATGCCCGGCCACGGGGGCTACCGTCTGGGCCCGGTCAGCTCCAGGCGTCGTACGCCTCGATCACCAGCCGCGGCGTGCCCGCCTGCCCGGTGACGGGCTCGCCCGCCAGGGTGATCGTGTTGATGCCGGGGATGAGGTGGAACCACGCCGGCAGGTGAGCGAGCGCGCTGCGCCCCGGCCGCGGCTCCGGCCACACCTCCGGCGGTACGTGCCCCAGCACCTGGCGCGCCGCCAAGTCGATCGTGAACGAGTAGCGCGGATCTGCGGGCAACCTGGAGGCGTCCCCGGGCATGCCGCGCATCACCGTGCCCGTCTCCTCGTGCGTGATCGTCCACGCCTGGATGGGCCCGTACAGCCGCATCCTGGCGGGGATGGTCGCGTACTTGCCGGACAGTTCGATCGTGGCCGACGCCTCCCCCGGCAACGACCCGATCAGCGCCGTGGCGGTCACCGGAACGACCGCGTACCGGCGCGGGTCCGCGACCTTGAGCGGCAGCTCCCACTGGAACGCCAGCGGCCCATCGTCGGTGATGCGGATCTGCCCGTCCAGCCGGACCCGCACTCGCCTGGTCATGCGGGCGTCCGCCACCCGCAGCCACGCCTTGGCGCCGGGGTGGATGGATCGCAGCAGCCGCTGCTTGGCCGCCAGCATCGCCAGGTTCGTGTCCGCCACGGCGGTGCCCGACAGCACGATGCGGCGCGGCCCGTGCCTGCCGGCGCCGTCCCAGCCGCCGTCCACGCCGCCGCGGTTGGCGGAGACGGGCGACACCGGCGCCGACGACGCCCACCCCTCCGGCTTCTCCACCGTCCACGTCACCAGGTGCTCGTCGAGCACGTTGCCGGCCCACGCGCCCAGCCGGTACACCGGCGTGGCCACTGGCACGTACGGCAGACCCACCGTGGTCACCTGCTGCGTGTTGTCCGCCGACCGCTGCCCGATCGAGTCCACCGCCGCCACCCGCACGTCGTACGTCGCCCCCGGGGTCAGCCCGGTGACGGTGTGCTTGCGGGTCAGCAGCCCGTCCACCGTGTAGTCCACGCCCGGCGTGACGTGCACGGTCTGCTGGTCCACGATCACCTCGTAGCCGACCACCTGGAAGTCGTCCTCCGACGACGTCCACGCCACGGTGATGGAGTCCTCCCCGGCCGTCGCGGTCACCACGGGGACGGTCGGGTCGAAGTCGTTCAACGTCCTGACGATGAGCTCCGCCGGCGCGGTGGTGCGCTGCCCGATGTGGTCCACCGCCCACACCCTCACCACGTACTCGGTGTCGTCCGGCAGCCCCGACCACGACAGCGTGCGCACGCTGGTGGTGGTGGCCACCACCTGCCCGCCCACCGCGACGTCGTAGCCGACCACCTGCACGTCGTCCGACGCCGGATCCCACTCCACGGTCCAGCTCGTGTACGACAGCGCCGTCACGCGCAGGTTCGGCGGCGCCGCCGGCGGCTCATCCGCCGGCGTGACGTGCGTGAGCTGGGCGAGCGCCGACCGGTTGCCGGAGGAGTCCACGGCGTCCACCGCGACCTGGTAGGTGCCCTCGGGGTCGAGCTCGTCGAACGTGTACGACGTCGCCGACTGGTCGCCGCCGACCTTGTCGCCGCCGACGTAGACGCCGTACCCGGTCACGCCCACGTTGTCGGCGGCGGGGTCCCACTCGATCGTGAAGAAGTACGGCCCGCCCGCGGTGACGCGCAGGTTGGTGGGCACCTGCGGCGGCTCGACATCCGCCAGCGTCTGCACCGGCAGAGAGGCCTTCGGCGACCGGTTGCCAGCCGCGTCCGCCGCGTCCACCTCGACGGTGTAGCTGGTGCCGGGGAGCAGGTTCGACAGCGTCCGCCCCAGCGCCAGATCGTCGCCGGCCTGCGCCACACCGTCGAGGTACACCCGGTATCCGGTCACGCCGTTGTCGTCGGTGGCGGCATCCCACGCCACCGACACCTGCGTCAGCCCTTGCGCGGTCACCCGCAGGTTGCCGGGTGTGCTGGGCGGCGTCTCATCCAGGACCACGACCAGGCTGGCCTTGGTGGAGCGGTTGCCGTCCCCGTCAACGGCGTCCACCTCCACGGTGTGCGACCCGGCCGCCAGGGTCGGGAAGTTGTAGGTGAGCACCGCCTGATCGGCGCCCTGCTTCGCGCCGTCGAGATAGATCCCGTACCCGACCACGCCGATGTTGTCCGTGGCGGCATCCCACGCCACCGACGCCGACGTGCCCGTCTTCGCCGTCACCCGCAAGTTGCTCGGCGGGCCCGGTGGCACCGTGTCCGGGATGATGAACGTGACGTCGTCGATCCAGACAGCGTTCGAGCCGCCATCGGCGGTGGAGTCGCGCTCGTACCGGAACGTGATCTGCGTCGCGCCGTTGAGCGCGTACGTGCCTGGCTGGATCCACCCGGTGACGCCCGCGATCCAATACCGCTCCGTTCCGCCGGTCAGGAACACGAACGGGTCATACCGGTTGGTGGCCGAACCCTCGGTCGAGACGTTGACCCGGAACGTCACTGCGGTTGCCCCGGCCGGGACGTTCATCGTGCACACAGACGAACCGCCCGTCGAAGGAACCGCGGCGCTCTTGAGCGACCAGGAGCCGGCGAACTTCTGGCTGCTGTCCCGCGTCCAGTTCCCCGACCTCGGCACCACCGCCGTGCCGGACTCGAACCCCTCAACAATCGTCGGCATCGGCCAACCCCCTTCTCAGATCCACGCGTCGGTCGCTTCGATGACCAGCCGCGGCGACGTCTCCTCCTGGCCGGCCACGAGAGCGCCCGACAGCCGGATGGTGTTCGGGCCCTGCGCCAGGAAGAATCCGGCAGGAAACCGCGACAGCAGCGTCCGGCCAGGCCGCGGCTCCGGCCACACTTCCGGCGGCACTATGGCCCACACCTCGCGCGTCGCCAGGTCGATGTCCAGCGCGTACCGGGCGTCCGGCAGCACCGTGCCCGGTTTGGTGCGGATCTCCAGCCCGCGCTCCTCCACCCGGATCACCGGATCGAGGACGGGCCCGTACAGCCGGAGCCTGGCCGGAATCGTCGGGTAGTCGCCCGCCATGACGACGGTCGTGGCGCCGCTCGTCTGCGCCGGCTCGAACGTCACCTCGGCGTACACGGGCCGGCGGGCGAACCGGCGCGGATTCGACGCCTTGACGACAAGCGTCCAGTCGAACGCGAGCGGCCCCCGGTCGGTGACCCCGACCGTGTCCTCCAGCCGGACCGTGGCCTGCCTGGTCAGGTGCGCCTCGGCCACGCGGAGCACGCCGACACCTGACGCGGGCAGCACGCCGGTCAGCCGCTCCTGCGCCGCGAGCATCGCGATCTGGCTGTCAGCGACCGCCGTCCCCGACAGGGTGACGATGCGCGGCCCGTACCGGCCTGGCCCGTCGAACCCGCCGTCCGCGTTGTCGGAGTCGGAGCCCAGCGTGATCGGCGCCGCCGACGACGACCAGCCCTCCTCTTCCTCGACCGTCCACGTCACCCCGTGCACATCGCGCGCGTTGCCGACCCAGTCGCCCAGCCGGTAGACCGGGCTCGCCACCGGCGTCCAGTCCCCCGCCGGCACAGTCACCGTCACCGACACCGCCGGCCCGCGCGCCAGGCCGGCATCGACAGCGCGCACCGCGACCTCGTACAACCCGCCGGCTTCCAGGTCCTCGATCACGTAGCCGAGCTGCGTCGTCGAGGCGGCCAACTGCCCGTCCAGCAGCACCTCGTATCGGGCGATCGGCAGCGCCCCAGCCTCGGACGCACCCCACGCCAGCGTGATCTGCTCCCGGCCCGCGGTGGCCGTCAGGCCGGGCGGCGCGGACGGATCTCCGCCAGCGAGCGTGGACACCTGGATCGTGGCGGGCGCGGACCGGTTGCTCATCGCGTCGGCTGCGTCCACGCCGATGGTGTAGGTGGTGCCGCGCGCCAGCCGCGTGATCGTGTACGTCCGCTCGGCCTGGTCTGGACCCTGCCGTACACCGTTGAGGAACACGCCGTACCCGGCGACACCCACGCTGTCGGTCGCGGCGTCCCACTCCACCGTGATGGAGGTGTGCGTAACCTCCGACGCGCGCAGGTTCGGCGGCGCCGAAGGAGGCGTGACGTCCACCTCGGCGACCACACTGATCTGCGCCCGCGGCGACCGGTTGCCGGCCGCGTCCCGCGCGTCCACCTCGAACAGGTACGTCTGGCCAGGCGTCAACCCGGTGAACGCGTACGACAGGTCCGCCTGGTCCTGGCCCAGCTTCTGGCCGTCCTGGTAGACGCCGTACCCGGTGACGCCCACGTCGTCGGTGGCGGCGTCCCACTCGATCGAGACGGCCGTCCCCGTGATCGACGTCGCACGAAGCATGGCCGGCGCCGATGGCGCGGCCGCGTCCGTGGTTCCGTAGCCGACGAAAGCGGCCACCGCCGTATTGGTGCCGCTCGTCACCGTCAAGCCATTGATGGTGAACGTGCGCGCCCCCGCCGCAGGCATGGCGCCGTGCGCGAACGCCGAGTTGGACGACAGCACATCCACCGTGAAGTGCCGAGCCAGCCCCTGAGTCCACGAGGACGACGACGCGACCCCGTTGGGGTTGTTCACCACGCCGAACACGCGGCCAGTCGCCCCGGCCGGCACCGTCACCGACGAGGAGGAGAGCGATGAGGCGATCGTGGTACCCGTCGTCTTGAACAGCAGGTTCGGGCAGTCGTCCCGCTCGTACAAGACCGCGTGCAGCCGGTAGTCGCCGTGATCGATGACGACGGACGTCTCGTTGCCGACTGCGATCTTCGACAGGACGTATACGTGGTTGTAGCCGGTCGCGTGATAGTCCTCGGCCCACCCCGCCGGCGTCGTGAACGAGTTCCAAGAGCTGATGACCAGGATCAGCCGGGCGCCCGCAGTGGGCGCGGTGAACGTGATCGTGTGCGGCCCGCCGCTGCTGGTGCTGTAGGTTTTCGCGATCCTGTTCGTCACATCTGCCCCCGCCTCTGTGACCGTCGAGGCCATGCCGTCCGCGCAGATCGGCATGCCTTTGATCGACCCGGGATGGTACGCACGGACCTCGCTTACGGCAGGCCCCGATCAGCCGAGAGGGCGGCCGCCACGCGGGCGGCCGCCACGCGGGCAACCGCCCGCGGTGTCACGGCGAGCCGACCAGCGCCCCCAGCCGGCGCGCCGCAGCCTCGCCGATCGTGACCTCGTTCTGGCCAGGCTGCGCGTGCACGATCACCGTCGCCGTCGTCCCTTCCCCGGTCCGCTGCTGCGCTGGCATCGCCCTCGAGGCCGCCCGCGACCCCCGGTACAACGCGGCCGCGCCGCGCTCGTTCAGCGCCTGCACCGCCTTCGGCCCACCCAGCGCGTCCAGCGCCGCCGGCGTCAGCACCCACTCGTCCTTGCCTGTCGAGTTGTTGACCAGGCTCCGGCCGCGCGGCAGCACCCCGCCCGAGTCCCGGTTGAGCTCGGCGTCCTCGGCGTCGAACTTGGCGATCACCGCGTCGATCACCTTGCGCGGGATCGCACCGATCAGCCGCTGCACCGCCGTCCGGTTGCCGATCGCCCCCACGATCGCGTTCTTGATCGGGTTCAGCGTGGCCCTGGCGCCCGCGCCGAGACCCTTGGAGAACACGTTGCGCACGGCCGCAGAGACGCCCTGGAGGATCTTCTCCAGGGGAGACAGCTCCTTCTCCTTCGGCTTCGTCTTCGACTGCGTCCCGCTCTTGCCCACGGTGCCGCCCTTGGCGAACGCCAGCCCGGCCTGGCCAAGGAACCGGGCAGCGCCGGTCACACCGCCCGTGCGGGCGGCCCGGTTACCGCCGTCGATGAAGCCGGCGCCGAGCGCCCGGGTCAGTTCGGGCCGGAGCCAACTCTCGCCCTCGCCCACCCAGGCGAGCAGCCGGTCCCGGCCGGGCGAGTACCCGGGCTGGACGCCGTAGCTGGTCGCGGTGCCGATCGCGCCCTGGATGCCGCCGTCAGCGAAGTTCGCCGACACGTTCGGCAGGGTCGGCAGGCCGACCGCGCCGGCGATGCCGTCCCACATGCGCTTGATCGCCCCGTACCCGGTGTTGACGACCCACCGGATCGGCGCCTTGATCGCGTCGGGCACGGCCGCCCAGATTTTGGCGATGCCGGACTTCGCGGTGCCGAACGAGTCCTGCATCGCCTTCGTCGTCTCGGCCACCTTCTTCTTCGCCGGCGCGAGCCCGGGATCGGTCTGCGCAGCGATGGTGTCCCACGTCTTCTTCGCGGACGCCGGCGCGTCCTTGGACAGCTTCAGGAAGGACGCCCCGCCGGCCTTGACGAAGGCATCGATCTGGGCCTGCGAAACAGGCTTCCCCGCGTCGATCTTGGCCTTGATGTCCGCCCACATCGACTGGACGTTCTTCGGCGCGTCTGTCCGCAGCTTGAGGAATTTGCCGTTCCCGTCCGTGACGAAGGACCCCACCTTGAGCGCCGCGGTGGCCAGCCCGGTGGTCAGGTTGTTGTTGATCTCCGAGAGGGCGTCCCGGATGTGCTGCGGCGCGCCCTGCTTGAGCTTCAGAAAGGACCCGCCACCAGCGGCAACGAAGTCGTCGATCTCCTTCTGCGAGATCGGCGTCCCCGCGGCGATCTTCTCCTGGATGCCGGCCCACATGTCCTGGACGTGCTTGGGCGCCTTGTCCTTCAGCTCCAGGAACTTGCCGCCCGCGGAGTTGGTGAAGGCGCCCAGCTTGTTCGCGGCCACGCTGGTGAAGGTGTCGATGCCGAGCATCGCGGACTGCCAGCCGACCCGCAGGTCGTTCGGCGCGTTCTTGGACAGGTTCAAGAACTGGGCGCCGCCGGCGCGTACGAACGCGTCGATCTTGGCCTGGCTCGGCGAGATCCCCGCATCAAGATCCTTTTTGATGCTGGCCCACATCGACTGGATGTTCTTCGGCGCCCCCTGGGAGAGCTCCATGAACTTGCCGTTCGTGATGTCGATGAAGCCGCCCAGCCGCACGCCCAGGCCGTCCGCGCCGGTCTTCGTGCCGTTGTCCAGGCCGCGCCACATCTGCTGCCACATGTCCTGGATGGTCACGCCGGTCCCGCCGAACAGGGTCCCGACCGTCTTGAGCATGTTCTCGATCGGCGCTGTGGAGAACAGGTTGCCGCCGAGCGCCTCGGTCAGCCGCGGCCCGATGAAGCCCTCCAGGCCGCCCTTCGCGGCGCCGAGCACGCCACCGATCACGCCACCGATCGCGGTCCCGATGCCGGGGATGATGCTGCCGGCCAGCGCACCCATGCCGGCGCCAGCGGTGCCCTGCTTGAGCGCCTCGCCGATGGCCGACGCCACGCCCTTGTCCGAGCCGCCCGCGATGGCGTCACCGATCGGGTCGGCGACGAAGGCGGCGATGGTGCCGATGATGCCGCCCTTGCCCACCTTGCCGAGCACGGACCCGATCTTGCTGCCGATGCCTGAGTTCTTGAACTCCTTGCCCCAATCGACGTCGGCGAGCAGGTCCACGCCCGCGCTGCCGATCAGTTCGGCCAGCGCGCCACCGAGCCCGCCCTTGCCTCCGCGCGTCTTCTTGCTGCCGCTGGTGGTGTCCGTGTCCGGCGTGGTCGTCTTGCCGGTGGTGTTCTTGCCGGTCGTCGTGGTGGTCTTGCTGGAGGTGGTGGTGGTCTTGCCGTTGACGATGACCGTCCCGGCCGTCACCCGCATGGTGCCGACCTTCGTGGACCCCTTGTCGTCCTTGTCGTCCGTGGAGTCCTTGCCGCCGCCGAAGCTGGGCAGCTTGCCCAGCAGCTTGGACAAGCCGCTCACCTTGCCCAGGGACTTCGCCAGCTTGCCGACCTGGTCGCCGAGCGCCTTGACCAGCTTCGTCACGCCGGGAACCTTGCCGAAAACCTTGATCAGCCCGCTGACCTTGCTGATGATCAGCCCGATCGCGAGCGCCACCCCGGACAGGTACAGCGTCCACTTGATGATCTCGCCCGCGACCGGGTGCCCGGCCATCTGGTCGAGCCAGCCCACGATCGTGGTCAGGGTGTCCACGAACCCGGCCAGCGTCTCGCCGCCCACCGTGTCCGTGATGGTGAACAGCAGGTCGGACACCTGCTTGAGGAACCGGCCCAGTGCCCGGACCACGACCACGGTGTCCTCGAAGAACTTCCGGATCTGCTCCTGGTTGGCAGGGTCGGACGCCCACTCGCGGAAGTCCTTCGCGGCGGCCGACAGGTCGTCCAGCAGATTCCCGCCGGATGGCGCGGCGATCTTGCCGAGCTCGTAGATGCCGGCGCTGACGTCCTTGACGATGTCCCATAGCTGCTTGGCCCGCTTGAACCCGGTCTCGAAGAACTTCGCCATGGACCCGTCCTTGCGGGCCTCGCTGGTCCACTCGGCGAACTTGTCGGCGCCGCGCTCGATCCAGTCGCCGAGCTTCTCCGCGTACGGGGTGGCCACCACGAGGATGTCCATGACGCCCTTGAAGGCCGACTTGCCGGCCCGCCCGAAGTTGCCGACGATCTTCGTGTTCGACTTGAGGATCTTCGACAGGTCGGTCCGGAACGACTTCGAGCCGACCCACCGGCCCCACTCCTTGGCCACCTCGCCGATCTCCCGGCCGGTGTCCTCCAGCCCGTCCTCCAGGGTGTCGAGCATCGGCATGCCGCGCTCGATCCCTTCCTGAAGGCCCGGCAACAGGGCCTCCTGGACGGCGAACCGCAGATCCTTCAGCCGCGGCTGGAGGGTGCCGGCGATGAAGCGGGCGAACCGCTGGCCAGCGGGCGACAGGTTGTCCATGGCCTTGGCCACGGCGGACACGCCGGCGCTCTGCTGCTTGGCCGCCTCCGCGGCCGCCTTCTGCGCCTTGACCAGTTCCTTCTTGGCGTCGGCGAGACGCTCGGCGGCGAGCATCTCGTTCCACAACGCCTCCCGGACGTCGCGCCGGGCCCGCTCCTCGGCCTTCTTCGCCTGCTCGACGTCCTTCTCCGCGTCACGGACGCGCTTCATCGCCTCGGTGACCCCGCGCTGCGCCTCGGCGATGGCGCGAGCCCCTTCGACGGCCGCCTTCGCCGCGTCCTCGCGCGCCTCGGCCAGGGCGCGCTCGGCGTCCCGCTCGGCCTGGGCCGCCGCAGCGATGCGCTCCTTGGCCGCCGTGACCTGGTCGGACCCTTCGACGCCCTTGGCGTTCGCCTCAGCCTGCTCCTCGGCCAGGTCGCCGTTACGCTCGCGGACCTCCGCCAACCGCTGGAGCGCCTGCCGGTAGGCAAGATCAGCTTCCTTTTTGTCCAGATCTTTCGCGAAGGGGTCGGCCACGACCTTGTCGAGCCGCTGCTTGGCCCGCTCGACGGCGAGCGCCGCCCCCTCCTCGTCCAGCGCGCCGCCGCGCACCGCGAGCTCCAGGTCCTCCAGCCGCTCCTTCGCGGCGCGGCGGGCATCATTCAGCGCCTCGGTGGCCCGCTGGCTCGCCCGCTGAGCCTCCGCATACCGGCGTTCCGCCTGCTCAACGCGGTAAGCGGCGTCCTCCTGACGTTCGGCCGCCTGCGCGGCCACCTCGCCCACGCGTGCCCGCGCGTCGCCCACCGCCGCCACGGCGTCGGCGACCCGCTGCTCGGCCTCGACGATCGCCTCCGCGGCCGCCTCCGCCGCCTCCTTCGCATCCGCGGTCCGCTCCGCCGCGAGCATGCGGGCGTGGTTCGCGTCCCGGATCGCCCGCTGCGCCTGCTGGATCCGCTCGGCCGCCGCCTCCTGCGCCGCGGCGTACGCGGCCGCCGACTGGCCGCCGCTGGCCTGCGCCGAGCTCAGCGCGTTGACCGCCTCCCGCACCCCGGACAGGCCGAGCATCATCGTGCCCAGCCCCTGCACGGCAGCGCCGGCCAGGCCGGGCAGCGCGCCGAGCGCGCCCACCGCCTGCGCGGCGCCGGCCGCCAGCGCGAACAGGCCGCTGCCGGCGGAGATGGCGGTGGAGGCGAGCACCGCCAGGCCGGACACCATGAACGGCACCTGGGCGAGCATCGTGATCGCCTGGCCCAGCGCGGCCGTACCCTGCACGTCCACCGAGACGGGGATCCGGCGGCTGCCCTTCGCCATGAGCTGGGCGAGCTGCTGCTCCAGCGCGGCGATCCGCGCCTGCGCGTCGCCGTCGTCCACCTCGGGACGGATCGTGGTCTGGGTGTCCCGGCCCAGATCGGCGAGCTGCGCCCGCGCGGCCGCGTCGTCCACGTCCGCCCGGACGGTGACGGTCTGGGAGCCTGACAGGCCGGCCAGCGCGCTGCGCGCCGCAGCGTTGTCGAGCTCGACCTCCATGCGGATCTTCGCGATCCGCTCGGCCGCCTCCGCCGCCGCCTTGGCCTGGACCTCCACCCGGGCGGCGTCGATCTCCGCCGAGATGTGGGCCTTGACGCCCTTGATACGGGCGTTGACTTCGTCCTGGAGTTTCTTGCCCCAGTTCGCGCCCAGGTCCGCGACGACCTCGAGCTCAATCCGGCCCGCAGAGATGCTGTCGTCTTCGTCTGCCACCCCGCCCACCCCCCGATGTGCTGGGGGTGAAGGGTGGCGGGGACGCCCAGCTAGCGTCCCCGCTCAACCAGTCAGCGCGGCGCCCGCGTGGACGCCATCAGCATGTTGATCGCCCGGTCGAACCCGCTGCCGCCGCCCTGCTTGCCGCGCTCCGGCCGGCCGCTGCCGCGCCTCACGTGCGGCGGCCGGTTGATCTTGATGGGCTTCTTGCGGCGGTGATCGGCCGCGAGCACGCCGATCTCCTCCACCGCCTCGGCGACCAGCTCGTGGAGCGACGTCCACGGCTGCGCCCGCTGCTCGGGCGTGCTGTTTACTCGGGCGTCGGGAGGGAGCTCGTTGGCGAGGTCGAGAAATCGCCGGGCAGATATCCACCCTCGTTCACCGGGCCGGAGCCAGACTCCGGAGATGTCGAGCCCTCGGTAGTGGTCGAGGAAGTCTGCGTCGAGGCGTCGCCACTGGCGGAGTCGCTCGGCGACGGCTTGGATTCCCCCGCGCTGAACGCGTACCTCCCGGCCAGGCCCTTGAGCAGCGCGCCCACGTCCAAGATGCTCGGCCGCTCCGCCACGAACGCGTCGTAGCCGCCGTCGCCCATCAGCCTGCGCCCCATCAGGCGGACCGCGTCGAGCAGTTCGCCGGGGAGCTTGGGGTTCTGGATGACCAGGTCAACCACCATGGACGCGATGGACAGGCCGGCCTTGGTCAGGTCAGCCTCCTTCAACGCGTTCAACACGGTGCGCGCGATCAGTGCGGTGTCCACGTTGAGATGCGCGAGCGGCTCCAGCACATCCACCGGAAGCTCCGGCGGCAGGAGAATGACCGCCCCGCCGAGACGTAGCTCGATCGGCTTTCCCTGGGTGCCGCTCCGGCTCACCCTGGCCGCGTTCAGGTCCAGTACTACGCTGTCGTCCACCATCAGGGGACCCCCGTCCGTCTGTTCGAGTGACGGCCGGGAACGGTACGGGCGGGCCTGGGTTTGCGTCCCAGCCCGCCCGCACGCTCCCGGTTACGGAGTCGTCGGCGGCGCCGCCGGCGGCGCGAACGACGCGAACGCGGTGTTGAACACGTCGTAGAAGGCGCTGCCCACGTCCGAGCCGAGCACGGACAGGTTCAACGGCAGCGTCGCCGACTCGTCACGGCTGAGCTCCTGCTGCACGCCCTCACGCTGCATGCAGCGCGGGATGATCCGCCGCATCCGGCGGGTACCGTCGCCGAGCTCCAGCACCGCGGCGACCTCGCTCCTCGTGCCGATGCTGGGCGGGGTGTACTTGTAGTACTTGGCGCCGCCGCCCTCGGGCGTGATCTCCTCGATCGTGCCACCGCCGTACACGGCCTGGAAGTTGGCCGCGGACCACTCCAGCAGCTCGACCTCCAGCGAGGCGGCGTCCTTGGTCTGCCACACCTTCACCGGGTAGGCCGACTGGTGCGCCTCGGTCTCGGCGAACTCCGGGTCACCCGACCAGGACAGGCTGTCCGGGGTGAACAGGCCGACGTTCTTCCAGCCCGTGGGCATGGTCGCGGTCGGGCCCTCCGGCGCAGTGGTGCCGACCGGCGCCAGCCACAGGGCGGCGATCGACGCGGTAAAGACATTCTCGGCACCCATGTGGGCCCCCTCCACGCGGGGCCGCCCCCCGACGTACGGGGATGCGGCGGAACGGGTTGGGGACCCAGGCCGGGAATGATGGACAGGTGGAGGCTCTTGCGTCCGCCTCCGACGATCAGGAGCTCTCCGCAGGCCAGCGCGGGCGGGAGCTCACGGTCACCTTCGCCACGTACCGCGGCCGCTTGTCCGCCTCCGGCAGGAACCCGCCGCCCTGCGCAGGCCCGACAGACCCGATGACCGGGCCAGGCGGCGGCGGATCAGCGCGAGGCAGTTCCGTCAGCGCGCCGAGCGCCAGATACAGCAGCCGCCGCAGCGCCGCCTTGCTGCCGTCCATCTCGCCGAGCGCCTCGATCTGGATGCGCACCTTGACACGGGCGGTGTCGTAGTTCTCGACCCCGCCAGGCACATCCGTCACCCTGAGCCGCGGATACGGCGGGATCGAGTACCCGCCCACCCTGTCCGGGCCCAGCTCCGCCAGCAGGGCCGGATGCGCCGCCAGCCAGTCGAGCACCACCGGCAGCGGATCAGCGTCGGCCAGGTCCTCGACGGCCACCGCTACGACGCCGGCGTGCTCGGCGTGCTCGACTTCGCGGGCTTGGCCTTGACGGGCCGCATGGCCGCCTGCACGGACGCGAAATTGGCAGGGTCGGCGTCCTTGACGTATCCCGCCGAGACCAGGCGGTGCGCCTGCTCGCGGTGCATCTCCAGCTCTGCGCCGACCGGGTGCTCCGCCTCGTCGAGACCGAGCTGCCGGCACGTGTGGACACCGATCGGATGGGCAAGCGTGATCTTCACCATGTCACTCATGGCGGGGAGGATGACGGCCGAACACGCCTAGCGTCTCCGCCCGATCGCCTCGCGGAGGAAAACGCAAAGAGCCCCCGCTCCGGCGGGGGCTCTCGTCGTTGCCGGTGCGGGTCAGCGCATCCGCAGGCGCAGCCTGTACCGGTCCGCTGGGTACAGCGCTTCACGCACCGCCTGCACTCCGCCCTCCGCATCCAGGAGCACCACCAGGACCTCCATCACCGGCGTCCCCGGCGGCAGTCCGAGCAGGCGGGCCTCGCGCGGCACCGGCATCCGGGACACCACCTCGGCCTCGCGGTCGGCGATAACGATCCCGGCCTGGGCGAGCAGCTCCTCATCAGGCTCACCCAAGGGCACCGGCTCGCCGAGCGCTGGGATGCGCTTGATCAAGGGGCGCGGGTAGTAGGTGGAGAGTCCGGGATGGTTGCTGCTGCGGCGCCGGACGAACGAGGTGATGCCGGGCAGGAGTTCGGCCAAGGCCGATGTCGGCTGGACGACGGACACGTCCACGGTCTGGGCACCGGCCTCGGCAACGCCGCCGGCCCGGTCCACCTCGACCGCGGCCCGCTCGTAGGCGCGGACGAAAACGCCACGGCCGCTCTCCCCTCGGGTGAGCCCGGCGACCTCCAGCTCACGAAGCGCGCGCCGAACCGTGGTCGGTGTAACGCCCCATTGCGCGCGGAGCGCGGCCTCGGACGGGAGCGGATCACCAGGGCGCAGGCGGCCCTGCTCTATCTCCTGGAAGAGAGCAGCCGCGATGGCTTCGTACGTGCTCTGTTCCGCCATGCCGCCCACTCTCCGTCTGATGTGCCTCGCGTCGGTGCACAGATCATCCCAGGTCGCTAATGATGCACCGACCGCAACGCTCATCGTCAACAACTCCTTATTGCGTAACCTCTACGTAGAGGTTAACCTCAACGTAGAAGTTAGCCAAGAGGAGAGAAGATGATCCGGCTCAGGCGGCAGCGCAGCGACGAAACCAGTGCTCCCCCGCAGCGCAAGACCTGGTGCTACAACGGGCAGCCCGCCACGGAGATCGACCGCACGGACGACTTCGTGACCGTCCAACTCGGTGACGGCACCACCCCGAGCGTCCTCCCCGACCGGATCACCGCATGTACCTGCGACGGGAGGGGATGTCAGTGATCTCGCTGATCATGGACCTGATCTGGTGGACCGGCCTGGTCTGCGTCCCGGCCAGCATCATTCGCCGCGCCACCCAGGACACCCAGCGCCAGCACCCCACCCCCGCCGAACGCTGGAACGACCGCAGCCATGCGCCGTGGCCGGCCACCTGGACCCGCCGCACTACCCGCGTCGCTCTCCATCTCGGCCTCGCCCTCTGGTGGGCCTTCCTCCTGCTCGTCTGGATCGTCGTCGGGCTCACGCTCGCCGCGTTCGAGCTCGGCGGCGAGACCTGCAAGGCCCTCGCCTACGCCGTCGCCTTCATCGCCACCATGCTCACGAACCTCGCCGAGCACGCCAAGGGGCTGATGGCCGACCCCGCACCCACCAACGCCCCGCCCCTCACCACCTGAAAGGACCACCCCGATGGACCCCGATCTCGGTCTCGGCTACCTCGACGTCACCTTCTTCACCTTCATCCAGTGGGACATCGGTCTCTGCGCCCCCTGGTGGGCAGTCGGCCTCGCCGCCCTCGCCCTCATCTTCTTCCTGACCAAGCTCATCCAGACCCTCAGCGGCTGACCGCACCATCCCGGAAGGACACCCCCCATGGGCATCTGGTTCGGCCCGAAGACGTACACCAGCCACTCCTACGGCCAAGAGCTCGCCGTGAAGATCACCAGGCAAGGCGGCCGCAGTTCCTCCGGCGCCGCAGCCCTGCTCAACCTCATGGACGGCAGCCTCGCCGACCCTGAGCAGCTTCGCGGCGAGGAAGCCGAGCAGGCCGCCCGCTCCCTCCGCGAGGTTGCCCGCAAGCTGCGCGGCGAAGACCGAGACGCCGCCCTGGCCATCGCCGCCCAGGCGCAGGAAGCGGCCGACTCCGGCCGTAGATGGATCATCCGCCCGTCCTAACCCCCCACCCCGCACAAGCAGGAAGGACCCCACCCGTGTTCGGCAAGCCGCTCCAGGCCACACTCCCGCCAGCCCCCGCTGACGCTGGCCAGGCTCCCACGCCCAAGCGCGGGCTGCTGGAGCGCGCCGTCCGAGCCGCCGCCCGCTGGGCTGCCTACAACCTGGTATGGCGGCCCATCCGCTGGGAGCTCCGCCGCATGCGGAACCACCGCGAGTTCCACGCCTCTTGGGCAGGCTCCATCCCCCTGTACGCGTACGCCGCCATTCACCACCTCACGGGCACTCCCTGGTGGATCACCCCCGCCGCGACCGCCGCGGCTGGCGCCGCCACCTACTGGTTCCTGAAGCGGAACGACGTCCTCCCCCTCACACCCACGACCGCGACCACCACCGTGGCGGCCGCCGGCGCCTGGACGACAGCCGCCACGTTCGCCCCGTTCGACCCCATCACCGCCACCTCCTGGGCGGTGCTCACCGTGAGCGGCACCATCGCCTGGGGCTTCTCCAAGCAGGCCCGCCGCTGGCGCTCGGCCCAGCTCCGCGTCCGCTACAGCACCCGCCGCCTCCCCGGCGTGATGGCCGCCCTCACCTTCGCCGGCGTCGTCGTCGCCGCCCGCCCCACCGTTTCCGGCACCGGCCGCACCGCCTACCCGCTGCGGCTGACCCAGCCGGGCGTCACCCGCCGCAAGCTGGAGAAGGCCATCCGCGACATCGAGCAGGGCATGGACTGGTCCGAAGGGTCAGTCCGCGAGATCATCCAGGACCCGAAGCATTCGGCCGCCTCCCGCGTCCTCCTCATCCACCACGAAGGCGGCATCAAGGCCGTCACCGTCACATTCGACCCGCCCGAGATGCCGCGCAGCGTGTATGACCGGCGCTGGGTCGGTGTCACCGACGAGGGCGAGCCGTACTACATCACCCCGATCATCCGCGGATATGGCGCGACCCACTCCATGGTGGGCGGCGCCACCGGCTCCACCAAGTCGAACCTGCTGCGCCTGCGCGCCCTGCACGCCGCCCACACGCCCACGCTCCTATGGGTGATCGACCTCAAGAGCGGTGGCAAGGCGTACGCCCACCTGCTCCCCCGGATCGACCGAATCGCCGTCACCGAGGAGCAGGCCGCCGAGCTGATGGCCGACGCCGCGGCGATGGTCCCGCTCCGCGCCGAACTGCTCCTGCCCGAGCACAACCAGGTCCTGCCCGCCATGGAGGTGGAGGGCGACGGAGGCTACTGCGCCGTCGAGATCCTCGGCGACGAGATCCGCACCATCTGGGCCAAGACCCGCCGCAGCGTGGCCCCGATCGTCGAGGACAGCAACAAGGTCACTAGCGAGGCGCGAGCCTTCCTCATCGGCGTGCACGCCGCCACCCAGTACTGGAACCAGGACTCCGCCCACCCGAAGCTGCTGGCGAACTTCACCGACGCGTTCGCCGGCCGCACCCGCTACGACAGCGACTCCCAGTTCCTGCTTCGCCGCTGGAACCGCTACAAGACCAGCGAACTCCCCCAGGGCGCCTACTACGTGCAGTCCAGCGGCAGCGAGGACCCCACCCTCATCTACACGCCGGAGGTGACCGACACGATGCTCATGCAGACCGCCGCTGAGACCGAGGCGCTCGCCCCCACGCTGGAGCAGTCCACCGCCGACCGGCTCCCCCACTACCGGAACCGGTGGGCGCACCTGCCCGACCACCTGCTCCAATACGCCAGCGAGGCGCAGAAGCGCGAGGTGCGCGAAGCGCGGGAGCGGCTCGGCATGGAGTCCGCCCCCGTTGGGCGCGGCCGCGCGGCCGCAGCCGACGACAAGCCCGTGCGGCTGGTCGTGTCGGAGCGGATCGACGACACCGCCGCCCTGGTGTCGGAGATCGCCGACCCGCACTTGCGGGCGCTCGCCACGGTGCACCTCTCCCCCGGCCTGGTCTCCACCGCCGAGTCCAACGCGGCCGCAGCGCCGCGCAGCCGCCAGTGGGCGACCGACCGCCGCGCAGTCTGGCGCGACGAGCTCCAGCTCGTCGAGCACAAGCGAGGCGAGTGGCGGCGAATCGTGGGGGAGCGGGAGTTCATCGTCGGCGTCCTGGCCGCAGAGGAGACGCTCCGAGCCCGGCGCGGCAACGGCGCCGGAGGCGGGGGAGAGGACACCACGGCGGACCCCGCCGACACCCCTGATGACCTGCACATACACCCCCTACACGGGGTGGCCGACCTGGGCGTACACCCCGATCCCCCCAGCCCCGCAGGGGCGGCCGCGGGGGGCGGCCCCGCCGGGAGAGTGGCCGACCCCGGGGGAGGGGCCCACATCTACTCCCCGTGACCCAGGCGGCCGCCCGGCCAGCCTCCCCCGCCCCCCGCCCGTACACGCACGCGTGCGCACGCGCGTAGGGGGGTGGATGTCCAAGCCGCCGGTTTTGGACATCGCCGTGGACATCCCGTGGACATTCCGTTGGACATGACGAAGGTGACTGAAAGTGACGACCGAAAGCGTTGACCCGCCCCGCAATCAGGACAGACGGCTGACCGGTTTGCAGGTGATCGGTGTCCTGATCATCGCTGTCCTGGGCCTTGCCCTGACCGGCAACGGCCTCGTCGCGTCCTATCAGGCCCTGCACAAGTTCGCTGTCCTGATGGGCGTCGCCGCACCCGAACAGGTCGCGCTCGGCTTCGAGGCTGCCCTGATCGTCATCGTGTCCTGGGACATTGTGCTGACCTGGACGCGCCGCGCTGTCCCGCTCCTGCGGTGGGTGGCCCGGATCATGACTGTCCTGTCCGTGGTCGCCAACGCCTCCGCCGGCTGGCCCGACGTCCGCTCCATGATGCTGTACGTCCCGGCGCCGCTCGGCGTGCTGGCGATCGTCGAGTCGATCCGGCACGTCCTCCTGGCCAAGCACCGCACCCGCGAGCCGATCCCCGTCGCCCGCTGGTTCGCCCACTTCGGCTCCTCCTACCGCCTGCGGAAACTCATGATCAAGTGGGAGATCACCAGCTACCGCACCGCGCTGGAGATGGAGCAGCGCATCGAGCACGCGAAGAAGCTGCTCGAAGTCATCCACGGCGCGATGTGGTGGCGGCAGAACGCGCCCGCGGACCTGGTGTGGATGCTCGACGAAGGCGTCATGCTCGACCAGGCCCTGCCCCGCGTCTACCGCATGGCCCACGAGCACGGCCTGGAGACAGGACAGCAGGACACCCCGCCTGTCCTGCCCCGCCGCCCCAAGACGCGCCCCGTCCCGCCGAAGGAGCCCGTCCAGGACAGCCAGGACAGGACACTGCCGCCCCCGCCCTCAGGACAGGACAGCAAGCAGCAGGACACCCCGGCCCCATCAGGACAGGACAACCCCGCGCCGACAGGACAGGACAAGGGCAAGCCCGATCAGGACAACGACCGCCAGGGTGACGGCGATCAGGACAAGAAGACCAACGCCCGCAGGCGGAAGGACGCTGACCTGATCGCCGAGATGAGGTCACGTTGGGCCACCAACCCCGGCCGCCCCACCGTGTGCGACGAGCTCGGCGTCGGCACCGACCGCGCCGTCCGCCTCATGCGGATGGCGTGGCCGGACGAGATCGCCATCGCCATCGCCAAGGAGATCACCCCCTCCGGAGAAGTCCGAGCGGCCGCGCTCGCCAACCGCCTCGGCATCACGCTGGTCGAGCTGAGCACCCGCCTGGAGCAGTACCGGAAGGATCACGGCTTCCCCATGAGCCCGGAGGAGTGGAACCGCCGGCCCGAGTCCATCCTCCACTGGAGCTCCAAAACGGACGCCCCCGCCGAGACGCACACCACGATCGCCGTCACCAACGGCAGCAGCCCCAACTAGCCCCAAGGAGCACAACCATGGCCACCGCAACCACCGAGAAGCCCATCAAGCCGATCACCGTCAACGGCATCACCGGCAACGAACCTGCCCCGGACGACCACGCGAAATACCTCGTGTGGAAGGTCGTCCACCGCCACAACACGGCCGTGCCGCTCGCCCTGGAGGAGGAGCAGGCGTGGAACGGCTACATCAGCGCCGAAGCCGCCACCGAACAGGCATGGCAGGCGCTGGACACCACGCACACCACCGACTGGGCCGCCGCCCACCACCGGTGGGTCAAAGCTGAGCAGGCGCTCGACACCGCCGTCCGCCGGTGGGAGTCCGCCGCCGCGGCGCTGGAGCAGGCGTTCGATGACGCCCACTGGGGCGACCGCACCTACGAGTTCTACGAGGAGGTAACGCGCCAGGCCGGCATCCGTGAACTGCTGTGCGCAAACCGCCCTACGTCCCCCTGGCAAACTCTGGACGTGGAGCGGCGGCGCCGGGAGCGCGAGCAGCTCGCCGGGAAGACGCTTCAGCACCTGCCAGCCTGACCAACGATCGCCACCAGCAGAAGGGGCGGCAGCCATGCGGCTGCCGCCCCTTCCATGTCGTCACACTGCTGGCTTACTCGGTTCGGCCCGCCCGGAGCAGAGCGCCCAGCTCGGTGCCGTCCGCGAGAGCCTGCCCGATGGCCTTGGTCAGCAGCGCCGTCAACTCTGGCGGCAGGTCGGACGCTGCATCGTTCGAGGACTCCGCGGCGGCCGGCGCCGCGGATCCGGTGTCGAGAGTCTTACCTCCGGTGATGGTCGAGTCGATGGCGGTTGCCATCCTGGAGTCCGCGTCAGGGGTGAGGTGGGAGTAGACCGCGCTGGTGACGGTCACGTTGGCATGCCCGATTCGCTTGGAGACCGGTTCGATCCCCACGACGGGGATGAGCTCGCTGGCGTGGCTGTGGCGCAGCCCGTGCGGAGTGGGCTCCTTGATCAGGCCGCGCTGCGCCGCGAGTTCCTTGACCTTCTGCCAGCGGTGTTCGTTGAAGTTGGCGTTGCGCCACAGGGTGCCACCGCGGGTGCCGGGCGCCGGGAAGAGGAGCGCCAGCTTGCCCTTGCCCTGGGCGCGTCTACGAAGCACCTGGAGCGCCTTCGGCGGCAAGGTGATGGTACGGAACGCGTTGGCGCTCTTGCCCTCTGTGGATTCGATGTAGGGTCGCCGGTTCTCGTCCTCGCGGACGACCTGGGCCACGGTGAGTGTGCTGACGTCGAAATCCACATCGCAGACCCGCAACGCGGTCAGTTCACCCCAGCGCAGGCCTGTAGCGAGCAGCACCAGCGTGATATCGCCCGTGTCTTCATCAACCTCATAGGCGCATTCGATCCACTCTGGGATCTCCACGCCTGTGATGACCTTGTTGGCCTTGACCGCCTTACCCTTCCGTTCCGGCAGTTTGACGTTCCTGCACGGCTGGCGGGAGCAGTACTCCTTGTCGATGGCGTAGTCGAAGACCGGCGAGATGACCGTCCCGTGGATGTTCAGGATCGTCTTGGCCGAGTAGGGCTTCAGGACCTTCTTACCATGCTGCTTCTCCCGCATCTGGTTGATCCACGCCTGGATGATGTCGCCCGTGAATTCGTCGATGGGTAACCTGCCCAGCGGCCCAACCCGAGTGCCGTCCGGCAGGGTGACGACGGCCTGGACGATGTGGTCGTCGAGGGTCTTGCGGTACTGGCCGATGGTTCGCCGCTCGGCGTCCACGAGGGTGGCCAGGTACTCGTTGGCGACCTGGGCGAAGGTCCGGACTTCGGTCGGCTGGGAGGCCAGGCCGAGCATCTCGGCGAAGGCTGGGTTCTTGTAGGGGTCGCGGTAGCCGTTGGCCACGAGCGCCCCACGGAAGATCTTCGCTGAGTCGAAGTCGTCGAAGGTGTAGCTGTTGCGAGGGCCCGTGCGGCGGCCCCCTTCGCGCCAGGGGACGCGATAGGAGTACGACCCATCCCTCTTCTGGCGTGGCTCGACGCCTTCCGCGCGCCGAGGTCGTGCTGACACGGAACCACCGTTCCCTTCGTCCGGGGGAGGTTCCGCAACGTAAGGGCTGGCCTGGGCTTACGTCCTGCTCCAGCAGGGCCGTGCCCCCATGGTGCCCCCACAGACACGAAACCGCCCCTTGCCTGCGATGTTTCCGCAGGTAAGAGGCGGTCTGAAGTGGTGGAGGTGGCGGGAATCGAACCCGCGTCCTTCAACCCCAAGTCAGGGCTTCTCCGGGCGCAGCCTGCTGTGCTTTTCTCAGCCCCGGCGATCACGCAGGCGAGTCGCCGACGGGCTCAGCCACTGTTTGGTTTCCCGATCGCCCCCGTGGCCGGGTTGATCGGTTGAGCCTTCTGACGATGCCAGACACCGGGCCGAAGGCACTCCCGGGCTGACAGTGGTTTCGCTACTTAGGCAGCGAGCGCCAGGTCAGACCTGGCAGCCACAGTGCTCTTGGAATTGGCACTTGTTGTTCGCGGTCACAGGATTAACGAGGTTATGTCCGCAGTCCTCGGCCCGCTTCACCTGGCTTGCAAGGTCAAAGTCGAAGCCAGTCACCCCCTGTGCAGTTTTCAACACGCGCCCCGTCAGGACGAGGCCCGCGCATTGATGAATCTACAGGGGACAACACCCTCAACGCCAACTTAATTCCTGGTGCAGCCGCACATGCCGAAACCCCCGGGAGCGCGGCACAGCGGCACGCGCTCCCGGGGGCCGACCGGCAGGGTCGAGCCGGTCCGGACGGCAGGACTTCCCCCGAGATGAAGTCCTGATCTCATCACGGCGACTGGAACCGCAACCCCCCGAGCGGGCCCAGTCATTCAGTAAGACGCAACCAGGTGCCCGGATGGTTGCTCCGCGTCACGACAATTTCACGATGGGTTGCGCAGGCCCGCGAAGAAGCTGCCCGCCACGGCCGCGGCGTCGTAGTTCTTCGTCAGCACCGCGATGGCCACATCGCCCTGCCAGCCGACGAACCAGCCCTGCTGGTTGCCCGCCGACGCCCGGACGCCGTAGACGGGGCCCTTGCCCGCCTGGGCGGGCGTGCCGGCCGCGCCGGCCCGCATCATGGTCATCAGCGCGGTGCGGACCTTGGGGTCCATCGGCACCGAGGCCGGCTGGGTGACCGGCGTCGCCTCTGCCGACGGGTCGGGCGACTTCGGGTCGGTGACCAGCACCGGCGGCCGCCACGTGCCCGAGCCCACCGCCGCGGCCACCAGGGCCATGCCGAGCGGGCTCATCTCGACGTTCTGGCCCGCGATGGCCTTGGCCTTGTCGGCGTCGCTGGACAGCTCCGGCAGCGTCCCGCTGAACGACTTGAGCGGCAGCCGCCACGGCTGCCCCACGCCGAACGCCTTCGCGCTCCGCTCCAGGTCGTCGGCCGTGACGCGGCGGGCCAGCGAGGCCAGCGCGGTCACGCAGCCCTTGGCGAAGTTCTCCTGGAAGGTGGCCGACGTCGTGACGCCCGTGGACTGCCCGGCGTGCACGAATTTGGCCCCGCCCACCGTGCGCTCCTGCGGGCAGGCCAGCTTCTGCTTGGTGCTCACGTCCTTCTTCAGCAGCGCGTCGGCGGCCACGATCGAGAACGCCGTGCCGGCGGGGAACTTGCCGGCCAGCGCGTCGCGCTCCTGGTGCAGGCCCTTGGTGCTGACGGCGAGGATCTCGCCGGTCTCGCGCTGCACCGCCACCAGCGCGCTCGTCCCGGTGTCGGCCACCGCCTGCTCGGCCGCGGCCTGCGTGGCCCGGTCGATCGTGGTCTTGACCGAGACGTTCTGCCGGCCGGGCCACCCCTCGAGCTCGGCGACCTTCCGGCCGGTCTTGAGATCGAGGGTGATCACCTTGGTCTCGGTGGAGCCGGTCAGGTAGTTCTGGTAGGCCTGCTGCAGGCCGTTCCTGCCCACCGAGTCGCCGGCCCGCTGCGGGCCGCCGAGCTTCTGCTCGGTCTCGGGCGTGAGCGCGCTGACGTCGCCCACGATCTGGCGCGGCGCGTCGGGATCGACGGGCTGGGGCTGCTCGTCGATCTTGACCCCGTCGATGGCCTCCAGCTTCGCCTGCATCGACTGGTAACGCGAGCGCCCGAACGTCACGAGCTGGACGAACTTCTCCGGAGGCGAGGACCTGACCCGGCTCAGCAGCCGGTCCTGGGCGTAGCCGGTGACCTCCGACAGCTGGGTGACCACCTCTTCCGCCCGGTCGCCGAGCTGGTTGGGGTGGACACCCGCGACGTAGAGCACCCTGTCGCTCTGCAACGGGTCGCCCGCCCTGTCGACGATCGGCTGGCGCGGCCTGGGCCGGGTGTCGACCGCGAACCGCTGCCCCTCCTTGAGCTGCGGATGCAGCACCGAGGGCGACCAGCGCACCTTCCACGAGCCGTCGACCAGGTGCAGCGGCAGCACGCCTGCGTACCCCCACAGGGGGTTGTTCTCCCCCAGGTCGACCTCGGCGCGGAAGTCGGCCTTGGACTCGTCGCCGGTCACGCTGATACTCGTGATCTTGAAGCGGAACGAGGCCGCGTCGAGCTCCAGCTTGGCGTCGGCCAGTGCCTTGCGCACCGTCGCCACGTCGCCGTCGGTGCGGCCGGCGGCCAGCTCGTAGTCCTCCGTCTGCCAGCCCACGAGGAAATCACGCACCGCGTCGTGCGGTGACGGCTCCTCGAAGCATCCGGTCAGCGTGGTGCACGCGACCGCCAGGGTGACGGTCGCGGCCAGGGTGCGGCGGGCGCGTCTCATCGGTTGCGGTGTCACACTCTCATCGGTTGCGGTGCCGCATTGCCCGGGCCATCTCCCGCTTGGCCTGCTGCTCCGCCAGCGCCTGCCGCTTGTCCCAGTCTTTCTTGCCTCGGGCCACGGCGATCTCGACCTTGGCCCTGCCGTCCTTGAAGTAGAGCGTCAGCGGCACGATCGTGAGCCCGCCCTCCTTCGTCTTGGCGGCGAGCTTCTCGATCTCCTTGCGGTGCAGCAGCAGCTTGCGCTTGCGGCGCGCCGCGTGGTTGGTCCACGTGCCCTGCGAATATTCGGGAATGTGGACGTTGAGCAGCCACGCTTCGTTGCCGTCGATGCTGGCGTAGCCGTCGACGAGCGAGGCGCGGCCCTCGCGTAGCGACTTCACCTCGGTGCCCTGCAGCACGAGACCCGCCTCGAAAGTGTCCTCGACGTGGTAGTCGTGCCGAGCACGTTTGTTCTGGGCGATGACCTTCCGCCCGGTCTCACGTGGCATGCTTCGACTTTACCGGCGACCGGGGCGGTCACGACCCAAGCGCACCCCTGCTACACCCTGAGGTAGCGGCGCAGCGTCACGAACGAGGCCAGGATACAGATCACAACACCGATGATCATAGTGAGCGTGATCGTCTGGGCCAGGTCGTTCCAGCCGAGCCCGGTGCCGAAGAAGTTGACGACCTCGTCGAACAGGAACACCTTCGCCAGGATCAGGATGACCGCGGCGAACACCCCGCCCACCAGGCCGGCGATGACGCCTTCCATGACGAACGGGAGCTGGATGTAGAGGTTGGAGGCGCCGACCAGCCGCATGATGCCCGTCTCCCTGCGCCGGTTGAACGCCGACAGCCGCACCGTGTTGCCGATCAGCAGGGCAGCCGCCAGCACCAGGACGACCGCCACCGAGAGCGCGGCGAACGCCAGCGTGTTGAGCAGGTTGAAGAACGGGGCGATGAGCTGCTTCTGGTCCATCACCTGCGCCACGCCGGGCTGGCCCTTCATGGCGTCGATGACGGGCTGGTAGTTGTCGGGATTCTCCAGGCTTATCCTGAACGACTGGGGCAGGTCCTCGACCTTGGTCGCGTCGACGAGGGCCTTGTTGGACGAGAACGACTGCTTGAAGTTCTCGTACGCGGCGGCTTCGTTCTCGAACACCACTCCCTTGACGCCGGGGGTGTTCTCGATGTGCTCCTGGAGCGCCTTGGTCTGCGCGGGCGAGATCGCCTTGCCGTTGCAGGCCGGCATGGCCGTCCCCTTCTTGCAGAGGAAGACCGAGATTTCGACCTTGTCGTCCCAGTAGCCCTTCATCAGCCCGACCTGACTGTTGATCATCAGGCCGACGCCGAGCAGCGCCATGCTGACCGCCACGGTGATGACCACCGCGATCGTCATGGTCAGGTTGCGACGGAGGCCGATCCAGACCTCGGAGAAGATGAAATTCGCCCGCATGTCTTGTCTGCAGCTCCCTGTCAGTACGCCTGGCCGTACACGCCACGCGACTGGTCACGGACGATCTTGCCGTCCTCCAGCTCCACGACACGCTTACGCATGGAGTCGACGATGGCCGCGTCGTGCGTGGCCATGACGACCGTGGTGCCAGTCCTGTTGATGCGGTCGAGCACCTTCATGATGCCGATGCTCGTCGCGGGGTCGATGTTGCCCGTGGGCTCGTCGGCCAGCAGGATCATCGGCCTGTTGACGAACGCGCGGGCCATGGCGACGCGCTGCTGCTCGCCGCCGGACAGCTCGTCGGGCATGCGGTGGGCCTTGCCCTCCAGGCCGACCAGCTCGACGACCTCGGGCACCACCTTGCGGATGAACCGGCGGGGCTTGCCGATGACCTCGAGGGCGAACGCCACGTTCTCGTAGACGTTCTTGTTGGGGAGCAGCCTGAAGTCCTGGAAGACGCAGCCGATGCGGCGGCGCAGGTGCGGCACCTTGAAGTTGGAGAGGCGGGCCAGGTCCTTGCCGGCGACGTGGATCGCGCCGGAGTTGGGCCGCTCCTCCTTCAGGATCAGACGCAGGAACGTCGACTTGCCTGATCCCGAGGGACCGACGAGGAACACGAACTCGCCCTTGTCCACGTCAACGGATACGTGGTCGAGGGCGGGCCGGTTCTGGTTCGCGTAGACCTTGGTGACATTATCGAAATGGATCACGAGAGCATCACGGCATGCCAGTCTAGGGGTCAGGACGGAAGCGAGGGTGGCACATGCCCACTTCCCGCCACCGGCCGATCGGGGGCGTTGACTTTACTGATGATCGACGTTCCGATTGGCCAGACGACAGTCTAGGGGGAAGACTGGCATGGAACGTCCATAACGGAAACAAAACGATTGTGCGGCTAGACTTGGGGCTGTCATGAGTTGTGAACACCTCGTATGCGCCCAGTGCGCTCACCCCGTGGTCGAGGGGCGCTGCCCCGTCTGCCGCGCCAACAGAGAGCGGATGCACAACCACGGCTTCGCCGGGCTGTCACCCGCCCTCATCGCCCTGCTCCTCGTCGCCCTGCTCCTGCTGAGCCTCGCGGCCCAGCACCTGCTCGGCACCTGACCCGCCCGGCTCCCGGCCTACTCGGCGCCTGACTCCTGGCGCCGCATCCAGCGGATCTCCGACTCGATGAACTCGTCGAGGTCGCCGTCGAGCACCGCTGACGGGTTGCCCGCCTCCGTGCCCGTGCGCAGGTCCTTCACGATCTGGTACGGGTGCAGCACGTAGTTGCGGATCTGCGTGCCCCACGACGTGGTCGTGGCGCCGCGCAGCTCCGACATCTTCTCCGCCTCCTCCTGCCGCTTGCGCTCCAGCAGCTTGGCCTGCAGGACGTTCATGGCCGTCGCGCGGTTCTGCAGCTGGGAGCGCTCGTTCTGGCAGGAGACCACGATGCCGCTCGGCAGGTGCGTGATGCGCACGGCCGAGTCGGTGGTGTTGACGCCCTGGCCGCCGGGGCCGCTGGAGCGGTAGACGTCGACGCGGATCTCGTCCTCGTTGATGTCGATGTGGTCGGTCTGCTCGACGACCGGCACGATGTCGACGCCGGCGAACGAGGTCTGCCGCCGCCCCTGGTTGTCGAACGGGCTGATGCGGACCAGCCGGTGGGTGCCGTGCTCGCCGCGCAGCGTGCCGTAGGCGTAGGGGGCCTTGATCGTGAACGTGGCCGACTTGATGCCGGCCTCCTCCGCGTAGGAGGTGTCGTAGACCTCGGTGGCGTAACCCTTGCGCTCGGCGTAACGCAGGTACATGCGCAGCAACATCTCGGCCCAGTCGGCCGCGTCGACGCCGCCGGCCTGAGAGTTGATGGTGACGAGCGCCTCGCGCGCGTCGTACTCGCCCGAGAGCAGCGTGCGGACCTCCAGGGCGCCGATGTCGGACTTCAGCCCCTCGAGCTCCTTGTCGGCCTCGGCGCGCGTGTCGTCGTCGGCTTCCTCGGCCGCCAGCTCGTACAGGACCGTGAGGTCCTCCAGACGGCGCGCGACGCCCTCCACGCGGTTGAGCTCGCCCTGGAGGTGGGAGAGCTTGCTGGTGACCTTCTGGGCCTGCTCGGGGTCGTCCCAGAGGTCGGGCGCGGCAACCTGCTGCTCCAGCTCCGCGATCTGCTTGCGCATCGCGTCGAGGTCGAGCACGTCCTGGATGCTGCGGAGCGTGCCCCGGAGCTCGTTGATCTCTTCTGCCGGATCGATGCCTGCCACGTCTCCCAAGGGTACGCGACCCTCGCGGGCCCGAATAACATGGCGAGGTGCGTGCATACGGTCGGCGTGGGATGCTGGCGCTCGCCGCCGGCCTGCTCGCCGCGGTGACCGCCTGCACGGGCGATGCCCGGCCTCCGGCCACCACGCCCGCGGCCGCCGTCACCACGCCCCCGTCACCCTCTGCCGACGAGCCCCTGGTGACGCTGGCGGAGGCGGCCGAGGAGTTCACCGCCTTCACCCTCACCGACAACTCGCTGCGCGGCACGACCTGGGAGAGCGTCTACGAGGGCAGGCTGACGCAGGCGATGGACATCACCACGGGCGGGCAGTGGCCGATCACCCAGGCCGCCTACGTGTCCACCGGCTCCAAGCCGCCGCGCCGCCAGTGGGGCTCGCCGACGCTGTACGTGCCCAGGTTCGCCCGGGACGAGCGGGCGCCCTGGTTCAGCGCGCTGGTGACGCGCGACGGGCGGCAGACGCTGCTGACCTTCGCCAAGTCCGACCACTGGCGTCTCAGCTCCGCGGCCGAGCTCCTGCCGGGTCAGGAGCTGCCGGAGATCAAGCTCGACGCCGACGGCTACGCGGCCGTGGTGGCCGCCGATGACAAGTCGGTCACGATCAGCCCGCAGTTCATCGGTCCCGTGCACGCCAGCGTGGCCGAGACGGGCACGGCCGGGGTCACGGCGGGCCTGCTCGGGGCCGGCCCGCTCACGACGGACGTGGCCGAGCAGATCGCCGCCAACCGGGAGCGGGCCAAGAACGAGGGCTTCAGCTACGACTCGATCTTCAGCGCCGACAACTTCCCCGTCTACGCCCTGCGCACCGAGGACGGCGGGGCGCTGATCCAGTACTCCCTGTCCCGCACCACGTCCACGACGACGAAGACGGCGGAGGACGACTACATCCCGGTGCCGGAGCAGGCCCGGTGGGCGATCAGCACGCCGGTGCTGCGGCGCACGCTCAAGCTGATCGAGACCCACCAGTACGCCACCGCCGTCCCGCCCCTCACCACCCCGTCCGCCGCGCCCGTGATCGCCCACGACGGCGTGCTGACGCGCGCCTCCGGGCAGTAGCCAGCCCGCCTCGACCGGCGGTGCGTGCCGTGACGGCCGGCCGGGGACGGCGGTCGGCCGGCCCCGGCGACACGTGAACGTGGGTCAGGCCTCCGTGTAGGGGAGGTTGCTGGCGGCGACGAGCGTGCGGATCGCGCGCAGCGCGACGGAGAGCGTGGCCAGGTCGAAGTTGTCGCTCTCCCAGATCTCCGACAGCGTCTGGCGCGCCCGGGAGACCGCCGCGGAGTTCGCCTCCGACCACCGCGCCAGCCGCTCCTCCGGAGGCAGCCCCGGCTTGCTGTGGGCCAGCACGTCGCGGGTGAGCGAGGCGTGCGCCGCGTACAGGTCGTCGCGCAGCGCGGACCGGGCGATCGAGTTCCACCGGTTGTCCCGGGGCAGCGCGATGATCCGCTCCCGCAGCCGGGCGAGCTGCAGCCGGTCGGCCAGGTCGAAGTAGACCTCGGCGACCTCGTTGACCGGCCGTCCCGTCAGCGACGAGATCTCCACCAGGTCCAGCGTCGAGTACGCCGGCACCATCCCGGCCACCCGCTCGGCCAGCTCCAGCGGCACGCCGCGGGCCACGAACGAGTCACGCCGCTCCTCGTAGGCCGCCAGGTCGGGCCCGGTCAGCAGCTTCGGGATGTGCGCGAGCAGCCCGTTGACCCCCTTGACGAAGAAGCTCACGGACCCGGCCAGGTCCAGCGGCGGCCGGCGGTTGACCAGCAGCCACCTGGCGCCGCGCTCGACCAGCTTGCGGGCCTCCAGCAGCATGGCGATCTGCGTGCCCGTGTCGGCCTTGTTGTCCAGCCCCTCCACGGCCCGGTAGAAGCTGGGCAGGTCGAAGACCTCCCGCGCGACCAGGTACGCCCGCACGATGTCGGGCGTCGAGGCCCCGGTCTCCTCGCCGAAGCGGAACATGAAGGTGGTGCCCGCCGAGTTGACCAGCTCGTTCACCACGCAGGTGGTGATGATCTCGCGCCGCAGCGGGTGCTCGTCCATGTACGTGCGGAACCGCTCCCGCAGCGCCGACGGGAAGTAGGAGACCAGCCACGAGGCGAGGTACGGGTCGTCGGGCAGGTCGGACCCGAGCAGCTCGGCGTCGGCCACCAGCTTGGTGTAGGCGAGCAGCACGGAGAACTCGGGCGCGGTCAGCCCCAGCCTGGCCTGGCGCCGCTCGGCCAGCGTCTTGTCCGAGGGCAGGAACTCCAGCTCCCGGTTGACGAGCCCGTCCCGCTCCAGCTTGCGCAGGTAGCGGGCGTGGATGTGGAGCATCTCGACGGCCTGCGTACGGGCGGCGTCGAGGACCACGTTCTGCGCGTAGTTGTCGCGCAGCACGAGGTCGGCCACCTCGTCGGTCATCGAGGTGAAGACCTGGTTGCGCTGCTTGTCGGTCAGCTCGCCGTCGCGGACGACCTGGTCGAGCAGGATCTTGATGTTCACCTCGTGGTCGGAGGTGTCCACGCCGGCCGAGTTGTCGATGAAGTCGGTGTTGACCAGCCCGCCGTTGAGCGCGAACTCGATCCTGGCGAGCTGCGTGAGGCCCAGGTTGCCGCCCTCGCCGATGACCTTGCAGCGCAGGTCGGCGGCGTTCACCCGGAGCCCGTCGTTGGCCTTGTCGCCCACGTCGGCGTGGGACTCGGAGCTCGCCTTGACGTAGGTGCCGATGCCGCCGTTCCAGAGCAGGTCCACCGGGGCCCGCAGGATGGCGCTGATGAGGTCGTTCGGCGCCATGGAGGCCACGCCGGACGGGATGCCCAGTGCCTCCCGCATCTGGGGCGTGATCTGGATGGACTTGGCCGTGCGCGGGAAGACGCCGCCGCCCGCGGAGATCAGCTTGGCGTCGTAGTCCTCCCAGGAGCTGCGCGGCAGCTCGAACAGCCGCCGCCGCTCGGCGAAGGAGCGGGCCGCGTCGGGTGAGGGATCGACGAAGACGTGCCGGTGGTCGAACGCGGCGACCAGCCGGATGTGCTGCGACAGCAGCATGCCGTTGCCGAACACGTCACCCGACATGTCGCCGATGCCGGCCACGGTGAAGTCGGTGGTCTGGACGTCCACGCCCATGGTCCGGAAGTGGTACTCGACCGACTCCCAGGCGCCGCGGGCGGTGATGCCCATGGCCTTGTGGTCGTAGCCGATGGAGCCGCCGGAGGCGAAGGCGTCGCCGAGCCAGAAGCCGTACTCCTTGGCCACACTGTTGGCGATGTCGGAGAAGGTGGCGGTGCCCTTGTCGGCGGCGACGACGAGGTAGGTGTCGTCGCCGTCGTGCCTGACCACGTCCGGCGGGGGCACGACCTTGCCGTCCACGAGGTTGTCGGTGACGTCGAGCAGGCCGGAGATGAACATCCGGTAGCAGGCCACGCCCTCGGCGAGCAGATCCTCCCGCGAACCAGACTTTGGCGGACGCTTAACGACAAATCCACCCTTAGACCCAGTCGGCACAATAACGGTATTTTTCACCATCTGCGCCTTGACCAGGCCGAGAATCTCCGTACGGAAGTCCTCCATCCGGTCCGACCACCGCAATCCGCCGCGCGCCACCTTCCCGAAGCGCAGATGCACGCCCTCGACCCGAGGCGAATACACGAATATCTCGTACTTCGGCCGCGGCAACGGCAACACGCTGACGGCCTGCGGATCGATTTTGAGAGATATGTACGGTTTGCGCTCTCCATCCACCGTCTGGAAGTAGTTGGTACGCAATGTCGCCTGAATCATCTCCAGGTACGCCCGGAGAATGCGGTCCTCGTCCAGCGAGGCCACCTCGTCCAGCGACCGCAGGATCTCCTCGTTGAGCGCCTCCACGAGGTCCACCCGCACGTCCTCGCCCCGCCGCGGATCGAGCTTGGCCTCGAACAGCCGGACGAGCAGCCGCGCCACCCGCACGTTGTCGCACAGCACCCGCTCCATGTAGGGCTGCGAGAACGTGCTCCCCGCCTGCCGCAGGTACTTGGCGTAGACCCGCAGGATCTCGACCTGCTCCCAGGTCAGCCCGGCCCGCAGGATCAGCGCGTTGAAGTCGTCGTCCTGCACCCGCCCCGTCCACAGGGCGGCCAGGCCGTCCTGGAAGAACCGCTTGAAGTCGTTCCTGTCGACCTCCTCCGACGGGGTGTACCGCAGGCCGAAGTCGTAGATCCAGGCGTTCTTGGTGCCGGGGTCGTTGTCGCGGTCGATCTCGTACGGGCGCTCGTCCACGACCTCCACGCCGAGCCGCTGGATCAACGGCAGCGCCTGGGACAGCGAGATGGGCGAGCCGACCTTGTAGATCTTCAGCCGCCGCTCCCCCTCCGCGGCGTCGTACGGCTCGTACAGGTTGATCCCGACCTGCTCGCCGTCGCCCGCCTCGACGATCTGCTCCAGCCGCCGCAGGTCGACCACGGCCACCTTGGGCGGGAAGTCGGCCTTGTACCCCTCGGGGAAGGCGGAGGCGTAGCGCCTGATGAGCGTGGGGGCCTCCTCCTCGGAGGTCATCTCGGTCAGCGCGGTGGCCAGGTCGTCCTCCCAGGAGCGGGTGAGGGCGGCCAGCCGCGCCTCCAGCTCCTCCACGTCCACGCTGGGCGGCGGGAGCTGCCTGCCCCGCTCGCCCCTGACGACCACGTGCAGGCGGGCCAGCACCGACTCGCCGATCATCGCGCTGTAGTCGAGCGACCTGCCGCCGAGCGCCTTGAGCAGCACCTCCTGCATCTTCAGCCGCACCTTGGTGGTGTAGCGGTCGCGCGGGAGGTAGATCAGGCAGGAGATGTAGCGCCCGTAGTCGTCGCGCCGCAGGAACAGCTTGACCTGCTTGCGCTCGCGCAGCCGCAGCACGCCCATCGCGATCGGCAGGAGCTGGTCGACCGAGGTCTGGAACAGCTCGTCGCGGGGGAACGTCTCCAGGATCTCGATCAGGTCCTTGCCGTCGTGGCTGTCGGGCGCCAGCCCGGCCTCGTTCAGCACGCCGGCCAGCTTGCGCCGCAGCACCGGGATGCGGGAGATCGACTCGTTGTAGGCCACGTGGGTGAACAGGCCGAGGAAGCGCCGCTCCCCGATCACCTCGCCCTCCGGCGAGAACAGCTTGACCCCGATGTAGTCGAGGTAGGTGGCCCGGTGCACGGTGGCCCTGGAGTTGGCCTTGGTGATGATCATGAGCTGCTTCTCG
The DNA here is from genome assembly GCF_040656115.1 of Nonomuraea sp. NPDC050202. Taxonomy (NCBI): domain Bacteria; kingdom Bacillati; phylum Actinomycetota; class Actinomycetes; order Streptosporangiales; family Streptosporangiaceae; genus Nonomuraea; species Nonomuraea sp. NPDC050202. The sequence continues at coordinate 154,361 of NZ_JBFALF010000005.1, read as the reverse complement.
CGGGCCTTGGCCCGCACCTCGGCGGGCAGCGCCGCGAAGCTCCCCGAGCCCACCTTGTCGTCGCGCAGGATGCCCAGCGCGGCCCCGGGCAGCGCGCGCAGCGTCTCGCCCTCGTCGGTGTCCTCCAGGCGGTACTCGCGGTAGCCGAGGAAGGTGAAGTGCCCGTCGGCGAGCCAGCGCAACAGGTCGATGCTGTCCTCGACCTCGGCCGGCTCCAGCGGCGGCGGGTTCATGCTCAGGTCCTCGGCGGTCTGCACGGCCAGCGCGCGCATCTTCCTGAAGTCCTCGACCGAGTGGCGCACGTCGGTGAGCACGCGCTGCAGGTCGGCCTCGATCGCCTTGAGCGCCGCGTCGTCGGACTGGCGGTCGATCTCGATGTGGATCCACGACTCGACCAGCATCTGGCCGGTCACGTCCTCCTGGCCGCGGCCGAGCATCCGGCCCGTCATGTCGCGGCGCACCCGCATCTGGGGGTGGACCACCAGGTGCACGCCGAGGTCGTGCCGGTCGAGCTCCATCGTGACCGAGTCGACCAGGAACGGCATGTCGTCGGTGACCACCTCGACCACCGAGTGGCCGGGGTCCCAGCCGTTCTCGTCCAGCGTCGGGGTGTAGGCCCTGACCACGGCCCTGCCCTGGGGGCGGAGCTCGGCGAGCTGTCTCTGGGACATCGCGGGACCGTACACGTCAACGGGGTTGCGGTCGAGCAGGTCCTCCGGCGCGACATGCCGATAGTAGAACCGCAGGAAGGACAGCGCCTCCTCGGGGCTCACATGGTCACTGCCCACCGCGCAACTCTCGGCGGCTCGCTGGAGCAGCTCATCCTTGGCCTCGTCGAGCGGCATTTCGCTCTCACTCCTTTGTGAGGGTTTGCCAACGTGTTCATAGCCAGGCCCTAAGTTCCCACAGCAGTGGGAAGTAGTGCAGGCGTGTCCTACCGCGCAGGTAGGGGGCACCCGTCGAGCCGCCTGTGCCCGACTTGGTGCCGATCTGGCGTTCGACCATCTGGACATGGCGCATCCGCCACAACGCGGCGGTCTCGTCGTGCGTCAGCAGGTCTTCGGCCAGTTGCCACAGGTCGTCGTAGGACCCGCGGTTTCTCGCCACGGCCAGCAGCGAAGTCATGATCTCGTCGTCCGAGACCGGCAGGCCACGCTGGGAGAGGGCTGTCAGATAAGCATCCCACAGCGTGGGCTCGGCGAGCCTGCGGCGCAGCCTGGCCAGCTCCTCGTCGGAGGCGTGACGGAACGAGCCGAGATAGCGCTCGTCCCGCAGCCCGGACAGGAACTCCAGCTCGCGGAACTGCACCGACTGGAACCCGCTGGCGGGCGCCAGGTTGGCGCGGAACTCCATGAAGTCCTGAGGCGTCATCGTCTCCAGGACCTCGACCTGCTCGATCAGCACCCGCTCGACCGCGTGCACCCGCTTGAACAGGTGCCTGGCCTTCCACAGCTCTCCTGCGAACATGGCCTCGCGAGCGCCCTCCAGCTCGTGGAGCAGCAGCTTGAACCACAGCTCGTAGACCTGGTGGATGGTGATGAAGAGCAGCTCGTCGGGGGCCCGCGACTGCGGCTGCTGCTGGGCGAGGAGCTCGGGCAGACGAAGGTAGCCGCCGTACGACAGCCGGCCGCCTTCCTCACCGAACTGCCGGCGCGGAGGACCGGAAGCATCACCGTCGATGCCCACCGAACACCTCCCCCTGACCGCCCGGCCACGCGGGGCCGGGCGCAACGCCTTACCTACCCGATACCACCCGAAAAGGGGACAGACGTCAACGTGACATCGACATGGGTGGATCGTCACCGGAAGTCGAGGAGGGGTCGTTCTTGAGCTCATCGAGCTGCTCCGGCAGCTCGGCGAGCTCAATCAGCTCCGCCTGGCACTGCTCACACGTGTCGAGGTGGCGTTCGAAGGCCTCGTACTCCTCCTCATCGAGGACGCCGAGGACGTAGGCGGCCACCCCGTCGTGCATCAGCCGGCTACCCCCTTGTCCCGCAGCAGCTCGCGGAGAGCCCGGATCCCGTAGTAGAGCCGGGACTTCACCGTGCCCGGCGGGATCCCCAGAATCTCCGCCGCTTCACTTATCGTACGGTCTCGGAGGTAGGTCTGCTCAATGACTTCGCGGTGTTCTTCGGACAGGGACCGCAGCGCGTCCGCGACGACCATCGCCGATAAGGCGCGCTCCGATCCATCGGGCACCGACATCATGTCGACTTCAGGCGGCTCGACCTCCTGCGGCCGGACGCTCTTCCGCCGACGACCATCAATGACTATGCGACGGGCCACTGTCAGCAGCCACGCCCATATGAGGCTTGGTTCCCATTGCAGTCTTGCCGAGTTCCGCCAGGCCCTGACAATCGTCTCCTGCACGACGTCTTCAGCCCACTGAAGGTCGTTACCTGTTGATTTGCGTACGTGGCGCAGCAGAGGGCCGCCGAACTCCTGGTAAAGCACCGCGATGCGGTGCTCCGCCTCGGCATCCGCACTCTCGAACCTGCCGTCGAGGTGACCTAGCACGGGGCACATCTTTACACCTTCGTTATCCAAGCGGTAGCCACTCCGATAACTCCAGTCATTTCTAACTATTCCCGGCCATGCGTGAACCTGGACCGAGACGCCCGCGTACCTCCGACCATGCACAGGCTTTTGCGCGGCGAGATGTTCATGCTCGGCGGCTTCGTCGTAGCCGCTGCCGCGACGATCGCGCTGGTCATGCCGCCGGCGATCGATCCCGCGGCCGCCCAGTGGACGCAGACCTCATCGGGGCCGCTCACGGCCGCCGACCGCGATCTGCTGGTCAAGGTACGCCAGGCGGGCCTCTGGGAGATGCCCGTCGGCGAGTACGCCCAGACCCGCGCCGAGTCCCAGCGCGTGAAGGAAGTCGGCAAATTGATCATGGAAGAGCACATGGAGCTCGACCTGATCACGCGCCAGACCGCGAAGAAGCTCGGCGTGGCCCTGCCCGACGAGCCCAACGCCGACCAGCAGAGCTGGATGGCCCAGCTCGCGGCCGAAAGCGGACCGGCCTTCGACAAGGACTTCGCGAACCTGTTGCGTGCCGCGCACGGCAAGGTCTTCACCGTCGTGGCGGGCGTACGGTCCGGGACGCGCAACTCCGAGATCAGGAAGTTCGCCCAGGAAGGCATCAACTACGTGATGCGCCACATGGGCTACCTGGAGTCCACCGGCCTGGTCGACCACAGCCAGTTGCCCGAACCCCCGACGCCCTCACCCGCTCCACCCGTCGCACTGGCGGTTGAAAAGAGGAGACACACATCATGAGATCCAGACGCATGGCCGCGGCCGTGACCACCCTGGCGGTGGTGGCGAGCGGCCTGGTGTCCGCGGCCGTCATCGGTGTCGGCCCGGTTCTGGCCGACCACTGCGATCCGGCGGAGGCCACCCAGTCACCTCAGGCGAGCCAGACCCAGCAGCCGGATCAGGACCAGAACCAGGATCAGGGCCAGCAGCAGGACCAGGGCCAGAACCAGGACCAAGGCCAGCAGCAGGACCAAGGCCGGCAACAGGACCAGGACCAGGGCCAGCAACAGGATCAGAACCAGCAGGGACAGCAACAAGACCAGCAGGGCGACCAGCAGGGCACCGGACAGGCTGAGGACGAGCAGCAGGCCCCCCAGGGCGGCGGCATCGCGCTGCTCGACCCGGCGCAGCCGCCGGAGACCGACGCTCCGGAGGATCCGGAGGCCGGCAACCCCGAGGCCGAGCCGGAGCAGACCGCCGAGACCTTCGGGCGCCGCCGCGGCGGCGGCAACCAGCCCACCCGCACGCCCACCCCGAGCCCCAGCCAGACCCAGAACCCCGACGACGGCGGGTCCACCGCCGAGCCGTCGCCCACCGGCTCGGCCTCGCCCTCGCCCACCGGGACGGGCGGCGCCGAGGAGGAGTGCGCCGACCTGGGCCCGTTCCCCGAGGACTTCGTGGACATCCGCCAGGTCGCGCCGGTGAACAACAACGCCCGCGCCGGCAGGAACGGCTCGCGCGGCACGTTCGTCTCGCAGTGCGGCACCAACCGCAACGGCCACAACAACCCCGACAACTTCATCGTGGCCCCGGGCGTGAGCAACGGCGCGCACCACCTGCACGACTACGTGGGCAACCTGTCGACGGACGCCTTCTCCACCGACGAGAGCCTGGCGGCGGCCGGAACGACCTGCCGGCTGGGCGACAAGTCCACCTACTTCTGGCCGGTACTCAGGGACCGCAGGTCGGACGCGAACGCCACCGACCCTGACGGCAACGTCGGCCAGGTGCTGCGGCCGCGCGCCGTGACGCTCCAGTTCCGCGGGAACGCCGCCTCCCGGGTGGTCGCGATGCCGAGGTTCATCCGGATCATCACCGGTGACGCCAAGGCGGCCACGAACGGCGGGGCCAACGCCAAGGCCGGTTGGAGCTGCTCGGGATTCCAAAATCGCATAAGTCCCGACAAATACACGCTTTGCCCGCGCGGCAGCCAGGTCCTCCGTATTCTGGACTTCCCCAGCTGCTGGGACGGTCAGAACACCGACAGCGCCAATCACCGCACGCACGTGGTCTTCCCTGACCAGGGTGGTGCCTGCCCGCAGGGCACCAGGGCGATTCCGCAGCTACGCATGACGCTGGCGTACAACGTGCCGCAAGGTCCCTCGTACGCCGTGGACGCCTTCCCTGAGCAGAAGCACAACCCCGTCACCGACCACGGTGACTTCGCCAACGTGATGCCCGACCGGCTGATGCAGTTCGTCGTCTCATGCATCAACCGTGGCCGCCGTTGCTGATCTGAACGTCGCCCTCACAGGCAACGCAGCTCTCCGAGTCGCACCCTCACCCGACCTTGGAGGGAAATAGATGCTCCACAGACGACACCCCAGGCACGCCCCCACTCTGCTGGACACCAGGAACGTCCGGCTGGGGGCGAGCGCCTCCATCGCGGCCCTCGTGCTGACAGTGTTCGCACTGACCAGGACGGAACGCGGGATCGCGCTGCTCGGCCGAGGGGTCGGCTTCCTCGAGTTCTACGCGGGCGTGTTCGCCCTGGTGCTGCTGACCGCGACCGTCGCGCTCGGCCTGCTCACCACGGAACGCGTCTTCCTGTCACCGGCCAACCGGGTCAGGGCCCAGCTCGCTCACCGGGCCACCGCGCTCATCGGGCTGGCGTACCTGGTCACGCACATCACGCTCATGATCAGCCTCGGGCACGTGCCGCCGGGGGCGGCGGTCGTGCCGGTCGCAGGGATCTACGTGGGGCTGGGCACCCTGGCCTTCGACCTGATGGTCGTGGCCGTGGTGACGGGAATGCTCAGGGGTCGGTTCGCGACGCGGACCAGGCCGTGGATGTGGCGGATCATGCATTCCGCGGCGTACCTGGCCTGGCCCGTCGGGATCATGCACGGACTGACGGCCGGCCGCCCGCCGGCCGGCTGGGTGGCCTGGTCGTACGTGGCCAGCATGGCGGCGGTCGGCGGCGCGCTGATCGTCCGCGTGCTGGCGACGGTGCGCCGGCCGCCGGTCGTACCCGAGAAGGTCATCATGCCCGCGGTGACCGCTCCCGCCGCCCTGGGCGTGCCGTCGGAGCGGCCACAGCAGGCCAAGCAGAAGGCTCCGGTCGCGGCCGGAGCGGCGGCGACAGCCGTCAAGGCGCCCGTCAGCCTCGCCGAGGCCCGCCGCAGATACCGGGAGGCAGGATGACCAGGCTGATCCCGTCCGCACCCGTCAAGGAGCGACCGTGATTCCGGCCAGAGTGCCACGGGTGTTACGCATGGGTCCGGCCCGGCTGACCGCCGGGCTGGACCACTGCCGTCGCCTCGATCTGCCCGCCCACCGCACCCTCCACGGCGTCATGGAGCCCAGGGAGCTGGGCGAGCTCATCTCGTACGCCAACGAGGTGGACATGCGCGGCCGGGGCGGCGCGGCGTTCCCGTTCGCCCGCAAGCTGCGCGCCGTGGCCGACGCGGCCCGCTCGGGCGGCGAGTGCGTCGTGCTGGTCAACGGCGCCGAGGGCGAGCCGGCCAGCTCCAAGGACGCCATGCTGCTCACCCGCAACCCGCATCTCGTGCTGGACGGCGCGGTGCTGGCGGCCGAGGCGCTGGGCGCCCGCGAGGTGGTCGTCGCCACGGCCGGTGGCGAGGTCGCCGAGGCGTCCGTCACCGCCGCCGTGAACGAGCGCCGCGCGGCCAACGTGTCCGGCGGAGCCGAGAGCCGGGTCCCGATCAGGGTGGTCGGGATCAAGGAGCGGTTCATCTCCGGCGAGGGTGGCGCGCTGGTCAAGGCCGTGAACGGAGAGGAGGGCATCCCGCCGGGCAGGAAGAAGCGGGCCGCGACGAGCGGCGTGGACGGGCTGCCGACGCTGCTGTCCAACACGGAGACGTACGCGCAGTTCGCGCTGCTCGCCGAGTACGGGCCGGAGAAGTACGCCGAGGTCGGCACCGCCAAGGAGCCCGGCACGATCCTGCTCACGGTCAGCGGCGGCGCGGCCCACGGCGCCGTCATCGAGGCGCCCACGGGGACGTACCTGTCGGACGTGCTCGGCTTGTGCGAGGCGGACATCGGCGACGGCGTGCTCATCGGCGGCTACCACGGCGCGTGGCTGTCGGCGGACGTCGTCGAGACGGCCGTGATCTCGCGCGAGGGCATGAAGCAGGCCGGCGCCACGCTCGGGGCCGGGATCATCGTCCCGCTCGGCGAGTCAACCTGCGCCCTGGGCGAGGCCGCCAGGGTCGCCGCCTACCTGGCGGCGGAGTCCGCTGGCCAGTGCGGGCCGTGCCGGCTCGGCCTGCCCGACATCGCCAAGGCCATGTACGCGCTGGTCGAGGGCACCGGCTCGGTCGACGCGGTACGGCGCGGCGTGCGCGGCGTCGAGCGGCGCGGGGCGTGCTTCCACCCGGACGGCACGGCCAAGTTCGTGCTGTCGGCCCTGGACGCGTTCGAGGTCGAGATCGCCCAGCATCTGGAGCAGGGCTCCTGCGGCCGCCCCGTACTCGGGGTGCTGCCGATGCCGGAGCGCGAGGCCGAGCCCGAGTACCGGCTGGAGGTCGACTGGTCCCGCTGCCAGGGGCACGGGCTGTGCGCGCACCTGCTGCCGGAGTTCGTGGACCTGGACGACTACGGTTTCCCGTCGTTCCGCCAGATCCCGGGGTTCATGGCCAAGGAGGCGCGGCGGGCGGTCGACATGTGCCCGGCGCTGGCCCTGCGGCTGGCCCAGACCAACGGCGGGGACCTCGGCGGCGAGCCCAAGCCCGCGGGCAGGCCGCTGCGGCTCGTCAAGGACGGAGTGATGAAGAAGGCAGGAGAGAGCGTGCCGCGGCTCACCCGCGTCGGCATCGCGCGCGCCTGATCGTGAGGGGGTGTGACGAACCCGGCGGAACGCCCGCGCGTCTTCGCGAGAGGTCACCAGGATCTCCGGGGAGACGCCACGGACCGCCGGGCTTTTCCGCGCGCCGCCGCACTTCCGCCACCGGGACGCTTTCCCGCGTGCAATATGCCGCGAAGGCGACAATTGCCGATATTTCAGAAACGGTGCTGATATATGAATAATCGACGTCACATGATCTTGCCTCGCACGTAAACGGGCTCACCGATCTTCACCATCTCGAACAGCCGCTTGGACGTCGTCAGCGGCACGCGTACGCAGCCGTGGGAGGCCGGGCGCAGCGGCACCTTCGTCGAGCCGTGCATGGCGATGCCGCCCACGAAGTACAGCGAGTTGAACATCGACCCGAGCCGCCCCGTCGTCCAGCCCGGCGCCCGCCGGGAGACGCGGAAGTCGCCGACCGGCGTGATGGCGTTGCCGCAGTGGCCGTCCTCGCAGTAACGCACCTCGGCGCCGGACGAGATGTGCGTGATCAGCGCCGGTTTGCGATCGCGGTAGACGGTCAGGAGCTGGTCGCGCAGGCTGATCTCCACCCGGTCGGCGCCGCCGCCCGGCACCAGCGGGCGGTGGCGCGCCGGCCGCTCCAGCGCCGCCCACACCCGCGACCCGACCTCGCCCTGCGGCATCAACCTGCGGTGCTTCTGCAGCGCCCAGACGGCCATCTTGGTCTGGTCGTCGTAGACGCCGTTGATCTTCCCGAAGTAGTAGCGGCCGCGGTGCAGCTTCGCCTGCAGCAGCTTGACGGCCTCTCCCCGGTCTCCCGGCCGCAGCACGACCCCCGCCACCTGGCCGGCCTGGTCCGTGTGGTCGGCGGAAGCGGGGGCCGGGATCACGCAGACGGCGGCGGCGACACCAAGGGCGGCCATTCTTTGAAGCTTTATCCTCATAAATCAACGCCTACCCGCACCGCCGAGAATTCATGGCTTTTATCAAGCAAAGCCCCGGCTAATATCCGGATCCCGCCAAAACCGGTTATTTCGTATTTAGGCGTCACGTGCGCGCAGCAGCAGCCCGCCGCACGCCAGCGCCGCCACGGCCCAGGCCGCGGCCACGCCGAGCCCCGCCCACGCGCCGATGGGCATGGCGGGCAGGCTCGTGGTGGCCTGGACGGCCAGCCCGGCGTTCATCGGCGACAGCCGCCAGAGCAGGCGCTGCACGTCCTCGTTCCTGATCATCAGGACGACCATCGGGAAGAGGTAGATCAGCCCGAGCACGGCCCCCGCCGCCACCGCCGAGTCCCGTACGGCCGTCGCCACGCCCGCGCTCAGCACGGCGATCAGCACCAGGTAGAGCACGGACCCGGCCGCCGCCCGCAGCGTGGGCCCGTCGGCGAGCGACAGCGGCGGGTAGCCGTGCTCGGGCGTGAAGCCGTTGCCGGGCAGCAGCAGCCGCGCCACCAGCAGGGAGCCGAGCACGCCGAGCGCCCCCGCCACCGACGTCAGCCCGGCGAGCAGGGCGGTCCTGGCGGCCAGCGCGGTCATCCGGCGCGGCATCGCCGTCAGGCTGGTGCGGATCATCCCCGTGCTGTACTCCCCGCACACCGCCAGCACGGCCAGCAGCGCCACCAGCCCCTGGCCGAGCTGCACCCCGAACAGGCCGATCCGGGTGGCGTCCTGGCCGCAGCCCGCCGACGGGCACTCCATCGCACCGGCCGCGGCGGCGCTGCCCGCCACGGTCAGCACCACGATCCCGAGCAGCAGCCGGCCCGGCCCGGCCACCGTGCGCAGCTTGGTCCACTCGGCGTGCAGTTCCCGCCTCACGCGTCCCTCCCGTTCAGGCGGCGGACGGCCAGGCCGAGCGCGAGCGCCGCGTACCCGCACAGCACCGCGAACCCGCCCCACGGCGGCAGCGGGAAGTACCCCATCGCGGGCACGTAGTGCGAGATCACGTGCTCGTACTCCGGCACGCTCTGCTGGATCGCGAACCCGGCGGCCGGGGTGAGCCGCAGCAGCCAGCGCGACACCTCGTCGGGCAGGATGGACGCGGTGCCCAGCACGTACGGGACCACGAGCACCACGATCGCCGCGATGACCGCCGGCGCGCTGCGCCGGAACAGGGCGCCCAGCGCCAGGGCGAGCACGGCGGACACGGCGAGCACGCCCGCGGCGCCCGCGATCACCCGCACCTCCGTGAGCGTGCTCACCGGCAGCGTGAAGATCCTGTTCCCGCGCAGGACGCGCACCGCGAGCGGCACCGTGACGGCGGCCCCCACCAGCCCGGCCGCGAACGTGGCCGCGCCCACCACCACGGCCTTGGCCACCAGCGTCCGGCCGCGCCGCGGGCCTGCCAGCAGCGTCGTGCGGATCAGGCCGCGCCGGTACTCCGCGGTGACGAACAGCACCGCCACCACGATGACCACGACGAGCGCGATCAGCGCGCCGGTCAGCGTCCGCTCGATGGTGCCCTCGGTCGTGTTGGGGGCGATGTCGCCCGTCCCGGTGATGGCGAACGTGTCGCCGTTCCTGACGAGGCCGCCGGGATGGTGCGGCGTGCCGTCGATGTTGAGGTCGACCCCGATGTCGTCCCTGCTCCACGCGCCGCCGGCGGTCGCGCCGGCCACGCCGACCTGGTCCACGAGCGCGGTGACCTCGGTGAAGCGCCCGGCCGAGGCCGTGCCGCCGAGCGGGTTGCTCTCCACCCGCACGTCCGGGGGCGAGGCGGCGAACAGGCCGATGCGCACCTTGGCGGGCAGCCCGTCCAGCCGGGCCGTGCCGACCCTGGTCCACCGCTTCCCGTCCGGTGACTCCTCGCCGGTGATCGTGTCGTTGTCGCGGCTCAGGCGCAGCCAGCGCGGCGATCCGGGCGACACGCCCTGCGCGCCGCCCGCCACGTCCTCGGTGAAGTCGTGCTGCATGCGCACGCCGTGGGCGCCGGTGACCATGACCGCGGCGTACGCGGCCCCCTGCTCGGTGCTCTCCTTGACCATGAGGCCGGCCTTCGCCCACGGCACGACGCCGGCGACGACGTTCCGGACGCCGGGGGTCGCGTCGGGCAGGCGGATCTGGCCGGTCATGGAGTTCACCCGGGCGGTGATGCTGCCGTTGCCGTCCAGCGGCATGCTGACGAAGTAGAAGCGGTCGACGACCGCCGTGCCGCCGGGGCCCAGCACCGGCTCCGGGCAGGGCACCTCGACCGGGCCATTGCTGCACGAGGAGTGGCTGCCGGTGGCGAAGAGCATGCCCAGCCCGACCACGGTGAGGCAGACGGCCACCAGCCCGGCCACCCAGCCGCGTACCGTCCTGAGCTTGGTCCACTCCGCGAGCAGCACGTGGCGGAAGCTCATCGCGCCGCCCCCTTGAACTCCACGGCGTCCCTCGTCAGCTCCAGGTACGCCTCCTCCAGCGTCGCCCGGTGCGCGCTCACCTCCGAGAACGGCACCTGGCAGGCGCCGAGCAGCCGCACCACCTCCTCGGCGGGCATGCCGGAGACGACCACCGTGTCCCGCTCGCTGACGGCCACCGTCGCCCCGGCCCCGGCCAGCGCCGCCATGGCTGCCGACCGGGACGTGGTGCGGAGCGTCACCCGGTCCTGGGACGCCGAGGCGATCAGCTCGGACACCGCGACGTCCGCGACCACCCGGCCGCGCCCCGCCACCACGAGATGGCCGGCGGTGTCCTCCAGCTCGCTCATCAGATGGCTGGAGACCAGCACCGCGCGCCCCTCGGCGGCCAGCGACCGCAGGAACCCGCGGATCCACACGATGCCCTCCGGGTCCAGCCCGTTGAACGGCTCGTCCAGCATGAGCACCGGCGGGTCGCCGAGCAGGGCGGCGGCGATCCCCAGCCGCTGCCGCATGCCCAGCGAGAACCCCCCGGCCCTGCGCCGCGCCGCCGCCGCGAGCCCCACCTGCGCCAGCACCTCGTCCACGCGCCGCGCCCCCAGCCCCTGCGAGTGGGCCAGCCACAGCAGGTGGTTGCGGGCCGTGCGGCTCGGCTGCAGCGCGCCCGCGTCGAGCAGCGCGCCGACGTGGCTCAGCGGGCGGCGCAGGCTCCGGTACGGCCTGCCGCCCACCAGCGCGCGCCCCTCGTCGGGCGCGTCCAGGCCGAGCACCACGCGCATCGTCGTGGACTTGCCCGCGCCGTTCGGCCCGACGAACCCGGTCACCCGGCCCGGCAGCACCGTGAACGTCATCCCGTCCAGCGCCGTCGTCCGGCCGAACCGCTTGCGCAGCCCGGCGACTTCGATGGTTGCTTCCATGTCCAGGCACACTAGGTAGCGGCGCCCGGGGTGGTCGTCACGCCGGGGAGCGATCCTCGGGATCACTCGTGCCCGGGAGGGGCCGTCCCTCCTGGGAGGGATGTCATGCGGGGGGTGGCGGGGAAACAATGGGGTCCGTGGAGCGAGCGTACGACCGGCGGGCGGCGGGGCCGGGGCCGTACAGGCGGCTCGGGACGGGCGCGTCCCGGCCGCCAGGGGCGTGGGCGAGTGCCGCTCGGCGGATCGCCACGGCCCGGTACGCGCCGGTCGTGCTCATCGCGCTGCTGGCGCTGGCCGGCGTGGCCCAGGCCATCGCGCAGGCGGAGCACGGCCCGGGCCTGGTCTTCTCGAACACCGAAGCCGTCCCGGCCGACATGGCGCGCGGCCCGGCCGGCATCGAGCCCGGGACGCGGCTCCCGCCGGACGGGCGCCCGGAACCGGTCCCGCCGACCATTCTCTTCCCGCTGCTCGCGCTGGCCACCACGCTCCCGCCGGCTCTCCTGTGGAACCAGCCCGGCACCGCCGGGCTCCTGGTCACGGGCGCGAGCCTGCTGTCGATCACGGCCTTCCACACCTTCACCCCCGCCGGGCTGGCGGTCCAGCTCGTCGCGGCCTACCGGTTCGGCGGGCCGCCGTGGCGCGCCGTGGCGCTCACCGCGCCGTTCCCCCTGCTGGCGGTGGTGGCGGAGGCGGCCGCCCGGTCCGGGGGTTCGGTACGCCTGCTCACGCTGCTGCTCGGCTGCCTGGCCCCGGCCGCGGCGCTGGCCGGGATCGCCCGCCGCGCCCGCCACCAGGCCAGGGCCGACACGGCCGCCCGGCAGGTCATCGCCGACAGCCTGCTGGAGCACACGGCCCGCGGCGAGCGCGCCCGCATCGCCAGGGAGCTGCACGACGTGGTCGCCCACCACATCTCCATGGTCGCCGTGCAGGCCGAGACCGCCCGGCTGGCCGTCCCCGGCATGCCCGCGGCGGGCGCGGAGCGGCTGCTGGCGATCGGCGACACCGCCAGGGCGGCGCTGACGGAGATGCGCCGGCTGCTCGGTGTCCTGCGCGAGGACGCGGAGGCGGCGACGACCTGGCGCCCGCAGCCCGGCCTGCGCCTGGACGAGCTGAACGAGCTGCTCGACGAGTCCCGCGAGGCGTCGGGCACCAGCACCCGGCTGATCCTGCGCGGCGCGCCGGTGGAGCTCGATCCCGGCGTGGAGCTGGCCGCGTACCGGATCGTCCAGGAGGCACTCACCAACGCCCGCCGCCACGCGCCGGGGGCGGCGGTGGACGTGGAGCTCGACTACACCGGCGACACCCTGCGCCTCCTCGTCCGCGACAACGGCCCTGGCCCCGCGGAGGGGGCCGGCGGGCACGGGCTGTCCGGCATGCGGGAGCGGGCGGCGGCGGCCGGTGGCGAGCTGCGCACGGGGCCCGCGCCCGGCGGCGGTTTCCTGGTCGAGGCGCGGCTTCCCGGCAGGGACGCCTCGTGATCCGGGTCGTCATCGCCGACGATCACCTGGTCGTCCGTACGGGGTTCGCCGAGCTGCTCGACACCCAGCCGGACTTCGAGGTCGTCGGCACCGCCCCCGACGGGGCCGAGGCGGTGCGGATGTGCCGCGAGCTGTCCCCCGACGTCGTGCTCATGGACGTGCGCATGCCGGGCATGAGCGGCATCGAGGCCACCAGGCTGGTGGCGGGCCCCGAGGGGCCGCGGGTGCTCATCCTGACGACGTTCGACCTCGACGAGTACGTCTACGACGCCCTGCGCGCGGGCGCCAGCGGCTTCCTGCTCAAGGACGTCACGGCCGAGCGCCTCTTCGACGCGGTCCGCGTGATCGCCGCCGGTGACGCGCTGCTGGCCCCGGCCGTCACCCGCCGCCTGATCGGCGAGTTCGCCCGCCTGACCCCCGCGCGGGGCCGGTCCGGCGCGGCCCTGTCGGCGCTCACCCCGCGCGAGACGCAGGTCCTGCGGCTGGTGGCCGAGGGCCTGTCGAATCTCGAGATCGCCGACCGGCTGGTGGTCACGGAGGAGACGGTCAAGACCCACGTGAGCCGCGTGCTGAACAAGCTCGGCCTGCGCGACAGGACCCAGGCCGTCGTCACCGCGTACGAGTCGGGCCTGGTCGTCCCCGGCGAACGCGGCTGAGGCTCAGCGGGTGAGGGCGGCCTCCTCCGGCCGGGCCGGGCAGGCCGTGCGGCGGTACTTGCCGGGCGCCACGCCGTACTCCCGTTTGAAGGCGTTGGCGAAGGCGAACTCCGAGCCGTAACCCACCCTGGCGGCGATCTCGCTCAGCGGCGCGTCGGTCTCCCGCAGCAGGCGGCCGGCGCTCGACAGGCGCCACCAGGTCAGGTAGGCCAGCGGCGGCTGCCCCACGAGCTCGGCGAACCGGCGCGCGAACGCCGCCCGCGACAGCCCCGCCCGCGTGCCCAGGTCGGCCACGGTCCACGGGTGGGCCGGGTCGCGGTGCATGGCGTCGAGCGCCGCGCTGACGGCCGGGTCGGCCAGCGCCGCGGCCCAGCCGGTGACCTCGCAGTGCCCGTGCTCGGCCGCGAACCAGGCCCGCAGGATGTACAGCAGCAGCATGTCGAGCAGGGACGACACGACCGTGTCGGCGCCCAGCCCAGGGCGGTGGATCTCGGCGCCCAGCAGCTCGACGGCGGCGCGCACCTCGGAGTGCAGGCCGGGCACCGCCGGCAGGTGGATGAGGTCGGGCAGGTCGCGCAGGAGCGGGTGCGCCCGGGTGGGATCGAGCCGGTAGCCGCCGCACAGCAGCACCGTGGCCGCGCCCTGCCCCTCCATCGAGGCCGAGGCGAACAGGCCGGCCTCGTCGGTGTACGGGTCGCAGTGCGGCTCGGCCACCGGTGTGGACGGGCTGTCGGCCATGGCGTAGCCGTGCCCGCGCGGGAAGAACACGACGTCACCCGCGGACAGCGCGACCGGCGGCCCGTCGGGCGGCAGCAGCCACGTGGCCCCGCGCAGGACCACCTGGAACCCGGCCGACCCCGGCGCCGCCGGGAACCGCTGGCCCCAGGGCGCGCGCCACTCGATCCGGGCAGAACGGGGCCGGCCGGTCCGCATGACGGCGATCACGTCGCTGAGCACGTCCATACCGGGAACTCTAGCGCGGAAGACGCTGACGTATGAATGGAAGACCTGAACGCATTGGCCATCTCTCCAGCCCTCCCTACGGTGGTGTGCGACGAGAGGAGAACGAGAGTGGGACGGATTCTGGTGACCGGGGCGACCGGCACGGTGGGGCGGCACGCGGTGGCGCTGCTGCGCGAGGCCGGGGCCGAGGTGGTGACCCTGAGCGGCAGGGACGGCGACCTGCGGGACCCGGCGACCTTGCCGCCGCTGGACGGGGTGACGTCGGTGTTGCTGATCTGGCCGTTCGCCACCGCCGACGGCGCGCGGGAGGTGCTGCGGGCGCTGGCGGGACGGCGCGTGGTCTACCTGTCCTCCGCCGCGCGGCGCGGGTGGGAGCGCGAGGTCGAGCGGCTGGTCGAGGAGGCGGCCGGCGAGTGGACCTTCCTGCGCCCGCACGCCTTCGCGGCGAACGCGCTGCGGTGGGCCCGGCAGGTGCGGGCGGGCGTGGTGCGGGCGGCGTACGGGGCGGCGGGCATGCCGGTGGTGCACGAACGGGACATCGCGGCCGTGGCCGTACGGGCGCTGCTGGACGCCGGGCACCACGGCGCGGCCTACGCCCTGACCGGGCCCGAGACGCTCTCCCAGGCGGACCAGGTGCGGATCGTCTCCGAGGTCACCGGGCTTCCGGTGCGGTGGGAGGAACTGGCGCCCGAGCAGGCCCGCGCCGCCCTGCTGGCCGGGGGCTGGCCGCCCGGCGCGGTGGAGGAGGTGCTGCGGGCCCAGGCGGAGCTGGTGAGCCGGCCGGTGCCGGTCACGTCCGCGGTCGAGGAGGTCACGAAGGCTCCGGCGAGCCCGTTCCGCGAGTGGGTACGGGAACACGCCGCCGCCTTCAGCGCCGCCCCGCAGGCGGCTTCCGCGATGCGGGCGGCGCGGATCCACGAGTTCGGGGACGCTTCCGTGATCCGCGCCGACGAGGTGGCGATCCCCCGCCCCGGCCCCGGGGAGGTGCTCCTGGAGGTGGCCGCGACCTCGTTCAACCCCTCGGAGATCGGGCTGCGCTCCGGGCTGCTGCCCGAGGTGTTCCGGGCGAGCCTGCCGCACACCCTCGGCTGGGACGTCTCGGGCACGGTCGTCGAGACGGGCGCGGGTGTCGGCGGCCTGGAGCCAGGGGACCGGGTGTTCGGGATGGTGGACGGAGCGGCGGCGGAGTACGTCGTGGCCCCGGCGGACGTTCTGGCCAAGGCCCCGCGGAGCATCCCGCTCGCCGACGCCGCCGCCGTCCCCGTGGCCGGGCTCACCGCCTGGCAGGCGGTCCACGAGCACGCCCGCGTCACGCCGGGTCAGCGGGTGCTGGTCAACGGCGCGGGCGGCGGGGTGGGCATGTTCGCCGTGCAGCTCGCCAAGCTGGCCGGCGCGCACGTGACCGCCACCGCGAGCCCGCGCAGCGCCGCCGCGGTCCGGCGGCTCGGGGCCGACGACGTGATCGACTACACCACGACACCGCTGCCCGCCGACGTGGACGTGCTCCTGAACCTGATCCCGGCCGCGCACGAGCCGGCCGGGCATACCCGCACGACCGTCCCAGCCGGCGAAGCGGCCGGGCAGGCCCGTACGACCGTCTCGATCGCCGGGGGCGACGGCCACTTCGTGATGCGCTACGACCCGGGCGAGCTGGCCGCCCTCGCCGCCCTGATCGACGACGGCGCGCTCACGGTCGAGATCGCGGAGTCACACCCGCTGACGGAGCTCGCCCAGCTCCACCGGCGAGCCGAGGCAGGCGACCTCCGCGGAAAAATCACCATCCTCATGGGGTGAAGTGGCGCAACACCTCGGGGTTGGCCATGGCGTCGGGATTGGCCGCGTCCTCGACGGGCGTGCCGAGCAGGATCTTGCGTACCGGCACCTCGAGCTTCTTGCCGGACAACGTCCGCGGGATGCCGGGGACGACGCGGATCTCGTTCGGCACGTGCCGGGGCGACAGCTCCCTGCGCAGCGCCTCGCACAGCCCCCGCTCCAGGGCCTCGGTCAGCTCGGCGCCCTCGATGAGCGTCACGTAGAGCAGCAGCCGTCCCTCCTGCCCGAGCTGGCCCGTGTCGATCACCAGGCTGTCCGCGATCTCCTCGAACCGCTCGACGACCCGGTAGAACTCGCTGGTGCCCATCCGCACGCCGCCGCGGTTGAGCGTCGAGTCGGAGCGCCCGTAGATCACGCAGCTCCCGTCCTCGTTGATCTTGATCCAGTCGCCGTGCCGCCACACCCCGGGATAGACGTCGAAGTAACTCTCGGTGTACCGCTCGCCCCCGGGGTCGTTCCAGAACATGACCGGCATCGACGGCATTGGCAGGCTCAGCACCAGCTCCCCCACCTCGCCGACGACCGCCTTGCCCAGGGCGTCGTACGACTCCACCCGCGCCCCCAGCGACCGGCACGGGATGATCCCCGCCCTGATCGGGTGCAGCATGGTGGCCCCCACGAACCCCGTGCACACGTCGGTCCCCCCGGAGAACGACCCGATCGGCACCCCGGGCAGCTCGGCGGCCACCCAGGCGAACCCCTCCGGCGGCAGCGGCGACCCGGTGGAGCCGACGCCGCGCAGCCGCTCCAGCCCCTCGGGATGGATGCCGGCCTTCAGCGAGGCCATGATGTACGGCGCCCCGACCCCGAAGTACGTCACGCCCTCCGTGTCGGCGATCCGCCACAGCGCGGCGGGCGACGGGTGGGTGGCCGACCCGTCGTACAGCACGGGCGTGGCCCCCACCAGCAGGGCGCCGATGAGGTAGTTCCACATCATCCAGCCCGTGGTGGTGTACCAGAAGAACACATCGCCCTCGCCCAGGTCCTGGTGGAAGGCGAGCGACTTGAGGTGTTCGAGCACCACGCCGCCGTGCCCGTGCACGATCGGCTTGGGCAGCCCGGTCGTGCCGCTGGAGTAGAGGATCCACAGCGGGTGGTCGAACGGCACCCGCTCGAACTCCAGCGGCCCCTCCTCCGCCCGCAGCCCCTCCCAGCCGATCACCTCGCCGTGCGGCACCTGGCTGGTGCGCCCGGGGGCGGGCTCGGCCTGCTGCGGCGCGCGGCCCTCCTCGGCCGCCGCCAGGTACGGGATCCACACGGTCGCCCGCAGCGTGGGCAGCTCGGCGGCGATCTCGTTGACCGCGGCCGAGCGGTCGTAGCTCTTGCCGTTGTAGTGGTAGCCGTCCACGGCGATGAGCACCTTGGGCTCGATCTGCTTGAACCGGTCGACGATGCTCGGCACGCCGAAGTCGGGCGAGCCGGCCGACCAGATCGCGCCCAGCGAGGCGGTGGCCAGGCAGGCGATCAGGGCCTGCGGGATGTTGGGCAGGTAGGCGGCCACCCGGTCGCCGCGCCCGACGCCGAGCCGCAGCAGCCCGGTGCGCACCCTGGCGACCTCCTCGCGCAGCCCGGCCCAGGTCAGCTCCTGCCGGCCGCCGTCCTCGGAGACGAAGACGAGGGCGATGCCCTCGTCGGTGCGCCGCAGCGCGTTCTCGGCGTAGTTGAGCGAGCTGCCGGCGAACCACGTGGCGCCGGGCATCGTCCCCGAGAGCACGGGCCCGTCACCCCGATCGCCGATCACCTCGAAGTAGTCCCAGACCGACGTCCAGAACTCCGCGGGCCGATCGACGGACCACCGCCACGCGTCCTCGTAGTCGACGGGCCGGCCCAGCCATCGCAGGTAGTGGGTCAGCCTGGCGGACTCGACGATCTCTTCGCTCGGCTCCCAGAGAAGCTCGCCCTCAGCAACCATATGCCTCATCCTGTCGCCCGTACGGGGGAAAGTCATACCCGGCCTTCCCCATAACTTGCTACCTCCGTAGGTGGTCCACCGCCATACGCGCGGCCGTGCCGATCACCGCGTCGGCGCGCGGCTGGATGAGCGCGGTGCCGAAGGAGCGGGTGAAGACCGACACCGCGTACCGGCCGCCGTCGGGGTACTCGACGACGCCCGTCTCGCAGCGCAGCGTCGGCATCGTGCCCGTCTTGCCGCTGACGGCCACGTCGTCGTACGGGAAACCCGAGGCCATGCGGTGCGGCCACACCTGCATGTTGAGCACGCCCCGCATCCACGCGCACGACGGCGCGGAGGCGACCTCGTCGCGCCAGATCATCCCGAACAGCCTGGCCATCTCCCGCGCGGTGCTGCGGTTGGTCCGCGCGGGGTCCAGCACGCTGAGCCGGGCGATGTCGTCGGGATCCACGAACGGCCACGCGTGCCCGGTGTCCACGTCCATGCTGCCGAGCATCTCCCCCGAGCCCTGCGCCACCCGGGTCTCCTTCAGCCCGAACGCCTCCAGCATGGTGTTGATCGCGTCGAACCCCACCCTGCCCAGCAGCTTGTCGGCCGCGGTGTTGTCGCTCAGCGCGATCATCAGGTACGCCAGGTCGCGCAGCGAGATCGTCACGTCGTCGAGCATCGAGGAGATCCCGGTCGGCCCGGACACCCGGTCGGCCGCCGTCACGGTGACCCGCTCGGTCAGGTCGAGCAGCCCGGCGTCGGCCTGCCGGCACAGCGCCACCAGCAGCGGCACCTTGAACATCGAGGCCGTGGGCATCGGCTCGTCGGCGCCGTGCCCGAGGTCGTGCCCGGTGTCGACGTCGGCCGCGTACAGCCAGCCGGTGACCCCGGCGGCCCGGAACAGCTGGTCGAAGGCCGGCGCGCTCATGCCAGCATCCCCGGCCTGCGGCTGACCCGCCGCACGGGTGCGGCGCCTTCGTGGGTCATCCCGGCGCTCTCCTTCAACGTACGTACGGCCGCGGCCGAGAAGTCGCCGACCGCAGGCGTGGCCGCGCGCCAGGCGGTGGAGACCCGGCTCGTGATCGGCGAGCCTAGCAGCGGCCGCCAGGCCAGCCCCGGCAGCTCCGTCCTCGGCCCGAACGCCACCGCCGCCCCCGCCAGCACCAGCCCGAGCCCGGCGCCTTCGTGCACCTGCGCGGGCACGAAGCCCTGGCGGCGGCACTCGGCGAGCACCTCGGCGCGCCAGCCCGGCTCGCCCTCCTTGGGCGGCATCAGCAGCTCGCGCCCCGCCAGGTCGGCCAGGTGCACCTCGCCGACGCTCGCCAGCGGGTCGCCCTCGGCCAGCAGCACGCCCTGCGCCTGCACCAGCACCTGGCCGAACGTCAGGCCGGGCGCGGTCACGGGATGGCGGACGAGGCCGACGTCGATCGTGCCCTCGGCCAGCGCCGTCACCTGGTCGGCGGTCCAGACCTCGGCGGGCGCGAGGCGCACCTCGGGGCTGCTCTCGCGGAAGGCCGCGACCAGGGCGGCCAGCACCGTCGCGGCCAGGTCGGGCGGCACCCCCACCTTCAGCACCGTGCCCCGGCCGCCCTGCCTGGCCAGCTCGTGCAGCCGGTCCACCCGGCCGACGATCTCGCGGGCCTCGCCCAGCAGCAGCCGGCCCGGCTCGGTGAGCCGGACCTGGCGGGCGGACCGGTCGAACAGCCGCACGCCGAGCTCCTCCTCCAGCCGCTTGATGCGCTGGCTGAGGGGCGGCTGGGCCATGCCGAGCCGGATGGCGGCGTTGCCGAAGTGCAGCTCCTCCGCCACCACGATGAAGTAGCGGAGATGTCGGACTAGGTCCATGAGCAGCAACTATATCCAGATTTATATCTAGGAATCGCTCATATCAATATTGGACACCGTGGCGCGGGCTCTGGTGTCCTCTGCGTCATGGCACCACAAACGGGGCGAATCTATGGCAGACGACGCCGCAGGCGATGGCCGTGGATCGTGGCGGCACTCCTGATCCCGGCCCTCGTGGCGGGCGGCGTCATCTGGGCGCTGCGGGTCGAGGGCTCGCCCGAGAAGACGGCCGAGCAGTACCTGGCGGCCTGGTCCGCCCAGGACTACGCGGCGATGCGGGCGCTGGTCGCCGACCCGCCCGCCGACTTCGAGCGCCTGCACCGGCGCTTCCTCACCGACCTCAAGGCAACCCGGGCCGCCTTCCGCCCCGGCGAGGCGTCGGACGGCGACGCCGTCGCCTTCAAGGCCGCCCTCACCGGCGCGCGCAACTGGGAGTACGACGGCAGGCTCCGGCTCGTCGAGCAGGACCGCACCTGGAAGGTGGCCTGGACGCCCGCCACCCTGCACCCCCTGCTGAAGAAGGGCATGTCGCTGAAGGTGGTCGCGCAGAAGGGCGACCCCGTCCGCGTCCTGGCCGCCGACGGCGCCAACCTCAACACCGCGAGCGCGCCCGGCTCGGCGCAGCAGCTCGTCGAGGGTATGAAGCAGACCTTTCCCGACCGCTTCGAGGAGCTGTCCCGGACGAGGATCGACCTCTACCAGGGCGACGAACGCGTCAAGACCGTCGCCGAGCAGCAGGCCGGGAAGGAGCCGATCCAGACCACCATCGACCTGAAGGTGCACCGCGCGGGGGCCGAGGCACTGGAGGGCACGGACAAGCCGGCCTCCCTGGTCGCGCTGCGGGCCTCCACCGGGGAGATCCTGGCCGTGGTCAACGCGCCGGGCGGGTTCAACCGGGCGCTGCTCGGCAAGTACCCGCCGGGCTCGACGTTCAAGGTCGTGACGGCCTCCGCGCTGGTCGCCGGCGGGGTCGAGCCGGGGCAGCAGGTGACGTGCCCGGCCGAGAAGAACATCGGCGGCTTCCCGTTCCACAACGCGGGCTTCGAGGACTTCGGCACGCTGTCGTTCCGCGACGCGTTCGCGCACTCGTGCAACACCACGTTCGGCGAGATGAGCGTGGCCGAACTGAACGGTGGCCGGCTCGGCGAGGTCGCCAGGAGCTTCGGCTTCGGCACCGCGATCACGCCGGGGGTGCCGGCCGTGCGCGCCGAGTTCCCCGACCCCAAGGACGACACGGACCTCGCCTCCGCCTCGATCGGGCAGGGCAGGGTGCTGGCGAGCCCGCTCAACATGGCCTCGGTCGCCGCCGCCATCGCCTCCGGCTCCTACATCCCGCCCCGGCTGGTCACCGGGGAGCCCGTCCCCGGGCAACAGCAGGCCGGCCCGCGCCCGCTGGAGGGTGGCGTGGTCAAGGCCCTGCGCCGGCTCATGCCCGCCGTCGTCACGGACGGCACCGCCCACGGGGTCAGCTTCCCGGCCGGCACGGCGGGCAAGACGGGCACGGCGGAGTACGGCTCGGGCAAGGAGCCGCCCGCGCACTCGTGGTTCATCGGCTACCAGGGCGACCTGGCGTTCTCCGTCATCGTCGAGGGCGGCGGCGCCGGGTCCGCCGTCGCGGCCCCGATCGCCGCCCGCTTCCTCCGCGCCCTCCCCTGACACCCGCTGCGTCCCCGTGCGTCTCGCCGCGCGCCCTGCGCTCCCCTCACCAGGGACCCGCCGAAGTGCGGCGGGGTCGCCGGGCGACGGCGACCGGTCAGGCGACCAGCGCGCCCCGCACGGCGCCGGCCTGGCGACGAGCATGCCGGAGGCGGCATGTGCCTGGCGACAAGCGTGCCCCACGGCGCCGGCCTGGCGACGAGCGTGCGGGGCGGCGCCAGCGCGAGGCGCAGGCCGGTGAGGCCGTCAGCGCGACGCCCGGTCCAGAGGGGCCGTCAGGGCCGCGACCGCCGCCACCACCTCCGAGGCGTTGGACAGGTCGGGCAGCACGATGTCGGCCCCGGCCTCGCGCAGCTCGGAGGCCATCGACCGCCCGGAGGCGACCCCGATCATCCCGGCCCCGCCGATCTTGGCCGCCTGCACGTCCCGCGTGGAGTCGCCGATCACCACCGTGTTGGCGGCCGTGAACGGCGTCCCGAGCCGCTGCTTGGCGCGCGACTGCGCCACCTGCAGCAGGGTCGCCTTGGGGTAGACCTCCTCGCCGTACCCGCCGAGCTCGAAGTCCACGTGCTTGTCGAGCCCGAACGCCTTCAGCTTGTGCACGGCGTTGGCCCGGATCGTGCCGGTCAGCACCGTCTGCACCACCCCGTCGAGCCGCGAGACGGCCTTCAGCGCCGCCTTGGCCCCGGGCATCATCCGCCCGTCCCCCGCCAGCCGCCCGCGCCGGTCGGCGAAGGCCGTGGCGAGCGCCGACAGGAACCTGGGCAGGTGATCGTCCTCGGCCACGATGCCGTTGACGGCGAGCGTCTCGAAGACGATCTCGGAGTCGGGCCGCCCCATCGGGGGCACGAGCTTGACCAGCGGTCGCCCGGTCACGACGCGGAACGCCTCGGCGTAGGCGTCTCTGGTCACGATGGCGACGTCGACGAGCGTCAGATCGACGTTCCACAGCACAAGGCGGTTGATGGCAGCCTCCTGAGGGGTCCCTGCAAGGGTACGGCCGTCGCCGCCGTCAGGGCGCCCGCCTGAGCGATTACAGCATGGTCAGACGTAGTCGAGAGCGTCGGAGAGCCGGTCGACCACCGGCAGCCCGGTCTCCTCCAGCTCGGCCCTGGTGGTCATGCCGCCGGTGTAGAGCACCGCCCTGGCTCCCACGTGCTTGGCGGCGAGCCCGTCGTCCACGCTGTCGCCGATCACCAGGATCTCGCCGGGGTCGACGCCGATGGCCTCGATGTGGGCGGTCATGTGGGCGGCCTTCTCGCCGCCGAGGGCGCCGGTGAGGCCGTCGATCCTGGTGAAGTGCCGGGTGATGCCGAACGACTCGACCTTGGGCACCAGGTGGTCGTGCGGGGCCATCGAGCAGAGCGACTGCGTGCCCGTCCAGGTCGAGAGGATGACCTCCGCGCCGGAGGCCAGCTGGCACACGTCGCACAGCCGGAAGTAGTGCTCGTGGAACCCGGCGTCGAGCTGCTGCCACTCGCCCTCGGCGAGCGGGCGGCCGAGCAGGCGCTCGTAGGCCACCCAGATGGGGCGGGTGAAGACGGCGCGGAAGCCGTCGAGGGTCAGCTCGGGCAGTTCGTAGGGCTTGAAGATCGCGTTGGTGGCTTGGACCACGGCTTCGGAATCGTGGAAGAGCGTGCCGTTCCAATCCCAGATGATGTGCTTCGTCATGTCGAGGCTAGCCTAGATGGCCGGTGTGACCTCCGGATGAACCGGGGGCTGCGACCGCGCGGCCGCAGCCCCTCGCCGCCGCTAGCGGCAGGCCTTGCCCGTGGTGCCCTGGCCGTTCTGGCCGCCGTTGCCGCCGTTCCACTGGATGCTGACGCTGCCCCAGGCGCACATGTCCTTGGCCGAGAGCATGTCGCCCCAGTGGCGGCCGCCGTTGCCGGCCTTGAAGCTGAACCGGTTGTGCCGGCCGTCCGCGGTGTAGACGTTGATGGTGCCGCGCGCGGAGGAGGCGGTCTTGACCTCGGTCCAGTTGGTCTGGCACCGGCCGGACCACATGAGCTTGATCGTGCCGACCTCTCCGTGGATCCTGCTCTTGATCGCGGCGGTCCTCACGACCCTGGCCGAGTTGCCGCAGCCCGACCGGTAGGGGTCCTGGTGGTCGTACGGCTTGAGCGCGGCCTGGGCCTGCGCTGGCGAACCGGCCAGGAGAGTCACCGCACCTACAGCGATCGCTGCGACTCGACGCATCACGTGGAACCGACTCCTTCTGTCAGACGACTCGTGCTGGGTGGCGACCCTAGCGAGATCGGCTGCGCACGTCAGGAACCACGCCTGTCTGTGATCGCACCGTTATGGGCGCAGGAGCTCGGGGATCTCCTGGGTCGCGTACCACATGAGCTCGTGCGCCTCGGCGCCGTCCACCGTGAACCGAGCGTCGTCGTCGCCCTCGTCGGAGGCCGGCAGCGCGGCGACGGCGGCCTCGATGTCGGGCACCGCGTACTCGTCGTCGATGTGCACCGCGGCCACCTTGGCCAGGGGGATCGGCTCGGCGAGGCGTACTCTGGCACGCTCCTCCAGGTCGACGCCGACCGTGGCGGAGCGCTCCGGCACCTCGGCGGCGACGACCACGCGGCGGGGCGCGGCCGGGGTGCCGCCGGCGCGGTCGGCGGCCAGCATGCGCAGCGAGGCGCGGGCCGCCTCGGTGAGCGCGACGTACTCGAGCTCCTCGGTGTCGCCCGAGGCGTACCACTCGATCAGCGCGGGCGTCACCGCGTAACCGGTCAGCGGAGCCGGGCCCAGCTCCCCGGCCTCGACCGCAGCGGCCAGGGCCGGAAGAGTGCACGGCAGATACACGCGCATGACGAACCTTTCCAACACTCTGCTGTGGGCAGAACCTGCCTCACCAGGCCCCGCCACCTTACTCATAGTGCCTGGTCACGACCGCATCGGCAGGCTACTTGCGCAACGCGAGCCGCAGCACGGTCTCCAGCTCGGCGATGGTCGTCGCAGCGTCGCGGTGGTGGATCCCGGCGATGCCGAGGGCGCGGGCGGCGTCGATGTTGGCCTCGATGTCGTCGACGAACACGCATTCCGCGCCCGCGAGCCCTATCCGGCCGAGCGCGTGCTCGAAGATGCGCGGCTCGGGCTTGCGCATGCCGACCTCGCCGGAGATCACGACCGCGTCGAAGACCTCGTCCCAGTCGTCCCTGGGGTAGGTGTTGGACCAGGAGTTGGACAGCAGGCAGGTCCTGACGCCGTTGCTGCGGACGTCACGCAGCATGTCGTACATGGCCTCGACCCGTTCGAAGCCCGCGAACATGCGCTCCAGCAGCCCCTCGGCCACCGGCGGCACGCCGTCCACGGTCAGCAGCCGGGCGGCGAGGTCGCGCTCGAAGGCGGCCCCGTCGATCTCGCCCCTTTCGAGCGCGTGCACGACGCTCTCACCGTCGCCGCCCCGGTAGGCGTGGTCGATCATCTCGCGCATCACGGTGTAGTAGCGGTCGGCGTCGATCCTGTCGGCCGCGATCCACCGGGCGATGGAGTCGGAGAGGCTGGTCGTGAGCACGCCGCCCCAGTCGATGAGCACACCCGTAACCATCGTTCTAGGGTAGAGCGTCACGGTTGCGACTTTTACCGGAGCCCGCCCCTTAATAGGTGGATACAACCCCAGAAAAAGGGTGCCCGAAATATCCCGTTAAGGTGTCTTTCCAGCGTAAATCGCTACCCAGAAGGGACCGCCGTGCGGACGACGATCCTGATCACCTCCCCTGAAGAGTGGACCGCTCCGGGCTCCGAACTCTTCCAATTTCCCCCCATCATCCCCGGTGGACCGGAATGGTTCACCAAACCGATCCTCATCGTCCTGTTCAGCGCGGTCATCGCCATCGCGCTGTGCTGGGCGGCATTCGCCAAGCCCAAGATCGTGCCAAGGGGCTGGCAGAGCATGGGCGAGTACGCCTACTTCTTCGTACGCGAGCAGATCGCCAAGCCCAGCCTCGGCAAGGACTCCGACCGATGGATGGGCCTGCTCCTGACGATCTTCCTCACCGTGCTCATCTGGAACCTGATGGGCGTCGTCCCGTTCATCCAGTTCCCCGTCGCCGCGCACGTCAACTTCGCGGCGGTGCTGGCGATCTCCGTGTACGTCCTCAAGGTGTACCTCGGCGTGCGCCATCACGGCGTCCGCGGCTACCTGCGGGGCGTGGTGTACCTGGAGGGCCTGCCCGGCTGGGCGTACGCCATCTACGCCCCGCTGATCCTCGCCGAGGTCTTCCTCACCTCGCTGTTCACCCACTTCATCCGCCTGTTCGCGAACATGTTCGCGGGCCACCTCCTCGTGGCCTTCTTCAGCTCGGTGGGCTTCTACTTCCTGTTCCAGCAGCTCACACCGCTCGGCGCGGGCCTCGGCGTGCTCGGCGTGGCCATGACGATCGTGATCACCGCGTTCGAGATGTTCATCATGTTCCTGCAGGCGTTCCTGTTCGCCATGCTCGCCGCGATGTACATCGCCAGCGGGCTGCACGGCTCGCACTGATCCGCTAGGCGCGGGCGGCCAGCTTGCGGTGCTCAGGCGAGCGCAGCACCTCGGCCGCCCGCTCCGCCGAGGCCACGGGCGCCTCGGTCAGCAGCCCCCTGGCCTGCTTGAGCGTCAGCAGCCGGGTGACCGACTGGTCGAGGCGCTCCTTGGAGATCCGGCCCGACTTCACCGCCGCCAGCACCGCGTCGTACGCCTTGGGCAGGTCGTTCGGCATGAGCAGCAGGTCGGCCCCGGCCAGCACGGCCCGCACCGCGATCTCCCCGTCGTCGTACTTCTTGCGCACCCCGCCCATGTTCAGCGCGTCGGTCGAGATCACGCCCTTGAACCCGAGCTTCTCCCTGAGCAGCCCGGTCAGGATGGGCTTGGACAGCGTCGCCGGGTCGCCCGACGGGTCCAGCTTGGGGAAGACGATGTGGGCGCTCATCACCGCGTCCACCCCGGCGTCGATCGCGGCCTTGAACGGCGGCGCGTCGATGCGCTCCCACTCCGACCTGGTGTGCTTGATCACCGGCAGCCCCGTGTGGCTGTCGACGGACGTGTCACCGTGCCCGGGGAAGTGCTTGGCGGTGGCGGCGATCTTCGCCTCGCCGAACCCCTTGACCGCCGCGGCCACCATCCTGGCCACCTTCTGCGGGTCTTTCCCGAAGGCGCGGCGGCCGATGACGGGGTTGCGCGGGTTGACGTTCACGTCGGCGACCGGCGCGAAGTCGAGGTTGACGCCGAGCGCGCGCAGCTCCTCGCCGGTCGCCCTGGCCACCTCCCGCGACAGGTCCGTGTCCTTGGTCGCGCCGATCTCCGCCGCGCCCGGGAAGTCGGTCATGAGCGCGGACATCCGGGACACCAGGCCGTTCTCCTGGTCGGTGCCGATCAGCAGCGGGACCTTCTTCGACGCCCGCTGCATGCCGTTGGTCAGGCCGACGACCTGGCCGGCGCTCCTGACGTTCTGCGGGAACAGGATCACGCCGCCGAGGTGGTACTTCGCGATCACCTTGGCCGGGGTCCGGGCGGCGTACCTGGCCTGGTTCTCGCCGGAGACCGTGTCGGCGGCGGTGCCGTACAGGACGGGCATGAAGAGCTGGCCGACCTTCTCCTCGACGCTCATCCTGCCCAGCACCCGCTGCACGGGGCTCTGCTGCGGGGCCGTGGTCGCCGGGGCGGCCGCCGTGGTCGCGGGCGGGGCCGCCTTGCCTCCGGTCGGCCCCACCTCCGCCGCGCCGTCGCCACCGCCGCACGCGGTGAGCGCGATCACCAGGAGCCCTGTCGTACCGATCCGTCCAAGCATGACTCCAAGGTATCCAGATGACGACCCCGCCCGGGCCGCCTACAACCCCAGACTGTCGAGCCCTGGCAGGTGAGCCTGAGCCGCCGCCTTCGCCTCGGCCGCCGAGGACTGTGACCGCGCCGCGTCGGCCGCCGCCTCGCACTGCTCCATCGTGTGCGCGGCCAGCCCCGCGCGTACGGCGGCCAGCGCCGAGGGCGCCATCGACAACGACGAGGCCCCGAGCCCCACCAGCACGCAGGCCAGGGCCGGGTCGGCGGCGGCCTCGCCGCAGATCCCGCACGGCTTGCCGGCCCGCGCCGCCGCGACGGCCGTGGTGGCGACCAGGTCGAGCAGGGCGGGCTGCCAGGGGTCGTGCATCGCGCTCACGGCGCCGAGCTGGCGGTCGGCGGCGAAGGTGTACTGGCTCAGGTCGTTGGTGCCGATCGAGACGAAGTCGACCATGGCGAGCAGATCGCCGGCCCGCAGCGCGGCGGACGGGATCTCGATCATCACGCCGACCTCCTCCAGCCCCCTGCTGTAGCACTCCCTGGCGAACCAGGCGGCCTCCTCGGCCGTGGCCACCATCGGCGCCATCACGGCGGCCCCGCCGGCCGCGGCCACCGCGCCGAGCTGGACGTCCATCACCTCGGGGAACCGGGCGAACCTCCGCACCCCCCGCTCTCCCAGCGCCGGGTTCGGCTCGGCGGCCGCCTGCAGGAAGGCCAGCGGCTTGTCCGCGCCGCCGTCGAGCGTCCGCACCACCACCTTGCCGCCGGGGAACGCCTCCACCGCCGCCCGGTAGGCACGCTCCTGCTCCTCGGCGGAGGGCGGCTCGGGCCGGTCGAGGAAGAGGAACTCGGTCCGGTACAGGCCGATGCCCTCCGCGCCCGCGGCCACGGCGGCGTCGAGCTCGGCCGGGCCGCCCACGTTGGCCAGCAGCGGGACGGGATGCCCGTCTGCCGTCCCGCCCGGCCCCGTCCACGACGCGAGCGCCGCCTGCCGGGCCGTGGCGGCGCCGACCGCGTCGGCCACGTCGGACTCGGCCGGCTCCACGCGCACGTCGCCGGAGGTGCCGTCCACCATCACCTGCACGCCGGGCGGGATGCGGGTGGCGCCGGGACAGGCCACGACGGCGGGCACGCCCATCGACCTGGCCATGATCGCGGTATGGCTGGTCGGGCCGCCCTCCTCGGTGACGAACGCGACCACGTCGTCCCTGGACAGCAGCGCGGTGTCGGCGGGGGCGAGATCCCTGGCGACCAGCACGTACGGCTCCTCGGGTGCCACCGGCAGCCCCGGCATGGCCTGCCCGGTGAGCAACGCGATCACGCGGTCCCTGATGTCGCCCAGGTCGGCGGCCCGCTCGCCCAGGTATCCGCCGGACCCCTGCAGCACGGTCCGGTACTTCGTGAAGGCCTCGAAGACCGCCCTGGGGGCGGCCAGACCGCGGTCGATCAGCGATCTCACCTTCACGACCAGCCCGGGATCCTCGGCCATCAGCGCCTGGGCCTTGAGGATCTCCTCGGCCTCGCCGCCCGCCTGGTTGCCGCGGGCCTCCAGCTCGCCCGCGACCTGCGTGAGCGCGGCCATCGCGCGCTCCTTCTCCTGCTCCGCCTCACCGGTGTAGGTGGCGCCCTCGGGGGGTTCGGGCACAGAGACGGTCAGCACGTAAGAGGGTCCGTGCCCGATGCCCGGGCTGACCCCCACCCCCCGGAGGTTCATGGCGTGCCGGCTATCTTCGCCAGCTCGTCGAGCACCTCGTCGGAGCCCTCGCCCTCCGCGCTGATCACGACGGACTCGCCCTGGCGGACGTCGAGCGCCATGATCGCGAGAATGCTCTTGCCGTTGACCGGCCCACCGCCGTGGGACTTCGCCACCGTGATGTCCATCGGGGCCAGCTTGGCCCGCTGGACGAACGTCGCCGCGGGACGGGCGTGCAGCCCTACCTCCGCCGCCACGGTGACCTTGCGCTCACCCATCTTGCTGCTCCTCCTTCTCGTGCCGGTCCAGACCGGCCGGCCTTCTCCGTCATCGCGGTAAACACGGACAACCCGTTCATTGTGCCGGGTGAGGCCGACCCCGGGCGAACGGCGCTATCCCCACCTGAAGAGCTCGTCCCCGACGTGCACCGTCCCCTCCGCTACCCCCGTGAGCTCCTCGGAAAGCGCGTCCAGCGCGACGACCGGGCAGACCGGCGAGCGACCGCCCGCCTCGATGGCCGACGGGTCCCAGGCCACCACCGGCTGCCCGGCGCTCACCCTGTCGCCCTCCGCAGCCAGGAGCTGGAACCCCGCCCCCTTGAGCTGGACCGTGTCGATCCCCAGATGCACCAGCACGCCCTTGCCATCGTCCCCCACGATGACGTACGCGTGCGGGTGCAGTTTCATTATCTTTCCCGCTATGGGGGCCACGGCCTTGCCTGGCCCCCGCAGCGGGTCGATCGCCGTTCCCGGCCCGACCATGCCCGCGGAGAACACCGGATCGGGCACGGCCGCCAGCCCCACAGCCGTCCCCTCCATCGGGGCGAGAACAGTCGTCATGGTCTCGCCCTCAGCCGATGACATCCTCGATGTCGCTGGCGATCGTGTCCGCCTCCGGCCCGACGACGACCTGCACCACGTTGCCCGCGGCCATCACGCCGTGCGCGCCCGCCGCCTTGAGCGCCGGCTGGTCGACCTTCGACGCGTCGCGCACCTCCGTACGCAGGCGGGTGATGCAGGGCTCGATGTCGATGATGTTGTCGGCGCCGCCCAGCGCGGCGATGATCGCGTTCACGTCCGCCGCCATCCGGTCCTCCCTAGGATTAGCACTCTGACCAGGCTAGATCAGTCGGTCTGGGTGACCTTGTTCAGGCCCCGCGGCGCGTCGGGGTCGATGCCGAGCCTGCGGGCCAGCGCCTCGGTGAGGAGCTGGCCGGGGATGATCAGGCCCATGGGGGCCAGCCACTCCGGCAGGTCGGGGCCGTTCAGCGCGGCCGTGCCCGCCCGGGCGAGCGCGCCGCCCCCGCCGATCGTGTACGCCGCCGCGCCCGCGGCCACCACCCGCTCGGCCAGCGCGATCGTGCCCTGCAGGGTGGGGCTGTTCTCGGCGGCCACCAGCAGCGCCGGCGTGTCGGCGTCCACCACGGCGATGGGGCCGTGCAGCAGGTCGGCGTACGACAGGCCCATGGCGTGCAGGTAGCAGGCCTCCTTGAGCTTCAGCGCGGTCTCCAGCGCCGTCGAGAACGCCAGCCCGCGCCCGGACACGACCACGCCCTGCTTGTCGGCCAGCCCCTCGACCACGGCCTCGATGTCCCCGGGTTCGGCGATCAGCTTCTCCACGGCCTCGGGCACCCGCTGCAGCTCGTCCACGTCCACGTCGGCGCCCAGCCCGATCGCGAGCACGGCCAGGGCGGCGAGTTGCGTCGTGTACGTCTTGGTCGCCGGGACGGCCTTCTCCTCGCCCGCCACCGTGCACAGGGCCACGTCCGCCGCCTGCGCGAGCGGGCTGTCCTCGCCGCCGTTCGTGACGCCGACGGTGCGCGCCCCGCAGTCCTTCGCCCACGCCAGGGTCTCGACGATCTCCTCGGTCCGCCCGGACTGCGAGATGGCGACGGCCAGCACCCCGTCGAGGTCGAGCTTGCGCTTGTACGTGGTCGCGATCGACGGGGCGGCCAGCGCGGACAGGCGACCGGCGTGCGATTCGACCAGGTAACGCCCGTACACTGCTGCGTTGTCGGAGGTGCCGCGCGCGATGAACAGCAGCTGGCGGGTCTGCTCGCCCATGGCCTTGATCTCGTCGATCTTGGGGAGCAGGGAGTCGAGTGTGGCCCGCAGCGCGGTCGGCTGCTCGGCGATCTCGCTGCGCATCTTGGTGGTCATCTTCGGCTCATCCCTCGGGTCATTGCGGTTCAGACTTGACCGTCTTTCGCGACATGTGGTCTAGTCCGGACTAGACCAGTACGAACCATAGCCCATTGCCCAGGTAGAGACGAGGGGAGGATCCGTGGCGCACATCGATCCGGACAGCCCGGTGCCCAAGTACTTCCAGCTTCGCGAGATCCTGCTGGACCTCATCGACAGCGACGAGCTGAGCATCGGAGCGGCCATCCCGTCCGAGCGCGAGCTCTGCCAGCGCTTCGGCCTGTCCAGGATGACCGTGCGGCAGGCCGTGGACCACCTCGTGTCCGAGGGCCGCCTGCACCGCGTGCCCGGCAAGGGCACGTTCGTCGCCCGGCCGAAGATCGAGCTGGCGCTGCAGCTCACGTCGTTCACCGACGACATGCGGGCGCGGGGCATGATCCCCGGCTCGCGCGACCTGGACCGCCGCATCGTGCGGGCCAGCGCGCACCTGGCCAAGGAGCTGGGGATCCAGCCGGGCGAGGAGGTGCACTTCATCGAGCGCCTGCGTACGGCCGACGGCGAGCCGCTGTCCATCGAACGGGCCCACATCCCGGTCAAGCTCGCCCCGGACCTGGCCGACCACGACCTGTCGGACAGATCGCTGTACGAGCTGCTGGAACGGCGCTACGGGCTCGTCATGGACGCCGGCGAGCTCACCATCGACGGCGGCATCGCCGACCCGAGCGACGCCGACCTGCTGAAGCTCCCCCGTGGCGGGGCCGTGCTGCTGCTGCAGCGCCGGTCGTTCTCCGGCGGGGTCTGCGCGGAGCTCGGCGTGTCCACCTACCGCGCCGACCGCTACCAGCTCCGCACCATCCTCGAAATGCCCTCCAGACGCGGCTGAGCCGTGTCCCGACGCCCGCCGGGCACGGCCGAGCCTCGCCCGTGGGGCGTCCCCCATGACTCCTGGCACTTCCTGCAGGCCCCGGAGGAACGCCCGGTGAACCAGACGTGAACGACACCTCCGCCGCCGCCCGGCCCTCGCCGCTCGCCCGCGTGATGACCGTGCTCCAGCGGCTGGGCCGCTCCCTCATGCTGCCCATCGCCGCCCTGCCCGCCGCCGCCCTGCTGCAGCGCTTCGGCCAGCCCGACATGCTCGGCTCCAACGGCGTCGAGCCGGGCGGCCTGGCCGACGTCGCCGGGATGGCCTGGATGAACGAGGTCGCCCACGTGCTGGCCGCCGCCGGGGCGGCCCTGTTCGACAACCTGCCGCTGCTGTTCGCCGTGGGGGTGGCGATCGGCTTCGCCCGCAAGTCCGACGGCTCCACCGCGCTGGCCGCCGTGGTCGGCTACCTCGTCTTCGACCGGGTGACCAAGGCCATGTTCTTCGGCTCGGACATCAGGGACACCGTCGCCGTCAAGGTGGTCGAGACCCAGGGCATCAAGGAGATCGTCGACAACGGCATCCAGAACCCCACCAGCGTGCTCGGCGGCATCGTCATCGGCCTGGTCGCCGCGCTCCTGTGGCAGCGCTTCCACCGCATCAAGCTGCCGTCCTGGCTGGCCTTCTTCGGCGGCAGACGCTTCGTGCCCATCATCACCTCCATCGTGGCCCTGCTCATGGGCGTGGCCTTCGGCTGGCTGTGGCCGGTCATCGGCGAGTGGATCCGGCACGCCGGCGAGGCCCTGGCCGCCATCGGCCCGATCGGCACCGGCATCTACGGCCTGATCAACCGCCTGCTCATCCCCCTCGGCCTGCACCACTTCGTCAACTCCGTGGTCTGGTACGTGGTGCCGCAGTGCGAGGTCGGCGGCCAGGTGCTGGGCGGGGACTGGAACTGCTACTTCGGCGGCGCCCCGTACTCCGGCCAGTTCATGGCCGGGTTCTTCCCCGTCATGATGTTCGCCCTGCCCGCCGCCGCCCTGGCCATGTGGCGCGCCGCCCCCGCGCACCGGCGGGCCACCGTGGGCGGGATCATGCTCTCGGCGGCGCTGGCCTCGTTCGTCACGGGCATCACGGAGCCGATCGAGTTCGCCTTCATCTTCGTCGCGCCGCTGCTGCTGGTCGTCCACGCGATCCTGACGGGCCTGGCGATGGCGCTGACCACGCTGATCGGCGGCCAGCTCGGCTTCGGCTTCTCCGCCGGCCTGCTCGACCTGCTGCTGAACGCCAGCAAGTCGAACACCGAGAACTTACCCGGCATCCTGATCCTGGGCCTGATCTACGGCCTGGTCTACTACGCCGTGTTCACGTTCCTGATCCGCAGGCTCGACATCATGACGCCCGGCCGGGAGCCCGAGCCCGACCTCGACTCGGGCGAGACCGAGCACGGTTCGGGGAGATCCACCACGGGGTAGTAACCGACCGGACCCCCGCGTCGACGCTCACGTGGGGGTGACCACGACCATGCAGGGCCAGGCCCCGCCGCCGTCCCGGCTGTCGTCGGCCTTCTCCGTGCTGCAGCGCATCGGCCGCTCCCTCATGATGCCCATCGCGGTGCTCCCCGCCGCCGGGCTCCTCTACCGCTTCGGCCAGGACGACCTGCTCGGCGCGCGCGGCCTCGGCGGCGCGCTCCCCTGGCTCCTCCCGGTGGCCAAGGTCATGGCGGCGGCCGGCGCCGCCCTGTTCGACAACCTCCCGCTGCTGTTCGCCGTGGGGGTGGCGATTGGCTTCGCCCGCAAGTCCGACGGCTCCACCGCGCTGGCGGCCCTGGTCGGCTACCTCGTCTTCGACCACGTGACCAAGACGCTCTTCTTCGACGCCGGGCACGGCGCCGTCCACGACAAGGTCTCGGTGACCCTCCAGAACGGCACCCCCGCGCTCGACCTGGGCGCCCCGAACCCCACCGGCGTGCTCGGCGGCATCCTCATCGGCCTCACGGCCGCCCTCCTCTGGCAACGCTTCCACCGCGTCAAGCTGCCCTCCTGGCTGGCCTTCTTCGGCGGGCGCCGCTCGGTGCCCATCATCACCGCCGTGGCCGCCCTGCTCCTGGGCGTGCTGTTCGGCCTCCTGTGGCGCCCGGTCGGCGACTGGCTGGCGCAGGCGGGCGACTGGCTCTCCGCCCACGGCACGGCGGGGACCGGCATCTACGGCGTGGCCAACCGCCTGCTCATCCCGCTCGGCCTGCACCACGTGCTCAACACCATCGTCTGGTTCACGGTCCCCGAGTGCCGGGCGGGCGTGAACGGCGCCACCCGGGACGCGGCGGGCGACCTGAACTGCTACTTCGCCGGGGAGCAGGGCGCGGGCATCTTCATGACCGGCTTCTTCCCCGTGATGATGTTCGGCCTGCTGGGGGCCGCGCTGGCGATGTGGCGCGCCGCCCCGCCCGAGCGCAGGAAGCCGGTCGGCGGCATCATGCTGTCGGCCGGCCTGACGGCCTTCATCACGGGCATCACGGAGCCGCTGGAGTTCGCCTTCATCTTCGTCGCCCCCGCCCTCTTCGCCGCCCACGCCCTCCTGACCGGCCTGTCCATGGCCCTGATGGCCGAGCTCGGGGCCCGCCTGGGCTTCACGTTCTCCGGCGGCGCCATCGACCTGCTGCTGAACGCCAGCAAGTCCAACACGCACGACCTCGGCCTGATCATCGGGTTCGGCCTGGCGTACCTGCTGATCTACTACGCCCTGTTCACGCTGCTCATCCGTCGGCTCGACCTGCCCACCCCCGGCCGGGAGCCCTAAACCCGCCACTCACCCATCCCAAAAGGCCGGAGCGCTCCAGCTTCCGCAAAATTTCCGCCGCAATACCGGACGAACTTCCGCCGCGGACGCACAAGTTGGCGCTTTCTGTATTCCTCAGCCGGGCCGAAAACTCCCTTTTATCGACTCTTTCTTCCATGCAGAGAATCGGAGCAGCCCATGGCCCACGACATCGACGGCGCGCTGGCCCTGACGACCCCCATGACCTGGGGCCCGCCGGGCGCTCAACCGGACGAGCGCAAGCTGCGCCACCTGACCCAGGCCCTGGCGGAGGTGCTGGCCGGTCGCCGCCCGCCGCAGGTCCTGGCCGACCGGCTCACCGAGCGGGCCTACAAGGAGCTGGTACGGGCGGGCCAGATGATCCACGCCGACCGCCCGCCCTTCACCGGAAGCGTCCATATGAAGCAACCACGCGACGGCGCCGTGGAAATGTGCGCGCTCGTCCATTGCGGCGACCGCAACCACGTCCTCGCCCTGCGCCTGGAACGACATGGCAACCAGTGGCTGTGCACCGAATTCGAAACGGCCTAGGCGTGGGGACCCGACGAAAAGGCAGGCCCCCACCTCCGCAGGAAGTGGGGGCCCAGGAATGACGGGTCAGGCGGCGTTCTTCGGGTCTCCGTGGCAGCGCTTGTACTTCTTGCCCGACCCGCACGGGCAGGGCGCGTTACGCTCCACGTTGCCGTACGCCGCCCGCTCCTCCTGAGTCGTGCGGACGCGGACGTGCTCGACGTCGCCCTGCTCGCCGGGGGCGGAGTACTCCAGCTCGGCCGGCCGCTCGGGGCCGCGCAGCCCGCGCGCGATGATCGAGCGGGTCTCCGCGATGGCCGCGTCCTCCTCCTCGACGATCGGGTTCTCCTGCACCTCGACCTCGAGGTTGAACAGGAAGCCGACGGAGTCCTCCTTGATGCCTTCCAGCATCGCGGCGAACATCTCGAAGCCCTCGCGGGCGTACTCGATCTTGGGGTCCTTCTGTGCGTAGGCCCGCATGCCGATGCCCTCGCGCAGGTAGTCCATCTCGTAGAGGTGCTCGCGCCACTTGCGGTCGAGCACGGAGAGGATCACGCGGCGCTCCAGGTCGCGCATGGTCTCCGGGCCGAACTCCTCCTCGCGCCGGTCGTAGGCGGCCAGCGCGTCGGCCTTGACCTTCTCGCTGATGAGCTCGGCGGTCAGCTCCTCGCGGCCGCCGGCCTCCTCGATGAGGTCCTCGGCCCGGACGGAGACCGGGTAGAGCTCCCCGAACGCCTTCCACAGCTTGTCGAGGTCCCACTCCTCGGCGAAGCCCTCGGCCGTGGCGCCCTGGACGTAGCCGTCGATCACTTCGCCGATGAAGCCGCGCACCTGCTCGTGCAGGTCGGCGCCCTCCAGCACGCGGTGGCGCTCGGCATAGATGACCTTGCGCTGGCGGTCCATCACCTCGTCGTACTTCAGAACTTCCTTGCGGATCTCGAAGTTCTGCTGCTCGACCTGGTGCTGGGCGGAGGCGATGGCCTTGGAGACGATGCCGGACTCGATCGGCTGGTCGTCGGGGATCTGCAGCCTGGTCATGATCATCTCGACCCTGGCCGAGTTGAACAGGCGCATCAGGTCGTCGCCGAGCGACAGGTAGAAGCGCGACTCGCCGGGGTCGCCCTGACGGCCGGAACGGCCGCGCAGCTGGTTGTCGATGCGGCGCGACTCGTGCCGCTCGGTGCC
The DNA here is from genome assembly GCF_040656115.1 of Nonomuraea sp. NPDC050202. Taxonomy (NCBI): domain Bacteria; kingdom Bacillati; phylum Actinomycetota; class Actinomycetes; order Streptosporangiales; family Streptosporangiaceae; genus Nonomuraea; species Nonomuraea sp. NPDC050202. Next base: position 117,504 of record NZ_JBFALF010000005.1, on the reverse strand, counting down.
CAGGACGTACAGGCCGCCCAGCTCGGTGACCTCGTCGTGCTCGGCCTTGACCGCCGCCCTGGCCTTCTCCAGCGCCTCGGGGTAGGCCTTCTCGTACTCCTCCGGCGTCTCGACCGGGTCGAGGCCGCGCTGGCGCAGCTCCAGGTCGGCGCGGAACTCGGAGTTGCCGCCGAGCATGATGTCGGTGCCTCGACCGGCCATGTTGGTGGCGACGGTGACGGCGCCCTTGCGGCCCGCCTCGGCGATGATCGACGCCTCACGCGCGTGGTTCTTCGCGTTGAGCACCTCGTGCGGCACGCCGCGCCGCTTGAGCGCCTTCGACAGCCGCTCGGACTTCTCCACCGACGTGGTGCCGACGAGCACCGGCTGGCCGGCCTCGTAGCGCTCCTTGATGTCCTGCACCACCGCGTCGAACTTGGCGTCCTCGGTCTTGTAGACCACGTCCGGCTGGTCCTTGCGGATCATCGGGCGGTTGGTGGGGATCGGGACGACGCCCAGCTTGTACGTCTGGTGGAACTCGTTGGCCTCCGTGGCGGCCGTACCGGTCATGCCGGCCAGCTTGTTGTAGAGGCGGAAGTAGTTCTGCAGGGTGACCGTGGCGAGAGTCTGGTTCTCGTCCTTGATCTTCACGCCCTCTTTGGCCTCGATGGCCTGGTGCATGCCCTCGTTGTAGCGGCGGCCGTGCAGGATGCGGCCGGTGAACTCGTCGACGATCAGGACCTCGCCGTCGGCGACGATGTAGTCCTTGTCCTTCTTGAACAGCTCCTTGGCCTTGAGCGCGTTGTTCAGGAAGCCGACGAGGTGGGTGTGCTCCGGCTTGTACAGGTTGTCGATGCCGAGCCAGTCCTCGACCTTCTCGACGCCGGCCTCCAGGATGCCGACCGTGCGCTTCTTCTCGTCGACGATGTAGTCGCCGGTGCTCTCCTCGCCCGGGTTCTTCGCCTCGACGCCCCTGCGCAGACGGGGGACGATCTTGGCGAACTCCTGGTACCACTTGCCCGACTGCTCGCCGGGACCGGAGATGATCAGCGGCGTACGGGCCTCGTCGATCAGGATCGAGTCGACCTCGTCGACGATCGCGAAGAAGTGACCGCGCTGCACGCACTCATCGAGCGACCACGCCATGTTGTCGCGCAGGTAGTCGAAGCCGAACTCGTTGTTCGTGCCGTACGTGATGTCGGCCTCGTACTGCTTGCGGCGCTCGTCGGGCTGCTGGCCGGAGATGATGCAGCCGACCTCCATGCCGAGGAAGCGGTGGACGCGCCCCATGGTCTCGGCGTCACGCTTGGCCAGGTAGTCGTTGACCGTGATGACGTGGACGCCCTTGCCGGCGATGGCGTTGAGATAGGACGGCAACGTACAGGTCAGCGTCTTGCCCTCACCGGTCTTCATCTCGGAGATGTTGCCCAGGTGAAGGTTGGCGCCGCCCATGATCTGCACGTCGTAGGGCCGCTGGCCGAGCACGCGGCGGGCCGCCTCGCGCACGGTCGCGAACGCCTCGGGAAGCAGATCGTCAAGGCTTTCGCCGTCGGCATAGCGCTGCTTGAACTCGTCCGTCAGCGCACGCAACTCCGCGTCGGACAGGCTCGTGAAGTCGTCCTCGATGGAGTTGACCTGGTCTGCGATCCGCTTGAGCTTGCGCAGGATCTTGCCTTCGCCGGCACGTAGGATCTTGTCGAGAATGGCTGCCACTTTATGTAAAGCTCCTCGCAGGTCTACCCCGGCGGCGCCGCCAGGAGGAGAGGCCGAGACAAACTTCCCCGTTAGCCATCGTAGGCGGTTCCGCAACCAGACACAGCCACCGTGACGACGAGGGCGCAGAACTCGTCTGGGAGAATGGGGACAAGGCAGAGGGTATGCCGGTGGAGAGCCGGCTCGCACCAATAGCGGGATATCCGGCAAAGGAAGGATTTGTCATGGTTGAGGGGAAGAAGTCGGAGCATACGGAGAATCTCGGCAGCCACGGCGGGCGCGCGTCCTCGTGGCTCGCGGTGACGGTGATGCTGGTGGGCACCGTGGTGGCCGGCTTCGGTATGACGGCCGCGAACTGGACGCTCATCTGGATCGGCGCCGGGCTGTTCGTCGTCGGCGGCATCCTCGCCCTCGTCTTCGATATCTTCACCGACGTCGTGATCGACGCTCCGCGAGTGGGCATGCGCGCTGAGGATCACCGCTGAACCTGGTTCCAACGGCGGGCGCCCGACCCCGGGCCGCCCGCCGTTCGCATGCCGGGGCACGATCCCGGGCCGCGTGACCGCCCGCCCGGGCGCGCCTGCCGCGAGTACGAGGCGCCTCCAGGTATGCGCGCGCCTTCAGACGTGTGCGCCACACCTCCAGACCGATGCGCTGCACCTCCAGACCGGCGCGCCACGCCTCCAGGCCGATGCGCTGGACTTCCAGACCGACGCATCACGCCTCCCAGACCGGTGAGCTGCACCTCCAAGCCCATGCATCGCGCCTCCAGGTCGGTGCGCTGCGCCTCCCAGGTCGGTGCGCTGCGCCTCCCAGGCGGGTGCGTGCGCCTGGGAGGCGGGTGCGTGCACCTCCCACCTCCCAGGTGGGCGTGCAACCGCCAGGCGGTGCGGTGCGCCTTGAGGGGTGCGCCCGCCGCGGATGCGAGACGGGCCCAGATGTGATCGCCTGGCAGGCGGCGGCGATTTCTGTCAGTGCCCGTGGCTAGATTGCTCGCATGCATCGCCATATGGAGGCGCGGGCATGACCGGTGTGACCGATCTGACCGCCGAAGAGGCTCGCCGGCTCGTCCTGCGCGCGCAGGGTTTCATGGGCGCCGACGCGCGCAAGGGCGGCGTGCACGCCATGCTGCGCAGGCTGGGCGCCGTCCAGCTCGACACGATCTCGGTCCTGGCCCGTTCGCACGAGCTGGTCGCCTACGCCCGCCTCGGCGCGGTGGGCCGCTCCAAGGTCGAGCGCGCCTACTGGCACAATCCGGCCCAGAGCTTCGAGTACTGGTGCCACGCGGCCTGCATCCTGCCCATCGAGCACTGGCCGCTCTACTCCTTCCGCCGCCGGGCCTACCGTGAGCGGCGTTACCGCTGGCACGAGGTGCCCGACAACGTGGAGAAGCTGCTCGACCAGGTCAGGGAGTCGGGCCCGCTGACGACCTCCGACGTGGGCGGCGCCAAGAACGGCGGCCCGTGGTGGGACTGGTCCGACTCCAAGATCGGCCTGGAGTGGCTGCTCGACATCGGGGAGCTGGTGTGCAGCCGCCGCGTCGGCTGGCGCCGCGTCTACGACCTGGCCGAGCGCGTGGTCCCCGCCGACCTGCTGGCCGACGACCTGTCCGACGAGGAGTGCATCGTACGCCTGGCGGGCGTGGCCGGGCGCTCCCTCGGCGTGGCCAACCGCACCGACCTCATCGACTTCCTCCGCCTCAAGGGCCGCTACGCGGCGATTCTCGACGAGGTCCTGCTCAGCGGCGCGGCGGGCCTGGTGCCCGTGACCGTCGCCGGCTGGCCGGGCAAGAAGGGCCAGGCCAACGCCTGGGCAGCCCCCGAGGCCCTGGAGTCCGAGCCGCGCGGCCGCCACCGGACCACCCTGGTGTCGCCGTTCGACTCCCTCATCTGGCACCGCGAACGCACCAAGCGGGTGTTCGGCTTCACCTACACGCTGGAGCTCTATGTCCCCAAGCACAAGCGCGTGCACGGCTACTTCACGATGCCGGTGCTGGCCGGGGGGCGGCTGATCGGGCGCGTCGACCCGGCCCGCGAGGGCTCCACGCTGGTGGCCAGGCAGCTCCACCTGGAGCCGGGCCTCTCGCCCGCCAAGTGGGCCGACTCCCTGAGCGAGGCTCTGTGGTCGGCCGCCGAGTGGGTGGGCTGCGACGCCGTACGCGTCGAACGCGCCGACCCGCCGGAGCTGCTCCCCCTGCTGAACGCGACCCCGGCAGACCCGGCGGCCTCGCCGAACGGGAGCTGAGCGGCGTCACGCACCCACGCGCGCCCGGGCCCCGCATCGCGACCGGCCCGGGCGGGCGGCGTGAGCACGACGCGCGTCAGACCCTTCGCATGAGCGCGACGCGCAGCTCAGGTGATCTCGAGCATCCGCTCCCGCACCGCGTACACCACGGCCTCCATCCTCGAATGCAGCTGCAGCTTGTCGAGGATGTTGCGCACGTGGTTCTTCACGGTGTTCTCGGAGATGAACAGCTGCTTGGCGATCTCCCGGTTGTTCATGCCCTTGGCGACCAGCCGCAGCACCTCCATCTCCCGGTCGGTCAGCCGGGGGACGGGAAGCTGAGGCGGGCGCTCGGCCTCCTTGCGGCTCATGTTGGCGAACTCGCTGATGAGCTTGGCCGCCATGGCCGGGTTGATTAACGACTGGCCCTCGTGCACGCCACGCACCGCGGCGGGGACATCGTTGATCTGGACGTCCTTGAGCAGGTAGCCGGTGGCTCCCGCCTTGATGGCCTCGAAGAGATCCTCTTCCTCGTCGCTCACCGTCAGCATGATGATGCGGGTGCTCGGGACGGAGGCCTTGATGCCCTTCGTCGCCTCGATCCCGTCCTGCCGCGGCATGCGCACGTCCATGAGCGCGACGTCAGGCATGAGGCGATCGGCCAGTTCGACCGCCTCCTGCCCGTCGCTCGCCTCACCGACCACCTCGATGTCAGGCTCGGCGGCCAGCGCCAACGCCAGGCTCCGCCGGATCAGCTCGTGATCGTCGACGATCAGCACGCGGATCGGCTCGCTCGCCTGCGCGCGGGCCTCGCCAGACTCGGTCACGAAGCCTCCTTGGTGAGCCTCGTGCCGACCAGCCTCGTGACGATCAGCCTCGCGCCTGCCATTGCCTCGCTTCGCTCGCTCATCCCTACCTGACTGAGCTCGCTCACGTCTCCTCCTCGTCGGGGGGCCAGAGCCGTTGAACCGCCATGATGGCATGTACCCGCGGTTCTCGGGTGGTCGAGAAGATCTTTTAGCGCGCGATCAGGGCTCTACGAGCCGCAACACGCCGTAGTTGTAGCCGCGCCTGTTGTAGACGACGCACGGCTGGCCGCTCTCCTTGTCACGGAACAGGTAGAAATCGTGTCCGACCAGCTCCATCTCGAGCAGGGCCTGATCGATGGTCATGGGTTCGGCTCGGTGGAACTTCTCCCGGACGATGAGCGGCCCGTCGCCGTCCATCTCGATCGGGACGATGTCGTCGTAGAGCTGGTCGCTCTTCTGCTGCAGCTCGTCCTCGTCAGGTTCGGCCTGCTCGGGGACGGCGGGCTGTGTACGGGGCTTCAGATCGGCGGCGTCAGGGAGCGTCGCGGTGATCTCCGCCACCGAGGGCGGGCAGTGGTTGCCGTGGTGGACCTTGCGCCGGTCGGCCAGCCGCCTGAGACGGCCTTCCAGCTTGTCGAGGGCTAGATCGAAGGCTGCGAGTCGGTCGTCGGCCGAGGCCTCGGCGCGGATGGCCGGCCCTCGGGAGTGAATGGTGAGCTCGACGCGCTCCCGCTGATCGGCGAGGCGCGGATTACGCTCCTTGGACACCTCCACATCGACTCGGATGAGTTTGTTGTCCAGACGTTCGATCCTGGCCAGCTTGGTCGTCACGTGGTCTCGGAACCGATCACTCACTCCTGTGTGCCGGCCCTTGACGATGATGTCCATGCAACAGCCCCCCTTCGGTCTAACGACTGAGCAAGAGCGCCCGACGGCGTGCATTCCGGACGGGGTCTTCTGGCCGCCTTCCTGTCACGGTTACCCTCCTCCGACGCTGCGTCACCGGGAACTCGGAAGGCACCCGCCCGGCCGACCTGGTCTTCGACCCCACATCCGCCTGCTGAGGGTCTCGCAGCGCTGTCGCCACTACTGCCCTTCTCTTCTGACGGGGGACATCTGGACCCCCGGGAAGGCAGGACTTACCCCTAAGCCGCACCGTGATCGGTCGACAAAGAGTCGCCTTACGTGGACCGTTTTGCCTGCGGCTGGCATCGGCTAGCAGAGCCGGGGACACCGACCCTGCGCAACCACGGACCCGAACGGGTGCCATGTAGGAACGCTATCCGCATCCAGCACGAATGTCAGCCTGAGCCTCAACCGGATGATCACCGTCCGTGATATCGACCAGGCCGGTAAGCGCCTTCCGATGCCCCATTTAACCGATCGGCAACCCTTATGCGCAGGGGCCTCCCGTCCACTGAACAGCCCGAGCGCCCGTCTAGGGGAAGTGACATGTAGCCTCCAGGCCAGGAAACCGATTTGGATCTTTCTTTACCGAACGTGACCATGACGATTTTCAAGATCTTCGGCGTGTCGCGGCCACGGTGACGGCCAGCGGCACCGCGATCCCCGCAGCGTGCAGCGCCCTGGCGGCCTCCGCGAGGGTGGCGCCGGTCGTCACGATGTCGTCCAGGAGCAGCGCACGGGCCGCTGGAGGCCCGTTCGCGGCGGGGACGACCTGAAGTGACCCTGCGAGGTTGGCGGCTCTCTGAGAGCGACTCAGGCCCGCCTGATCGGCCACCCGCCTGGCCTGCGCCAGCCCCGCCCACACCTCCGCCCCCACCCCGAGCACCCGCAACCGGGCGGCGACCAGCACCGCCAGCCTCCCCACGGGATCGTGGCCCCGGCCCCGCACGCTCCTGCGCGCGCTCGGCACCGGCACGACGGCGAACCGCCCGCCTGCCCACTCGCCCGCCTGCCCCATGGCGACCAGCACCGTCCGCGTCACCGCCTCGGCCAGCACCCCGGCCAGCGCCACGGCGCCCCGCTCCTTGTAGGCCACGATCATCCTGCGCACCGCCCCCTCGTACGGCGCCGCGGACCAGCAGTCGGGCAGGCCGCGCGGCCACGGGACGGAGCCGCGCCTGGCGGGCTCGGCGGTCAGCGCCTCGAAGCATCGCGGACAGCACGACGCCCCCTTGGCGCCGCAGCCCGCGCAGGCGGGAGGAAGGACCAGATCCAGTAGGGCGTTCAGCACGGGCCCAGCATGCCGGGCGCCACCGACAGTTCCGGCTCGCTGACGCAGCGCATCGGGAGGAGCGCCGCGGGATCACGGCCGGACGGCCGGACCGGTCCAGACCACGGCACACGGCGGCCACGCGGGGATGGCACCTGCACAAGCGTGAGGCTGTGGCCACGCGACGGCACAGGAGACATGCGCGGCGCGGACCGGCGGGGACACGACCCGGCGCGGTCCCGCGCCGGGCCGGCGGAGCGGGCCAGCCGTCGTCGGTGCGAGCCATCCACCGGCGAAAGCGCCAGCCGCCGGCGAGACCAAGCCGCCGTCGCGAGCCAACCGCCGGCGAAAGCGCCAGCCGCCGTCGCGAGCCAACCGCCATCGCGAGCCAACCGCCATCGCGAGCCAACCGCCGGCGCGAGCCAACCGCCGGGGCGAGCCAACCGTCGGCGAGGACAAGCCGTCGGCGAGGGCCGTCCGCCGGCGAGGTGGGTCAGCCCAGGGGGAACAAGGGGGCGCCGCCGTTGGCGTCGATCTTGGGGGTCCAGGTCTGCTGGTCCTGGCTGAGCGCCATCAGCTTGGTCACCCCCTTCGCCGTGACATCCGCCAGCACCTGGTCCTGGAACGCCGCCACCGACTGCAGCCGGTCCTTCAACGGCACCCCCGTGGTCTCCCCGTCCCCCACGTTGATCTCGTTGAGCGTCTGACCGGCCGTCCCCTGCACCAGCACGAGCAGGCGCTCGTCGTCTCGCCAGGCGATGTCCTTGATCTCGTTCCCGGTCTCGGTCGTGGTCAGGAGCTGGAGGTTCCCCAGCTTCGTCCCGGCGCCCTCACCGGTCAGCGCGCCGATCTGGACGGTTTCGTCCCCGGTGGTCACCGCCACCCGCACCCCGTCCCTGGCGATCCTGAACTGGTTGATCTCCAGCCGGTCCAGCTCCTCCGGCACCTGCACGGGATCCACCCGCCCCCTGACCGGGTCGTACTTCAGCAAGGCGCCGTTCTTGCCGTCGTACGTCCACAGGGACCCGTCCCTGTTCCACGTGGGCGGCGTCAGGTCGTCCCCTTGGATGACCTCCTGCCAGACCCCTTCGGGCGCCAGCCCGGCCACCGAGATGCCGGTCGAGGTCCTGGCCGCGATGAGCGGGTTGGGGCCGGCGGAGACGGCGAAGTGGCTGTACCCCTCGCGCTGCTCACCCGCCGCGCCCGCCACGGCGCCTCCCGGGCCGTCCTTCGTCAGGTAGTGGACCGCTCCCTTGTCGACGTAGTACGCGCTGTCGCGGACGTCGTCGTCCAGCCACTGGTCGACGGAGTCGGGCCGGTCGACGGTGTACGACTCGCCGTCCACCAGGATCTCGATGACGCGGCCCTTGGCGATCTCGTTCTTGTTGAGACTGTTCCTGATCTGGCCTCTCAGGGTCTCTTCCGTACTGAGGTCGAGGGTGTCGAGCGGCCCCGAGAGGTTGATGATCACGCGGTCCTCGCCCGACCTGATCGACTCGATCTTCGTGCCGGCCGGGAAGCTGGAGGTGACCGCGCCGCGCAGGGCCTCGGTCGGCGGTTCGAGCAGGCGTTCGAGCACGGTCTGCGCGAACGTCTCCATCGTGTCGAGCCGCAGGCGCACGCGATCGACGACCAGCCGGTCCTGCGTGCTGCGGTTGACGTAGTAGAGGTTCGTCGGCCGGTACGCGCGCGCCACGTCGGACTCGGTCAGCAGCAGCCCGGCGGGCAGGCTGCTGACGCGGTACCCCTCCGGCAGCTTGACCAGCTCGAAGGGACGCTCCCACGACCCGCCCGTCGGCTTGTACGAGTCGTCCTCGTTGATGACGGCCGCCACGTGCGCCTTGAGCGTGACCTCCGTCGACGCCTCGGACTCGCGCGGCGGCGGGACCACGACCTCGTACTGGTCCTGGATCACCGTCACGGGCCCGGCCGCCGTCCACTTGGCCCGCGCCTCGGGCGTCAGGTAGCCGGCCAGGACCGACGGGTCGTCCGCGTAGGCGGCCATGGCGGCCTGCAGGCCCCTGATCGTGTCCTCGGCGCCCCAGCCGGGCTGCGGCGGGATGGCGATCATGCGCTGGAACGGCTTGCTGAGCGGGTCGCCGGCCCCTTCGTCGTTGTTGACGGTGTACGGGCCGTTCGGGGGGATCACGGTGCACCCCGAGCCGCCCAGGACCATCGCGGCCACGATGGCGAGCGCCGTGCCGAGCCGGCTAGTCCTCGTCATGCTCGGCCCCGTCCCCGGACGCCGGCAGCAGCACGGGCGTCATCGACGTCCGCCAGGTGCGGCGCATCTCGATCTCGGGCGGCACCAGCGACAGCGGCGAGCCCTTCAGGTCCACGCCGGCGTTCCTCGGCAGCGTGAGCCTGAACTGGGAGCCCTCGCCCGGCTGCCCCCACGCCTGCAGCCAGCCGCCGTGCAGGCCGGCGTCCTCGCGGGAGATGGCCAGGCCGAGCCCGGTGCCGCCGATCGTCCTGGCCCGCGACGGGTCGGCCCGCCAGAAGCGGTCGAAGACCATGGTGTCCTCGCCGGGCTTGAGCCCGATCCCGTGGTCGCGTACGGCGACGGCCACGGCGTCGCGGTCGGCGCCGACGGTGACCACGATGTCCCTGCCCTCCCCGTGCTCGATGGCGTTGAACAGCAGGTTGCGCAGGATCCGCTCGACCCGCCTGTTGTCGATCTCGGCCACGCAGGGCTCGTTGGGCAGCCTGAGCTCGAAGCGGGTGCCGTGCCGCTCGGCCAGCGCCTCGGAGTCGCCGATCGCGCGCAGCACCACGTCGCGGATGTCCACGGGCTCCAGGTCGAGCGTGGCGGCGCCGGCGTCGTAGCGGCTGATCTCCAGCAGGTCGGCCAGCATCGACTCGAACCGTTCGAGCTGGGCCTGCATGAGCTCGGCCGAGCGGGCGGCCATCGGCTCGAAGTCCTCGCGGGCGTCGTACAGCAGGTCGGCGGCCATGCGGACGGTCGTCAGCGGGGTGCGCAGCTCGTGGGAGACGTCCGAGACGAACTGCCGCTGCACCTGGGAGAGCTCCTCGAGCTGGTGGATCTTGAGCGCCAGGTTGGCCGCCATCTCGTTGAACGAGTTCGCCAGCCGGGCCAGGTCGTCCTCACCGCGCACCTTGAGCCGCTCGTCCAGCCTGCCGGAGGCCAGGCGCTCGGCGGCCTGGCGCGCCAGGCGCACGGGGGTGACGACCTGGCGGGCGACGAGGTAGGCGATGGCGGCCAGCAGCAGCACGAGCCCGAGCCCCACCACGACGATGGCCAGCCGGACGTTGGACAGCAGCTCCTCCTCCTCGTCGAAGGGGAAGAAGTGGTAGACCTCGTAGGTGCGCCCGTTGGTGGGCAGGTGCACGATGCCGCCGACCACGTACGTCAGCCTGGGCTGGCTCTCACCGCCGAACCTGATGGTCTGGATGGAGCCGGTCGCGGCCTCCCACTTGTAGACGCGGATGTTGCGCTGCAGGGCCAGCCTGAGCGTGAGCGGCACGTCGGCGGGCACGACGCTGCCCGACGCCCGCGACTGGCCCGGGGTCGTCAGGTTGAGTATCAGCACCTCGTACCGCTTCTCCGAGCCGTTCTCCCCGGAGCCGGTGATGGTGTCCATGACCTCGTCGAGCAGGTTGCCCGCGCCCTGCTCGGCGCCGTCGGCCTGCTTGGCGGGATCGTCGGTCTCGGGCGTCAGCGCGTCGGCGATCTGCAGCCGGTCGGCGAAGGCCTCGCTGGCGGCGGTGCGCTGGCTGCTGTCCACGACCGACTTGTTGATCTGGCCGAACAGGAACGTGCCGAGCACCACCACCACGATCACGGAGATCACCAGCGTGCTGGTGACCACCTGGAGCTGCAGTGAGCGCCGCCAGACGCTGCGTGTCCTGCCCGCCGCACGGCGGACCCGCCGGCGGACGCCGCCGAGAATCTGGCGGAGCGTCCGTCTGCGGGATCTCTTCTTCGTCGGGGGCACGGCGGGGCGGGGCGAGGGTTAGGCGGGACCGGCTTTGTAGCCCACGCCGCGGACGGTCACGACGATCTCGGGGTGCTCGGGGTCCTTCTCGATCTTGGCCCTGAGCCGCTGCACGTGCACGTTGACCAGCCGCGTGTCGGCCGCGTGCCGGTAACCCCACACCTGCTCCAGCAGGACCTCACGGGTGAACACCTGGCGCGGCTTGCGGGCCAGCGCCACGAGCAGGTCGAACTCCAGCGGCGTGAGGTTGATCGTCTCCTCGCCGCGCTTGACCGAGTGGCCGGCCACGTCGATGGTGATGTCGCCGATCTGGAGGATCTCGGGGGTGGGCTCGTCGGTACGGCGCAGCCGCGCCCGCACCCTGGCCACCAGCTCCTTCGGCTTGAACGGCTTGACGATGTAGTCGTCGGCGCCCGACTCCAGACCGAGCACGACGTCGATCGTGTCGCTCTTGGCGGTGAGCATGACGATGGGAACCCCCGACTCCGCCCTGATCCTGCGCGCGACGTCGATGCCGTCGGCCCCCGGCAGCATCAGGTCCAGCAGCACCAGGTCCGGGCGTGTATCCCGGAACGCGTCGAGGGCCTTGTCGCCATCGGAGACAAAGGACGGCTCGAAGCCTTCCCCTCGCAGCACGATCCCCAGCATCTCGGCGAGAGCGGCGTCGTCGTCGACGACCAGCACGCGACCTTTCATGGCCCCTCATTCGTTCTACGCATTGTGGGACATACCCGCACGATCGCTGAAGGTTACCCTTGGTTGACCCATGAGTGTGACCTGAGCCCTGCAAAAGGCGAATTTTAGGTCCGCCCCCGCGACCGCAATCTCAGTCTGCGGTAACAGAGCAACTTTCGGCCATCCCTGGACGCGAACCTTGCCCGGATTCCTCCGTGAATGCGGGCAAGATGAGGCCGCGAATCCTCTCCGTGACACCAATGCCCCGTACAGCGTGCCAGGATTGGGATATGTCAGACGGTCACGGTCCCACGCCCGAGACGCCATCAGGCTGGTCGGCCGAACAGCCCCCGCCCTACAGCGCCCCGCCGGCCTCCCCGTGGACCGCCCCCGGCGCGCAACAGCCGGCGCCCACCGGGCAGCCGTACGGGCCGCCCCCGCAACAACCCCCGCATTCGCCGCAACAGGGGCCTTACGGGCAAGCGCCTCAAACACCATATCCGCCTTATCCGCAACAGCAGCCCGGATACGGCTATATGCCGCCGCCCGCGCTCCGCCCGGGCATCATCCCGCTGCGCCCGCTCGGTCTGGGCGACATCCTGGACGGCACGATCAAGCTGATCCGGTCGAACCCGAAGGCCGTGCTCGGCCTGTCGGCCGTGGCCGCCCTGCTCGCCGCCGTACCGCTGGCCATCGGCCAGGCGTTCCTGCTCGACGCCCTGCCCAGCCCGCTCGACGACCCCGAGGGGTTCGCCACCGCGGAGAGCGACCTCAACAGCATCTCCGGCATCGTCGGCCAGTACGGCGGCACGCTGATCTCGTCGGCGATCTCGTTCGTCGTCGTCACGCTGCTGACCGGCGTGCTGACCCGCATCCTGGGCCGGGCCGTCTTCGGCGGCGGCATCACCGCGGGCGAGGCCTGGCGCCTCGTCAAGGGCCGGATCCCCGCGCTGTTCGGCGTGGTGGGCATGATGGCCGCCATCATGGTGGTGCCGCTGATCGTCTTCGTGCTGCTCCTGGTGGCGATCGTGATGAACGCCGACGCCTCCGCCCTCGGCTGGATCCTCGGGCTGACGGTCCTGTTCGTCGTCGCCTACCTCGCCTACTACCTGTTCTTCAGGACCCGCTTCGCGTTCGCCTCACCAGCCGTGGTCCTGGAGGGCCGCGGCCCGGTCGACGCGATGCGCCGCTCGTGGCACCTGGTGACCGGCGACTTCTGGCGGGTGTTCGGCATCCTGCTGCTCACGTCCCTGCTGGTCGGCCTCGTCGGCAGCATGCTGACGTTCCCGTTCACGCTGATCGGCACGATGCTCGGGATGCTGGGCGCGAGCTCGGTGACCAACACCATCGTGTCGGCCGTGCTGATCGCCATCGGCGGCACGCTCGGCGCGATGCTCACCTACCCGTTCGAGGCCGGCGTCTCCGGCCTGCTGTACGCCGACCGGCGCATGCGCAGCGAGGCGTTCGACCTCGTGCTGCAGACGGCGGCCATCGAGCAGCAGCGCCAGGGTTGGGTGCACGCCTCGGCCGACGAGCTGTGGCACCCGTCCAACTCCGCCAGGTCGTGAGCCCGATCGACCGGGAGGAGGCCGCGCGCAAGGCCGCGGAGGAGCTCCTCAAGCCGGAGTACGAGAAGGAAGCGCTGTTCGACCGGATCTACCGGTACGTCACGCAGTTCCTCGGCGACCTTCTCGACGCGGCCACCGGCGGCGGGTCGGCGGGCGGGATCATCGCCGCCGTGCTGATCACGCTGATCCTCCTCGGGCTGATCGCGCTGATCGCGTGGCGGCTGCGCAAGACGGCCCGCCGGAACGCGCTCGCGCCCGGCGCGCTGTTCGGCGCGCGGGCGCTCACCGCGGCCGAGCACCGGCAGGCCGCCGAGCGCCTGGCCCAGGAGGGCCGCTGGACACAGGCCATCCAGGAGCGGCTCCGGGCCATCGCCCGCGACCTGGAGGAACGCGCGCTGGTCGACGGCATGCCGGGGCGGACGGCCGACGAGCTGGCCGCCGAGGCGGCGGTGTCGCTGCCCGCGTTCGCGCAGGAACTCGCGGCGGCCGCCCGATCGTTCGACGACGTGACGTACGGCGGGGTGATGGGGACGCGGGAGGCGTACGAGACGATGACCGGCCTCGACGAGCGCCTGCGCCAGGCGCGCCCGGTGCCCCTCGCGACCGCGGCCGGTGAGGGCGGGGCATGAGCGTCGTCACCCCCCAGGCCCCTTCCGGGCAGTCCTACCCGACCTCCCCCACCGCCCGCTCCACCTGGCGGGCCGGCCGGATGATCGTGCTGCTGGGCGGCCTCGTCGTGCTCATCGCCGTCCTGGGCGTGCTGCTCGGCCCCGACCGTGCCCCGGCGCGCTACCTCGACCCCGACGACACCTCGCTGTCCGGCTCCAAGGCGCTGGCCGAGCTGCTGCGCGACCGGGGCGTCACCGTCGACCGGGTCGACTCCGTCGAGGCCGCCGCCGCCAAGGCCGCCACGGGCGACCGGCTGCTGCTGATCACCGACACCAGTTACGTCGACGAGTTCAGCCTGGCCAGGATCCCCGGCGACCGCCTGGTCGTCGGTAACGTCTTCGGCCTGTCCGCCCTGGCCCCCGGCGTGCGCGTCGAGGCGGCCGGGGCCAGGCCCCGCTCCCGCGAGCCCGGATGCGGTCTGCCCGCCGCCACCGCCGCGGGCAGCGCCTACCTGGGCGGCGTCGTGCTGCGCGGCCCGTCGGGCGCCACCGCCTGTTACCCGGCGGACGACGGGCACACCCTGGTCAGCTTCCCGTACGCGAGCGGCGTCATCACGGTCGTCGGCGACGGCGGCTTCATGACCAACCAGCGCCTGGCCGAGGACGGCAACGCGGCACTGGCGCTCAACCTCATCGGCACCGGCAGGCCCGTCACCTGGCTGGTGCCGCCCGAGACGCCGCCCGCGCTCGACCTGCCCGGCGAGCGCGGCCAGTCGATGTACGACCTGATGCCGGCCGGCATCCGCTGGGCCGTCTACATGTCGATCATCGCCGTGGCCGTGGCCGCGTTCTGGCGCGGCCGGCGGCTGGGGCCCGTGGTGACGGAGAAGCTGCCGGTCATCGTCAGGGCCGCCGAGACCGTCGAGGGACGCGGCCGGCTCTACCGGGCCAGGCGCGCCAGGGAACGCGCGGCCGACGCGCTGCGCGCGGGCACGATCGACCGGCTCACCCCGAGGCTGGGGCTGGCGTCCGGAGCGGGCCGGCCGGAGGTCGTCTCGGCGATCGCCGCCCGTACGGGGCAGGACGCGCAGCAGGTCGGCGCCGCGCTCTACGGCCCGCCCCCGGCGGACGACGCGGGGCTCGTCGGGCTGGCCGGATATCTGGACTTCATGGAGAGGCAGATCAGTGAACTCTGATGAGACATACCGCGTGCCGGCCAGCGGGCCGACCGTCGGACCGGTCGGCGGGCCGGCCGGCAACGGCGACTCGGCCAGGGAAGCGCTCGCCGCGCTGCGCACCGAGGTGGCCAAGGCCGTGGTCGGGCAGGACGCGGTCGTGACGGGGCTGGTCATCGCGTTGCTGTGCAGGGGGCACGTGCTGCTCGAAGGCGTGCCGGGCGTGGCCAAGACGCTGATGGTGCGCACGCTGTCCTCGGCGCTGTCGCTGGACTTCAAGCGGGTGCAGTTCACGCCCGACCTGATGCCCGGCGACGTGACCGGGTCGTTGATCTATGACACGAAGACCGCGGAGTTCGAGTTCCGCGAGGGGCCCGTCTTCACCAACCTGCTGCTCGCCGACGAGATCAACCGCACGCCGCCCAAGACGCAGGCGGCGCTGTTGGAGGCGATGGAGGAGCGGCAGGTCAGCGTGGAGGGCTCGGCTCGCGAGCTGCCCGACCCGTTCGTGGTGTGCGCGACGCAGAACCCCGTCGAGTACGAGGGCACCTACCAGCTCCCCGAGGCCCAGCTCGACCGGTTCCTGCTCAAGCTGACCGTGCCGCTGCCGCCGCGCGAGCAGGAGATCTCCGTGCTCGACCGGCACGCCCGCGGCTTCGACCCGCGCGACCTGTCGGACATCAAGGCCGTCGCCTCGGCCGAGGACCTGGCGGCGGGGCGGGAGGCGGCCTCGAAGGTGCACGTGGCGCCCGAGGTGCTCGGCTACATCGTGGACGTGGCCCGCGCCACCAGGAACTCCCCGTCGCTGCAACTCGGCGTCTCCCCGCGCGGCGCCACGGCGCTGCTGGCCGCCTCCCGGGCGTGGGCGTGGCTGTCCGGGCGGCCGTACGTCACTCCCGACGACGTCAAGGCGCTGGCCAGGCCCGCGCTGCGGCACCGCGTGCAGCTCCGGCCCGAGGCCGAGCTGGAGGGGGCGACCGCCGACGGCCTGCTCGACGGGATCCTGGCCTCGGTCCCGGTCCCGCGTTGACGGCCGCTACGGGAAGCGTGGTGCGGGGATGGCTCTGACGGGACGTGCCGGGCTGGTCGCGGCGGTCGGGATCGTGGTGGTGCTGCTCGCGCCGCAGCCAGGGCCCGCGCTGGCCGGGGTCTGCCTGCTGCTGGCCGCCGGGATCGCCGTGGACCTGGCGTTCGCGGGTGCCGTGCGGCCGCTGCGCTTCCACCGGTCCGGCGACACGCTGGTCCGGCTCGGCCAGCAGGCCACGGTGGAGCTGGTGGTCGAGAACCCGGGCGGCAGGCGCGTACGCGGCCTGCTCAGGGACGCCTGGCCGCCCTCCGCGGGGGTGCATCCGCGGGTGGCCGCGCTGGACGTGCCGGCGGGGGAACGCCGCAAGCTCGTCATCTCGCTCAGCCCTACCAGGCGCGGCGACCGCTCCTCCGTGGCGATCACCGTGCGTTCGATCGGCCCGCTGGGCCTGGCCGCCCGCCAGGGCAACCACCAGGCGCCCTGGACGGTGCGGGTGCTGCCGCCGTTCCTGTCGCGCAAGCACCTGCCCTCCCGGCTGGCCCGGCTGCGCGAGCTCGACGGCCAGCACCCGGCGCTGGTGCGCGGGCAGGGCACCGAGTTCGACTCGCTGCGCGAGTACGTGGTGGGCGACGACGTGCGCTCCATCGACTGGCGGGCCACCGCGCGCCGCCACGACGTCGTCGTACGCACCTGGCGGCCCGAGCGCGACCGCCGCGTGCTGATCGTGCTCGACACCGGCCGCACCTCGGCCGGGCGGGTCGGCGCCGCGCCGATCCACCTCGCGGGGGCCGACGCGAGCGGCGGCGGGCTGTTCCTGCGGCCCGATCCCAGGCCCGCGCCCGGCTGGCCGCGCCTGGACTGGTCGATGGACGCCGCCCTGCTGCTGGCCGCGCTGGCCGCCAGGGCCGGCGACCAGGTGGACTTCCTGGCCCACGACCGTGCCGTACGCGCCTGGGTGAGCGGGACGTCGCGCACCGAGCTGCTGTCGTCGCTGGTCAACGTGATGGCGCCGATCGAGGCGGAGCTGGTCGAGGCCGACTCGCAGGCCATGGTGGCCGCCATCCTGTCGCGGGCCAAGCGGCGCTGCCTGGTCGTGCTGCTCACGGACCTGAACCCGGCCGCCATGGACGAGGGCCTGATGCCGGTCCTGCCGCAGCTCTCCGCGCGGCACCTGGTGCTGGTGGCCGGGGTGTCCGACCCGTCCGTCGCGGCCATGGCGGGCCGGCGCGGGTCGGTCGAGGAGGTGTACGACGCGGCGGCGGCCGAGCAGGCCCAGCTCGGCCGCAGGCGCATCACGGCCAGGCTGCGGCGGCACGGTGTCGAGGTCGTCGACGCGCCTCCGGATGACATCGCGCCCGCCCTCGCCGACGCGTACCTGGCCCTCAAGGCGGCGGGGCGGCTCTGACGCGCTGAGACCCGCGCGCCCCGGCGGACCCCGGTCCGG
Organism: Nonomuraea sp. NPDC050202; assembly: GCF_040656115.1. Lineage (NCBI taxonomy): Bacteria > Bacillati > Actinomycetota > Actinomycetes > Streptosporangiales > Streptosporangiaceae > Nonomuraea > Nonomuraea sp. NPDC050202. The sequence continues at coordinate 100,151 of NZ_JBFALF010000005.1, read as the reverse complement.
TGACGTGCGGTCAGGCGGTCGGGGCGACGTCGGGCGCCCGTTCGATGTCGCCGGTCTCGTTCGCGCGCAACGCCCTGCGGCCGAAAATGATCACGTACGCCAGGAAGACCGCCTCGGCGAGCACCCCGATGCCGATGCGCGCCCACGTGGGCAGCCCCGACGGGGTCACGAACGCCTCGATCAGCCCCGACACGAACAGCACCACGACCAGCCCCATGGCCACGCTCATCACCGCCCGGCCCTGCTCGGCCAGCGCCTCGATCCGCCTGCGCGGCCCCGGGTCGATGACCGTCCAGCCCAGGCGCATGCCCACGGCCGCCGCCAGGAAGATGGCGGTCAGCTCCAGCAGGCCGTGGGGCAGGATCAGGCCGAAGAAGATGTCCAGCTTGTCCCGGGAGGCCATCAGGCCGCCGGAGACGGCGACGTTCTCGGCGTTGGCGTAGAGCGCGTACGGGATCGGCAGGCCCAGCACCACCGCGTACATGATCATCTGTGCCGCCACCCACGCGTTGTTCGTCCACACGCGGCTGGCGAAGGAGGCGGCCGGGTGCTCGGAGTAGTAGTCGGCGAAGTCCTCCTCGACGAGCCGGGTGATCTCGTCGGGGCTGGCGATCGACGCCTGCACGTCGGGGTTGGCCGCCACCCACGCGCCCATCACCCACCCCACCACCAGGAACGCGACCGTGACCGCCAGCCACCACCAGCGCGCCCGGTAGGCGACCACGGGGAACGACACGGTGAAGAAGCGCGTCACCTCGCGCCAGGCCGGGGTGTGCGCGCCGGTGACGGCGGACCTGGCCCTGGCCACCAGCGCGGACAGCCGCCCGACCAGCATCGGGTCCTTGGACGACGAGCGGACCATGGACAGGTGCGTGGCCACCCGCTGGTACAGCTCCACCAGCTCGTCCACCTCGGCACCGGTCAGCGAGGAGCGGTGCTTGACCAGGTGATCGAGCCGGTCCCACACGGGGCGGTGTGCTGTGACGAACGCATCGATGTCCACCCGAACATTCTGGCCGCTCAATCACCCGGACATTGCCGTTAGGCTCCACATATGTCGGAGGTTGTGACCGGCGACGCCGTCGTCGTCGAAGTGCGGGTGGCCCAGATGCCCTCCCGGGCCCTGGCGATCGTCATCGACATGGCCGTGCAGTTCACCGTCCTGGTCGCCGCCTACGCGTTGTTGGGAGCGTTCGCGGCCATCACGGACGCCGCCATGTTCGGGGCCGTCATGGTCGTCCTGGTCGTGCTGGTGCTGGTCGGCTACCCCGTGATCTTCGAGACCCTCAGCAGGGGCCGCAGCCTCGGCAAGCTGGCGCTCGGGCTCCGGGTGGTCGGCGACGACGGCAGCCCCGAGCGCTTCAGGCAGGCGCTGTTCCGCGGGCTGGCCGGGGTCGTGGAGTTCTGGATGTTCTCGGGGGCGCCGGCGCTCATCGCGTCGATGGTCTCGCAGCGGGGCAAGCGGCTCGGCGACGTGTTCGCGGGCACCATCGTGATCTCCGAGCGGGCGCCGCGCGACTCGGGGCAGGTCATCGTCATGCCGCCGCAGCTCGTGAGCTGGGCGGCCACGCTGGAGCTGTCCCAGCTGCCCGACGAGGTGGCGCAGGCCGCCCGGCAGTACCTGACGCGCTGGCACGACCTCACGCCGCAGGTGCAGTACGAGATGGGGGTGCGCATCGCGACCCAGGTGGCGGCCTTCGTCTCGCCGGCGGCTCCTGGCGGGGTGCCGGCGCACGCGTACCTGAGCGCCGTCCTGGCGGAGCGCCGGCGTCGGGAGCAGGCGCGGTTCGCGCAGCGCCTGGGGAACGGGCAGCCGCAGCAGGGCCCGTACGCGCCGCAGGGGCCTTACTCGCAACCAGGGCCTCACGGCCCGGCAGGGCCGCACATGCCGCCGGCACCGGCACCGTACGCGCCGCCTGGCCCGTCCCCGTACCAGCAGCAACAGCCTCCGCCTCCGCCCGCACCCGCGCCGGAGCCGCCGAAGGCGACCCCGGGCGGGTTCGCGCCGCCTCAGTGAGCGCGGTCACGGGGCGCGCGAGCCGTCACCTCAGCCGTGCCTCCGGCCGTGGTACGACTCCTGCGTCTGGGTGTTCAGCCGCTCGGTACGCACGTACCTGGCGCTGTCGGTGAGCGGATCGTTGATCTTGATGACGTCGAGGCCCTCGTGGAAGTCGGCCCCGTAGATGTAGCCGTTGTAGTAGTAGGCGGACCAGATGCCACCGCCGCCGCCCGCCGCGCGGGGACCACGCTCGAAGTAGCCGATCTCCCTCGGGTTGGCGGCGTCGGTGAAGTCCCAGATCGACACCCCGCCCATGTACCAGGCCTGCACCATGATGTCGCGGCCCTTGACCGGGATCAGCGAGCCGTTGTGCGCCACGCAGTTCTCGCTGTCGGCCTGGTGGCGCGAGATCTTGAAGTAGCTCTTGAACACGAGCTGCCCCTTCACGATCTCGTAGATGGCGTCCGCCCCGCGGTTCGGGCCGGTGGCCTCGTTGCAGGTCGCTCCGCCGCCGCCGCCGAGCTCGTCGGTGAAGACGACCTTCCTGGCGTCGTTGCTGAAGGTGGCGGAGTGCCAGAACGCGAAGTTCGGGTCGGTCGTCCTGGCGGTGACCTGGGGGTTCAGCCGGTCGCGGATGTCGAACAGCACGCCGTCACCCATGCACGCGCCCGCGGCGATGTCCTTCTCGGCGTAGACGGTGATGTCGTGGCAGCCGCTGGTCGGCAGGAGCAGGCCGGGCTGGGTCTCGTTGCCGCCGTCGGGGAAGACGACCGGGGTGGCGGCGACCGCGGCGCTGGCCGGGTCGCGGAGCGGCACCTTGATGATCGAGATCTTGTCGTGCGGCGGCATGCAGTCGGGGAAGTTGTCGGCCGGCTGGTACGACGACACGTAGATGTAGACGTTCCGGTGCCGGTCGCGGCCCTTGCCCGGCACCAGGGTCAGGGTGTGGGAGCCGCAGTTGGTCTCGACCGACTTGATGTAGCGCGGGTTGGCCTTGTCGGAGACGTCGAAGATGCGCACACCCTCCCACGACTCCTTGATCGAGGCGCTCTGCCCGGTGCTGCTGCACGAGTCGTTGTTGCGGGAGGAGTCCACGGCCGCGAACAGCAGGTCGCCGTAGACGCTGACGTCCATCTGGGAGCCGGGGCAGACCACGGAGCTGACCGGCCTGACCTTCCTGGGGTTCCTGATGTCGTAGATGGAGAAGCCGCCGTAGTTGCCGACGTAGGCGTAGTCGCCCTGGAAGGCGAGGTCGGTGTTGATGGTGCCGGCGATCGGGGCGGGCTTGGGGACGTTCAGGACGTGCGTCACGTTGGGGCTGGTGACCACGGTGTCGGGCGGCGGGATGTCGGCGGCCTGCGCGGGCATTCCGGCCAGCGCTAAGACGGCTGCTGCCGCGACCATGACGAGGGAACGGCGCTTCAGGGACACTCGGGAGCCTCCTTGATCACGTTCGACGAGTGTGAACGTGCACGTGGGATGCGGAACACAGAAGGGTGCGGGCCCCGGTGGGAGCTCCGCCGCACGATCTACCCGTGGCCGTGCCCGCGCTCGGGGTACGACGCCTGCGTCTGCGCGTTCAGCGAGCGCATCTTCACGCCGTTGGCCTGGTTCGTCCGCCAGTCGTTGATCTTCAGCACGTCCAGGCCCTGGTGGAAGTCGGAGCCGTAGATGTAGCCGTTGTAGTAGTAGGCCGACCAGAAGCCGCCGTACAGCGGCCCGGCGGTGTTGTCGGGGCCGCGCTCGAAGTAGGCGATCTCCTTCGGGTGCGCGGAGTCGGTGAAGTCCACCACCGAGATCCCGCCCTGGTACCACGCCTGCACCATGATGTCGCGGCCCTTGACCGGGATCAGCGAGCCGTTGTGCGCCACGCAGTTCTCCGTGTCGGCCTGGTGCCGTGCGATCTTGAAGTAGCTCCTGAACTGGAGCTGCCCACCGACGATGTCGTAGTAGGCGTTGGCGCCCCGGTTCGGCCCGATGGCCTCGTTGCAGGTCGCCCGGGTGCCGCCGCCGAGTTCGTCGGTGAAGATGACCTTGGTGCCCTCGTTGTTGAAGGTGGCCGAGTGCCAGAAGGCGAAGTTCGTCTCGTCGCGGACGGTCGCGGTGACCTTGGGCCGCTCGGGGTCGCGGATGTCGAGCAGGATGCCCTCACCCATGCACGCCCCCGCGGCGATGCCCTTCTCCGGGTAGGCGGTGATGTCGTGGCAGCCGGCCGTGGCCGTCTTGCCGTCCGGGTAGGGCAGCGGGACGCCCGGGTACCCGCCGTCGGGGAACAGGTTCGGCGTGGCGATGACCGAGGCCGCGGCCGGGTTCCGCAGCGGCACCTTGATGATGGAGATCAGGTCGTGCGGCGTCTTGCAGTCCGGGTAGGTGTCGCTCGGGCCGTAGGAGGAGATGTAGAGGTAGACGTTCTGCCGCCTGCGGTCGGGCACCAGCGTGTGCGTGTGCGAGCCGCAGTTCGTCTCGACCGACTTGATGTACGTCGGAGCGGCCTTGTTCGAGACGTCGAAGATCCGGATGCCCTCCCACGACTCCTTGATCGTGGCGCTCTGCCCGGTGCTGCTGCACGAGTCGTTGTTGCGCGAGGAGTCGACGGAGCCGAACAGCAGATCGCCGTACACGCTGACGTCCATCTGCCCGCCGGGGCAGACGACGGAGCTGACCAGCGAGGTCCTCTTCGGGTTCCTGATGTCGTAGATCGAGAAGCCGAAGTAGTTGCCGACGTAGGCATAGTCGCCCTGGAAGGCCATGTCCGTGTTGATGTCGGACAGGGCTTGGGGCTTGGGCACGTTCGTGACGTGCTTCATGTTGGGGCTCATGACGATCTCGCCGGGAGCCGGGATGTCCGCAGCCTGGACGGGGGCCGTCACGCCCACGCACGCGGCGAACGCCGCCACCAGGATGAGGGCTTTGCGGGGGGTTAACACCTAACCTCCAATAAAGGGGGCATAAATCTACGCAATCCTCACCCCTCCCGGCCTCGCCGACCAGCGTCCAACATGTCAAATTTTGTTGCGATTCGACCTCTTTCAATTAGTACGGTTTTCACCTAGAGTGCGCATGCTGTACCCCGTTCAGTCAGGAGGCTGAGTGCGCGCTGCGCTCGTCGTCGTGGCCCTTGCCGTCGCCGTGTCGGGTTGCAGCTCCGGCACGACCCCGCAGGCCCCCAGGGCCGACTCCTCAGCACCGGTGATCGCCCCCGGCCGCCCGGGTGAGCAGGCGAAGACCCTCTCCCCTGAGGAGGCCGCCACCGCCGTCCCCTCGGCCACCGCCAACGCCGCGGACGTGACGTACGTCCAGAACATGATCGTCCACCACCGGCAGGCCGTGGACATGGCGCTGCTCGCCCCGAACCGCGCCGCATCCGCCAAGCTCAAGAACCTGGCGGACCGGATCCAGGACGTGCAGGGCCCCGAGATCCAGTACATGTCCACCTGGCTGCGGGAGCAGGAGCAGGCGGTGCCCGACCACCACGGCCGCCACGACGGCATGCCGGGGATGGCCACGCCCGAGCAGCTGGAGGCGCTGAAGGCGGCCCAGGGCAAGGAGTTCGACCGGATGTTCCTGCAGCTCATGATCGAGCACCATCTGGGCGCCATCGAGATGTCGAAGCAGGTGCTGACCGGCGGGGCGCACATCAAGATCGAGGAGCTGGCGTCCGACGTCAGCGTGGAGCAGGCGGCCGAGATCCGCCGCATGCAGGAGATGCAGACCGCCCCCTGAACCTCTGAACCCCCGGAACCGGCCCTCGCCGGACCGCCCGCCGGCCGGCCGGTCCTCGCAGTACCGGCCCCCGATCCCCGCTCCTCGCCGGACGTCCGATTCCTGCAAGCCGCGCCCGGAGCGCCCCGCATACCGTCGCCTGCATGAGGACGAGCAGTGGCACGATCTTCCGTCCAGGACAGCCCGGCTACGAGAAGAACCGGCTGGGGCTGAACCGGGCGGCCGGCGAGTCCCGCCCGGCCTGCGTGTTCGCCGCCGCCGGCGAGCACGACGTGGTCGCCCCGGTGCGGCCGGGTGGCCAACTGCGTCGGCGGCCGCGCCTCACCACGCTCAAGGCCCGCTACGACCCGCGCAACCTGTTCCGGATCAACTTCAACATCCCGCCATCGGACGAAGGAGAGACCCGGTGACCTCGAACCTCACCGACCTGCTCAACGTCGGCCGTGCCGTGGCCGCCCGCTTCGAACGCATCGGCATCACCCGCGTCGACCAGCTCGACGGCCAGGACCCGCTCGACCTGTACGAGCGGATGTCGGCCGCCGGCGGCAAGCGCGAGGACCCGTGCCTGCTCGACACCATCATGTCCGCCGTACGCCAGGCCGAGGGCGAGCCGGCCCTCCCGTGGTGGCACTACACCGCCGAGCGCAAGCGCCTGCTGGCGCAGAACCAGGCGCCCTGAGGCCGGCGAGAGCACAAGCCACGCACCGGCCTGGCCGCTCGCCCCGCGCCCGGGCCGCGCCCTCAGGGGTCATCGCAGGGGGCGGAAGAAGGCCCGGATGTCGTCGACGAGCAGGTCGGGTGCCTCCATCGCGGCGAAGTGGCCGCCCCGGTCGAACTCCGACCAGTGCACGACGTTGTGCTCGCGCTCGGCGATCCGGCGGACCCCCGCGTCGCCGGGGAAGACGGCGACCCCGTGCGGCAGCGCCGAGTACTCGGCCACCGCACCCCATCCCTGCTGACCCTCCTTGTAGAGGCGGGCGGCCGAGGCAGCCGTCCCGGTGAACCAGTAGATGCTCACGTCGGTGAGCAACTGGTCGAGGTCCACCGCGTCCTCGGGCAGGTCGCGGGCCGGGTCGGTCCACTCCTTGAACTTCTCCACGATCCACGCGAGCTGGCCCGCGGGCGAGTCGTGCAGCCCGAACGCGAGAGTCTGCGGCCGGGTGGCCTGGATGATCGCGTAGCCCGCCCCGTCCTGGTCCTGGTACTGGTCGAGGCGCGCCAGCTCGGCGGGGGTGAGCCCGGCGAGCTCCGACGGGTCGCCGGTGGGGAACCCGAGCGCGCCGTTGACGTGCACGCCGATCACGTTCTCCGGGACGGTGCGGCCGAGCATCGGCGAGATGACCGAGCCGCTGTCGCCGCCCTGGGCGCCGTAGCGCCGGTAGCCGAGCCGGTCCATGAGCTGGGCCCAGGCCCGCGCGACCCGCTGCAGGTCCCAGCCGGTCTCGGTGGTGGGCCCCGAGAAGCCGAAGCCGGGGATCGACGGGGCGACGACGTGGAAGGCGTCGGCGCGGTCGCCGCCGTGCGCCGCCGGATCGGTGAGCGGGCCGATGACCTTCAGGAACTCGGCGACGGAGCCGGGCCAGCCGTGCGTGATGATCAGCGGCAGCGCGTCGGGCTCTGGCGAGCGGACGTGCACGAAGTGGATGTTCTGGCCGTCGATCGGGGTCGTGAACTGCGGGAAGGCGTTCAACCTGGCCTCGGCGGCACGCCAGTCGAAGCCGGTGCGCCAGTGATCGGCCAGCTTCTTCGCGTAGCCGGTGGGGACCCCGTAGGACCAGCCCACCCCGGGCAGCTCGTCCGGCCAGCGGGTCGCGGCCAGCCGGGCGTGCAGGTCGTCCAGCTCCGCCTGCGGGATGTCGATACGGAAGGGGCGGATTCGCGGGTCTTCGGTCATGTCCCTCATGCTAGGAACGGGTTAGGACAGATCCGGTCCTAGGATGGACGTCATGCTGGAGACTTCGGCGCGCCTGCTGCGGCTGCTCTCGCTGTTGCAGACCCCCCGCGACTGGCCGGGCGCGGAGCTGGCCGAGCGGCTCGGCGTCTCGCCCCGCACGATCCGGCGCGACATCGACCGGCTGCGCGAGCTCGGTTACACCGTGCACGCCACCGCGGGCGCGCCCGGTTACCGGCTGGGCGCGGGCGCCGGGCTCCCGCCGCTGCTGCTCGACGACGACGAGGCCGTCGCGGTCGCCATCGGGCTCGGCACCGCCGCCGTCTCCGGCGTGGCGGGCATCGAGGAGACCTCGCTGCGTGCCCTCACCAAGCTCGAACAGGTCCTGCCGTCCCGGCTCCGGCACCGCGTCGGCAACCTGCGGTCGGTCACGGTCCCGCTGGCCGGGTCCACGGCCTCGGCCGTCGACCCGGCCGTGCTCACCGCGATCGCCGCGGCCGTGCGCGACCGGGAGAGCCTGCGCTTCGGCTACCGCTCCCACGACGGCGCCGAGGACGTCCGCACCGCCGAGCCGTACCGGCTGGTCAACTCGGGTCGCCGCTGGTACCTGGTGGCGTGGGACACCGGCCGGGCCGGCTGGCGCACGTTCCGCGTCGACCGGCTGCGCCTGCACACGCCCAACGGGCCCCGCTTCACGCCCCGCCGGCCACCCGGTGACGACCTCGTCCGCTACGTCTCGGGACGGATCTCCGTCGACCCCTACCGCTACCGCGGCCGCTTCACGGTGCACGCCTCCGCCGACGTGGTCGCCGCCCGGATGCCGCCGACGATGGCGGTGGTCGAGCCCGCCGGCGACGACGCCTGCGTCCTCAGCACCGGATCGAACTCCCTCGACGAGCTGGCCATGTGGGTCGCGCAGCTCGGCGTTCCGTTCGAGGTGCACGAGCCGCCCGAGCTCGTCCGGCACATCCGCGACCTCGGCGCCCGCCTCACCGGCGCGGCCCGGGATCACCTGTCCGCCTGACGGCTCCTCGCCGGTCCAGGGCGGCGCGGGCGCAGCCGCACGGCTCCCCGTAGGAGCCGGGCGCACCCGCCGCACGGCTCCCTAGGAGCCCATCCGCCAGGAGTGCAGGTACTCCTCCTGCTCGGCCGTCAGCAGGTCGATGCCGATGCCGGTGGCGGCGAGCTTGAGCCTGGCCACCTCGTGATCGATCTCCTCCGGCACGTCGTAGACGCCGGGCGCGAGATTCGCCCGCTCCCCGACGAGCCACGCCACTGCGAGCGCCTGCGCGGAGAACGACATGTCCATGACGGCCGCCGGATGCCCCTCGGCGGCGGTGAGGTTGACCAGCCGCCCCTCGGCCAGCAGCAGCAGCCGCCGCCCGTCGGGCATCACGTACTCGTCGGTGTTGGGCCGCACGCCCCGGTGCACCTCGTGGGCCATCTCGTCCAGGGCCCGCACGTCGATCTCCACGTCGAAGTGCCCCGCGTTGGCCAGGATGGCCCCGTCCTTCATCACCGACAGGTGCTCGGCCCTGATCACGTCGCGGTTGCCCGTCACGGTGACGAACAGGTCGCCGAGCAGCGCGGCCTGCGCCATCGGCCGCACCTCGTACCCCTGCAGGGTCGCGTCCAGCGCCTTCACCGCGTCGATCTCGGTCACGATCACCCGCGCCCCGAACCCCTTGGCCCGCTCGGCCACCCCGCGCCCGCAGTACCCGAACCCGGCCACGACCACGGTCCGCCCGGCGAGCATGGTGTTGGTGGCCCGCATGATCCCGTCCAGCGTGGACTGGCCGGTCCCGTACCGGTTGTCGAACATGCGCTTGGTCCGGGTGTCGTTCACGGCCACGACGGGGAACCGCAGCGCCTCCTCGGCCGCCATCTGCCGCAGCCGGATGATCCCGGTCGTGGTCTCCTCGCACCCGCCGGTGACCCCGTCGAGCAGATCCGTGCGCTCGGTGTGCAGGATGTTCACCAGGTCGCACCCGTCGTCCAGCACGAGCTCGGGGCCCAGGTCGAGCGCCTGGTGGATGTGCCGGTAGTAGGTCGCCCGATCGACCCCGGCGCGGGCGTGCACCGCGATCCCGTAACTTCTGAGCGCGTCAGCGACGTCGTCCTGCGTGGAGAGGGGGTTGGAGGCGGCCAGCGCGATCTCGGCCCCGCCCGCCTTCAGGGCGCCCAGCAGCACGGCGGTCTCGGCGGTGACGTGCAGGCAGGCCGCGATCCTCAGCCCGTCGAGCGGCCGTTCGAGCGCGAACCGCTCACCGATCGCCGTGAGCACCGGCATCGAGCGGGCGGCCCAGGAGATCTGCCGCTCACCGCTTTCACTGAGGTCCATGGCCAACCTTAAACCGAAGAAGACGGCCGAGGTCACGCTCGTCACGGCGCCCGGCCCGTGAGCCTTCACGACCGGCCATGACGGACGGAGGTGACATCGGCGCGTGCGGGTGACCCCGGCTTGCCGTAAGTAGAGGGAAATGGGAAAGCTCCGAGAGGCGAGCAGCAACCTCTCGGAGCTTGATCTTTTTCAGTAACGGTAGTGGTCGGACTTGTAGGGGCCCTCGACGTGGACGCCGATGTAGGCGGCCTGCTCCTTCGTCAGCTCGGTGAGCTTCACGCCCAGGGCGTCGAGGTGCAGGCGGGCGACCTTCTCGTCCAGGTGCTTGGGCAGCGTGTACACGCCGATCGGGTACTCGGAGGTCTTGGTGAACAGCTCGATCTGCGCGATCACCTGGTTGGTGAACGAGTTGGACATGACGAAGCTGGGGTGGCCGGTCGCGCAGCCCAGGTTCATCAGGCGGCCCTCGGCGAGGACGATGATCGAGTGCCCGTCGGGGAAGACCCACTCGTCGACCTGGGGCTTGATGTTGTTCTTGACGATGCCCTCGGTGCGGCCCAGGCCGGCCATGTCGATCTCGTTGTCGAAGTGGCCGATGTTGGAGACGATCGCCTGGTGCTTCATCTTCGCCATGTGCTCGGCGGTGATGATGTTGAAGTTGCCGGTGCAGGTGACGAAGATGTCGGCGATGCCGACGACCTCGTCCAGCGTGGTGACCTGGAAGCCGTCCATGGCCGCCTGGAGCGCGCAGATCGGGTCGATCTCGGTGACGATGACGCGGGCGCCCTGGCCGCGCAGCGCGTCGGCGCAGCCCTTGCCGACGTCGCCGTAGCCGCAGACCACGGCCACCTTGCCGCCGATCAGCACGTCGGTGGCGCGGTTGAGGCCGTCGATGACGGAGTGGCGGCAGCCGTACTTGTTGTCGAACTTCGACTTGGTGACCGAGTCGTTGACGTTGATCGCCGGGAAGAGGAGCTGGCCGTTCTTGTGCATCTCGTAGAGGCGGTGCACGCCGGTCGTGGTCTCCTCGGTGACGCCCTTGATGCTCTCGGCGATCCGGGTCCACTTCTTGTCGGCGCCGACCGTGCGGGTGAGCAGGTCGATGATGACGTGCCACTCCTCCGGGTCCTCGGCCGTGGCCGGGGGCACGGCGCCGGCCTTCTCGTACTCGGCGCCCTTGTGCACGAGGAGGGTCGCGTCGCCGCCGTCGTCGAGGATCATGTTGGGGGCGTCGCCGTCAGGCCAGGTGAGCGCCTGCTCGGTGCACCACCAGTACTCCTCCAGCGTCTCGCCCTTCCAGGCGAACACCGGGACGCCCTGCGGGTCGTCCACCGTGCCGTTGGGGCCGACGACGACCGCGGCGGCGGCGTGGTCCTGGGTGGAGAAGATGTTGCAGCTCACCCAGCGCACCTCGGCGCCGAGGGCGACCAGCGTCTCGATGAGGACGGCCGTCTGGATCGTCATGTGCAGGGAGCCCATGATCTTCGCGCCGCGAAGGGGCTGGGAGGCCGCGTATTCCTTGCGGACCGCCATGAGGCCGGGCATCTCGTGCTCGGCGAGCCGGATTTCCTTACGGCCGAAGTCGGCAAGTGAAAGGTCTGCGACCTTGAAGTCCATCGGGTTTCCCCTCGCGTCACTGATGGTTGTCGCCGACGAGTCTAGGCGGCGCTCGTACGGGGACGCATCTCATGAGGGGCTAACCTGACGTAAGAATGTAAGAATGCGCATCACGGAAGCGGCCAAGCGGCTCGGTATGTCCCCACGAATGCTCCGGTACCGGGAGGCGCTCGGCCTGCTCCCGCCGGTGCGCGAGCAGGGGGCGCACCGGCGTTTCGGGCCCGAGGAGCTGGCCGCCGTGGCTCAGGGGGTGGAGCTGGAGAAGCAGTTCGACGTGTCGCCCGCGGAGCTGGCGTTCGCGCTGCGGGTGCTGAGCGAGCCGGCCGTGGCGGCCGCCGTACGCGACCTCGGGGTTCGCATCGGGCGTATCCAGGTGCCCCGCCGCGCCCTGGACTTCGAGAAGGAGAAGGCGCTGCGCCTGCTCCGCCCCTCCAGCGGCGCCCGCTGAACGGGCGGCGGCACGCCGAGCGCACCGCCGCCCATCCGGCCGGTCAGCCGGAGGGGGAGGTGCTCTTGAGGCGGTCCAGGTCGGGCTCCAGGTAGATCACGCGCGCGATCGGCACGGCCTCGCGGATGCGCCGCTCGGCCTCGTCGATGCCGTACGCCACCTCGGCCGCCGTGTCGTTGTGCTCGACCGCGATCTTCGCGGCCACCAGCAGTTCCTCCGGGCCCAGGTGCAGCGTGCGCATGTGGATGACGCGCGACACCTCGGGCGCCCCTTCGAGCGCGGTCCTGATCTGGTCCTCCACGTCGGGCGAGGCGCCCTCACCGACGAGCAGCGACTTGGTCTCGATGGCGAGCACGACCGCGATCACGGCCAGCAGCACGCCGATCATCAGGGTGCCGATGCCGTCCCAGACACCGTCGCCGGTGACGACCGCCATCGTCACACCGAACAGCGCGAAGATCAGGCCGAACAGCGCGCCCAGGTCCTCCAGCAGGATGACGGGCAGCTCGGGCGACTTGGAGCGGCGGATGAACGCCACCCACGACTGCTTTCCGCGGACCGCGTTGGATTCGATGATCGCCGTACGGAACGAGAACGCCTCGGCGATGATCGCGAAGATCAGCACCGCGAACGCCCAGATGGGCGCCTCCACCTTGTGCGGGTCGGAGATCTTGTGCACACCCTCGTACAGCGAGAACGCCGCGCCGATCGTGAACAGCACCACGGCCACCACGAACGCGTAGAAGTACCGCTCGCGCCCGTAGCCGAACGGGTGCTCCTTCGTTCTGGCCCTGGCCGCCCGCTTGCCGCCGACCAGCAGCAGCACCTGGTTGCCCGAGTCGGCGACCGAGTGAATGCCCTCCGCCAGCATCGAGGAGGACCCGGTGAAGAACGCTGCCACGAATTTGGCCACGGCAATGGACAGGTTCGCGACCAAGGCCGCAACGATTGCTTTTGTTCCGCCGCTCGCGCTCACCGGTCTACTCCAGTCATAAAGATCACCTACAAAGGCCTGATAGAGGATCCTATTGGGAAATCCTCGCCTTTACCTCAGTGATCGCTGACACAGAGGTCGGATCGATGTCATAACCCAGGGCCAGATAGGTGCTCGCATAGTCGCCGAGCCCGATGAGGCTCGCCATCCGCTCCAGCGGATGCTCCCCCTCGGCCGTCAGCTCGGTGACCGGCACGTCGCGCTCGCGTGCCAGCCGCAGCGACGCCTCGCGCCGCCGCGTCACCTGAGGGTGCTCCTCGACATCGCGCAGGACGACGAGCCTGAGCGTGCGGCCCGCCGCGTCGGCGAAGATGTCGCGCTCGGCCATCGGCCCGTCGAGGACCTCCACCTGATGGTGGTCGGCCTCGGGCAGCTCGCCGTGGATGGCGGGATACTTCGCGTTCGCACCGAGCTGGCAGACCAGCCGGTACGCCGCCACGGACGCCGCCGGAGACGACCCCCAGACCATCGGCACGCTCTCGGCCAGATCCATCGCCAGCGACTTGCCCGGATTGATGAACGACTCGCTCGACGGACGGCACCGGTGCGCCATGTCCTCCAGCAGCCTGGCCACCCGTTCGAACAGGTCGGCCTCCACCGACACCAGCCGCAGCGCCGCCGCCGCCACGATCGGGGGGATGCTCAGCAGCCACAGGTTCGCCCTGGACTGGCCGGTGACCGGCACCGGCACGTAGACGGCTGACGCCTGGGTGGCGATGGCCTCCAGCGGGGAGCCGGGAGCGCCGACGCCGAGCAGCGTGCAGCCGCGCCGCACCGCCTGGGTGGCGACCGCCAGCGTCTCCTCGGTGGTGCCCGAGCCGGAGACGGCGATGACCAGGTCCGTGGCCCCCACCCAGCCGGGGAGCTGGTAGGAGCGCAGGGTCACGATCGGCAGCGGCGCGCCGTTGCCGACGACCGCCGCCAGGATGTCGCCGGCGATGGCGGAGCCGCCCATGCCCGCGACCACGATGGCGCGCGGGCGCCCGTGATCGGCCAGGCGGTCGAGGCGGGCCTCGACGGCGGTGCGGTAGCCGGTGCGTACGTGCGCCGCGGAGGCCGCGACGGCCGGAAGCATGCCCCCAGGATCGCCCTCGCCGAGGTGACGCTGGTCGTCAAGCCGCTCCGGCTCCCAGGTCACGGTTTCCTGGCCTCGTCGACGAGCAGGACGGGAATGTCATCCCGGACCGGGTAGATCAGGCCGCAGCCGGTGCAGACGAGCTCCTCCGCCTCGTTCTCCGCCCGCAGCGGGGCCTTGCACGCCGGGCAGGCGAGGATCTCCAGCAGCCAGTCGTCGATCTTCAATCTGACACCTTTCCCACAATGGCGAGGACCTCGTCCCTGATCGCCGTCATCTTGCTCTCGTCGGCCGCCTCGGCGTTCAGCCTGAGCAGCGGCTCGGTGTTGGAGGGCCGCAGGTTGAACCACCAGCCGGACCCGCTCACGGTCAGCCCGTCGAGCTCGTCGAACTCGCCGCGCCCCGCGAACGCCTCCCGCACCCGCCGCAGCGCCTCCGCCTGATCGGACACCGTGCTGTTGACCTCGCCGGAGGCGTGGTAACGCGCGTAGGACTCCACGACCTGCGACAGCGGCCGCTCCTGCTCCCCCAGCGCGGCCAGCACGTGCATGGCGGCCAGCATCCCCGAGTCGGCGAACCAGAAGTCCCTGAAGTAGTAGTGGGCCGAGTGCTCACCGCCGAACACGGCCCCCGACCTGGCCATCTCGGCCTTGATGAACGAGTGGCCCACCCGCGTGCGCACCGGCACGCCGCCGTGCTCGCGCACGATCTCCGGCACGCCCAGCGAGGTGATCAGATTGTGGATGATCGTCGCACCGGGGTACTTGGCCAGCTCGCGCACCGCGACCAGGGCGGTGATCGCCGACGGCGGGACCGACTCGCCCCGCTCGTCGATCACCCAGCACCGGTCGGCGTCGCCGTCGAAGGCGAGCCCCAGGTCGGCGCCGCTGTCGATGACCGCCCGCTGCAGGTCGAGGAGGTTCTGCGGCTCCAGCGGATTCGCCTCGTGGTTGGGGAAGGCGCCGTCGAGCTCGAAGTAGAGCGGGGTCAGCTCGATCGGCAGCCCCTCGAACACGGCGGGAACGGTGTGACCGCCCATCCCGTTGCCCGCGTCGACGACCGCCTTCAGCGGCCTGATGCCGCTCAGGTCGACCAGCCCGCGCAGGTGGTCGGCATAGCCCTGGAGCAGGTCCTTCTCGATCACGGAGCCGGTGGGCGTGGCCGTCACTCCGACCAGCTCCGCCGCCCTGTCGCGGATCTCCGCCAGCCCCGTGTCACCGCCGATCGGCACCGCGCCCGACCGGCACATCTTCATGCCGTTGTAGCGGGCGGGGTTGTGGCTGGCGGTGAACATCACCCCGGGCAGCCCCAGGCTGCCGCTGGCGTAGTAGAGCAGGTCGGTCGAGCCCAGCCCGGCGTGCACCACGTCGGCACGGCGCGAGCGGGCGCCCCTGATGAAGGCCTCCGCCAGCAGCGGGGACGACTCGCGCATGTCATGCGCGACCACCACCGACCGGGCCCCTGTCACCTCGACGAACGCCGCCCCCACGGCCTCGGCGGTCGGCTCGTCCAGCTCGTCGGGCACAACCCCGCGAACGTCGTACGCTTTGAAGATCTTGGCGAGGTCGCCCACTCTCCAGCTCCGCCCCTCGGTCGTTTCCGCCGTACAGGACGAGCCTACCGGTCGCGGTGCTGCTGGGCCGATCTCAGGACGCGCAGGTGCCCGCGGCGGCTCACCTCGACGCCCTGCCCGACCGGCTCACCTCCACCGGACGACGTGGGCCGCGCGGCCTCCCTGACCGCGTTGGCCAGCGCTTCGAGATCGTCGGAGCTGGGCGAGGCGCCGTCCGTCGGCAGCCGCACCACCTCCCAGCCGCGGGGGGCGGTCAGCCGCTCGGCGTGTTCGGCGCACAGGTCATAACAGTGTGGCTCCGCGTACGTCGCCAGAGGGCCGAGAACAGCGGTCGAGTCGGCGTATACGTACGTGAGCGTGAAGACGGCAGGCTGGCTGCAGGCGGTGCGGGAACAGCGGCGGACGGGGCTCACGGAGGGACCGTATCTGGTAAGAGTGCGAGGCGCCACTACCTGAGCGCTCTTAACGAGCGTGTCGCCACAATTCGGACACCTGTCGCAGCGTTTCCACCCACATGCCCCGAACCCTCCTCCCCTTGCTCCGGTACCACCTTCCCCGGCTTCCCCACCTGTTGACCTGCCCAATCCTCCGCACCACCCCGATCTTGCCCGCGACGCTCCCGATGAGCGGGGAGGCGACCCCGTGCCACCACCTCGATCTGCCCCGGCGGCGCTCCTGAGGATCGGCGAAGCGGCCCCGTACACTTGCACACGTGATACCCAAGCGCGGTCCCAGACGGCGCGATCGCCACGGTCGCGGCCTCCGCGGCCCGCTCGCCCCTTCCCACGTCCCCATGGCCAAGTCCCGCAGCGAACGCTTCGACGACCTGGTGCTCGACGCGGTCGACCGCCTCAGGCCCCGCTGGGAGAGGCAGCTGTCGGCGGTGGAGTTCGCGGTGGAGGACGTCCCGCCGCTGAGCGAGCTGGGTGACGGCCCCCGCCTCAACTCCGACCCGATCCCCTTCGGCCGCGCCGACGCCGCCACCGGCCAGTCCCCCGCCTCCATCGTGGTGTACCGCCGGCCGCTGGAGGCCCGCGCCCGGGACAGGGACACGCTGGGTGCGATGGTCCACGACACGGTGGTGGAGCAGGTGGCCACGCTGCTGGGCCTGGCCCCGGAAACCGTGGACCCGGGCTACGACGACCGCCGCTAGCCGGGTTCCCCCGGTGTCTCCGGTCCGCCGCGATGAGTTCAGGACGATCCACGAGTCCAACTCAGCGAGCAGACGACAGGAGACTCAAGATGAGCGAGCGAGTGGACACAGCGATCACCGGCATCAGGACCGTCGGTGTCCCCGTCACCGATCAGGACCGTGCCGTCGCCTTCTACGTGGACGTTCTGGGCCTGGAGAAGCGCCTGGACGCCCCGGTGGAGCAACTCGGCGGGCGGTGGATCGAGGTGGCGCCGGCGGGGGCCGCGACCTCGATCGCGCTGGTCCCCGCAGGCCCGGAGGCGAAGGCCGGCGTCGAAACGGGCATCCGGCTCTCGGTGCCGGACGCGGCGGCGCTGCACAAGGAGCTGGTGGAGCGCGGGGCGGAGGTGGGCGAGCTGCTGCGCTGGCCGGGCGTGCCGCCGATGTTCAGCCTGCGGGACCCGGACGGGAACGGGCTGGAGGTCGTGGAGTAGCCACGCGCGGTGCGGTCCCGGGGGGCGCATCGGGTTGGGACCCGCGTCGCGCCCCTCGTACGCGCTCCGATCAGCTCACGTGAAGAGGCGGCCCTCCGCGGGCGCTGGTCGCACTCGCAGAGGCCGCCCACGAATCGGCGTTGCCCCTGTCAGAGCGTGAGACAGCCCACGAGCGGGACTTCCGGCGGAACGACCACGGCACCGGCCGGGTCGGCGACCGTGCCGGTGGTGCAGTTGGTCATCAGGATCGGATCCACCTTCTGGGCCGACTCCAGGACCGCGAGCTTGGTGGGATCTATCACGGCGTGTGCGGCTGGGGCAGGCAGGATCAGCCCGGCTGCAGCGGCGATCACCCCGGCGACGGCGATCCTACGGGGGGATGTCTGCACGAGAACCTCCTCGATGTGGCTACGGACTATCACCCTCCGCCACCACCTCGCCGTGACGCAAGGTAGCCATTAGTTACGTTGAGTTATCCCGGGCGTGGTGCATCTCTGACCCCACCGGTCACCCCATCCTCATCACACTGCCGGCGTGCGGCGACGGCGCCGCCGGTTGACGGGGGCCTCTCGGCGACCCATTATGAACATAGGTTCATGAACAGTCGTTCACGTAGGGAGTGCCGATGGAAGCGATCGTCAACACCGAGCAGGCGAAGGCGTGGAACGGGTACGAGGGCCGGCACTGGGCCGACAACCATGACCGCTACGACGCCACGAACAGCGGTTTCAACGAAGCCCTGCTGGAGGCGGCGGGGATCGGCGACCGCGACCGGGTACTCGACATCGGCTGCGGGAACGGGCAGGTCACCAGGCTCGCCGCCCGCAGCGCCCGGCACGCCGTCGGAGTGGACCTGTCGGAACCGATGCTGGCGCGGGCACGATCGGTGGCCGCCGCCGAGGGCGTCCGGAACATCACGTTCGAGCGGGGCGATGTCCAGGTCCACCCGTTCGAGGCGGGCTCGTTCGACGTGGCGGTCAGCCGGTTCGCCGTGATGTTCTTCGGCGATCCGGTCGCCGCGTTCGGCAACGTCGCAAGGGCGCTCCGGCCCGGCGGCCGCCTCGCCTTCGTGACGATGAAGGACCCGCACGGCACGGACCTGGGCACGATCCTGGCGGCCATCAGCGGACTCCTGCCCGGCTGGCGTCCTGCCTCAGCACCGGATCGTTCGGGCCCGCTCTCCCTCGCCGACCCCGACCGGATCCGCGAGGTGCTCACGCGAGCGGGCTTCGGGAACATCACGGTGACACACGCGGAAGCCATGGCCGAGCTCGGCAGGAACGCCTCGGACGCGGCCGGGTTCTTCAGCGGCTGGGGCCCCGTCCAGCACCACCTCGGCGGCGCCGATCCGGCGCCGGTTCGCACGGCCCTGGAGTCGGCGTTCCGGAACTTCGAGGACGGGGACGCCGTCCGCCTCCGCAACGCCGCCTGGCTCGTGCGGGCCGACCGCTGAGCAGAAGATCGGGCCGGCCGAGCGCGCCGGCGGCGGCGCACGGCATCGCGCTCCCCCTCGATACGGTGTCCTGGTGTCACCGAGAAAAGCGCCGGCACTCCACGGGACCGACCTCACCCTGCGGGACCACCTCGTCGCCACGGCCGCACGCCTGATCGCCGAACGCGGCACCACCGGCCTGACCGTCCGCGCCATCGCCCGCGAGGCCGGCGTGGCCGACGGGGTGCTCTACAACCACTTCGCCGACAAGGAGGAACTGCTGGCGCTCGCCGTGCGCGCGCACATCCGCGCGGTGGGGCAGGGCATGGGCGAGCTGCCCAGGCCCGGCCACGGTCCCGTCCGGGAGAACCTGCGGGCCCACATCGCGTACGGCCTCGCGTTCCACAAGGCGGTGCTGCCCGCGTTCGCCGGGCTGATCGGCCGGCCGAAGGTCCTCGACGCGTTCACCGCGAGCGGCGTGCCAGGAGAGGACTGGCGCGATCAGCTCCACGGATATCTGCGGGCCGAGGTCGAGCTGGGGCGGCTCGCCCCGGACGCGAGGGTGGACGCGGCCGTGGCGATGATCGTCGGGGTCTGTCACGAGACGGTCCTCACGGGGCTGCTGTACGACGCCTCCGCCCCTCAGGACCTGACCGTCGAGTTCGTCGATGACCTGGTCAGCGCCGTACTGGACGGCATCGGGCAGGCGCGGGCGTGAGCTGGGGCGGCGTCGTGCGCAGCGGCCCGAGCGCCCCTGCGGGGTGCGGTTCCCTCCCGGACCTCCCCGGGCCCACCCGGTTCAGGGCACGACCACGTCGTAGGTGTGGGTCAGGGGCGGGAGCATCGTGAACATCCGGGCCGGGGCCAGGGGCTGGGTGGTGAGGAGGACGCCTGTTCGCCGGCGTTCCTCCACCAGCCTGCTGCCGTACACCTCGCCCGCCACCGGCGTGACGACCACCGCGTAGTCGCCCTTCGCCGTCAGCTTCACCGCCCGCGTCCGGCCCGCCGGGATCTCCACCTCGAACGGGGCTTGCGCCGTCCCCTTCCCCGGCACCACCTGGACCCGCACCTTGCCGGGCTGCGTGCCGAGCGCCGTCAGCAGCAGTTGTGAGCCCGTGGCGTTGCGGGCGACGGCGCTGCCGAGGGCCAGGGACGGGGTGCCGGCGGTGAAGGCGACGTCCGGGCGTTCGCCTGTGCCGGTGGCGATCAGGCCGGCGACGATCGGGGTCGGCGAGGTGAGGACCAGGGCGGCGGCGGAGCCGGCCACGCCTGTGGTGACGTCCAGGGCGGTCACGCTGCCCGCCGGTACGTCCAGCGTCTCCCGGCCCTTCATCGCGTACTCGGCGTCCTCGGTCACCGCCTTGATCTCCACGACGGCGTCGGCGTCGCCGGGGGCCGCCACGAGGAGCCGGCGCAGGCCGCCGCCCCCGGGAATTCCCGGTACGACCACGCGGGTGGCCGGCGGGGCGGCCGAGGGGAGCCAGTCCACGCCGCCCGTCTCCGGCGTCGCCCTGGCCGCGACCGCGACGCGGCCGAACGTGGTGGTGACGCTCACGGCCATCACGTCGGCCGACGGCGCCAGCGTCCTCAGGTCGATCTCCCTGTGCTCGCCCGGCGCGATCTCCAGGCCGAGGCCGGCTTCGCTGGAGATCCTGCCCTCCGCCGCGTACACCTGCACGTCCGCCAGGGCGGGCGCCTTGTCGGCGTTCGTGAGGTGGAGGCGCACGCCGGCGTTCGCCGGGCCGGGGCCCACCAGCCACGTCTCGGGGGCGGGCTCCGTGCAGCGGACCCCGGCCAGGCCGCGCGCGGCGCCCGCGGTCGCGCGGGTCAGGTAGCCGGCCTCCAGGCCGCCGGGACCCTTGGTCACGTACGGCTTGCCGTTCTCCATGGTCTCGCCGTTGAGCGTGCCCGGCAGGAACACGTTGACCTGCTCCCCCTTCGCCCCCGGGCACACCGCGGTGACCGACTCCACGGCGACCTTTCGCGGCTGCGCGGGAGCGGGCGGGGGGACGGCGGGCCTGGTGAGGTAGGCGATGCCGTACATGGCCGCCAGGGACACGATGACCAGCGCCAGCAGGCCGAACCTGTTCTCCACGAACCTCTGCATCACGCACCCGCCAGCGCCACGGCGGGCGTGTCGGCGGGTTCGGGCTGGCGGCGGCCCGGGGAGGCCAGGAGGGCGGCCACCAGCAGCAGCGCGCCCTGCGCCCACAGCCACACCGTGTGCAGGACGCTCACCGGCTGGGCGGGGACGCGGGTGACCGGCTCGGCCAGACGCCACAGGCCGCCGCCCGTGTCCGACAGGCTCATGCGTTCCAGGGAAGGCTGGGAGTCGAGGGTCCTGGCCAGTTCGGGCGAGACCGGGGGCGCCACGGCGACCATCGCGATGCCCTGCGCGGCCAGCGTGGCGGCGTCGCCGCCGCGCCCGCCGACGAGGCCCTGCACGGCCGCGCCCAGCCGGTCTCGGACCTGGGCCGCGACGGGCAGCTCCGCCTCGCCGATCAGCGGCGTACGCCCGTGCAGCACCGCGAACCCCGATCCCTTGATCACCAGGGTGCGCTCCCCCTGCGTCGTACGGGCGGCGGCGAGCGCGGGCAGCACGTCCCTGGCGTCGCCCACGAGCGGCCCGCGCACCCCGCCGGCCACCCAGTAGCCGGCCGCCAGCAGCGGCGTGCTGAACGCCACCACCACCATCGCCGTCGCGCCCACCCGCCGCAGCCCGCCCCCGGCGCGCAGTTCGGCGAGCCGGTGGGCGGTCAGGCCCACGAGGACCACCAGCCCGGTCCCCGCGATCGCCAGCGGCACCCCCGGCCACGCCTTCGCCCCCTCGACCGTGATGCGGCTGACCAGGACGCCCGCCAGCACCCCGTACAGCGCGACGCCCCAGCCGATGGCGACGATCAGGCGCTGGCGGCGCATGAGCAGCGCGGCCAGCGCCGCCGCCATCAGGCCCGCCGTCACCCAGAACGGCGGCAGCCCCGGTCCGCCGGGGCTGAGCGCCAGCAGGGATTCCGGGGCGAGGGACGGGTCCACCAGGGCGGGGTCGTGCAGGCCGGCCTCCAGGAGGATCCTGCCCGGGTCCGTCACCAGACCGGCCGTCCAGGGCAGCAGCAGCACCGGCGGCACGGCGAGCGCGATCGCCATGGACACCAGCACCTCACGGCTCACCCGGCCGCCCGCTCCCCTGCCGCTGCCGCCCTTGCCTGCCCTGCTCAGGACGCCGCCGCGGGCTCGGCCTCGCCGGCCGCCGGCCCGTTCACGCCGGTCGCCACCACCGCTGCCGCCACCATTGGCGGGGCTGGTGACGGGGCTGGTTGCGATGCCGGACCCGAAGCCGGTTGCGGTGGCGGTGGCGAGACCGATGGCTGGGGCGGGCGTGAAACCGGAGCCAGGGCCGGTGGCGGGCGTGAAACCGGGGGCGGTGGCGAAGGTTCCAGACGGTGTGGCGGTGCCCGAGTTCGTGGCGGCGTCCGAGGCGGTGCCGGCGCTCGTGGCGTCGGCGACGGCCCCGCCCTGGCGGCGGGCGCCGGCGACCAGCCCGCCGAGCCCGACCGCCCCCAGCACCCCCAGCACCGCGAACAGCGGATACACCAGCGGCACGAACGCCATCCCGACCGCCAGCCACAACCCCAGCGCCCAAGCGGCCCGCCGGGCCCGCCGCCGGTCAGGAGCCAGCAGGATGATCCCGAGCAGCCAGGCGTACACGGGAAGCAGCACGAACACCACGGCCGTCCCCAGCCGCCCGCCCGAGACGGCCCCCGTGGCGACCGGCAGCAGCGCGTACGTCCCCGCGGCCCAGGCCCGGGCGGGCACGGACGGGATGAGGTGCCGGGTGGCCAGGTACGCGGTGGCGCCGGCCAGCGGCACGGAGCCGAGCAGCAGCACGGAGACGGCCAGCCAGGTCTTGCCGAGGGCGAGCGTGGAGAGGGCGGCGAGCACGGCCACGTACGGCGGCGCGGGCGCGGTCGAGCCGAGCCCCACGTCGTGGAAGCCCTCCAGGTAGAACGCCCACAGGTCGGCGGCGCCGCCCGTCACCGGCACCAGTGCGCCCCCGCCGAGCCGTTCACCGCCCAGCAATGACCGCTCGGCCAGGAGCGAGACGACGGTCAGCGCGAACATGAGGATGACGCCGGGC
Source organism: Nonomuraea sp. NPDC050202 (assembly GCF_040656115.1). Classification (NCBI taxonomy): domain Bacteria; kingdom Bacillati; phylum Actinomycetota; class Actinomycetes; order Streptosporangiales; family Streptosporangiaceae; genus Nonomuraea; species Nonomuraea sp. NPDC050202. The sequence continues at coordinate 77,297 of NZ_JBFALF010000005.1, read as the reverse complement.
CGGCCGACGAAGCGCTGGAAGGCGCCGGTGTCGGACGGCGGGACGGCGTCCTGCTCCTCGCCGTGGGCCGCGTGGTGGTGCTGGCCGGCGGCGTCGACCGGCGCCTCGCCGGCGAGGAAGCTCTGCACCATGTCGGTGAGGCGCCGGTAGGCCGCACCCCGAGGAGTCATAAGCCGCTTTATGCGGATATATCCCTTCTTGCGGCCGTGGCTGCGGGCCCGCCGCGCCCGCAGCAGCCTGAACGGGTGCACCAGGACCGAGGCCATGGCCACGACCTCGTCCAGCGCGTTCGCGGGCTGCTTGCTGACGATGAACAGCAGCGTGCGGAAGAAGGAGCCGAGCACGTTCCGCAGCAGCGCCCACATCATCGCCATGAACGGCAGGTTCGCCATCACCACGAAGATCGCGTTGCGCCGGTCGAGGCGGCGCGGGTGGTCGCCGCTGACCGTGATGCGCCGCCGCCTGCGGGCCGCCGCCTCGGCGTGCCAGGCCACGGCGGAGGTCACGTTCAGCACCTTGTGGCCGGCGTTGCGCACCCGCCAGCACAGGTCGAGGTCGTCCCTGAACAGCGGCAGGAACGGATCGAGCCCGCCCGCCCTCTCCCACACGTCCCGCCGGATTAGCATCCCGGCCGTGGACACCGACAGGACCTCCCGCGTCCCGTCGTGCTGTCCCTGGTCGAACTCGCGCGGCTCCAGCCCCGTGTCCCTGCGCCCGGTACGGCCGACGGTGACGCCGATCTCCAGCAGCCGCCTGCGGTCGATCCAGTCGAGCAGCTTGGGGCCGAGCACGGCGGCCTTGGGATCCTGCTCGGCCGCGCTCAGCAGCATCTCCAGCGCGCGCCTGTCGGGGGCGCAGTCGTCGTGGAGCAACCAGATCCACTCCTCGTGCCCGGTGGGCGGCAGCCGGTCGAGCGCCTTGGCGACCGACTCGCCGAAACCGGTGGAGCGGGGCAGGGAGATCAGGTTGCCGGGGCCGAGCGTCTGGCCCAGCAGGTCGGCCGAGCCGTCCCTGCTGCCGTTGTCGACGCCCGCCACGCGGTCCGGCCTGCGGCTCTGGTTGATCAGCGCACGCAGGGTCTCCCCGAGCCAGCGCGCGCCGTCATGGGCGACGACGATCGCGGTGACGTAGGGACGGGACATGGGTGGGTGACTCCTGGGGGGAAGATCAGGCGGGCCCACCATACATGTGCAAGCCGTTCAGGAGATGCGAAAAGGGTCACACGGCTCCCCGCGTGACCCCTTCCCCCCTTATCACTACACCGCCTGGCGCTTGATCCGTCTGCGCTCCCGCTCGGACAGCCCACCCCAGATGCCGAACCGCTCATCGTGCTCGAGTGCGTATTCCAGGCACTCGGCACGAACCTCGCACGATCGGCAGACCTTCTTGGCCTCTCGGGTGGAGCCGCCCTTCTCCGGGAAGAACGCCTCCGGATCAGTCTGCGCGCACAACGCACGCTCCTGCCAGCCGAGTTCTTCAGCGTCAAGCTGATCCTGTGCGATGACCGGATCGGTCACTGCACACCTCCCTGCCGCCCGCCCGCAATGGAGCCCCCCATGGACGCCTTCCTTATTACCCACCCACGGGAAGGCGTAACAACATGGTTGTAATTACACGCGTGTGCTGCACGTGGCGTCAAGCGGCATGCAGCTATCCGGGGAAAGACCAGATCTCGCCCCGGTGTGCTCGGCATGTGATGTTCGCACCCGGGCCGACGCCTTACGGGCATGGCATCGGCCTGGCTCGTTCAACGCTGTCAGCGGTCGGAACCGTACCAGGGCGGGAAGACACCCGCCCGTGGCCCACCTTCTCTCTAGCCGTTCATTGCCGGTCCGTTACCTGCGTGGCTCGTTGGGGGTGTATATGGCTGTCGGGTCGATCGGGTCGTCCCCGGGACGGCGGTGGTCGCCGCCGAAGCCGCCCCCCAACGACGTGGGGTCGATCCGCATCGTCGACTCGCCGCCCTGCGCGTCCGCCGGCCAGCCGCCCTGCTGCGGTTGCTGCGGGGCCTGGTGGGTGGGCTGGTACTGGCCCTGCTGCGGCTCGTACCCGCCGTGCTGGGGCTGGGCGGGGGGCTGCTGCTGGGGGTGGCCGAACGGGTCGTCGTACGGCCTGTTCTGCTGACCGCCGTACTCGGGAACGCGCAGCTCGGGCTGGGTGCCGACGTTCGACTGGTACGTCTCCGCCTGCTGGTAGGCGTCCATGAGCTGCTGCGAGCGGGGGTCGACCGGCGGGTCGGGCTCCTGGTAGGCGGGCGGGGCGGCGAACTCGTGGCCGGAGTATCCCGTGAACGGCTGGCCGCCCTGCGGCTGCTGTTGCTGCTGGTCGAAGGCGCTCTGCCCGAAGTACGGCTGCTGCTGGCCGAACTGCTGGGGCTGCTCGGCCTGCGATGGGTACTGCACGTTCGGCGTCGTGTCGCCGGACGGGTAGGCCTGCTCGGCGGAGGGCGCGTACGGGTTGGGCTGCTCGGCAGGCGCGTAGGGGTTGGGCTCGGCGGGAGCGTAGGGGTTGGGCTGCTCGGCCGGGGGCGCGTACGAGCCGGGCTGCTGCTCGGCGGGAGCGTAGGAGCCGGCCTGCTGCTCCGCGGGGACGTACGGGCTGGGCTGCTGCTCCGCGGGCGTGGGGAAGGGGTCGTTCCCGGCGGGCGCGTACGGGTTCTGGCTGGCCTGGCCGTACAGGTTCGGCTGGCTGTCGGCGGGGACGTAGGGGGCGGGGGTGTACTCGCCGGCGGGCGGGGTGGCGTACTCCGGCGCGGGAGCCGGGGCCGAGGGGGCCGTGTCGGCCGGGGTGTACTGGCCGAAGCCCTCGGGGGCGTAGGGCTCGGGCTGCGACTGGTCGGAGGGGGCGGCGGGCAGCGCGCCTCTGATCTGCGGCGCCGGCTGCGGGCTGTAGGCCGCGGCCTGGGGCTCGGGCTGCTCCGGCTGGCCGCCGAAGCTGGGCGGCTGGTGGCCGTAGCCGGGGGTGGAGGGCGGCTGGTGGCCGTAGCCCGGGGTGGAAGGGGGCTGCTGACCGTAACCGGGCGTGGAAGGGGGCTGCTGACCGTAGCCGGGGGTGGCGGGCGGCTGCTGGCCGTAGGCGGGCGCCGAGGGGGGCTGGTGGCCGTAGCCGGGGGTGGAGGGGGGCTGCTGGCCGTAGCCGGGCTGCTGGCCCGACATCGGCTGCTGGCCGTAGCCAGGAGCGGAGGGGGGCTGCTGGGCGTACGCGGGCGCGGCCTGCGGGTCCTGCTGGCCGGACGGGGGCTGCTGGCCGTACGCGGCGGGGGCCTGGGGGTCCTGCTGGCCGCCGAAGCCGGGCTGCTGCGCCGAGGGGGCCTGCTGGCCGTACGCGGGGGCGGGCTGCTGGTCCTGGGGACCGCCGAACCCGGGCTGCCCCGGCGCGGGCTGCTGGCCGAAACCGGGCTGGCCGTAGCCGGGGCCCGCCTGGGGCTGGCCCTGGGGGTACTGCTGCTGGTCGAAGAAGCCGGGCTGCGGGCCGAACTGGCCGTGGTACACCTGAGCGGCCGGCCGCTCCGGCAGCACCTGCGGCAGCAGGTAGACCAGCGCGATGGCGGTCAGCGCGAGGGTGGGCACGCCGAGGAGCACGTACTCGATCGTGGCGCGGGCCCCGCCACCGGCGAACAGCCCGGCCAGCAGCGCGAGCATGCCGAACACGGCGGCGAGCAGCAGACCGGCCGCGGCGCCGTACGTGATCGGCTTCGCCTTGGCCGACGGCTCGCCCACCTTGGTGACCAGCAACACGGCACCGAGCAGCAACGCCGTCACGACTGGACTCGTCACGCCCGAGAAGTTCGAGACCGCGCGCTCGGTGAAGGACGACGAGCCGGACGAGCCGATCAGGATGTGCCCGATCGCCAGCACCACGTTCAGCAACCCGGCGACGAGCATGACCCAGGCCGCCGGCTCCTTGAGCCGGGCAACGTCAAATTTGCTCACAAGTACCCCCATCGGACCCTTTAGCCCGAAGGGAGTTTGCCACATCACTGACTCACCTGCCGGGAGTCCCAACAACCTCTTCCATATCAAATCGCCCAATACCTGGCAGTACACCGATGACAAACGGCGGAAAACCGGTCCCAAGACGGCGCTGTCAGAGCCCGATGGAAGACTGGGCCGCATGCACATCGTGTCACTAGCCGGCGGCATCGGCGGCGCCCGCTTCCTCAGGGGGCTGCGCGCCACCGCGCCCGACGCCTCGATCACCGTCATCGGCAACACGGGTGACGACATCACCCTGTACGGCCTGCGGGTCTGCCCCGACCTCGACACCGTGATGTACACCCTGGGCAACGGCATCGACGAGGAGCAGGGCTGGGGCCGGGCCAAGGAGAGCCACGTCGTCAAGGAGGAGCTGGCCGCGTACGGCGTCGAGCCGCAGTGGTTCGGGCTGGGCGACCGCGACTTCGCCACCCACATCGTGCGCTCGCAGATGCTGGAGGCCGGCTACCCGCTCTCGCAGATCACGCAGGCGCTCTGCGCCCGCTGGCAGCCCGGCGTGCGGCTGCTGCCGATGAGCGACGACCGCTGCGAGACGCACGTCGTGATCGAGGACGAGCGCGGCAAGCGCGCGATCCACTTCCAGGAGTGGTGGGTACGCCTGCGCGCCTCCGTGCCCGCCCAGTCGTTCCCGCTGGTCGGGGTCGACTCCGCCAAGCCGGCCCCCGGCGTGCTGGAGGCCATCGAGCAGGCCGACGTGGTGATCCTGCCGCCGTCCAACCCGGTCGTGAGCATCGGCACGATCCTGCAGGTCCCGGGCATCCGCGAGGCCCTGCTGCCCAAGACCGTGGTGGGCGTCTCCCCGATCATCGGGGGCGCGCCGGTGCGGGGCATGGCCGACGCCTGCCTGACGGCGATCGGGGTGGAGACGACCGCGCAGGCCGTGCTGGAACTGTACGGCGCGGAGCTGATCGACGGCTGGCTGGTGGCCGAGGAGGACGCCGGGGTGGCGCTCGACGGCGTGCGCGTGCTCGCCCGCCCGATCCTCATGCACGACGCCGAGGCGGCGGCCGGCATCGCCCGCACGGCCCTCGACCTGGCCCAGGAGCTGGCCCAGGAGCTGTCCAGGTGACCCAGGCGACCCGCATCGAAGTGATCCCCGTTACCGGCCTCGGCGAGGTGCGGCCGGGCGACGACGTCGCGGCCCTGCTCGCCGGCGCCGACCTGCGCGACGGCGACATCGTCGTGGTCACCTCCAAGATCGTGAGCAAGGCGGAGGGCCGGCTGCGGCAGGCGCCGGATCGCACCCAGGCCATCCTGGAGGAGACCGAGCGCGTGGTCGCCAGGCGCGGCGACACCGTGATCTCCCAGACCAGGCACGGCTTCGTCATGGCCGCCGCCGGGGTCGACGCCTCCAACACCGAGCCGGGCACCGTGCTGCTCCTTCCGGAGGACTCCGACGCCTCGGCCAGGCGCATCAGGGCGGGCCTGGGCGGGCGCGTCGGGGTGATCGTGTCCGACACGTTCGGGCGGCCGTGGCGCAACGGGCTCACCGACGTGGCCATCGGCGCGGCCGGCGTGCTGCCGCTCGACGACTACCGCGGCGCCTCCGACTCCTACGGCAACCAGCTCAGCGCCACGGTCACGGCCCTGGCCGACGAGATCGCGAGCGCGGCGGAGCTGGTCAAGGGCAAGCTCGCCGGGGTTCCGGTGGCGATCGTGCGCGGGCTGGGCCACCTGGTGACCGAGGACGACGGGCCCGGGGTCCGGCCGCTGGTGCGGGGGGCCGACGAGGACCTGTTCCGTTACGGGTCGCGGGACGTCGTGTTCGCCCGCCGTACGATCAGGGAGTTCTCCGACCAGCCCGTCGATGCGGAGGCGGTGCGCAGGGCGGTCGCGGCCGGCATCGCGGCGCCCGCGCCGCACCACACGACGCCGTGGCGGTTCGTGCTGCTGGAGTCGCCGCAGACCAGGACGAAGCTGCTCGACGCGATGCGCGAGGCGTGGATCGCCGACCTGCGCGGCGACGGGTTCTCCGAGCAGTCGATCGCCAAGCGGATCAAGCGGGGCGACGTGCTGCGCAACGCGCCTTACCTGGTGGTGCCGTGCCTGGTGATGGAGGGTTCGCACACCTACAGGGACGATCGGCGCAACGCCTCGGAGCGGGAGATGTTCATCGTGGCGACGGGCGCCGGGGTGGAGAACTTCCTGATCCAGCTCGCCGTGGAGGGGCTCGGCTCGGCGTGGGTGTCGTCCACGATGTTCTGCCGCCCGGTCGTCCGCGAGGTGCTCGACCTGCCCGAGTCGTGGGATCCGATGGGCTGCGTGGCCGTCGGCCATGCCGCCGCGCCGCCGCGCGACCGGGCGCCGCGCGACCCCGCCGACTTCATCGTCACGCGCTGACAGGCGGTCAGCCAGGCGTTTACCGTTAGGAAACTTTCCTTTACATTGGGGACATCCCCCCATGTGAAGGAGCACTTCATGAGAAGAACCCTCACGTTAGTCGCCGTGGTGGTGATCGCGGTCGCCACCACGGTGTTCAACACCACCCCGGCGTTCGCGCACGGCTACGTGCTCACGCCGCCCTCCCGCCAGGCGAACTGCGCCCAGGGCAAGGTTTCCGGCTGCGGCAACATCATCTACGAGCCGCAGAGCGTGGAAGGCCCGAAGGGGCTGCGGAGCTGCCACGCCAACCTCGGGCAGTTCGCGCAGCTCAGCGACGAGAGCAAGGCCTGGCCCGTCGCCTCGGTGGGCAGCTCGGTGACCTTCACCTGGACGTTCACCGCCAGGCACGCGACGCTGAACTACGAGTACTACATCGGCAACACCCGGGTGGCCGTGTTCAACGGCAACGGCCAGCAGCCGCCGCAGACGATCTCGCACACGGTCAACTTCTCCGGCTACTCGGGCCGGCAGAAGGTCCTGGCCATCTGGAACATCTCCGACACGGCCAACGCCTTCTACTCCTGCATCGACCTGAACATCGGCGGCGGTGGCGGCAACCCGACCCCGACACCCACCCCGACCGTCACGCCGACCCCCACCCCGACACCGACGCCGACGACGACCACGCCTTCCGGCACCTGGAAGGCCGGCACGGCCTACGCCGCCGGCAACACCGTCACCTACAACGGCGCCACCTACCGGTGCCTCCAGGCGCACACCGCCCTCGCGGGCTGGGAACCGCCGAACGTGCCCGCCCTCTGGGCCCGCGCGTAACCCTCTTCCCCGGCCGGCCGTCGCGATCACCTCGCGGCGGCCGGCCTAGGCCGTCGGCTTGCAGGTGGGGTGGCACAGGCGGCGGGCCAGGGCCGCCAGGAAGACGTCGATGATCTCCCCCGGCTCCTCGGCCTCGTGCAGGGACCCGTTCGTGGCGGCCGCGATCTGCGACAGGCCGGCCCGATCGACCCCCTTGCCGAACGCGATCACGATGATCTGCACGGGCCGGTCCGGGTTCCACTCCCGCCGCAGCCGATCGAGAAGGCGCGTCAGCTCCGTGCCCCTGCCGTCGTCCCGCCCGGCCGTGATCACCAGGAGGACGTTGTTCATCTCCTCCCGGTAGTCGCCGCTCACCCTGCGGAACCCGCTGAGTATCGAGTCGTACAGGGAGCTGTCCCGGTTCGGATGAGCGCTGATCGTGCTGGTCAGCTGGTCCAGCCGGCTGCGCCGGATGACCTGCCCCGTCTCGGGCTCGTTGATCGGCCCGAGGCCGACGTGCTGCCGGTGGTTCCTGATCCCGCCCACCTCGTCGGCGAACTCCCACAACCCCATGTGGGTGGAGTCGGGGAAGAGCTGGAGCCCGATCTTGGCCGCGTCGAGCGCCACGCTCACCCGGGTCCGGCCGTTCAGCGGCTCGGCCATGTGCTTGGAGGTGTCGGCCAGCACGAGGATGTTGGTCGGCGGGGCGAGCCGGCTCCAGGCGCGCAGGGCCTCGTCGATGTCCTGCGGCGACACCGACGACCTGGTCTTCGGGGCGGCTGAGGGGATCTGCGGGCCGGGCGAGATCGGCGCCTGCGTGCCGTCGCCCGACCGGAAACCGGCCCGCCGCACGATCTCCTGTGCCTGCGCCCCCTTCAGCCAGCCGGCGAAGACGGTGGAGGCCTCGGCGACGTCGGGGTCGGCGGCGGTGACGACGTACGGGTAGTCGAGGTTGATCGTGCCCTCGCGCGGGTGCAGCGCCACGACCGGGTCGGCTGAGGGCCGCAGGTTGTGGTTCCACACGGACTGCTCGGGCACGATGACGACAGGCCGCTGCCAGAACGTGTGGTCGTCCACGGCCGCCAGCATGCTGCGGTAGTCGGGCGCGGATCCGGCCTGCGCCCAGCGGACGAACGCGGTCAGCGCCTTGTCGGCGTCAGGCCCGGTGCCGACGACGTCCCTGGCGGCGGCCACGGTGGCGATGCCCGCCCCGGCCAGGGAAGGGTCGGGCACCCGTACGACGTCCGGCTCGTCCGCGTTGGGCGTCACCCGCCCTCGTACGGTCGAGGGGAAGACCATCCGCCAGTTCATCTCCGTCTGCCCCACCGAGAAGCGCTGGGCCAGCGACGCGCGGGTGGCGAAGACGAGCGGCGAGGTCGCCACCACGCTCTCCCCCGCGGGCAGCGAGCTCGCGCCCTGCTGGCGGGCCAGCCTGATCCAGGCCGAGGAGTCGGCGATCCAGCCGTCGGGCCGCTCGGCCAGCACGCCCGCCCGGTCGCCGATCAGCGTGCGCAGGACGGTGGCCGGCGGCTGCTCGGTCACCTGGACCAGCACGCACCGGCCGCCCACGGCCGTCTTCGTCCCGTTGAACCGGTCCGCCGCCTGCATGACCGCCGGGGCGACGTCCACCGCGGCGGCCACGTTGACCAGAACAGGCTCTCGTGTGCTGCACAGCACCCCGCCGCCGCCGAAGATCACGACGAGGCCGGCCGCGACGATGGCCACGGCCGTCAGCCCTGCCAGCATGCCACGCTGGAACGCCTTCCTCCGTCGCTGTTCGGGGGACAGCGCGGCGCGGTGCCGACCCAACCGCACGGTGAAAACCTCTCTCCCAGGGGAGTGATGATTCTCCCAGCGCCTCGCAGGGCGAGCGCAAGCCCTTGTTAGAACACGTTACAACTAGGCTAGCGGCAGCACCCTCCTGACGCTCTGGCAGACGCCGTCACTGGCCGCCGAGGCCACCAGCCGCTCCTCGTCCGGCACGCCGTACTCGGTGGTGCGCTGCCTGACCGGCCGGCCGGTGACCTCCACCATCGCGCGCAGCTCGCTGATCGTCTTGTACGAGCCGTTCTCCGACCCGGCCATCCTGCTGATGGTCTCCTCCATCAGCGTGCCGCCGAGGTCGTTCACCCCGCCCTGGAGCACCTGGCGGCACAGGTCGTCCTGGAGCTTGACCCAGGAGCACTGGATGTTCCTGATCGCGCCGTGCAGGAGGATCCTGGCCAGCGCGTGCACGGCCCTGTTCTCCTGCGCGGTCGGCCCCGGCCTGGCCACGCCCGCCAGGTAGATCGGGGCGCTGGTGTGCACGAACGGCAGCAGCACGAACTCCGAGAAACCGCCCGTCTCCTCCTGCAGCTTCCTGATCAGCTTGATGTGCCTGACCCAGTGCAGGTGGTTGTCCACGTGCCCGTACATCATGGTCGAGGTGGTGGGGATGCCCACCTTGTGTGCCGTGGTGATGACCTCGATCCACTCCTTGGCCGGCAGCTTGCCCTTGGTCAGCACCCAGCGCACGTCGTCGTCGAGGATCTCGGCCGCCGTGCCCGGCAGCGAGTCCACGCCCGCCTCCTTGGCGGCCTCCAGCCAGTCACGGATCGACAGGTTCATCCGCGAAGCGCCGTTGATGACCTCCATCGGGGAGAACGCGTGCACGTGCATGCCCGGCGTCCTGGCCTTCACGGCCCTGGCGATGTCGAAGTACGCGCTGCCGGGCAGGTCGGGGTGGATGCCGCCCTGCATGCACACCTCGGTCGCGCCGGCCGCCCACGCCTCCTCGGCCCGGTCGGCGACCTGCTCGACGCTGAGCGTGTACGCGTCGGCGTCGGTCCTGCGCTGGGCGAAGGCGCAGAAGCGGCAGCCGGTGTAGCAGACGTTGGTGAAGTTGATGTTCCGGTTGACGACGTAGGTGACCTCGTCGCCCACCGCCTCCTTGCGCAGCGCGTCGGCGATGGCGGCCAGCTCGTCCAGCGCCTCGCCCTCGGCGCCGAGCAGCGCCACGGCCTCGGCGTCCGTCAGGCCCGCCGGGTCGGCCTCGGCCCGCTTCAGCGCCTGCCGCACGTCGCTGGAGGTGGCGGCGGTCGCGGTGCCCAGGCGCTCGCGCAGGGCGTCCCAGTCGCCGTAGACGTGGTCGAAGTCGTCGCGGCGGTCGTTCGTGCGGCCCGTGGTGTCCACCTCGACGTGCAGGTCCACCCGGCCGGACGCGGCGAAGCCGCCGTCGGGCTCCTGCCAGGGGCGGCCCTCCGGCACGGCGTCCTCGCGGGCCAGGCCGGTGGCCGGGTCGGCCAGGGCGGAGACGTGGGCGATCAGCCGGGGGTCGAGCCACGGCTCCCCCGCCAGCACGTACTCCGGGTAGATGGTCAGGCGTTCCCTGAGCCGGAACCCGGACTCGCCGGTGCGCGCGGCGAGGTCCTCGATCTGCGGCCACGGCCGCTCCGGGTTGACGTGGTCGGGCGTGAGCGGCGACACGCCGCCCCAGTCGTCGATGCCGGCCCTGATCATCAGCTCGTACTCGGAGTCCACCAGGTTGGGCGGCGCCTGGAGGCGTACCCGGGGGCCGAGCACCAGGCGGGCCACCGCGATCGTGGCGGCCAGCTCCTGCAGGTCGGCGTCCGGCAGGCCGCGCATGGCGGTGTCGGGCTTGGCGCGGAAGTTCTGCACGATCACTTCCTGGACGCCGCCGTACTCCCTGGCCACCCTGCGGATCGCGAAGATCGACTCGGCCCGGTCCTCGACGGTCTCGCCGATGCCGATCAGGATGCCCGTCGTGAACGGCACGTTCGTGCGGCCGGCGTCCTCCAGCACGCGCAGCCGTACGGCGGGGTCCTTGTCGGGCGAGCCGTAGTGCGGCTGCCCCTTCTCCTCGAACAGCCGCCGCGACGTCGTCTCCAGCATCATCCCCATCGACGGCGCGACCGGCTTGAGCCGCTGGAAGTCCCGCCAGCTCAGCACCCCCGGGTTGAGGTGCGGCAACAACCCGGTCTCCTCCAGCACCCTGATCGCCATCGCCCGCACGTAGGACAACGTGTCGTCATAACCGTGCGCGTCCAGCCACTCCCTGGCCTGGTGCCAGCGGTCCTCCGGCCGGTCCCCCAGCGTGAACAGCGCCTCCTTGCACCCCATCGCCGCCCCCTGCCGGGCGATCTCCAGGACCTCGTCAGGGCTCAGGAACGGCGCGGGCAGCTTGTGCGGCGCCGTCGCGAACGTGCAATAACCACAGCGGTCCCGGCACAGCCGGGTCAACGGGATGAACACTTTCCTGCTGTACGTGATGATCCCCTCGCGGCCGGCGGCCCGCAGACCGGCGTCGCGCACGCGGGAGGCGTGTTCGAGAAGCGTGTCGAGGTGCCCGTCCCTGGCGTGCAGGAGCACGGTCGCCTCGGTCACGTCGAGCGTCTTGCCGTCCCTGGCACGGGCGAGGGCGCGGCGGAGCGCGGAGTCAGAACTCATAGAGGCACAGTACGACGGGCTGAGTTCACCGTACGCACCCAGGGCGCGCTCAGAACGACCGGTAGTCGCGCACGGCCATCCTGGGCCCCCTGGCCGGCGGGCGCAGGCCGCTGAGCCAGACCAGCACCGTGGCGCGGTGCCGATGCCCGGTGTACGGCTCCAGCAGCCGCATCATGCCGGGATCGTCGGTCTTCTCCCCCGTCAGGGCGTAGCCGACGAGCTTGGCCAGGTGGAAGTCGCCGACGCTGACCGCGTCGGGATCGCCGAACGCCCGCTGGCGGATCTCCGCCGACGTCCACGCCCCGATCCCGGGCAGCGCGCGCAGCAGCCGGTCGAGCTCCTGCGTGGTGGCGGCGGCCTCCAGCTTGCCGGCGTGCCAGGCGGCGGTGGCGATCGTACGGGCGCGCACGGCCTCGGCGCCCGCCCGGTGCCAGTGCCAGGACGGGATCTGCCGCCACACCCCGGGCTCGGGCACCACCCGCATGCCCTCCGGGGCAGGGCCGGGGGCCGGCTCGCCGTACCGGCCGAGCAACCACCGCCAGGCCCGCCACGCCTCCTGCCCGACCACCTTCTGCTCCAGCACGGCGGGCACGAGCGCCTCCATCACCCGCCCCGTACGCCCGATGCGCAGGCCCGGATGCCTCCTGGCGGCCTCCGCCAGCACCTCGTGCCTGACGCTGAACCCGGACGGGTCGTCCTCGGCCCCCAGCAGCGTCGGCATCGTCTCCAGCGCCCAGCCGGCCCCCGGCCCCCACGCCTGGCCGTGCACGCTGCCCGCCTTGACGCTGACCCTGAGCGTGCAGGGGCCGTCGGGGGTCCTGGACGTGCGCCACACGGCGCCGTCGGAGGTCCGGCGCCAGGTGGGATCGCCGCCGCCGCGCTTGTGCGGCTGCAACGCCAGCCCCACGTCGAGCGGCCCTTCGGGCTCCCACCTGCGCTCCATCACCTGTCCAGTCTGCCCCGCCCCCTGGGGTGGGTCAGACGTCGCTGGAGTAGCGCAGCGCGCGCTCGGGCAGCTCGATGCCCGGCCAGATGCGCACGCCGTTCTGCAGCTCGTTGCCCGGCCCCACGATGGCGCCGTCGCCGATCACCGCGTCGCGCACCACCGTGCCGGCGCAGACCCGGGCGCCCTGGCCCACCACGGAGTCGGTCACCGAGGCCCCGGCCTCGACGACGCAGTCGTCGCTCAGCACCGAGCCCACCACCGTGGCGCCCGCCTCGACCACGGCGCGCGCGCCGACGGCCGTGCCGCCCTGGACCTTCGCCTCGGGCGAGATCCGGGCCCCTTCGAGCTGGAGGTACTCGCCCGTGGGCCCGGGCAGCGCGGGCGAGGCCAGCTTGCCGAGCACCAGGTCGCGGGAGCCCTGCACGTACGCGGTGGGGGTGCCGACGTCGAGCCAGTAGGTGCGGTCGGCGTAGCCCAGCACGAGCTCTCCGGACTCGATCAGCCCGGGGAACGTCTCGCGCTCGACCGACACGACCTCGTCGCGCGGGATGGCGTCGATCACGGACCGGGTGAAGACGTAGCAGCCGGCGTTGATCCGGTTCGTCACCGGGTTGGGGGTCTTCTCCAGGAACGCCGTCACGCGCCCCGCCTCGTCGGTCGGCACGCAGCCGAATCGGGAGGGATCATCCACTTCTGTCAGATGGAGCGTTACAGCGGCCTGCTTCGCGCGGTGCACGCGCACCTGCTCGCCGATGTCGTGACCGGAGAGGATGTCGCCGTTGAGGATCAGCACCGGGTCGTCGGGGCCGGCCGTGAGCGCCTCGGCGGCGTTGCGGATGGCGCCGCCGGTACCCAGCGGAGTCTCCTCCGTCATGTAGACGAGCGAGAGCCCGAACGCCGCCCCGTCACCGAAGGCAGGCTCGAACATGGACGCCTTGTAGGAGGTGGCGAACACGATCCGGCGCACGCCGAAGGAACGGGCGCGCGCCAGTTGGTGGGCCAGGAACGGCACCCCGGCGGTCTGCAGCAGCGGCTTGGGCGTGCCCAGTGTCAGCGGACGCAGGCGCGTGCCCTGCCCCCCGACCAGGAGGATCGCCTCGAGGTCTGGCAAAGAGCTCTCCATCACTCCGTGAGGTTACCGAACTATTCGATCGCGCGTTGATAAGAGCTGAGATGCGCCTCCGCCGAGGCGTCCCAGGTGAATTCGCGAGCTCTCGCCGGCCCCGCCTCCTGCAACTGCTTCCTGCGCTCGGGAGAGGCCAGCAGCTCACCCAGCGCCGCGGCGATGCTGGCGGAGTCCGGCTCAGTGTAGGCCACCGCGTCCCCGCCCACCTCGGGCAGCGAGGTGCGGTAGGTGGTCAGGACCGGGGCGCCGCAGGCCATGGCCTCCAGCACCGGCAGCCCGAACCCCTCGCCGCGCGAGGGGAAGGCCACCACCAGCGCCCCGCCCAGGAACCCGGGCAGGTCGGGCGCGCGCAGGTAGCCGGGCCTGATGACCCTCACCGTGGCCTCGACCTCGCGGCAGGCGGCGTCCACGTCGTCCTCGTGCACGCCGCCGCCGAGCACCAGCGCCGGCGGCTTCTCCAGCCGCTTCACGGCGGCGGCGAAGCCACGGATGAGGTTCGGCACGTTCTTGCGGGGGTCGAGGGCACCCAGGAAGGCCACGTACGGCTGGCCGTGCAGCCCGCACCTCACGGCGGCCCTGCGGATCTCCTCCTCGCTCGGCGGGTGGAACTGCGCCAGGTCCACGCCGTGGTAGGCCACGTCGATGCGGGTGGGGTCGGCGGCCAGCACGCGCACCAGCTCGTCGCGCGTCGCCTTGGACGGCACGATGACACGCTGGGCATGGCGTACGGCGGTGCGCGTGGCCGAGCGGAAGAACGCGGCACGCGGGCTGTGGTCGTCGGGCTCGGTGAACCAGGTGGCGTCGTGCACCGTCACGACGGTCGGCAGGCCCGACCTGAGCGGGATGGAGTAGTAGGGCGCGTGGATGACGTCGGCGCCGGCCTGGCGGGCCAGTAGCGGGAGCCCTGTCTGCTCCCATGCCAGCCTGGCGGCCCTGTTCGTGATCGCGACGGGCCCGGGAAGCACCTGGGCCGTGGGCGCGAGGCGGCGGTAGCGCTCCGCTTCGGCACGTTGGCAGACCACTGACAGGTCCGCGCCGGCCCGATCGAGCGCGGCCACGAGCCCGTCCACATATCTGATCAACGCGCCGCGGTCCGCGGGGACCGCCGCCGCATCGACGAGCACTCGAGGCATACGAAGATCTTCTCCCCTCAAGATCAACGTGGGACCGGGCGTCCCCCTCATAAATTCACCTTATGACCAGCCTCCCCTAAATCGTGGGCCAAATCACACCGAGTCGCGACGCGCCGCAATTCCCGCCAGGCCCGCGCAGATCAGATCCCCCACGATGATGACAATGCGGGAGGAAAGGGCCACCGCAATTGCGTCACCCGAGTCGAGATGGGGCGCGAGCACCGCAACCATGGCAACCTCCCTGACCCCCGCGCCCGCCGGGATCACGAAGGTCAGGATGCCCAGGCACCACGACATCGCGAAGGCCCCGACGGCGAAGAGCAGACCGCCCTGGGGGGCGACGAAGTACAGGTGCACGCCGTAGGCGAGCCAGCCGGCCAGCGCCCAGCCGAGCGCGGTCAGCATGCCGCGCCTGGTGAGGGGGCGTTCGAGGGGCTCCCGCCCGAGGCGGCGCAGGGCGTACCCGATGACGGCGTTGACCACCCTGGGTTCGAGCAGGACGAGCAGCAGGGGGACGAACAGCAGCAGCCAGCCGTACTGGTTCCAGCCCAGCGTGACGAGCGTGACCAGCAGGCCGGTGGCGAGCTGGATGGGCATCATCAGGAAGAACGCCGCCGCGCTGCGCGGGCGCGGCACGCCGAGGTCGCGGCCCATCTCCATCTGGGCGAGCACGGGCCAGACGGCGCCGGGGATGTACTTGCCGAGCTGGCCCACGAAGAACACCTTGGCCGCCGGGCGCGCGGGCAGCGGCGAGCCCAGGTCGGCCAAGAGGGTGCGCCAGGTCAGCATGGCTCCGAGCAGCGCCGCGACCACCGCGACCAGCGAGCCGGCCAGCGCGGCCCACGACAGCCGGGCGAACCCGGCCACCACCGCGTCCCACTCCCTGGCCACCGCATAACCGCCGAAGCCGAGCGCGACGGCCAGAAAGCCGTACCTGACCAGCCGGCGACCCAGCGAGCGCCGCCGCGGCACCCCCTCGGCCGCGCTCCCGGGACCACCGTTCCCGGCGGCCGGTGAGGCGGCCGAGCCGGCCGCGGGATGGGCGTCAGTGGAGTCGGCTGTGGGGTCGGCGGCGGGGTCGGCGGCGGGGTCGGCGGCGGGGTCGGCGGCGGGGTCGGCGGCGGGGTCGGCGGCGGGGTCGGCGGCGGGGTCGGCGGCGGGGTCGGCGGCG